>CAVSYG010000005.1:0-47622 GCA_963732055.1 uncultured Bacteroidota bacterium | reverse complement strand
CGCGATCATCTCAATCTGACCGGCACGCACATGGCTGCGACACCAGCTATTGTGGCGCCTGTGCCGTGCTCTCGATGGCCGGGCGGTGAAATCCTGCACTGTGCTGGTGTGCAGGTCAATGGCGCGCAACGTCATGACCATCGAAGGATCGCAAAGGCCGACCCACTGCATCCGATGCAAAGGCCCATTTCGTGACAACCATGGCCTGCAGTGCGGCTATTGCACGCCGGGCATGATCATGTCCGCGATCGATATCGTGCATCGCTACGGTGGCAGGCTGGACGAGGTAACCATCCGACTCAGGTATCTGCATAACATCCACTGTAGCTGTGTTGGCAGTGAATGCGACGGGATTCGTTACAGATAATGCAACGCCAAATCCTATATTATTGACATCGGCAGGTGTCAGGTTTGCGCCCCAGTTGTTGGTTGTGCTGCCATAAGTGGCCACGGTGAGTGGTGTGATAGGCCATGCAGTGGCTGATGCCAGGTTGTTTCCTACAAGTACATTGGTAGCTTTTACCAAACTGACTACAAGATCAGTCAGGCCCGCAGCGCTTGCCTGACGATTAATTGAAACAGTTATTCCTTGTATGCTTGCGTTGGCAGGGATATTAAAACCATAATTTGATCCTATCAGATAATGCGAAGTGGGTGCTATAGTAGCCAAATGTAGCGGCTGTTGCGAATGGCGTACCCGCAGTCGTAATGTTACCCGGTGTTGTCCATGCTATGGTACCACCACTGTTACCGGTATTATCTACACCGGTTCCTGCATTAAGATTCGCGGTACTAACCGCATTTGATGATGGATTAGGAGCATTGCCGCAATTGTTGCTGGCGACTACAGTAATGTTGCCATTCTGTCCCGGTGTGCCCGAAGTTACATTGATGGATGTAGTTCCCTGTCCGCTGTTGATAGTCCATCCCGTTGGAACCGTCCATGTATAATTTGTAGCGCCTGTTACAGCAGCGATAGAATATGTTTGAGAAGTTCCGGTACATACAGTTGCAAGGCCTGTTATAGATCCTGGCGCTGATGTGGGAGGCACCCGCATTAACTGTTATTGGCAGTGATTGCGATCCACCGGCTCCGCAGGTATTACTTGCTGTTACAGTTAATGTACCAGAAGCCGCAGTACCTGAGAAGGCGATTGTAGGAGCAGCTGTAGTTCCATTGGTGATGGTTACTCCTGTTGCCGGAGTATATGACCATGCATAAGTTACACCTGCAACAGCAGTCACGCTGTAAGCAATGCCGCTTGTATTCGGACAAACCGAGTTGATTCCGGTAATTGCACCAGGATTAGGTGGTGTACCTACTATGACTGAGTTTGAAGCCAGACTTAAACATTTTCCTGTTGCCTGAGCGGTAATGGTTATCACATCTCCGTTATGGAAAGTATTTGCCGGAATAGTATAGTTAGCTGGTGGTTCCGTACGCGTAAATGATAGAACAGTAACTGCCATTTGCAAGCACAGAGATCGGAGTGCCATTAGCTTCGCCGGATAATGTAATACTTATTGAGTTGTATTTGTACAAATCGTTGTTGTATCCAGAACCGGAGTAGCTGTTGATGCCTGTATGGTAACACTTGTTTTAACATGACTGATACATCCGTTTGTTGCAGGCGTTGTGTAAGTAACTGTATAAGTTCCTGCTGTACTTGTTCCCAGCGTAATAACACCTGTTGAAGCACTTATAGTAAGTCCCGCTGGTGTTGATGTAAATGTTCCACCTGTTGGTCCGGTTATTACCGGACTTGCCGTGCCGGCATTGGTACATAACGTACCGCCATAAGTAAAGCTTGCTGTTGGAGTATCTGTAATCGCAATAGGAGCTGTTGTAGTATATGAACTACAGCCACCTATGGAAGGAACAGTTACAGTAACTGTATAAGATCCTGATGGGCTGCCCAATGTTGTTACTGCACCAGTATTTTGATCTATGAGCAGGCCTAAAGGCAATACTGAAAACTGCGCGCCTGTTGTGGTACCGGTAAGGCCGTTTGTAACATTTGCAATTCCAAAGTTTGTACAGTATGGTGAACCTGAATAAGAAATAGTTCCGCCGCAGTCTGTGCAATGGTTACAAAAGCCGTATCTGTGTTAGGACAAAGATTCGGGCCACCAAAATAATTAAATATGACTTTATAATTTCCTGGTGTACTGGTTGAAGGAGTGATGGCACCAGTTGATGAATTCAATGTTAATCCGGCAGGAATAGAAGAATAACTTCCTGTAAGCCTGTAGATGGAACCAGAGTTACGGGTTCATTGTTCAAATCTGTTGTACAAAATGCCGGCTGTGCATAAGTTATAGTTGCTGCTGGTAATGCGTTGATAGCTATCGAAGTCGTTGCTGAACGCAGTACAGCCATTTCCACCTGTTACACTATTTGTAACAGTATAATTGCCGACCGCACTGTTTTTTAAATCGACCTGACCAGTACTGGTACTTATAAACACGAGACCTGCTGGTGATGCACTGAAAGTACCTGCCACTCCGCCACCTGTGAATTGAGGTGATGGGTTTGGAGTCGGCGATGGGTTCGTGATCGCTGCCTGGCAATATCCGGGTGATGCGTAGTTGAATGTAGCTACCGGATTTGCCAAACCTGTTCCTGTTACAACAGGCACAGGATTATTACTGCCCGCAGCTGAATACGGTAATATTTGCACTTTGAGGACCCGCTGATGTAGGCGTGAATGTAACCTGGAATGTAACGGTATTGGCGCTATTAGCCAGAGCCGTAGTTCCGGAAATATTGCTTACAACAAATTGGGTATTATCTGAAGTAACTGTTATTCCGGGTGCATCAACAGGACCCGTATTTGTAATTGTATAAGTTTGAGTTGCAGCCGCAACTCCAACACAGGCACTTCCATTATTAAGTGTGCCTGCAACATTCAGGGATGCAGCCGCACCTTGTGGAACTATTTCTCCTGTTCCAACCAGAATGATAGGTATGCTCGTAAATCCGGTAAAAGTAATTTGCGATAGTTGCTGTGCATGTTAAAGTACCCAATGAAGTACCAAAAAATATTTTGCCTGCAGTACCAGAAAATCCAGCGGTTCCCTGCCAGCCATTTACGGTTAATAATGTGCCTGGTGTCCAGATAACCGCACTACTGTTTGCAAACTTTACAGAGTGCACAGTTGACCGGATCCAGATTTATACTTGAGTTTGCAGTCAGGTTCAGAGTAGACGCGTCGGTAACAGATACACCTGCAGTGATTCCGGTGGTACCCAAAATACCGCCATTCAGAACGACCTGCGTATTGGATGTAGTATTCGCTGCAGGACTAAACCTTAGTTCACCTGCAGTTATTGTGGTAGCGCCTGTATATGTGCTGTTGCCATTTAAAGTCAAAATACCAGCTCCCAGCTTTGGTTATACCGAATCCTGTGCCGCTAATAGTGCCGCCTTCAGTTAATGTTCCTGCTGTTATTGTGACCTGGCGTGTTGCACCTAATGCAATGGCACCTGTTCCAAAATTCAAATCATTTGTTCCTTTAAAAGAGAAATCGCCACTCCATGTTTGCGGATAATTGAGGGTTGTAAGTGTAGCTCCGGAAGTATTGTCAATAGTGCCCCCACTAATTATAAATGTTCCTGCAACAGTTCCCAAAGCCTGAGAATTACTAATATTTAATGTGCCTGCGCTAAGTGTTGTACCTCCGGTAAATAAATTTGTTCCTGATAAGTGTCAAAGCTCCCGCTCCTGCTTTTGTCAGCCTGAATGCTCCTGAAATAACACCACCAACTGTCAGATTTCCTCCGTTTGTTGTTACTGTTCTTGCCGCACTCATTGTAACGGCACCTGCTCCCAGATTCAAATCATTTGTTCCGGTAAATGCAAAACTTCCTCCCCAAGTTTGTGGGTAATCGAGGGTTGTAAGTGGCAGCCCCGGAAGTATTATCAATGGTACCGCCATTAATTATAAATGTTCCGGCTGTTGTTCCCAATGCCTGCGAATTATTAATATTCAATGTACCTGTGGTAAGGGTTACTCCGCCAGTCAATGCATTTGCTCCGGTAAGTGTAAGTGCTCCGTTTCCTGCTTTTGTAAGCCTGAATCCGACCCCTGAAATCACACCGCCAACTGTAAGATGTTCCTGCAGTCACCGTTACCTGACGCGAAGCGTTCATCGTAACAGCCCCTGTTCCTAAATTCAAATCATTTGTTCCTGTAAAAGTGAAACTGGCATTCCAGTTTTGTGCATTATTATTAAGCGTAACCAAACTTCCGGAAGTATTATCAATCGTTCCGCCTGTGATTGTGAAAACTGAATTTCCAAGTGCGGAAGCCATTGTTGATGTTTAATTTACCTGCAGTAAGTGAAGTTGCACCGCTATAAGTATTGGTACTTGCTAATGTCAAAGCACCCGTACCCGATTTTGTTAAGGCTGTAGTTCCGTTACCATCCTGAATTTCTCCTGTCCATGCAGCAGGACTGATACTGCCATTTACAGTAAATGTTACAGCAGTTGCTGATAAGGCTGTTTGTAATTGTACCTGCTCCTGTCAAACCTCCGACTGTTGCATTCAGACCATTCAGGTCAAATATTCCGGCTCCGGAATTATTAAATACGCTGGTAGTGTTGATTGAAAAAGGATTTGCTGAAAGTTGTAAATTCGCAGTACCGCTATGGGTTACATTGCCAAAAGTCGAAGTTCCGGCAATTAATATCTGTGCAACATTTGAATTAAAATCGACTGTACTGGTGGCGCCTGTGAATGTGCCATTGTTTGTCCAGTTGCCACTGACGCCTAAAGTATTTGCACCACTTATTGTTAAAGTAGCACTGCTGTTTATAGTAATATTCTGACATACTGCACCTGCAGCACCAATAGTAGGTTGGAATGTAGTTCCGGATAAAATAGTTACGTCTGTTGTAGCAGTTGGTATACCTCCGCACCAGTTGGTTGCAGTAAACCAGTTATTATCAGTGATACCTAACCAGCTTCCTGCAGCGCCGCCCGTTCCTGTTACAGTACTGGTCGGTGAATTGCTGCCGGATGTTGTACTGGCAACCGTAATCGTAGCAGATTGAGGACCCGCACCAGTAGGTGTAAATGTAACCGGATAAGTAGCATTTCCTCCGGCGGGCTATGGAAGTTGATGACAGAGCCGCTGACAACAAATTGCGGATCACTGGAAACAACTGTAACGCCATCGGCTTGTGCACCCGTATTAGTAATTGTATAAGTTTTTGGTGCAGCCGCTGTTCCAACACATGAGTTTCCGTTATTGGTAGTTCCTGTGATTGCCAGGGATGGCGAACCATTTGGTACGAGTTCGCCAGTACTAAGAAGTATAGGAGTTCCGGGAAAACCTGTGAAACTGATTTTTGCCAATTGTGCCGCTGTTAAAGTTCCTGTAGTGGCACCAAAAAATATCTGACCATTTGTACCGGACTGCCCAGCTGTTCCGGTCCAGTTATTAATTGTTAATGCTGTACCTGACCAGGTAGCAGCGCTGCTATTCGCAAATGATAATGAATGAAGAGTCGAACCGAGATTTATAGTTGATGTGGCTCCAGTGAGGCTTAAGGTTTGATGAATTTGTAATGGTTGTATTTAAAGCTACTCCGACCGTGCTTAAAGTGCCGCCATTCAATATGAATGGAGTATTTATTGTTAATGGACTGGAAGCAGGGTTTAACGTTAAAGTACCTGCTGAGATGGTTGTTGCTCCTGTGTAAGTATTATTACCGGTTAATAGTAAAGTTCCTGCTCCGGTTTTTGTAAGAGCTACACCTCCGGTATTGGTACCATTACTGATGACTCCACTATAGGCTGCAGGACTGGTACCATCACTTCCGACGGTTAATGTTCTTGCTGTTGTTCCACCTGTGGTATTTGTAATATTGCCTGACCCGGTTAGAGAACCAACTGTCAGGGCAAGATCTGCTAAATTCAATTGGGCACCATTTACCGATAAAAGACCGGAAACGGTTGTTGCAGCAGCCAATGATTTTGTTCCGCTATTACTCAGTGTAAGATTATTATAAGCAAAGGTGCTTATCGTTTGTGTAGTTCCATTATACTCAACAGTTCCCGTACTCGCAGTAAAAGTCAATGTACCGGCTGCTGGGAAAGCACCCCCAACTGTAAGAGGCCAGCGCCAGTGAATGTTATCGTTGCGCTACCAGTGCTTCCAGTCTGAGTTACATCTCCCGATATGGTTGCTGTTCCCGTGGAGATCGTCAGAAAATGTCTTTGGGTACCACCTCCACTTGTAAATGCAAGACTTCCGGCGTTTAATATACCTGCACCAACAGCCAGGGTATTACTACCTGTTCCTCTTGGAATGGTGACTGCCCCGGTTACATTCAGTGTATTTCCTGCACCAATTGTAACAGTAGATCCTGTAGATGTGGTAAGAAATGTTAAGGAAGCGCAACTGGCGGGGGATATGTCCACCGTTACGTTAATACCACTATTTATCGTTACCGCATCTGCCGAGGTTGGAACTGCTTGTCCTCCCCAAGTCGCTGTATTGCTCCAGTTACCACTTACACTTGCTGTGCGCTGCGCCATCGCAGTACTTACAAAAAACAAACTCGACATCAACATCATGATGCCGACTAATCCGGATCTGCCGGTAATTGTTTTCACTGGTTTTTTTTCTGAACTGGTTCATAGCGGTAGGTGTTATGGCGATAGGTATTAATGCAAAAGATGCGGCGTGATTCGCCACATCATGGAGTTGGTTTGTTCGGGAAATATTTTCTCTGCCTGCCGTTCCGTAATGGCAGCCGGGATGATACCCTTCGTTCAAATTTTCCAGCAGTGTCGTCGGATGATCCGAGAGACTGAATATTTTTTTCACGATGGCGAAAAAGTTTTGCATAAAGACGGGTTTAATGTTTTGAACGGAGGTTATCTTTTTTTGTACGGGAAGTATTTTGTATTCGAAAGAAACGGATGCTTCGTTTATTGGAGCCATCGTGTTTTGAACAGATGTGTTCACCAGTGGAACGAGTTCGTTGGTAATGTAAAACCGGATCAGGCGTTACGCGTTGCAGCGTTGAGTGTTACGCTTTGCATGTTGGGCTTTACGCTTTGCGCTTTAGGCTTTGCGCTTATAAACGGCAAATTCCGGCTGTTTGGCCGGTTATCGTTTTCAATAAATTCTGGAGGAGTGTAAAAATTTTCATAAGCAGGTTGTTATTTTTTGCATTGCCCGTTCGCAAACAGTTTTCGTGTCGCGTCATTTCGCTGCCAGGTGAAGAATGATAATTTACCGGGTGTATGATTAAATAGTTATTTCCTGAAATAGAAAAACGATTTCCAGATGTGGAAGAGAGATTATTTCCTGTGATGAATGCAAACCGGAATATGCCGGGATAAAAAAAATAAAGCCCACTGCTTTCGCGGTGAGCTTTGGTTTTTTAAAACGGTAAGGATTGCAGACGCTGTTCCCTTTTGCACTGTAAGATGCTGCGGAGAACAACCGATTCAAACGGGCGGGGTTAAAGAGGTATTTTTCTTTTGCTTCTTCCGGTGATTCGGAGAATAAAAGAAAGTATATAAATTCTGACGAAATTATAACGGATAATAAGATGCCAACAGCACGCACTAATCCGGTAAAGCAATCCGTAATCATAGCAGTAGTCATAGTCGAGGTTAAACGGGGTTAAGTTTTCTAAAGAACTACAGGGTGCACGGATTGGTTCGTAGGAGATATAGATAGGGATTGCTGAAAGGATCAGTGGAAGTACGGATCGGTTCGTAGGAGTGGACAGGGCCAATAAATTGACCAGTTAATGTGTGGATTGGTTCGTAGGAGTAGATAAAAAGGCTATAACTGATAAAAACCTAGCGGTTATCAGAAAGGATATTGCCTATTTTATAGTATTAAATCGGGTAAAACGTAAACAAGAAGAACGAATACGGTTCTTCCGTTGATGTGGAGAATCCGGAGCTAAATTAATAGTAATTATTTCAAAAACAAGTTTTTTTGCGATTATTTTTAACGTATTATTTCATTTCTGTTTTGCGTACACTTACATCATTCTGTTATTCTCGATGTTATTTTTCAATGCATCATTTTCTGCAGAATCTTTCATACACCCTTGATTCTCAGCGAAGGATGCCCGGTATTATTTGCTGTGCATTTCTTCAACACCCGTCCAGTTTTCAGGTATTCCGACATCGATATGACGTCCCGTTTTTTCTAAAAATATTTTTGCTGTTCTGTCTTCCGGATCAATTTCCAGCACCTGAAAAAATTTTCTCGACGCTTCACTGAATAGTTTATTGAAATAATCATCCATACCCTGTTTAAATATCGGTAAGGCAGTTAATTTTTTTTGTATTTCATTTTCACCCACACCATTAAAACATTCGTAAATGCGCGTCGCTTCCTGTTTGCCTTTCAGCTGCACCTGTCCCAAATGACGCAGATGAAATTCTTTTGTATCTGCTAAATGATGTACACATGATTCACTGAGCAGAATATTTACTTTATAATGTTTTGTCAGTCCTTCCAAACGGGATGCAGTGTTCACGGTATCTGCAATCGTAGTGGCATCCAGTCTTTCATGATCTCCCGTAATGCCCATGATCAGCGGACCCGTGTGCATACCCACACCGATTCTGATCGGAATATTTGTTTTGAGAACATGACTTGCATTCAGTTCATCAACGGCTTTTTGCATTTGTACAGCTGCACCCAGTGCATCCGATGCATTGCGCGGAAAAATGGCCATGATGGCATCGCCGAGATATTGATTGATAAATCCATGATGTTCCCGGATGATCGGACCGATGCGTTCGTTGAATGAACAAACAAATCTGAAATTTTCTTCCGGCGTCATTTGTTCCGCCAGTGTGGTATAGTCCCTGATATCGGAAAAAAGAACAGTCACTATTTTTTCCACCTGGTCGCCCAGTTGAATATCTGTTATCACCGTTCTGCCCAGTGACCGGATAAATTCATGCGGCACAAATTTATTGGTGACTTCATAAATACGTCGCATCGCTTCTTCTCTTTCTTTTGCTTCACGAATATTTTTCTCATATAACAATGCACTCTCAATGGCAGAAGAAGATTGCAATGCCAGCGTAATAAGAAATTTCAGATCAGCGGCGGAATACAGCAGGGGCGTGGTTCTCGCGAGGATGATGGCGCCCATCACGCGGTGTTTTACTTTCAGTGCCGCATAGATGAGTGACTGAACTTCGGGCATCACAAGACCGGCTTCTTTCAATGGTGAAAGATCAACCAGGATATCCGACCGGCCACTATGCATAATATGAATGAGCAGCTCAATATTTGTTTTCAGTTTCTCTTCATCAAACATTGATTTTCCGGTGGAAGCAAGTACATTGATCTGCTGACTGTCTTCATCCCACAAAACAATGATACCGTTTTCTGATTTTATCAAACGTCCGGCTTCATCGAGTGTAATTTCTGCGATCGAATGTTGTCCGATGGTCTGCGCCAGTTTATCGGAGAAATTAAAAATCATATTGACTTCCTGGTACAGCATCAGCACTTCGCTGCCGATTTTTTTCTTCTCCGATTCTTTTTGAATCAGCAGGTTGACCAGTGAACTGATAACGGGCACTTTATCATCACCCTTTACCCAGCCGATGATTTCATCTTCCAGTTTCACGGGCTGCTCCATGATGACGTCGTTCGTTGGAACGCCCAGTAAAATTTTTTTGGAAACGTCTTCTATATAAACGTCCGCCTTCAGTTCTTCCAGCAGGGAAGAGATTATTGCGAAGGACTCTGTTTTTTCCGAAAGAATATTTTTAAGACTTAGTCTTGCCATTTCTCATGTTTTCATGCAGGCCACAGTAAGTTTTACTCGTAGTATAACGTTTATCGTGAACTCGTAATATCAGACTCCACGATCCACGATCTACGATCAACGCAATTCCAATACTTCCCTCGCCTTATTAAGTATCGCTTCCGGATCAAACGGCTTCGTCATATACACATCAGCGCCGACTTCCTGTCCCTTCATCCGGTCCACTTCCTGGCCCTTGGCTGTTAACAATACAATATAAACACCCGGCAGGGCCAGTTCTTTTTTTACCCGCCGGCATACTTCCATGCCGTTCATCTTTGGCATCATCACGTCTAAGAAAACCAGCTGCGGTTTTTCTTTTATGATGAGCGCCAGCGCTTCTTCACCATTTTCTGCAATGAGAAATTTCACGCCGTCATCTTCCAGTTCTTCCAATGTCTGCTCGATCAGCATACGGATATGCGCTTCATCGTCAACGATTAAAATTTTCTGTTCCATATTTTTTTACTGGTAAATTAAAAATAACACGTTCTCAAGACCTTTTTCAAAGCGCAGCGTCCTTACGATTTCGTGTTTGTCCGATATCAGTGAATTCAGAATAATAATATCGGGCTGGGCCGCGATCGCATTTTCCACCAGTTCTTTGGCATCCGATTCCACCACCTGGTAACCCTTGGCTTCCAGTACATCTGTCAGCGTGCGGATCGTTACGCTGTCTTCATCCACGACCATGATTTTCTTCCTGGATTTTCCCTGTTCCAGCAGGTTGCCGATTTCAGAAAACAGCAATCCGGTATCAATGGGTTTTGTGAGATAACGGTCCACGCCGATGCGGAAGCCCCTGGCTTTATCCTGCACCACAGAAAGAATGATGATCGGGATTTCCATGGTCTGCGGATCGTTTTTCAATATCGCCGCCACATCAAATCCATTCATCTCCGGCATCATCACATCGAGTATGACAAGGTCCGGACGCCGCTCGCGAATTTTTACGATGGCCGCTTTTCCGTCCGCCGCTTCTTCCACATTGTATCCCGCTTCCGTCAGTTCCTGTTTCAGCAGGGAGCGTATGCCCTCATCATCATCCACCACGAGTATGGTTGAATTTTCCACCGGCCTCGTAAGGTGGGATTGTTCCATCCGTTTTTTTAATTGCCTCACGAGATCATCCAGCTGGATATGCCGTACTGCCTTTTCATCGGCAGAAATCACGGGCAGCATAAAATAGAAGGTGCTTCCCTGGCCGAGTTCACTTTCCAGCCATATTTTACCATCATGGTGTTCCACGATTTCTTTACAGATGGGCAAACCCAGACCGGTTCCTTTTGGTTTATCCGTGAGTGTATCACCCACCTGTTTGAATTGTTCAAATACTTTGGCGTGATCACCCGGCGCAATACCAATACCGGTATCTGTAATGCCTACCACGATGCCCTGATTTTTCATAAATACACTGCAGGTCACGGCGCCTTCATTGGTAAATTTCACCGCGTTGGATAACAGGTTCACCACCACCTGGATCAGTTTATCCCGGTCCCCGGAAACCTCCGGCAGACCATCCTGTATCTTTCTTTCCAGTTTCAGATTTTTCTGATCGAACAGGGAAGAAGTGGCAGCGATGGCTCTTTCCACAACTTCCGGTATCCGCACGGGTTCCATATTCCATTCCATCTTGCCGGCTTCAATTTTTGCCAGGTCAAGCACATCGTTGATCAGGTTGGTCAGTCGTTCTCCTTCTGAAATCACGACACTCAGATTGCCCGAAATCTGTTCAATTGTTTTCGCAGTTTTGGGATCTGATCTGTCGGTGATCGGAAATATTTTTTCTTCCAGTCTCTTTTTTGTGATCTTGGCAAAGCCAAGCACTGAAGTGAGTGGCGTGCGCAGTTCATGGCTTACGGTGGAAAGAAAAGCACTTTTTGCAGCATTGGCTTCTTCTGCATTTTTTCTGGCCGCATCTGCATCTGTATTCGCCAGTTTTACTTCTTCAAATAACCGCGCTTTGCGAATGGCCACACCCACATTGGCAGCAATGGTTCCCAATAGTCGTTTGTCTTTTTCAACAAAACGGTTTTCCATTTCCGTACTCTGTATGCTCAGCACACCAATGATTTCATCCGCTACAGGTATCGGCACACCCAGATAAGATGCCGCCGGAATGCCCACGCGACCGATACCCAGTGATGTTGCCATTTCGTGCACATCTTTATTGATCAGCATGGATTCACCACTCAAAATTATTTTTGATGTCAAACCTTCACCGAGTTTCAGTGGCGGCATGGAATCACCGTACTGATAAGGGAAGCTGATGATTTTTGTTTTTTTATCAAGCAGGGCGATGTATACAATATTGGCTTTAAACAAATCGCGCAACTGATCGCCCACTAATTTGATCAGGTCATGCAAATCCGCCTGGCTCACCAGCGCCTGGCTGATCTGGTTAACGGTCGCCAGTTCGTCGGCCTGCTGTTTTACTTCTTTCGTTCTTTCCTCCACACGATCCTCCAGCACACGATTCTCCCGGATCAGTTTTTTTGAACGGTAATGAACAAAGCCCCAAAGGAAGCTGCTGAGTGCAACGATATATATAAGATAGGCCCACCAGGTTTTCCACCAGGGCGGCGTGATGGTAAAACTCAGCACCGCCGGTTTTCCCCAGAGACCGCTCGCGCTTTTGCTGGCTACTTTAAATGTATAGTTGCCGGGCGGCAGGTTCAGATAATTATCAGTGTAGGTTTTATTTTCAAAAGAACTCCATTGTTTATCAATTCCTAAGAGTATATAAGAATATAAAGTGGGCTCCTGTCTTCCCAGATGCGCCTGCGCAAACTGAAACTGCATATAATTCTGATCGTAAGGGATGACCAGGTTTTCGGGCATATTGTAAGGACCCGACACGCTGTCCCAGTAAAAGCCGGATTGTTCCACATAACCCGTATTAACCGGTTTCTGTCCCTTTACATAAAACGGTGTCCTTTGTCCGGAGACTGTCTTTTTCACCCAGGGATGTTTCATCGATGAAATTCCGGTTTTGATTCATCACATTCATACCGGTGATATACGTTACCATGTCTATCCCTTACGGGTTTTATTTCATTGATGAGATGTAACGCCTGCATCACCCCAGGCATATTTCCCGTCTTTGGTGATCACATGCACATCCCATGCAGGGCTGTTTTGAATAAGACCCTCGGATTTTGCCAGTGTGGAAACGGTCCATTTTCCCGGGATCGTTTTTGCAGATGAATCGTACACCGGGGCAGGTGCGCTGATAATACTGACCTTATGATGTGTTCCGGCAACAACATCATCCTTGTATTGGATCAGGGAAGAAACATAATCATCACAGAGTCCTTCCTTGGTGGTGATGGTCGTAATCGTATTGTTTTTTGTATCGGCCACATAAATGCCCTTATCGGTGCCAATCCACATCCTTCCATATTTATCCGGCAGCAAAACCCGGAAACAGGTATCTTTTAAACCAGGCAGATTATTCAGAAAACGGACCGACCAGTCAGCCGGATCAATGATATCAATGCCGCCGCCCTGGGTAGCGATCCATATACGTCCCTGATGGTCTTCTTTTACAGCGGTAACCGCATTATCACTGAGACCGATCCCGGAACTGACGCTCCGGATCAGAGTCTGGGCAGAATCAATGAGTTCAATACCCTGCGAAGGACCGGTAATCCAAACATTCCCTCTCGTATCTTTTATTACACCATAAGTAGTGTCCGTCAGCAGGCCCTCTTTCTTGCCTGAATGTTCAGCGATTCCAAGCTTAAGATCAAGCACGTCCAGGCCGCCGTCGCTGGTCACCCAGATTTTCCCGTCAACTTTGGACATGGACTGGATCGTATTATTAATATTGATGCCGGCCTGTTTGTCAAGCTGAAACGATAATTTTTTTTCGGGATCCAGAATAATAATTCCATTGGCACCCGTACCCACCCAAAGTTTGCCAGACTCATCGGCGTACATGGTCGTTACATTTTTCTTTTCTACCGGGTAAACCATTTTTGCATCCTGTTCAATCAAATCCAGTCCCGACTGAGAGGTAGCTACGAGTAACCTGTCTTTACCATCATCCAGAATATCCAGGTACATGACCCCTCGTCATGCCTTCATTTTCGCCGAGACGCCTGATCAAAACATTGGCGGGATCCAGCATCATCAACCCGTGACTGGTAGCAATCCATACGATGCCGTTTTTGCCAAACAGGAAGCGATAGAAAAAAACATTATCATTTTCGTCACTTCGCAGATCAATATATTTTGTGATCGTGCTTTTTGCGGGGTCAATCATATCAACCTGCCCGTTTTTGTATGCAACCCAGATATGTCCATTTCCATCACGCTGCAATCGCCCGCGTCGTATCGTTGGCAAGGCCCATTGATTTTTTGATATAGGAAATTTTCCCCTTGTCTGAATGGATGATGTTGAAGCCATCGTTCGTAGCCAGCCAGAAATTGTTTCTGTCTTCCTGGTAAACGCCCCATACGAATGTTCCGGATACGCCGGTTCCCGTTGTTTAGAATTTTGATATGTTTCGGTTGTCGGGTCCAGCGACTGCAATAGATCCCTTACCATGTTCAAAGACCTGGGGTATCCATATCCTTCCCTTATCATCCAGCATCATTTTCGGAACCCGGGGAAACGGAGCCAGGAAAGCGGTTGAAAAACCAGTCAAACCAAGTCGCGTGTCCAGATAACCAACACCATTCTCACTGGCGTACCAGATCCTGCCCTGCCTGTCCTCAATCATCGCCGACGCTGGTCCTATAGGATAACTTTGAATATATTCTCCGTCATAACGATAAATACCACGATTCGTAGACGATCCAGATCAGTCCGTTTTTGTCTTTTAAAAGGCAGAACATACTCTGTCCCTGTAAACCCAGCGCAACGCCCCAGTCCGATATGCCCATGGTGGCGTTATTTTTTGGGGAGACCAGACCAGCCTTGGTAGTGACCGGTGGCGCCAGTACATATTTTTTTAGTTCCAGGGATGTCGATGGTATCTGATCCAGGTTGAATGCAGAATCGGGTAAACTATTGAAATCAATATGAGAAACTTCCGGAGCCTTTTTGAATGCCTGAAAACCGGATGGATCATAGGGTGTTGAAGGCAGACTCTTCAGATCGAATTTTCGGACAGTCGGTGTTATTTTTCCCTTTTTGAGAGTAACCCAATTCAGTGTTTTGGGCGCAGTCAATACCAGCGGCTGGGTGACCGGCTGCGGATAGCCACTGTCTGAGACAGGGAAGGGGACATCAACAACGGCCGAATTACAGGAGAACAAATAAACAGAGGTGATTGCTATGACAAGCAAAGAAGGCAAGGGGGTCGCTTTGCGCATAGCTATAAATTTATGTTATTTTCATTAGGCCGTGAAATAATCACAGATTCCTTGAAATCAGCCAGATAGCACTATTCAAACGGCCTGTTCTGGCTCAAAGATTTCCTGCCCTTTTGTATGACTTTCCCCATAAAATGCGTTAATTAGAGGTAATCCGATCCGTGTAGTTAGTCCGACCCGTTTTTACCCAAAACAACCAACCCTATGAAACCCATAGATTATTTGTATTTTAATATCTATAACCATTTTTACCGGCGAAGCTATCATTCCCGCGATTTTTTAGCCCGTATACAGGCGATGTATCTGTTTTCCCTTTTTACCGGAGGATGGGTTTTATTCCTCGAAGCCGTTTACCTGCGCATGTTCAGACACTGCTGGTTTGCATCAAAACCCGTAGCAGCTATTTTCGCATCTGCCGTTTACCTGCTCACTGTATTGATTCTCAATCAGATTTTTATTGTGAATGAACGTGACCGGGAGATTTACGGAAAGTATGAAGAGAAATGGGATCGCAATCCAAAGAAAAGAAGGGACCTCTTCATTTCCATATTTGCCATCGCTATTCCGTATTTGTTTCTGGTCACACTGGCGATTCTGTTTCCACGGCACATTTAGATGCGTGACAGCTTAAAGCGCAAATGCGTAAAGCCGTTTATCGATGATACGATAGCGATTAAGCGATCAGCCTTAACGCTCAAACAATAACGATCCAAGGATCTTTTTTATAATAGCTTTAAGCTTTCCGCTTTCTGCTTTAAGCTTATATTTGCCGCCTGATCCGCCGTGCAAATGAGTCTGAAAAAAATACCCCTGATAGCTAAAGAGTTTACTGTTGATCGCGGTCAACTTTATTTTACCCGCTACATTTTCTTCAGCGGCCCGTGTTGATAAAAAAAATATCTCTTTCTCAAATATTACCTCTTCACTTCTCTCATACAACATTACGTCTTCACTGAACTCAACAATTTCAGGTTTATATAATATGCTGTCGCTGGATAGTCTTGGATTATCTGAAGAAGCATTCAAAGAAGCCATCATCGGTTATGAGAACCTCCGAAAATCAGGAACCATTCTGAATAACACAATACTTTCCATTGTCGATTTCAGTCTTCCTTCTTTTAAGAAAAGACTTTTTGTTCTGGACATGGAGAATGGAAAATTGCTTTTCAATACGCTGGTTGCACACGGAAGAAATTCCGGACAGATATACGCAACAAGATTTTCCAATCGCAACCGCAGTCTTGAAAGCAGCCTGGGATTTTATCTAACCGGTGAAACATATGTTGGTCAGAATGGATATTCACTTCGCCTGCTCGGCATGGAACATGGTTTCAACGATAACGCATACAGTCGTGGCATCGTGATACATCCGGCCGATTATGTAAATGATGAATATTCCAAAACCTCCGGCCGCCTCGGCAGGAGTGAAGGTTGTCCCGCCATTCCTTCCGACGTTCATCGTTCCGTGATCGAAACCATCAAAAACGGAAGTTGTTTTTTCGTGTATGGGAAAGACAAAAGATATGCGACCCGTTCAAAGCTTCTGAAAAGCTCCCGCCTTTCCTGATATTTGTTCGCTTCGGGAATCTCACCAGAAAAAACTCTGCCTTTCCTGATATTTGTTGTTCCAGGAATCTCATTGGTAATAAATTCCCGCCTTTCCTGATATTTGCTGTCAGAATTCACCAGTAATCGCTCATTCCTGATATGTGCAGTTTCATTCGTCACAATGGCTCATGCGGAGAACACTTATAAAGTTTTTCATTACACTATTACTACTGGAGTTTTCAGTTGTGGATTTTTGCAACGCTCAAAAAAAGGAACAACTGCCAACCGCCAACCGCCAACCGCCAACCGTCAACCGTGGATACTCTTCCAATACTGTTTTTCATGTGCTGGTTCTCGCAGAACGCGGAGGAATACATGAAGGTTTTGTGGTTGCAGCGCTGGACTGGCTGAAAGATTTCTCTGCAGAGCAACATTTTCAATATGATGTAATCAATAATACCGATTCCATCAGCGAAGAATATCTAAAGCACTACCAGGAAATTCTTCAGCTGAATTATCCGCCCTATATGTGGACCGACCGCGCCAAAGCGGCATTCATAAAATATATGGAAGAAGGAAGGGGTGGATGGGTGGGACTTCATCATGCATCGCTTTTGGGAGAGTTTGACGGTTATGCGATGTGGGACTGGTTTTCCGATTTCATGGGCGGTATCCGCTGGAAGAATTATATAGCGGCAAGAGCAACGGCTACGGTGCATGTGGAAGATAAAGATCATCCGGTCATGAAAGGCATTCCGGAATCTTTTTCAATTCCCGATGATGAATGGTATACGTATGATAAAGATCCGCGACCGCATGTGCACGTGATTGCCAATGTGGATGAATCCAGTTATCAGCCACCTTCAGATATCAAAATGGGTGATCATCCCGTGATCTGGTCCAACGAAAAAATAAAGGCCCGTAATATTTATTTCCAGATGGGCCATCATGCCAATATTTTTCATTCGCCGGAATTCAAAAAAATGTTTGCCAACGCGATTCTCTGGGCGGCGGAACGGTAAGTTCAATCTTTCGCGGTCGATTCACCATTTTCAGCCGGTAAATTCAATCTTTCAGCGGCCAGGTAAGTTCAATCTTTCGACGGCCCGGTAAATTCAATCTTTCTTATCTTAGAGATTCAAGTATCTACTTTGGCTGAAACATTAGCAACCATACTGATTCCGGATATCAGCGGATTCACCGAATACATCACCAATACGGAAATCGAGCACGGTGCACATACCATAAACCTGCTCATAGACGCGATTGTAAAAGAGGTGGGTGATGAATACGAAGTAACGGAAATCGAAGGAGATGCCGTTTTGCTGATTAAAAAAGGACCGGCTCCAACGCAGGAGGAAATTGGAGAATATTTGCCTGCGGATTTTTAATGCCTTTCATTTCCAGCGGAAGTTCATGCAGCAGCATACCATTTGTCCCTGCGGAGCCTGCCAGGGCGTAATTAACCTGACATTGAAATTTATTGCACATCACGGACCGGTTGCAGAAATCACCGTGGGAAGATTTGTAAAACAATCAGGACCCGCCATGATCGTCGCCCACCGCTTATTAAAGAATAGTATCGATAATCATGAATATCTGCTGGTGACCGAAAAACTCTTGCAGCAGGTGACCAATTCTTCTGATCCGGTTGAAATAGAATGGGTTCATTCATCGGAAGAATATCCATCGATTGGGACGGTTGATTATCATTTCGCACTGCTGAACCAGGCGAGAAATAAAGTACCCCAACCTGTGGAGCCCCAACAGTATTTTTATAACGAATACAAACACCAGCCAGGAATTATCCATTCAGGCTGATTTCCATGATGTATATATGACGATCTGGGATGTTGCCGGAAGGGTCAGGCTGGATCTCCGGACTTCGGAGTGTTGAACAGGATACACCCATCGCATATATAGGAAGTACTCACCGACTCATGTTTGATCAGTGCCGGGCAACAGTATCACCTCTGAGCATGACATTTTCAGACGAGGGCATCATGTATGCCGAAAACTGCCAGGTTCCCGAAATGAATCTCCGGGTGAACCTGGAAATGGTATTCAAAAAAACAGATGACAAAAATTGCATCGTGACCTGGCGATTTATACAATACCAGTGAAACGCCTCTCCCAGAAGAAACCAGCCGCTTTTTCTTTGACCGGTTAACAACGATCATGGGTGAGCTGAAAGCCTATAGTGAAAAATAGAGGGCGACCAGCCTCTCCTTGCAATAAGGACCATCAATTCAATGCGGTCAAAAATTCCATAACCTCGTGATATTAAAACCAATATTAAACTGACCACCGGGCACTTTCGTGCCATTTTCAGTATATCCAAACGGATTGTTCGCATTATACAGGCTGTTCTGTTGTGGGTTCAGCAGGGTATAGTTTCCTGCAAACAACTGAAAGGTGTGGCCGCTGGTACCGAATTCAAACCCGAAAGCGAAATTAGGATGCGGGTTATTCGAAGCAAATGCTGTGAGTGGCTGATCGTAGTCAAAAATGAATGAGGTCCCCTCGGTTAATTTATATCTTGTACAGAATGAAATGGCGTACAAATTGAATTTCTGTTCTTTAAAAACAACATTTGCGGTATCGGATTTTGTGTAATAACCCGGAACGGAATTTTGATGAGAGATACTGAAGCCTATCTGTACGGATAGTTTATCGTTGATCTTTCTGGCAATCATCAATTCATTGAAAAAAGACCAGCGTTCTGATTCGTATTTAAAAAGAACATTATCCGGATTCTGAACCGTCTTCACTGCGATATTGCCATAGTAAGTCAGGCTGACCGGAAATCTGTCTTTTGTTTGTCGGAAAATGGCATATTTGGCGCTTCCGTCCCAGAGCATGTTCACCTTAGCCAGACCGAAACCTATTTCCAAATTATCTATGGGTGTATAAAGAAAGCCCAAACGGATATTTGCGATCCCGTAAATTCCCCATAAATCCTGATATCCGTTTTTAACGGATCCAAACCTGTGCTGGATATCGGCTTCAAAAGTCCCCTTGACGGGAACCATTACGGTTTGGGCGTCGATAATCTGGCCCGTTTGAAATGTATTTTTTACCGGCCTGGGTTTAACCGGAGCATCCGCCTGTGTGGGTGCCACCGTACTGTCTTTTTGCGCATAGCCTGCACTATTCAGTATGAAAAGAGTAGCCATGAGACAAACGCCGGATATCAGCGGGCTCTTTTGTTTATTTATAAAATTTTTCATTTGATTAGTTTTTGAGTCGCTTAATTATTCGGTGCACCATTTCTTATCCAGTCGAAAACTTTCTGACGGTCGGAAGCCGATGGAAGATGTGGCATCATGATTCCGTTGAGGGCTATCCACAGTTTACTGTCTGCCGGCACAACCGTATTGACAAATCCTCCGCCGACCAACTGATCATAAGATATATCTTCCGAGAGGTAAGGTACCTGGCCCCCTTTTACATGGCAACCCGATAAAGCGCAGTTCTCATTCCACAAGGGCTGCAGGTCGCCGCTATAGCTTACGAACTGTGGGGGCGCTTCCGTGGCAACCTGAGGGATGAGCACATCCTGGTAGCAGCTGACCATTCCAATGCCCATGAAGAGCAACAATCCTCCAAAAATTAATACTCGTTTCATAAATAATTTTTATGGGTGATTATTTGTTATTGAAGTTCATGTTACACTGAACCGTAATAAGGTCTGAAATTTCGGTCGTTGTCATTCCAAAGGATCTGCAGTTAAAGCTGAAGTTCAACTGCAATCCAAATACATCGTAAGCACTGGCAGTACCTGACCCCACGGTTCCCCTTTTAACATAAGAGAGTATTCCATTTAAGGTAGTGTCATGGGGTGATGATAATAAACCCTTCCAGGTCATTGTCATCGTAACAATATATCCGGAGCTATTTGGGTCAAGTTCCACCTTGGAAGTTTTGATAATGGCTATATTGGAATCAATCAGATTTTGAGTGCCGGAAATAATTTTTGGTGCACCTGTGAAGCCCAGATAACATCCACCGTCCCTCCCGGGTTCTCCTGTATTGGAGGTATTCATTTGCACATACCCGTTAAAATAGGTTTTCGTGGGATCGCCTTCGTAAAAAGCCCATGAAGTATCTTTCAAAGGCTGACCGGTTGTTACATATTTTGTTTTTTGCGCTTCAGAAATACTGCTGATTCCAAAATCATTAAACCTGCCCGTTAGCAAACCGGCTTCGCCCAGATATTCGCCTGACCATAATACACTGGAGTGCACCTGGTCAAACTTCCATTGACTTGTATCTCCGACGGTCAGGTTCCCCGGCAGGAATACGCCATCGCCACGTTTAATTTCCGGTGTGCTTGTTGCCGGCGGGGGCAGTACTGCATTTTCATGCGTGCAACTGGTTATATATCCGGTAATACTTATTATAACCATTAAGGCCAATAGTATTTTTTCGGTGCGTTTTTTCATAAACAATATTTTTGAAGAATTAATTCATTTGTAATTGGAATAGCAAACCTATTCTCAAAGTTGATCCGTGTGCATGAGTTCTGTCATACGGGTAAGTGACTGTTATCATCCGGATACATCACTATAATTCCCATGTTGCCTTTAAATGATCAAAGTCATATTACATGCTAAGTGACATCATACGGGATGGGATTTATTGTGCGTATGTTGCGACTGTATTATGACAGCATTGATTTAATCTTCTATTCACTGAAACTTAAAATCAATAGTGTATGCAACTCAACATTAACAGCTTGCTGGGATTTAGTTTGTCTGCCACAGACGGAGAAGTTGGTAAGATTGAAGAAACTTATTTTGACGATCGAAACTGGGCGATCAGATATCTTGTTGTTAAAACAGGTCAATGGCTGTCCGGACGCAAAGTGCTTATATCACCGCTTGCGTTTGACAAATCAAAATGGAGGGGTGGAACATTTCCTGTAAATCTTACAAAAAAACAAATACTGAATAGTCCGGATGTGGATACAGACAGGCCTGTATCATTACAACATACAAAATCATTAAACGAATATTACCGCTGGCAACCGTTTATAGACAATGGATTTTACGCGCCTGTACATTGCGATCAGCCGGATTTGACTGAAAACCCGTCTGTAAGTTCCCCTTCCGCCGATAATATTCATCTGAGGAGTACCCGCGACACAAGGGGATTTCGAATTTATGCAACAGATGGCGAAGTCGGATTTGTCAGCGGTTTTATCGTAGAGGATGAATCCTGGAAAATTATTTATCTGCTGGTTGTTGCAAAAAGCATTTTTGGAGATCAGAAGATCCTGATATCTGTTCAGGATCTCCGGAAAATCAAATGGAACGAGTCGAAGATTTACCTTGATATTTCTGTCGGAGCGGTTGAACAATGCAGAACCTTTGATGGTTCAACGGTTATCGAACATGAAATGGTCACTACAGTCTTTATATAAAGAGTCAGTAAGGCATCTTATCGGACGGACCTTATATATATTCCTCTGCAGATTTATTAACTCGCCTGTATAGCTATTTCAGGACTAGTCACTCCAAACGCATATGTATAGTTCTTTCAGGATTCATTAGACTCCTCCTGTATAATTTTTTCCCGACAAGACTGTAACTCTCAAAAGCGTACGCACGTCATATCATTTCCGGACACTATTCCATTCGATTCCGGAAACATAAAGAATTGGTTATTAAATACTTGCAAGATTGGCATCTTTTAAGCTGCTGATGCGACTGACTTTATAAACGCAGATCTATGATAAAAAACCTTTTGCTCGTTGCCTTCCGGAATTTCAAAAAAGACAAGTGGTACAGCCTGATCAATGTACTGGGGTTAACCCTGGGTATCACGTTCAGTCTCTTCCTTATTTTTTATATAAAGGATGAACTGAGTTTCGATCGGTATAATGAAAAAGCCGATCGCATCGTCCGGATCGTTTCGTATATCCATGAACGGATAAAAACACCGACTGGACAGTTACCCAGCTTCCCCTCGCTGCCACTTTGAAAAAAGACTTCCCGGATGTGGAGGAATCGGCGAGGATGTTAAACAGGGAAAGAACCTTATTCATGAAAGGGACGAACGGATTTTATGAAACCAAGATCTATTATGCCGATAGTACCCTGTTCAAAATATTCACGGTTAAATTTCTCGAAGGTCATCCGGCCACTGCATTGACCCAGCCAAACAGTATTGTGATATCAAGAACCCTGGCAGATAAATATTTTGGAAGGAATACAGCGGCGGTGGGTAAAACAATGAAGACGGTTTATGATCTGTATAAAGTGACCGGCGTTTTTGAGGACATACCGACGAACTCGCATATCCGCTACGATATGCTGATTTCCATGAGCACGATTCTGAAGCCCGGTGATAAAAATAATGGCAGCAATAACTGGGGCAGCTTCAACAATTTCACCTATGTATTATTGAAACCCGGCGTTACAGCGGATGCCTTTAATAAAAAACTGATCCCGCTCTATGACAAATACATGGCGCCGATTTTCACCAAGTACAATGTCAAGATCAATTATGGTGTAATGCCCATCACGGATATCCATCTGAAATCAAAGCTGGGTGGAGAACCGGAAGAAGTCGGTGATATGTCGTATATCAGGATCTTTTCGGCAGTTGCTTTTTTTATGCTGCTGATTGCCTGTATCAATTATATGAATCTCACAACGGCCCGGTCTGCGCGCAGGGCGAAGGAAATTGGTATCCGCAAAGTGGCCGGCTCAACAAAAAGTCAACTCATTTCACAGTTCCTGAGTGAATCATTATTTACAGCCTTTGTATCTGTTATACTGAGTCTCGGGCTGGTGATCGTTTTCCTGGGTATGTTTAACACAATCGCAGGTAAATCTTTTACAGCCGCTACTTTATTTCAACCCAATAATATTTTGCTGTTGGTTGGTATCATTCTTTTTACGGGATTGATCGGTGGCAGTTATCCCGCATTTTACCTGGCAAGCTTTCAACCCGTCAGCATATTGAAGGGTTCTTTGTCGAAGGCGTCCGGAAATGTAACTCTTCGCCGCACGCTGGTCGTATTACAGTTCTCTGTTGCCATGATCATGCTGATCTGCACCTGGGTTGTGTATGCGCAGCTGGCTTATATAAGAAAAAAAGATGTCGGTTTTAATAAGGAACAGGTGATGATGGTAACCATCAATACCGGTGAAGACGAACGCAGCAAGATATTTGCGATGAACAATGAACTTCGCAATCTGCCCGGCGTGAAAGTAGTAGGTACGGGCAATAATTATCCCGGAAGTCCGGGCATCGGTCTGAACCTGTTTACGGTTCAAACGAATACCGGTCATACCGATAAGGGAATCAATGTTATGGCGTCGATGAAAATTTTTTCAAGGCACTCAACATTCCCATAGTCAAGGGACGAAATTTTTCCGGTCCCGCCGGATACACTGCATAGCATCATGGTGAATGAGGCCATGGTAAAACATTTCGCATGGGATAACGCGATCGGAAAACGTGTTACATTTCCGGGAGATACATCCAATCACTATCTGGAGGTAGTAGGGGTGGTGAAGGATTTTAATCAGAAATCACTGTACAATCCGATCGAACCACTTTTGTTTTTTTATTCGCCGAACAGCAATATCATCCAGGTCAAATTGAACCCGGGCAATATACAGAGTAGTATTACACTCGCTGAAAGCACCTGGAAAAAATATTTCCCTCAATTGCCTTTTGAATATAAATTCCTGGATAACGATTTTAATTCGCAATACGAGGCGGATCAGAAAAGAGGAAAAATATTCGCGTCGTTTTCCGTGATCACTATTCTGATAACCTGTCTCGGTTTACTGGGACTCACCGCATTCACCACCCAGCAAAAGCAGAAAGAAATCAGTATGCGCCGGGTGCTGGGCGCGAGCATAACACAGGTGGTTACATTGATTACGAGGAATTATTTATGGCTCTCATTGATCGCGGCCTGTATTGCATTTCCCGTTGCCTGGTATTTTATGAGTAACTGGCTGAAACTATTTGAATATAAAGAGGCGCTGTCACCGATTCCGTTTATATCTATCGG
Organism: uncultured Bacteroidota bacterium; assembly: GCA_963732055.1. Lineage (GTDB taxonomy): Bacteria > Bacteroidota > Bacteroidia > Chitinophagales > Chitinophagaceae > Puia. Next base: position 22,904 of record CAVSYG010000005.1, on the reverse strand, counting down.
CACTGGTGATTGTAACAACGGCGGCAATTACGTCTGCCTTATTATTCAACGAGAGCAGCGCTAACTTCCCCCGCTACCACACTAAAAACGGAATAAATTGTCAATTGTCAATTGTCAATGGTTAATTCAATTGACAATTGACAATTAACAATTGACCATTATTGAACTGTGACTTTAAGTTTTTTACGTAACCCGATTTCAACAAGTTTAAACAAAGTGTCCAATTCAATTCCGGATTGATTATTTTCTATTCTGGATATATAACCGGCTGTCGTTCCGCTTGCCTTTGCCAAATCACCCTGTGTCATATGGGCAGCGAGTCTTTCTTTTCGGATGAGTTCGCTGATTTTTACGCGATAGGATACATTAGATGGAGATGGCTTGCTTTTCTTATAAAGAGTATCTGCACCAATCTCAAAAGGAACTGTACGAAAGCCGTTCCTCCATGGAATTTCCTGCACTACACTTTTCCAGGATAAAGTTCCATTCTCAATACTGAATTTTTTAAAAACATTCGGATCAAGAAGTGCGGCTAAGGATGATTTTTTATTGATTCCGATTTCATTAAATATTGATTTAAAATCAATCATTCGAATTTCCCCATTGTTAAATACTGCAGTTATGCAAAAATCTTTATCGTTTTTTGCCTTTAATATTCTTGGCCTTTTTTTTACGGGGCGCATACAAATGGGGATTTAAAGCTTTAAAAGCTACAAAGGCATCAGATTTGTTTGTTGTCAGCCATTGTCTGCTCTTTTTTAATTGTTTTATTGGCAACCCGCCTTCGTATATTTCTCCGGTTTCTATAACAAGTAAAACTTCATCATCCCCATACTCCACATGAATATGGGGTGGAAGATGTTCATCATAATAAATATTAATCTTAATTCCGTCAAAATAGTCAAAATTGGGCATGACTGCCAATATTCAAATATACCTAATTAGGTATATTTCAGTTAGCAATAAAATGGATTTTATTTGAGTAGTTAGTAACACATTGATGGAAAATGACTTATAAAAGATTAAAACCAGACAACAGAATATTTATGCAGTTTACTCATTAGTTTTTTATATGATACAGCTAAAACACCAGGTAGCATAGGGTTAAAAACCTTTATGTACAATTATTAAAAATGGCATAAATTGTTCCCGCATCTGCGGGATTATTTGTCAATGTTTAATTCAATTAACAATTGACAATTAACAATTGACAATTAACTTATGGGTATAATAAAAGTGCCATTACTTTTTATGGGATCGAAGGGAGAGAAGACAATTTATACCCTGTTCGACAGCGGCGCGAGTTTTTCCTGTATCACGCCAGAGAACGCGGATGAGATAGGTTTTGTAGAAAGAATGCGTTTACCACTTGAAGTAGGTACAGCCAGCCGTGGCCATTTTGTAAAGATTGATCATACACTTCGGAGTGATTTTTATTTCGGTGACCTGCGTATGAGTGATGAATTTATGGTGGTGCCGGATTTAAGCGAAGAAGCCATCATTGGCGTAAACACGATGCAGAAATGGCGCATCAAACTGGACTTTGAACATGATAGCATAATCGTAGATCCCAAAGTCGTAAAATTGATCCTGAAAGAATTACAATTACTTTCTGCCTAAACCACTTAGAGAGTAGTTATTAGTTGTTAGTTATTAGTTATTATTTTTCAATCCAGATAATAACTAATAACTAATAACTAACAACTAATAACTATTATGGCCTCGGTGGTGCCGGTGGATGCGGAGGCATCGGCGGGTGTGGCGGGCTACTGTGATGATAAGCATGGTAATGATGCGTATAATGATGCCCGTTATGGTAGGCATGTGCATGATGTGGTGCCTGTGGATGGGGCGCTCCAGGCGGATGCGGTGGTACGGGCGGATGTGGTGGTTGTTGTGCGGATGCATACATGCCTGCTAGCAGACAAATTAATGCGAGTATGTATTGTTTCATACGATACCTGGTGCAAAAGTCATACCGCCGGTAATTGTTAATTGTCAATTGTTAATTGTCAATTATTTGAAATGACTACTCAATTGACAATTAACAATTAACAATTGACAATTAGTTAAGCCAATACACCAGCTTCATCGTGAAATTATATCCCGTGTTTTTGTAGTCGGGTGTTACGTAGTTTGATGTGTACACCAGGAAAAAATCTGACATGGGTCTGTATCGCCACTGAAATTTTGTATTGATATTGAAATTGCTGATGTCGGTATTATACTGCGCATAGGTTGTCAGGAACATATTCCGGTTAAAGGCGAGCTCGATGCTCGGACTGACGATCAGGGGATCTACTTTTTTTCCGTCTGCTTCAATATGATTATAGTTCACCATGATTCCAAAGATTCCCCAGGGTTGTACGCGTTGCAATATTGAACCGGTCAGTGAAAATCGCTTACCACTAAAATATCCCCCGGCTTCCATATTTAATTTCCAGGAGAAGGGTTTTAAGAAATTGGATTCATAGTCCAGCTGTACATAGCCAAATTTATAGTTGCCGGGTTGAAAATTATTCAGTCCGCTGAATATATTGGTCTCGTAGGGCAGGTTTAGATTTTTCTGCACCCATCCAATGTAGAATGTGCGACGGTTCGCAAATAGTATGGTGTATTTGAAAGCGAGGTCGGCTTCATTCAGACTGCCATCCGATGAATTCAGAAACACAGACGGATTCACTTCGAGTACATGCATATTGATCAGCCGTTTTGATTTCGGATAGATGTCATATTCAATATGACTGGTATTTTCATAGTATCCCAGTCTGACCGTTTGTCCGGTGGCAGCATCATAGTTATATAACCTGGGTGTGAACCCCATCGCGGCAATATAGTTTTTACCGATCTGGTTAAACTGGCTGTTGATGATCAGATGGGTTCCATAATAATCGAGACTCAGATTGGTGTACAGGTTATCGGTATGATTGTCGGGTGTAAATGCTTTGGATAATTTGGTGCCGATATCAAAATTTCCCTTCGGAGCGACATAGGTAAATTCCAGGCCGCCCACGCGATTATAATTTTCCGTATTCGATGATTTATAAGTGGAGTCGCCAAAAGTCTGCACGTTCGCAAAATAAAAACGCAGGTTGGATCTTTTCAGAACCTGTCTTTCGATCACGGAGGTGAAATAATTTTGATAGAAATGATTCTGCTGATGCCCTGATTGCATATCCATCACTTCTATCCTTGTTTTGGGATTCAGATATCCGTTCAGCCGCGCGCCGCCGACCAGCGGAATCACCTGGCCATCGTCGGTTAAACCAATCTTACGCGAAAAGTAGGGCCTGATATTCGGAGTGCCCAGGTTGGTATAAATATCACTGTTCTCGAGAAAAAATAATCTTTTCTCCGGAAGTGAAATACTATAACGGTCCAGGTTGATCACCTGCTGGTCAACATCCACTGTAGAAAAATCAGGATTGATAGTGGCCGCCAGGTTGAGCGATGAACTGACGGCTATCCGTGCATCCAGACCCACATTCAATTTTGCGCGGGTTGTGCTGTCGTGAATGACGGTTGTATTTACATAGGGTACGAATGAATTATTATTGGAAGGTTTACGAGGCACGCCTTCAAAAATGAGATTTCCAAGATGCCCGAGATTTGCACCGAAATATTGAATGGGCACACGGTTCCAGGTGGAAAAACAATTGTTGCGCATATCATTGCGGATGAAATTGATACCCCAGCTGGATTTGTCGGCCGGGAAACGAAGTGATTTAAATGGAATTGCCATTTCTGCCGTCCATATCTTATCGCCACGTTTGGTAGCCGAATACCATTTGCTGTCCATTTCAAATGATGCGCTATTGTATTGTGCGATGCCGTCGAATTGTGCTCCGCTGGCATTCACACCAAACGTAAACCCGGAAGATTTTTGACCGCTGGGGTCCAGCACAACCGAAAACCCCTCACTGTAATAGGGATTGATATCGCGTTTGAGGGACTGGATGACCAGGTTATTATCCTGCACATGCATGACGGCAAATACATAGAGGAATTTATCATCGTAGAGAAGCCTTACTTCTGTCTGAAGTTTTGCCAGTCCGCTGTCGGTCGGCCATTTGTTTATGAACTGTGACGCAACACTCGTTTTCGACCAGCTGTTTTCCTTATCTACGCCATCAATGGTGATCTGTTCATTTGTTTTTGCTATCTGTAATATCCTTGGTTCATCGTCCTGTGTCATACCTGACAAAGGCAATAAACCGAGTACGGGGAATAACAGTCGAAGGAATTTTTTGTGTGACATAACATGATGGTTGATCGCCACACAAAAAAAATATTTAATCAGACTGTATTTTTGAATATTCGACCGGCAAGGAAAGCAGTCATATATACAGACGTTTTTAACAGGGAATCGCCATCAGTCGGGGATGGGATGTCGTTCGGGAGCCGATGCTTGTTTGTTAGTCGGTTGTCGGTTGATGCCTGACGGTTGATCGCGACAAGTTGACGGAAACGCGTTGGCGTTCAGCGTTAGCGTTGAGCGTTCAGGCGTTGAGCGTTAGGCGTTCAGCCTATCGAGAAGAATTAAATACTTTGGCCACAACAGCTTTATAATTTCTGCCAATGGGGATTTGATATTTTCCTATTTCAAAATCATGTTGGGTATAGGCCGTTATTTTATCCTTTGCTATGATAAATGACCGGTGGATCCGTAAAAAACTTTCGGGGAGTCGTTGTTCAATAGCAGATATGGGAACCTGGGTAACGATCGTTCTGTTGACCGTATGAATTTTTATATAATCTTTCAGACTCTCGATAAATAAAATTTCTTTCAGGAGAATTTTTACGTTCTTCTTGTCACTCTTTACGTAAATGAAGACTTCGCTTTCTGAATCGTCAATGACAGGTTTTATAACCTGAGCACTTGTTATTCTCCAATTTATTGATCGCTTTTAAAAACCGCTCAAAGGAAATCGGTTTCAATAAATAGTCCAGTACATTCAGTTCATAACTTTCAACTGCAAATTCTTTGTGAGCGGTTGTCAGGATGATTTTTGGCGGATTTTGCAGGGTTTTTATAAAATCAATACCGGATATAAAAGGCATTGAAATATCCAAAAAAATCAAATCGATTTTCTGTTTCTTTATCCATGCCAGGGCACTCAGTGCATTCTCGCATTTGGCGATTAATTCGATATCTGTAAAATTTTTCAGGTAATTCTCTATGACATTTTGGGCCAGGGGCTCATCATCGACGATCAGGCATTTTATCTGATGCATAATGATTTAGTTAAATGGTATCATCAGATACGTGTGATAATAGTTTTCTTTGAGCTCGCTGTCCAATGTGTAATTTTTATAAAGCAGGGCCAGCCTTCTTTTTACATTTTCCAGACCAATGCCTGAGTATGAATGATGCACCTGGGTTTTCCCTTCCAGGCATACACTGTTTTCAACGGTAAAACTGAGGTTATTTTCTTTTACAATCAAATCGATGGTGATCCAGATTTTTTCATTCAGATTGTTGGAAGCATGTTTGAAGGCATTTTCCAAAAACGGAATCAGCAGAATGGGAATGATTTTCTTATCCGATACATTACCGGAAATATTAAAGGAAAGTTCCAGCCGGGCGGCAAATCTGATCTTTTCCAGCTCTATATATTCTTTCAGATGATTGATCTCTTTTTGCAGATCCACCATTTCGGTATCTGACTCATAGAGTACATACCGCAATAACCCGGACAATCGCAGGATGGATTTTCCTGCCAGCTGGCTGTTATCAAATGTTAATGAGTAAATATTATTCAGCGTATTAAACAGAAAGTGGGGTTGGAGCTGGGTCTTTAAAAAACTCAGTTCATTTTTTATTTTATCAATTTCCAGCTGTTTGGATTCCTTCACCTGAACAAAAAACTGATGAATGACGATGAAGACGCTGCTGAATAATACCACAGAAGCGATTGGCAGGGAATATTGTGTAAAAATCTTGTAATTGAATATGCCTGAAGTCGAAATATAGGTTTGAATAAAGCCGGCTAAAAATAAATTCAGCAGGAAAAAGAAAGAAAATGCAACATATTTCTTTTGAAAAAAGAATTGTTTTAAAAGAAAGAAATTAATGTACACCGCCGTTATTTTCAGGGGCAATCTGGTCAGGCCAAAGTAGGTTGCTTCGTTATAGTTCTTATCAAAGGTTTCCCACAGAAAGGCATTGGAAATAAAGTACAATACCCAAAAGACCAGGTGAACAAGCAGGGTTTTGCGGGTGAATTTGATAAAATGCATGCCGAAAATTACAGAAGAAATTCACTTCAGATTTATTTACCCACGAATGCATTTAAATGGGATATAGAAGTTAGTGATTTTGCCGACGAAATTCGTTGATCGGTATGTCCGCGGATGACGGTTGACAGTTGACAGAAGCTTTACGCTTTGCGCCTTACGCCTGACTGCCGTCAGGCAGGCTTTAAGCTTCAAACGCACTTAAGGATCCTTGCAGCCCCGGCATACGGAATGGGTTGAATGGAACCATCGTGCGCGGGCATGCCATATTGAATGCCGGCGCCAAAGAAAAACATCATATCGGGCGTAATCGAAAAATCCGGAAGAAAAGGAACAATCTGAAAGGATTTTTCCGGTTGCGTACTGTTGACGGGGACCCATTCCGTGTCAAAGGGTTTAATATCGGGCAATTGCGCATTCAGCGCCTTGTACTTATCCGCACTATCATCCCACACATAATCGCTGACTGTATCGAAACAAAAGACAAAACGGTAATATGCGAAGCGGGTATCTGCAAAAAAATGAATGGATGGCTGTAAAACCGGAATAGTCACCTGGGCTGTCGCTGATGATTTATCAATTGAAATCTCAAACGGTTGCCGGATTACGGAATTAAAAAGATTCTGCCGGTTATATTGGAAACTGCTAAAAAATTCCGGCTGACGGGAGAAAAGAATGGATCTCCTGCCTTTGGGATTTATCAAATCGGTTGTCTGAATTTTTTTTACCAGGCCATTTAACGGCCCTGATACATTATAATCTGCCATCGGTTTAAGGCCACCGAGTCCATTCCTGATCACTCCTGCAGCCTTGACTACCGCTTTCCATTCCTGGTTTAGTTGCCGGGTCACTTCAAAACTGGGCAAACTCTGAATCACATGTTTTTTCGCGCCTCCCCGACTACGGATGACAATTTTATCATGCCCTCGCATGGTATAGGCCGAAGCAGGTCCCAACCTGCCCGTAAACATAAAATTATTCAAAAGAGTACCCATGGTTGACTAAAGAAAGATTAAGTAAATTTATATAAAAGAATAATAAAAGAAAAAATAAATCTTAAATAAGCCAGTCTTTTAAAGATCTGGCTTATCTATGGGTTAATACTGGTTTAAGAGTGGCTTATATCTGCCTTACTATGTCTTTCTTCAATCATCCCAATAACCATTTTGTTTATTTCTGGATCAATCCCGAAATGATATTGATCGTGAGTGCCAGGATTACAGTGTTATAAAGAAAGGAAAGCAGCGCATGAAATAAGACCATTCGCCGGATGCGCCTGGAACTGATCTGGATATCTGAAACCTGCCAGGTCATGCCGATCACAAAGGAGAAATAAGCAAAATCGAAATAATCCGGCGGATCATCGTTCGGAAAAATCAGACCGCCCTTATGTTCCTTCTGGCTCATTCTTTCTTCATACAGAAGGTTATAATACAAGTGTGCATAACGAATGGCAAAAATGGTGTGGATCATGATCCAGGACAGGATTACGGAAGTAATTGCAAATCCGACATGATAGGGAAAGCCGGCCTGGTTGGGATTCGGCAGCGTACGCATTAAAAATACCACCGCAAACAAACTGACCACGGAAGCAAAAAGAATAACAACAGAAATAATGGTCCGGCTTGAATCCTGTATTACCGCAATCACCTTTACTTCAGCGGCACTGGTTGTGAGGATGATGGCCCATAACATCAAAAGGACCGTAAAAGAAAAACTGCTCCAGACCAGGATAAACTGAATGGCCGGCGGCGTTCTCTGGGACAGTAGGAAGATGATGAGCGCAACGGAAAGACCGATCAACAACCGGCCATGTGCCCGTATTCTATGAATTCCATGGATAACCCGTTTAAAAATCATAGGCGAAAATTAATAAGTTCTAAGGGCATTTGTAAACAAATATATCCTCTTGCCATTCGCTTAATGGAAATATCATTTACCGTTAACAGGCAGTTTATCAAAATGACGGTCCTAATGCCAAATTGGGGTGGTTTATAGAGCCCGGGATGTTTTAACGAATCGGATAGATCTTTTTAAAGAATTAAGAATCAATTTATTCCATGGGCCCGTACGCTGACATGGAAATCTGGTAAGCCCTTTGATCCATATTAGTTGGTTTATCATCTTAAAAAAGTATAAAATGAAAAACTTGCAAAAGATTACCGGCTACATACTCGCAACCGTGATCGGTCTCCTTGTTTTTCATTTTTCTGTTTTCGCAAGAGGAGGAACCGTAAATAATGAATCTTCCCTGACTGCATTTCAGGTTATCGGCGGATTGGCTTTCCTGTTGATTTTTGTTCTTATACCACTTATGGGCGGTGCCGGGAAACACATAACTGTCGACAAGAAGTAATTGACAATTGACAATTAACAATTGACAATTAAAAAGAGATACTGAGTCCCGTACTCAAGGACCATCCGAATTCTTCAATCGTACTAACCTGAGTGGGCTTTCTCAGATTTTTGAACGTATTGCCGTTGTGCGGATAATATCCGACACGCCAGCGACTGTTAAAATCCATATTGTAATAAATTCCGGTAAACAGGCCAACCCGGATTTTTTTTGCCTGCAGGGGATACCAGAAGAATTTTACAGCTGGCTCGACCATCAAACCGGTGCGGTGCAATGATAAAGTCGTATTGTATTTTATTGCCAGGCTGTCCAGATTGGGCGGCAGCGCACCGTTTAAAACAATGCGATCAAAATGTTCGCCGACCGCGATGCCCGACAAAAGCGATATTTTTTTTGTTCTTATGATCCGGTAATAAACTCCGAGGGATATATCGGCGGTAGTAATATCCTGTTTTGATATGATCGTTCCGGCATTCAGGCTGTACACCATCCTGCCTCCATTCGGAATGCCCGCTATTTCAAACCGAAGACCTACGGGGATTTGCTGTGGTTGGGTGTAATCGTATTTGCTCAGGAATTTATTTATTTTAGAATCTGTTGTCGAGTAAAAAACGGTGCAGATATTAAACATGACGGGAAATACCGTTTTCTCTGATTTATTCATTACGGTATCTTTCTGCAGTTTGTGTATGGAAATGCTGTCTGCCTTATTCTGTGCATGGAGAATACCAGGAATACAAACAATCATCCAGATGAAAAGTCCCTTGTTCATAATTTGAGGACATAAGCGCGTCAGAGCCAGTTTCCGATTTCCGCCGTAAAATTAGATTTTTTGCGCCGTTGGCGGGTTTAAAATTTTGTTGCTGTCTTCTTATTTTTTCTTTTTACGGACGTTTTATATCTCAGCGAATAAAGTATTTTACATTGTTAATGTACTGTTATGGCAGGAAAGATCAGTTTCTTTCTATTTATAGTGAACCTGATGTTTTCCGGCGCCCTGGCTGCACAAACAGAAGCACCTTCATATCCCTTTGCCCGGAATTTTGTACCGGGAATCATTTTCCTGAACGACGGAAGCCAAAAGTCCGGGACTGATCAAATGGTTTCCTGCCCAGGAAGAAAAATTACTATTCAGGGAAAATGAAAAAGCGCCCAAACAAAAGTTTCCACCGGAAGATCTGGCAGGATTTCAGGTGGACAGCTTCAGGTTCCGTTCGATTTCCGGATTTGATGTGTATGGAAATGATTTTGCCGTGCTGGGTAAGATGTCTGCAATCAAACATACATTCGGGCAATGGCTCGACAGCGGAAGAGTGAACTGTTATTTGGTCTATTACAGCGGATACAATGCATTGGGTGGTTCGATCCAGTCCTATGCGAATGCATTATTTGAAAAGAAAACAGACAGCGGCTTAGTGTATGCAGCATACCCTGTTGCGATGCGGATGAAGGACAAAAAATTTGAAAGGGTAAAGGATAATCTGCAGGATTTTTTTAAGGATTATCCTGAAATCGCGGACAAAATAAAATCCATTCAACAGCAGGATGGATTCTCCGAATTATTGAAGCTGATTAAAAAACCTGACTGACCAGAAGATGAAATATTCAGCCCTCCGTTTAATTATTTTATTTGTCAGTGTGGGCTTACTGCCTTTCTGCAATATCCTTGCACAATGATCTCTTTGTGTTGGGCTTCGACTGGTTTAATTGTGGCGGCATCACGCGCAGCGTTTAGTTGAATATAACAGGAATCAGGAATATTATTTTGACTGTTTATAAAATAAGATTGTATTGTTATTCCGTGAAAAGATAATTAACCTGTTTCCACCGATTGTGCGGATCATTTTACTATCCCTGACTTCACCTTCCAGCATAATACCAGATGTGGTTGGATCCAGTACCTGGAAGGGCAAATGTTCGCGGCCAAGCAACAGGCTGCCATAGCTGGCATCGTATCTTCCTTCATAAGGCAATACGCCATAAAAATTCCCCGCTGCAATAATATCCGTTCTCTGGTCGCCGTTAAAATCACCTGCCAGGAACGTAAACACCGGCGACCATTGAACTTCCTTTGGTAATTTAGAAATCACGTAGTTGCCTTTTCTATTATTCATTAACATGACTGATGATAGTGTCTCGATCGTAAGCGAAGTTGCATTTTTCAAATTGTCTCCAAATACCTGTTCGATGGTTTGACCCGCAAAGCCGGAATAACTGTTATATTTTTTTCTGATCAGTGAAGGAAAATGTTTCTCCAATTCATCTTTCCCCAAAAAAGAATAATAGTTTCCATTTTTTGCAATGGCCAGCAACTGATCTGAAATACCATTTTTGTCGATATCACCTGTATAAAGCTTAAGCGGAAATTTTCCGCTTGCATGTAATTTGGAATTCTCTCCCCAGTTACCTATCAATAGATCTTCGAAACCATCGCCGTCCAGATCTGAGGATTTTATAGTTGTCCACAAACCGGTTGTATGTTGAAGTCCTAATGAATAAGTAATATTGCTGAGCTTCCCCTGATTGTTTTTAAAGACTGTAATGGGCATCCACTCACCGACTATCACCAGATCATCCCAGCCATCCCGGTCAATATCTGTCCATACGGCGTCGGTAACCATACCTATATGTCTTAGTCCGGGTGCTTTGGATTCATCAGCGATTGAAAAATTTCCTTTCCCGTCATTCAGTAATAAATAAGAAGCAGGAGGTTCACCATAGCGGCCTGCGACTGCACTACCCCCGATGAATAAATCTAAATCACCATCGTGATCAAAATCCCCTTCAATAACAACCGATTTATTTTCCAGTATGGTGGGTATGGTGAATGATCTTCTGAAATTTCCTTTTCCATCGTTGAGGTACAATCTGTCAGTCAAATTCACTGAACCGTCCGGGTACTGGTTTCCACCCCCCAATACAAACAGATCTTTATATCCATCACCGTTGGCATCAAAGAAAACCGCATCAGCATCTTCATACAGGGAATCTTTTTCAAATATTTCCTTGTTGCATTGTTTGAATTTTCCGGAAGATAACTGACAAAATAAAGCGCCTGTTTGTCTGATTCCGCCGCAAATAAAAAAATCGTCGAGTCCATCACCGTTAATATCGGCAACTGCGATTTTTGGACCGCACGTGGAAATTTGGTGGGGGATTAGCGGTTGGCTGTTAAAATCATCAAATCGATCTTCCACTCTGTTGTAGGGTAATGAAATCGAATCGGTAACTTCTCTGAAAATGGTTTCGTTTGAATGATCGGATTTCGCCGGAAGTAAAAGAACCTGATTCGCGACAGCATCCCGGTAACTAAGCGTCAGTATCTGATCCGATTTTATATTTGTCAATAATTGCGATTTCCCTCCGGGCCAAATCACCTGTAGTGTATCGACGAGGGAATCCGTACCGGTACCAAAATGAATATATTGCAAAGAGCTGCTCTCAAAGCCTCTGGTGGTATTGAGGTAACTTAATTGGATTCTGCCTTTGTTTTTCAGGATTACTTTGGAACCAATACCAAAACGGTTCTGTCCTTCACCCTTTAATTTAATTTCTAAATAGTGATTTGTTAGTTTTTGTTTTGAATTATTCCTGTAAATGGAAGCGGGACCATTGATGTTGTTAACTACAATATCCGGATAACCGTCATTATCAAGGTCTGCAACGGCTGCTCCATTGGAAAATCCCGATTTTTCAAGCCCCCAATCCTTTGTTTTATCTTCAAATACCAAACTATCTGTTCCCCTGAAAACGTAATTATTTAATTTCCCGGTTGGCATTTTTTTCACTGTTTGAAGATCTGCGGCTCTTCCGTTCTGGAGTGCAGAGGAAATACTTTTGGAAGACATGAATTTCAGGATGTCAAGATCATTTGGCCTGCGGAGAATGCCATTAGAAATGAAAAGATCTTTGCAGCCGTCACCATCGAAATCCGCTATCAGGGGAGACCAACTCCAATCCGTAGCCGCAATTCCGGAATAAAGAGCGATATCACTGAATTTCAGGCCAGCGCCCGTATTGAGTTGCAGGCAATTTCGGGAATACTGATAATGATAACCGAAATTCAGTTTAAACTGAAAGATATTCAGCGGATCATCTCCCGCTGAGGTTTTTAGTAATTTTTCTTCAGGAGGTAACATATCCAGCGTAATCAGGTCCAGCCAGCCATCATTATTAATATCCGCGATATCACTCCCCATGGAAAATCTGCTTTCATGGCCGAAGGCCTGCCGGTTCATTTCTTTGAATGTACCATCGTGGTTATTCAAATAATAATAATCATTTTCATGAAAATCGTTGCTGACATATATATCATCCCATCCATCGTTGTTCAAATCACCCACTACAACATTCAATCCGTAACCAATGATGCTGCTATAAATACCTGCCTGGCTGGTTACTTCAACAAATTTTCTGCCATTGGCAGTACTATCATTCCGGAAGAGCTTATCGCCACTCATTTCATTCTTAATTCGCCTTTGCGAAGAATCGCCATAACTTTCATTTGAGTGAACGGAATGATTAACAAGAAACATATCCAGGTCGCCGTCATGGTCATAATCAAAGAAAACTGCCTGGGTATTAAATCCTTCAATATCCAATCCATATTCATGGGCTCTTTCAGTAAAGGTTACATCACCTGAAGGTCCGATGCCGTTATTAACAAAGAGTTCATTGCGTCCATGAAAGCTCTTATAATTGCCAACTTCTGAAACGTAAATATCCGGCAATCCATCTCCATTGATATCCGTGATGGTCACGCCTGTTTTCCAGTTTCCCTTTCCCTGAACTCCCGCTTTATCCGTGATGTCTTCAAATTGGAAATTGCCTTTATTCAGGTATAGTTTGTTGCTCCCCTGGTTTGACACAAAATAGATATCAGCTAATCCGTCACCATTAAAATCTGCTATAGCAACACCTCCGCCATTATAATAGTAGAGATAATCGAGTATATTAAGTGTATCCGTATCTGCGATCCGATTCTGGAAATCAATACCTGTTTGTGATGACGGTAATAACGAGAACAAGGCTGCGGGCTTGTTCCTGCAGGAATACAAGGCAATACAGATGACAAACAAACAAGTTACCCGTTGTAGATTCATTTAGATTGCAAAACATTTTTCAATCAGTTCTTATCTTTTTTTGCCGGCATGTCTTCATCACCAATATGAAAAACGAGACCTGTCACCTTCCCCTTATTATCGATTTCGAAAGTAACTATTCCATCAGTCTCCTTTAATACAAATTGATGGTCATTGAGCGGGAGCAATTCGAGTGGTCCGGGCCGGTAAAAGAAATCTCCAAAAAGTTTTCCATTCTTCATGGTGATCGTGATGGGCGCATGGGTACCGGGGCGATTATAGATACCAGTGAATTTTACGATTTCCTTCTGATCCAAATGTATCGTTTTGGAACCATAGGATTTATCAGGTCCCGGAAGTTCCGGTAAGGAAACTGCCCAGATATTGCGGAACCGGACCCGGCCATTGTGTTCCTGTAATGAAATCGGCAACTTATCTCCATGCGCTTTGTAAGGCAGGAATTTTAACCAGGAAGTTGGTCCCCAATATTCTTCATTGTCCTGGATCAGGATCCCGTTATGAATAACCGTGATTCGGGCTTTGGTCAGCAATTTTCCATCGGAAGAGAATCTCGGGCGGCGAAAAGAAATATCGTAGGCATTCCATTGCCCCCTGGGTTTGCATGCATTGAACCGGGGAGGTGCCTGGCCATATAATGCACCCGCCTGACCGTCTGCATAGGTATCTGCCTGGTAAGAATCCAGCACCTGTAATTCATACATCCCCATAAAAAAAATGCCACTGTTACCGCGATCCTGGCCCTTACGATCCGGCTCATCGGGAGACGCCCACTCTACATGCAGAAAAACGTCGCCAAAACTTTCTTTGGTTTGAATGGCACCGGTACCCGGAACGATTTCCATATAATCGTTTTCAATCTTCCATTTTGGATTTCCGTTGTCGCTGCCAACCCAATTTGAAAAACCGCTCCCATCAAATAAACGGATTGCGTTTTGGGGAACAGGTGCAGGCAGCAATTGATCAACCGGCTGCACTACAGGTGGTTTGGGCCGGCTCATATCATGGATTTTCCACTGCCTGTTCTGGGCCGGTCCTGTATTTTGGCCTGCAAGTATTTCCGAAATCATTGCAAAGACGACGAGGAACAAAAATTTTTGCGGGACTATATTGCGATTCATATATCGGGGTTTAAATATTTCTCTTTTTTAATTCAGTCACAGCAAAATCAGCAGCTCTTGCTGTCAAAGCCATGTAGGTCAAAGATGGATTCTGACAGGCACTCGATACCATGGCGGCACCATCGGTAACAAATACATTTTCGGCATCCCAAACCTGGTTATGCGAATTTAATACAGAGGTTTTCGGATCTCTGCCCATTCTGGCTGTTCCCATTTCATGAATTCCCTGGCCGATGGCGTATTCTTTACTGTCCCAGGAACTGATATTTTTTACTCCTGCCACATCAAACATGGCGATCAATTCCTTCACAATGTCTTTGCGCATATTAAATTCATTTTCTTTTAATCCGGCATCCATGGCGAGCACCGGGAGTCCCCACTTGTCTTTTACATTTTTATCCAGTGAAACTTTATTTTCATGGTATGGTAATATTTCACCAAAGCCGGTAGCTCCTATATGCCAGGCTCCTGGTTCAGTCAGCGATTCTTTCAATTCTGCACCTACATTCAATTCAGCTACATCCCGGCTCCATCCATCTCTGCTTGCGCTGCCCTGGAAGCCATAGCCACGTAAAAAATTTCTTTTGTCACCGTTCAGATTAACAAACCGCGGAATATAAAATCCATTGGCTCTTCTTCCATAATAATATTTGTCTTCGAAACCTTCAACCATTCCCTGTGCTCCCAGCATATAATGATGATCCATCACATTATGGCCCAGTTCACCACTGCTGCTGCCCAGGCCATTGGGCCATACATCGGTAGCAGAATTCATCAATATCCAGGCGCTGTTTAAAGTAGATGCATTGAGGAAAATAATTTTCGAATTGAAATGGTAGGTCTTATTCGTTTCTGCATCCAATACTTCAACACCCGTGGCTCTTTTTTTATCCTTATCATATAACAGACGGGTAACGATAGAGAAAGGCCGAACGGTTAATTTTCCGGTTGCCATAGCCGCGGGCAGGGTAGATGACTGAGTACTAAAATAACCACCGAAGGGGCAACCTTCCCAACAACGATTCCTGAACTGGCATTGTGTTCTGCCTTTAATGGGTGCCGTTAAATTTGCTACGCGCCCGATAAACATATGGCGCTGCTCCTTGTAATATGAATTGATCCTTGATGCCACATCCTTTTCAGCACAATTCAAATCCATCGGGGGCAGAAAATATCCATCCGGCAAATGCGCCAGGCCTTCTTTCGAACCACTGATACCGACAAATTTTTCAACATGATCATACCAGGGTTCAATATCGCGGTAACGGATCGGCCAGTCAACTGCAATTCCGTCTCTGTCATTGGCTTCAAAGTCCAGATCACTCCAACGATAGCATTGTCTTCCCCAGAGGATTGAGCGACCGCCCAACTGGTAACTGCGCCACCAGGTGAAAGGTTGAACTTCCACATAGGGAGATTCTTTTTCATTCACCCAATAATCCATGATGGCTTCCTGGGCTGCTGTTCCATACATTGCCCAATCTCTTGAAATGACAGGGTTATCAGTTTTTTGTTTCAGGGTCGCGCTGCCCCGATGCGTAAACTGCCAGGGATCTTTGTTTGCTGTTTTATAATCTTTTATATGTTCAAAGTTCCGCCCACGTTCCAGCATCAGCACCTTCAATCCTTTTTCTGTTAACTCTTTGGCGGCCCAGCCTCCGCTGATTCCTGAACCTATTACAATCGCATCATAGGTATTTTGCGTTCCCGCTTTGTTATTAATGTACGTAGTATCTCCTGGCATATTTTATAGTTTATATTTTATGAATGAATCGTTCATTTTCAATTTCAGTTATTATATCTCTATTTTCCTGTAATAAATTTCTGCACCTTCGGATTGGATCAGAATATTCCCTGTATTTACAGAAGGTGATTCCCCTTCGTTGACAATCATTCCATTTACGATATAAGTGATTTTACCTTTATCTGCGATCACTTCTACGCGGTTCCATTCGCCATGTGGAAATTCAGCATCTTTTTTCTTTATAGCCCTGAAGAAATCTTTGGATTCGGTACGTTTGCCGTCCACTACAATGGTGGTGCTGTCGATCAGCCAGAAATCCCCCACATCTCCTTCCTGTATCTGGCATTCAATTGATTTTGGCCATACTGTATCTTTTGCATTCACGGGCTTGTAAAACATGATGCCATTATCCCTTTTGGTTGTGTCCGCATCCCTGGGCGGGTATTTTTTTTCTCCCCATTTGAATTCCACGATCAGGTGAAAGTCTTTAAATGTTTCTTCTGTACATATATAACCGAATTCTTTTCCGGAAATATGTAACAGCCCATTTTCAACGAGAAAAACTTTTTCCGGATCATTGTTTTTTCCTTTTGTACGTAGAAATGTGTACCAGCCATCCAGGTTCTTTCCGTTGAATATTGGTTTCACCGCAGCAGTATTTTTTTGTGCGTTGGCAAAAATGCAGCTTAGCATAAATGCAGGGATCATTAATTTTCTTATAGATTTCATATGAAGATTATAAACGGTGAAAAATGAATTCAATTCCATAATCATTTTTTGATCTCCGGAGTTATTAATTTAACCGTATCATTATTCATAGCAACAACAACCAATTGTTTTTTTCCTGCTTTCAGGAGAGTCATATCCCTTACCTGCCCCCTGATTAAAATACCACTTTCACTTTCACCAACCGCCGTAAAATCTCCTTTGCCATTGCCTTTAAGAAACAGGCCATAGCTGGCGTCATAGATTCCGGCTTCAGGCTTGGATTGATAAAAATTTCCTCCCAGAAGAATGTCGGGGTTTCCGTCTTCGTCAAAATCCTTTACCAGGATTCCGTAAACAGACGAGAACTGCGCCTCCGTGGGTAAAGGTTTCATTTTGAAAGTGCCATTTCCCATGTTTAATATCACGCTGCTGCGCATTTCAAAGGCATCCAGTTTTATGGCTTTATCCAATTGTTCTTTCGTAAAAATGTCTTGTACTGATTGTTCTTTATAATCGTCATAGCGGAGATATTTTTTTTTCAGATAAGGCAACACGCCCATCAGGTCATGTCTGAGCGCCATGGGATATTGTTTGTCCCCATTATAGCAGCAAACAATCTGTTCAATCGTTCCGTTTTCATCAAAGTCGCTGACATACATCGTAACCGGTTTTACCGCGCTTGCTTTAAACCTGGAATTCAATCCATGATTGCCGGCAATAATATCGGGATATCCATCATTGTTTACATCGGCGATCTGAATCCGGTTCCACCAGCCATTAGTTTTTCCTAAACCTGCCTTTTCCGTTATTTCCTTCAATTTGCCACCGCCTTCATTATGGAATATTCTCAGGGGCATATACTCTCCTGTTATCACAAGATCCGGTTTTCCATCCCGGTCATAATCGAACCATTTCGCATCTGTAATCATTCCGGCATGTTCGAGTTCCGGGCAAACCTGATCGGTTACATCCGTAAATATGCCTTTCCCATTATTTTGCAGAATATAGCCTTTACAGGGAAGACCATAACTGAAGGGTTTTAACCGGACGCCGACAAAAAGATCCAGGTCCCCGTCTCCATCATAGTCTGCGGCAGATACGCAGCTACCACTTTCAAATATCTGATCCGATGGCAACATCTGCGGAGATTTACTGAAATTCCCCTTGCCATCATTTATATAAAGTCGGCTGATCAGTGCTTTTGCATTGGGTGAAAATTCATTTCCACCGCTGCATACAAACAGGTCATTATCGCCATCGCCGTCAGCATCAAAAAACAAACAATCTACATCTTCACTTTCTTTGTCGTTTGCAAACAACGCTTCATTGGTTTTTTTGAACTGACCGTCTTTTGTTTGCACATATAATGCTCCGGGCTGTCCTTTCGCCCCACAGATGTAAAAATCTTCCCTGCCATCTCCATTCACATCCCCTTTGGCCATCCGGGGGCCATCTGTAGAAAGCATATTAAAGATCAGCCTGTCTCTGTTAAAATCATTGAATTCATTTTCGCGATGCACAAAATCAATTCCGTAATTAAGTTTGGCGGGGGAAAAGAGGGTTTGAGCGGAAGGAGAAAGCGCGGTGGATGAAATCTGCGCGGCATTCGCGGATATCGTTGTGGCAGTACGCTGGTCAACGGTTATGATCTGATCTGGCTTTAATGATTTCAGAACACTTTCTTTTCCATCCGGCCATTGCACCACCACAGAATCTATGATTTCCACTTTTCCCAAACCAAAATTGAGCCGGTTGTCAACAGTTGATTCAAAGCCACGGGTAGGCATTTGTTCCTGGTAACTGATCGTATGATTGTAATATACAGTTGCCTTTGCTCCGATGCCAAAACGGTTCTTTCCTTCTCCTTTCAGAATCAGTTTGAGATATTTATTTTCAGGATGTTGTTCAACGCTGTTATTTCTGTATATGAATGCAGGCATATTGACATTGTTCACTACCAGGTCAAGATCTCCGTCGTTATCCAGGTCCGCATAGGCGGATCCGTTAGAAAAACCCGGCAGGTCCAGTCCCCATTCTTTGGCCATATTTGTAAACGTCAAATCGCCATTGTTTCTGAATGCATAATTCGACATGGGGTGAGAGGGAATCAAATCGATCAGTTTCCTGAAATCTCTGTTTTTGCCGGTTAATATACTGTTCATTACCTGCTGGCTGGAGATATATTGAATATAATCTTCGTTGGTCAGGTCCCTGTAAATACCATTGGCTACAAAAATATCCTTGAATCCATCATTATCCAGATCTGTGATCAGGGCTCCCCAGCTCCAGTCAGTGGCCTGCACTCCTGAAAGACGTCCGATTTCACTGAATGTATTATTGCCATTATTTAACTGAAGTGTATTGCGGGTAAACTGATTAAAATACCCGTATTTCTGATCGAGCTGATACTTTTCCCAGTTTTCGAATGTCGTATTCACTTTGATTCTTGATTCTTTCTCAGGCAACATCTCTGTAACAAAAATATCCGGACGACCGTCGTTATTAATATCGGCCATATCGGCTCCCATGGAAGCGTTACTGATACTATGCATCTGGTTTACGAGCTCTTCGGTGAAATGGCCGTTCCGATTGTTGATATACAAATAATCTCTCTCGAAAAAATCGTTAGAAACATATATGTCGGGCCATCCGTCGTTATTTACATCACCGACCGTGACACCAAGACCAAATCCGATCACACTGCCATAAATTCCCGCTTCTGCACTGACATCCACAAAATGCCCTCCATCGTTGCGATACAGTTTATCTCCACCGAGTGAATCCCGGACATTTCTTTCATTGTGTTGTAAGTTGAAGGTACCAATGGGTTTGGACGCATTTCTCAATAAGAAAAGATCCAGGTCCCCATCGTGATCATAATCGAAAAATGCTGCGTGTGTCGAATATCCGCCGTCTGCGATACCATATGCTTCTGCTTCTTCAGTGAACGTCCCGTTACCATGGTTAATATAGAGCTCATTGTGCCTCGGGTCACCCGGAGCAATACCACTATTGCATACATAGATATCCAGCAACCCGTCGCCGTTTACATCGGCCATACAAACTCCGGTGGACCATTTGCCTTTTTTTTGAATGCCCGCTTTTTCCGTAATATCTTCAAATTGAAAATTCCCCTTGTTCAGATAAAGGCGATTAGCGACCTGGTTACCTGTAAAAAAAATATCAGGCAGGCCATCATTGTTTATGTCTCCGACAGCAACTCCTCCTCCTGTATAGAAATTGCGGTATGTAAAAATATTAAACTGATTATCGTACGTCAGTTTATTATTGAAGTCAATATTCGTCCTGTCGCTGCCGAGTAATTCAAAAAGTTTATTATCTTTTTTTGGTGTGTGTTTGCATCCGGCAGAAAAAATGATAGTATAAGCTAAACAAACCATTGTTTTAGAACAAGCTCTTATCAAGCGAATTTTCCGGAACGGAAATGCTTTCATACTATTTTTTTATTTGTGGCTCAATGAGCAGGTCTGTGTATTCAGCTTTTACTACTGCATCATCGTATCGTCCGATAACTATTCTCCGGTTTCCATCCACTTTTACATAGATGGTTCTGTCTTTGGAATCCGTTAGTTTGATAAAATCGTTCCCGGGATTCCATTTTTCAAACAGATGGATCACGGGCAGAAGTAAACTATCTGAAGAAAGCGCTTTGTTCCAGGGTGCCCAGGCCACATATTCAAATTTTGCCCGCATTTTATAGATTTTGTCCTGATAGAAATCAGGGTAGAAATTCATAGCAACCGGATAATTTAATTCCTTATCTAATTTGCACAATACCGAAGTGCTGTTTTCACCATCCAGAAACTTTCCTTTCTGGTGCATTTGCCAGCAGTAAGAAAAAAATTCCTTTCGTGACATACCCAATTTCATGTCATAAAATAACTCTGGCACCCGTTTGCCGCTTGCCAGTTCTTTTTCCTCCAGCTTCTTGTATTTTGCTGAGCCCGACCAAATACCATTACATCCTGTAACAACAGGTAATATCGAAATCCAACTGAAAAGACTCCTGTTCATTATTAGTATTAGTTTCTATGAAATACCTGCATGCTATCGTTATTTTTTGCTATCAGCAACAAATTCTGCTTTCCTCTTTTTATTATTTTAATATCCCTTACGGCCCCCTTTATAAAAAAACCTGACTCTCCGATGGATACCGGTTTAAAGTTACCGTTACCATCTCCCTTCAAAAGGAGTCCATAGCTGCCATCATTGATTCCCACTTCCGGTTTGGATTGATAAAAATTCCCAGCTGTGAGCAGATCCATTTTGCCATCCCCATCAAAATCCTTCAGCTTTAATCCGTAAATGGGTGAAAATTGTGCTTCAGCGGGCAGGGGGATTTTTGTGAATCCTCCATGAGTATTGTTCATGAAAACACAGCTTTTCATCTCATAAGCATTCAACTTTATGGCCTTGTTTAGCTGATCGCTGCTAAAAATATCCTGCATAGTTTGTTCCTTATAATGTTCATATCGCAGGTATTTCTTTTTTAAATAAGGCAGAACGCCCAACAGGTCATGCCTCAGTGCAACCGGATATTGTTTATTTCCATTATAACAGCATATGAGCTGTTCAATAGTACCGCTCTCATCGAAATCGCTTACATACATAGTCACTGGTTTTGCTTCGCTTGCTTTAAATCTGGAATTTAAACCGTGATTGCCTGCTACAAGGTCGGGGTATCCGTCTCCGTTAATGTCAGCTGTGTCCAGGCGGGTCCACCATCCATTTGTTTTATCGAGTCCCAGCTCTCTTGTTACATTTTTCAATCTTCCGCCTTCATTATGAAAAATAGTCACAGGCATGTACTCCCCAACGATAACAAGGTCGGGCTTTCCGTCCTTATCATAGTCAAACCACTTCGCATCTGTAATCATTCCGGCCTGTTTCAATTCCGGTGCTACCTGATCTGTTACATCGGTAAAGACACCCTTTCCATTGTTTTGGAGAATATACCCTTTGCATGGAATTCCATATGCAAATGGTTTTAGCCTTACGCCCACAAATAAGTCCATGTCCCCATCTCCATCATAGTCTGCCGCGGATACACAGGAACTGCTTTCAAATACCTGTGCGGATGGAAGCAACTGGGGCGATTTGGTAAAATTGCCTTTACCATCGTTCAAATATAACCGGCTGATCAGGGCGGATGAATTGGGTGAAAATTCATTACCTCCGCTGCATACAAATAAATCAAGATCACCGTCTCCGTCTGCATCGAAGAATAAACAGTCTACGTCTTCGCATTCCTTGTCTTTTGCAAACAGCGCTTCATTGCTCTTCTCAAATTTTCCTTTCCTGTTCTGCAGGTAAAGGCTTCCACTTTGCCCTTTGGCACCACAAACATAAAAATCCTCCAGCCCGTCTCCATTCACATCTCCTGTTGCCATTCTTGGTCCCTGGGTAGAGAGCATTTGAAAAGTAAGCCGGTCCCTGTTAAAATCATTAAATTCATTTTCCCTATGAACAAAATCAATCCCAAAATCATCAGCGCCCGGGGAAAATATTGTTTTGATGCCTGCAGGCTTTGAAGTGGTGGACTTATAAAACGAATCCTCATCAGGTATTTTCGCCTCCGTTTGTTTGACTGTGATTGACTGATCGGGTTTTAAATCTTT
>CAVSYG010000004.1:0-68216 GCA_963732055.1 uncultured Bacteroidota bacterium | reverse complement strand
TTAATTTTATTACAATATTTTGACTGTATGAATGTGTAAGCGTGAAAGGATTTATGTTTGAACCTGAACGCGATCCCTGCGTTCGTCTGTATATTAAAATAGCCATCTCTGATGACCAAGACTAAATCCGTACTTCTTCTTTTATTTTCTTTTTTATTCATTCATTTCGCGCATTCACAAAACCGGTTTACGGTCAGTGGCACTGTAAAAGAAAAAAGATCCGGAGAAGTGTTGATCGGCTGCACGGTTTACCTGCTGGAAATTCCGAAATCAGGAACCATGAGTAATGGCTACGGCTTCTATTCCATTTCAGCACCTGCCGGTTCTTATACTATGATTGCGAGTTTTGCCGGATATTATCAGGACACCGTGAGAATCACGCTGGACAAAAATATGCGTACCGTGATTGAATTGGAGCAAAAAACAACGGAATTGCAGGAAGTGGTGGTCAGTTCAAAAAAAAGAAACGAAAATGTAATCAGACCCCTGGCCGGTGTTCAGAAATTATCTGTCAGTGACATCAAAAATGTGCCTGTCATATTCGGAGAGAAGGATGTTTTAAAAACCATCCAGTTGTTGCCGGGTGTAAAAGCCGCAGGTGAAGGCAATAGTGGCTTTTATGTTCGTGGCGGAGCGGCAGACCAGAACCTGATCCTGCTCGATGAGGCAACGGTTTACAATCCCTCCCATCTGTTAGGATTCTTTTCGGCTTTCAATTCTGATGCTATCAAGGATCTTACATTGTACAAAGGGGCGATGCCGGCTGAATATGGCGGCAGGCTTTCTTCCGTAGTAGACATAAAAATGAACGATGGCAACAACAAAGACTATCATGTAAGTGGCGGACTGGGACTGATTGCGTCCCGGCTAACGGTAGAGGGCCCGATTGTAAAAGACAAAGGTTCTTTTATCATTAGTGGCAGAAGAACATATGCGGATGTATTTTTAAAATTATCTTCCGATTCTACCGTCAATAATAACAGCCTCTATTTCTATGATCTGAATATGAAGGCCAATTATACATTCAACCAGAATAACCGGGTTTATCTTTCAGGTTATTTCGGAAAAGATGTATTTGGCATTGGCGGTCAGTTCAGTATCGATTATGGAAACAGCACGGGAACCGTGCGCTGGAATCATGTGTTCAACAGCCGTCTTTTTTCAAACACTTCAATCATTTACAGCAACTATAATTATAATATCGATCTGACATCAAACGGTAACGATCTGCTGTTAAAATCCAAGATAGAAGACCTTTCCTTAAAACAGGATTTTCAATATTATGTAAACAGCAGCAGTAAAATAAATTTTGGATTTCAGGTTACACGTCACATTATCAGTCCTGCTGTCCTGAACGCCACTCCTGGTTCAAACTTCAACTCAATCGATATTCAGAAAAATTATTCCTATGAAAACGCGGCCTATGTGAGTCATGAATTTGCTGCATCTGATAAACTCAGATTCAACTACGGGCTGCGTTTTTCATCCTTTATTGTTACCGGACCGGGCACATTTAATACCTATGATAGTGCGGGTGACATCATCACAAAGCAAAACATATGAAAGCGGGCAGGTTGTAACCAGTTATTTTAATCTTGAGCCTCGCTTTTCAGTCAGCTTTCAAACCACTGAAAACAGTTCTGTAAAAGCCTCCTATACACGTAATGTGCAGAATCTTCACCTGCTTTCCAATTCTGCTACCAGTAATCCGACGGATCTCTGGATACCCAGCAGTCCGAACGTGAAACCCGAAATCGCCGATCAGGTATCGCTGGGTTACTACCGGAACTTCAAGGATAATAATTACGAATTTTCAACAGAGGTTTATTATAAAACAATGCAAAACCAAATTGATTATAAGAACGGTGCTGAACTCCGTGCGAATGCGGATGTGGAATCGCAATTGTTGTATGGAAAGGGCCGGGCCTATGGTCTGGAACTTTTCCTGAAAAAGAAAACGGGCCGTTTCACGGGATGGATCAGTTATACATTGTCGAAAACAGAAATACAGATCAATGGCATCAATCACGACGACTGGTATCCGGCCAGACAGGATCAGACAAACAATCTTGCACTGGTAGGCGTTTATCAGCTCAGTAAAAAATGGACGATCTCCGCTAACTGGGTTTATAATACAGGAACGCCTGCCACTTTTCCAAGCGGCAAATATTCAGTTGACGGACAAACGACATTTTATTATACGGAAAGAAATGCATACCGCATGCCCAACTACAACCGCCTGGATTTTGCAGCCACCATCGAAGGGAAAAAGCATAAAAAGTGGCAGAGCAGCTGGACTTTTTCATTATACAACGTATACGGCCGGGAGAATGCCTACGCCATTACGTTCAGGAATGATCCCGATGATGCGACAAAAACGCAGGCATTGCAGATTTCCCTGTTCCGCTGGGTTCCTTCCGTTACCTACAACTTTAAATTCTAAGCATGAAAACAATCAGCATTTTACGACCCTTTTTATTATTTTTTGTCTTGTTTTCATGCACGAAAGTGATCAATGTGAATCTGAACAATGCCAATCCGAATATCGTGATCGAAGGCGTCGTGAGTGATGCTCCCGGACCCTATCAGGTGCAACTCACGCAAACCGTTAATTTCAGTGATCCGAATGTTTTTCCTCCGGTAACCGGCGCAACGGTGAAAATAACAGACAGCGCACTTGGTATCACAGATTTATTAAAAGAGGTGGTACCGGGGACTTACGTTACGCAAAAATTATTGCAGGGAGTAACGGGTCATACCTACCAGTTATATGTTTTATCTAACGGGCAGACATATACTGCCTCTTCGACTATGCCTCAGAAAGTGAACCTTGACTCTGTAACATTTTATACCACGAATATATTTGGAACAAGAAGCACGAGTGCCGTGGCGAATTTTCAGGATCCGGCGGGAATCGCCAATTATTATACGTTTACAGAATATGTAAACGGTCAGGTCATTGATCAGACTTTCAATTTCAGCGATCGTTTATCGGATGGAAAATATATCAGGCGCCAGCTTTTTAACGACAGCAGTTATATAAACCCCGGAGATGAGGTAAGCATCGAGATGCACTGTGTGGACAATCAGGTCTGGCAGTATTTCAATACACTGGGCCAGGCCAAGGGCAATAACTCCCAGGCGATAACACCTGCCAATCCCCTGAGTAATATCTCAAACAATGCTTTGGGATATTTCAGTGCGCAAACGGTACAGTCGGGGCTGTCGATATTGCAGTAGGCTAAGGCCTAAGGCGAAGGCTTAAGGCTAAGGCCTAATTATCATCGTAAATCGTATATCGTTTATCGTGAATCGATCTACGATCCACGATTTACGACTAATGGCCGTTGGTCATTCGGACCGCAAGGTATTCGCAGGGTTCAACAGGGCAGCACGAAAGCTTTGAAAGCTTACTGTACATAAAGTAATCAACAACGCGCCCGCGCCAGTAAGTATAAATATCCACCAGGAAATGCCGGCTCTGTAATTATATTTCTGGATCCATTCGTGCATAAAATACCAGGCAAGCGGCGTAGCGATCAGAAAGGAAATGCCTGTCAAAACAACAAAATGACTTGATAATAACCGCCACAAACTAAATACAGAGGCACCCAATATTTTCCTGACTCCAATTTCCTTTGTGCGTTGCTCCGCTATAAATGAAATCAGCCCGAATAAACCCAGGCAGGAAATAAAAATAGCGAGGATACCAAAGAAAGTTGCCAGATTGCCTATTCGTTCTTCCGCCGCGAATTTTTGTGCATATTCATCATCGACAAATTTGAATTCGAAGGGAGCGGAGGGAATTATTTTCTTGAAGACGGCTTCGATTTTTTGTAAAGCATCTGCCGTATTTGTTTTGGTTATTTTGATATTAATCCAATTTACTCCGCCATTCAGTGATTTTAGAAAAAACATAGTGGGTTTAACTGGTTCATAGGGAGATTCCATCACCATATCTTTGATAACACCTAATACCGTATAATTCTTCACCTCGTCCGTAACCCAGAATTTCCACCGGATATTTTCTCCCACCGGGTTTTTTAATCCCATCATTTTCTCTGCAGATTCGTTGATGATAACACCTGAAGAATCGGTAGCGAAATTTCGCGAGAAGTCCCTTCCCAGCATTATTTGCCAGCCGACCGTTTTTCCATGGTCGGTGGTTACCGCCAACGTGCCGAAATCCTGTTTGAGGTTGGGATCCATACCTTTCCATTCGAAGCCGCCGTTGTTTGAAGCCAGACTGGTAACCTGTCCCATGGATTCAGACATTTCTGTTACTACGCCGGTTTTTTTTAATTCACTGCGTAGCAGATCATATTTTCCATAAAAATCATCCGACTTCATTTCCATCGTGATCAGCCGCTCACGGTCATAATTCACCGGTCTGTTCCGTGCATATTGAATTTGCCGGTATACGACAATCGTACAGATAACCAATATGATCGAAATGCTGAATTGTGCAACAACCATTACTTCGCGGGGCAGCGAGGCCAGGCGCCCTACCCGGAATGTACCTTTCAAAACTTTTACAGGCGTGAAAGAAGACAAATACAACGCAGGATAACTACCAGCCAATAAACCCGTGATGAATATAAAAAACATGCTTGCGATCCAGAAAAAAGAATTGCTCCAGGGTATCGTCATTTGTTTCGCAGACAGATGATTAAACCAGGGTAAAAATATGATGACCAGCCCGGTTGACAGTATATAAGCAAAGAAAACGACCAGCAATGATTCGCTAAAGAACTGTTTTATTAATTGTCCCCGGGCCGAGCCGATTGCTTTGCGTATGCCCACTTCCCTGGCTCTTTTTTCGGAGCGGGCCGTACTCAGGTTCATGAAATTAATACAGGCCAGCAGTAAAACGATGAATCCAATGCTACCTACCAGCCAGATCATATGAATCGGTTCGTTGCTGACCAACCCCCGATTGACCGAATACAAATGCCATTTACCCATTGGGTACAAAAAATCCTGTTCGTTATTAAAGCCTTTTGTGAAGTACCGGGAATTCTTACTTTCGGCATCTCTTATCGATGCGGAAGCCTGCTCAAAATTGATACCCGGTTTGACTTCAGCAAAGATTTTCAAAAAATGATTGTTCCAATCCTGCGAGGCCCTCTCTTTTATCCAGTCGTTCTCTGAGACCCATAAATCAAAGGGTGCAATAAACCGTAGCTTGTTAAATTCTGTATTCAGGGGAAGGTCCTCATATACGCCCGTTACTTTTACGTCCGTGTGGTTATTGATTTTCATCATCCGGTTTACCGGATCGATATTGCCAAATAAGGCACGGGAGATGGATGCAGACAACAGGATGGAATGCAGATCGTTCAACCCCGCCCTTGATCCGTAGATCATTTTTAAAGTAAGCATTTCCGGTACATCCGTTCCCATATACTGGCCTGAAACGGAAATTTGTTTTTCACCGGTCGAAAGAATACGATCTCCGGTCCAGGATGCTATAACCAGATGCTGGAAATTATCCTGGTAATTTGTTTTCAATTCCATCGCCAGCGGGTAGGACATCGTCGAATTGATCCGGGATTCTCCATCCTGCGAGAAATGGGTCATCACCTGTGCAATCCGGTCATAGTGCTGATAGTATTTGTTGTATGAGTATTCATCCCATATCCAGAGCCCGTTGAGCATGGCGACAAACATACCGACAGAAAGTCCGGCAATATTAATAAAGGAGGAGACTTTGTTTTTGGTCAGACTGCGCCAGGCGGTTTTGAAATAACTCTTGAGCATATCAATAGTTTACGAGGTGAATGGGTTCTGCCTAAACCTGAATGATGCAGTTTCCAAATAAATGTTGCACGGATAGAGAAATATCTATAAAATTTTTTCCATATAGATTGTCCCCCGGATGGGATTGAAACGATAGGGTGGGATAATATAAAATCCGAAGGATTTGTATAATTCCTGTGCTTTGGTCATATTCTCCAATGTATCCAGTCTTATCTTCTTATATCCCAGATCTTTTGCTATGCTTAAAGATTGCTTAAGAAGTTCAACACCGATCCGATGACCTCTGTATTCGTTCCTGACATACATTCTTTTCAGTTCTGCCGTTTCCTCATCTGATCTCCTGACCGCAACACAGGCAATCGGGTGTTCGTTTATATACACAAGTACTAAAGCGCCATCCGGTTTATTATATTGAACATGATTTGTTTGTAATTCCTTTTCAAAATCCTGAAAGGATAAATCCACACCCAACGCATCAGCATATTCTTTAAAAAGAATGCGGGCCTGTTCAAACTCATTCGCTGTATGAGCCATTTTATAAACAAAGTTTTGTTCCATCTATTTATTTTATCACTCAAAAAACCGGGAAAGGAATTATAATGATAATATTATAATCCCGAATGAAAAACAGAAAAAATTTAAATTTGTAAAAACTGATTAGTATCCATGCGCAATGAAACCGGTGAGAATCAAAAATTCAGCCTGCTTCGGGTAACAGCCATCATCATTTTGTTTGCAGGTGGTGTAGTATCTGCCTGGTTTACAGTAGATGCCGGACAGAGTAATCATTCGTTTCTCCTGAGATCCTTTTTCCTGATCTGGATCCTGTCTCCATTTGTCGCGCTTATCCGGGTATATTCTATTTCCGGAGATTGGTCAGCGATCAGACGGGGGTTACTATATAACCTGATGCTTTTTGTTGCTTTTGTTTCGATGGTTGCTTACAGCGGGGAATGGAACCTGCCGGGCATGAAACCGTCTTTTTTATTTCTGGTGGTTCCATCATTCTGCTGGGCCCTGATGGCTGTCGCTTATTTTATTGTAAATTATAGAAGGACTAAGGATAAGGCTAAGGCTTAAGGCTAAGGCCCAAGGCTAAGGCTCAAGAACAGTCAACCGTCAACTGCCAACTATTTAAGTTCTCTTCCCCCCACACACTTAAAAAGTTTTCGATCTCGAAGGGCTTCAGGGATCGTAGTTCCTTCGGAAAAATCTTCAGCGGAAGGGCCCGTTGCTTCATCGGCATTTTTGAAAATATTTTTTTGATCCCCTTCAGAACAGTTCTCTGTACGAATACTGCTTGCGGATAAAACGTCTTACCACGGTTAAATGCCATCCGTAGGGCCGTATCATAACTCCATAAGTCACCAAGACCTTTCAGCTCCGATCTGACAGCTTCAGTAATAATAAAAAGATCCGCAAATGATTTTGCCCTTCGTATGGCCTGCGTGTATTTTTTCAACAGGACAGCGCTTTGTCGCAGTTGTTTCACGCCAATTCCACGCTGGTGTGGATGAATCTTTCTATGAGGTGTTACGCCGGACGCTGCATATTCAATGGCTGAATGAAAAGAAAGCGATTTAAAGAACCGCTCAAGTTCATGCAGTTCACGCAATTCATTTTCCCGGTAGTCAGCAATTTCCGATTGCAGGCTCATGATATGAAGATACTAAAAATATTAGTACACGGTTTGAATGTCCCTGTTACAGGATTTGGACATTATTGTCCGGAAAAGAGAATTAACCAGTCCCGAACAGGCGATTCTCAGGCTAAAAATATCTGGTACACATCTTGCATCCATCATTATGGTTTTTCATAGGATATTGGATTTTAAAAACGGGCCTGCATTTTTATGCCGGGCCCTTTTCATTTATAGGAGACTCAACACATAGTTGCGAAATGGATGTCATGGATTACAGATCGGATTGTCAATATTATTCGGAAATTTACCGGCCTAAAGTTATTATCCCATGGATCCTGAAACAGAACAAAAGCCGGATGCTCAAAATTTCGCAATGGCTGAAATGTTGATTCGCAAACCGGTGAATGAAGTATTTGAAGCCATCATCAATCCGGAGATCACTACGAAATTCTGGTTTACCAGGAGCAGTGGCAGACTGGATGAAAATAAAAAGGTGGAATGGGTTTGGGAAATGTATAACCACAGCGTTCCGGTATTTGTAAAATCAATACAACCCCTGAAAAAAATTATCATAGATTGGGGGAATGACGGAGAACTGACTACGGTTGAATGGACCTTCAAAAAAATAAATGATAGCGAAACATTTCTAAGCATTGTCCATACCGGTTTTAAGGGAGTCCAGGATAAAATCATTTCACAGGTGCGGGATTCAACCGAAGGGTTTGCGATCGTCCTGGCGGGTCTGAAAGCCTGGTTGGAATATGGCATCCAACTCAATCTGGTGGCCGACAGATTTCCGCGATGACCAAATGAAATATGCCCATGAAAATCTTTGCAGAAACAAGCCGAACATTATTAAGGGAGATCACAATGGAAGATACGGACCCATTTTTTGAAATGGATTCCGACCCGGAGGTTCACAGGTTCCTGGGCACCCAACCCATTAAAAACAAAGATCAGATTGCCGATATGATAAAATATATCCGGCAACAATATATTGACAATGGGATCGGACGCTGGGCAATCGTAGATAAATCAACAAATCAGTTTATCGGCTGGACAGGTCTCAAACTGGTGAAGGATATAATGAATAACCAGACAAACTACTATGACCTGGGTTACCGGCTGATCAGAAGATACTGGGGACGGGGATACGCCACAGAAACAGCAGAGGCTTCTCTATCTTATGGGTTTGATAAATTGAATCTGAATGAAATCATTGCAACGGTAAATTGTGAAAATACCGCGTCAAATATTGTGGTGGTCAAGCTCGGATTTATGCTATGTGAAACATTTTACCTGCACGAATTAAAACATAACTGGTATAAAATAAATAAAAGTAACTGGACAGGCATGTCAAGCGACAACATTAAACTTCATGACAACTCATAAAGAAAATGAAACGCAGATCCGGGATCTGATAGAAAATTGGGCGAAAGCGGTTCGGCAAAAAAACATGGAAGCAATACTAGCCTTCCATTCGGAGGACTTTGTTATGTACGATGTTCCTGAACCGTTTCAATCTGTCGGATTGGAATCTTATCGCAAAACCTGGGACATATTCTTTCAATATACAAAGCCGGGAGTCTTCGATATCCACGAGTTGCATGTAGTTGCTGATAATGATGTTGCATTTGCATTTGGCCGAATGCAGTGTTCTGATAAAGCAGGCCGTGAAGACTATTTCCCTTTGGATTTTAGAATAACTATTGGCTTAAGAAAAATAAAAGGGCAATGGATGATTTTGCATGAACATCACTCAATACCTGCAGCACAGGGCCAGTAAAATAAAAAAGCAGGCTCCCTGACGTTTTTTATACAATCATTTCGGTCGTTCGTAGAAAAACAACGGCAGGCATCTTATAAAATCCTAGTTTAATAGCATAAAAACCCAGACAGACAATGAGAATGGTATCAGTTTGCTTCATGATATTTATTTGCCCATTTATTGTGAAAGCTCAACCGCCCGTCCCTTCGGAGATTACCGGCATGATCAATGCAACCGTCAATGAAAAAGGTGAACTTAAAATTGTCCCGGACGCGAAATCTTCTGAAAGAGATTTTGATTTCTTTTATGGAAGCTGGAAGGTTAACGGAAAAAAACTCAAAAGCAGACTGCACAATTCTAACGAATGGATATCGTTCACCGCAAAATTGAAATGCTCAAAGATGATCGGTGGCTATGCTAATATTGAACCTTTTTATACACAAACAAATGGAAAGGATTTTGAAGCGTTTACACTACGACTCTTCGATTCTGCCATGAAACTTTGGAGTATTTATTATGCGTATCCTGCCAATGTGACTATGCAAAATCCGCAGGTCGGATCATTCCACGACAATATCGGTTGGTTTTATGCACGCGATACATGGGAAGGAAAGAATATCATCATTGTTTACCGGTGGGACCGTTCGGATCCTGACAAGCCGACCATGTGCCAGGCTTTTTCTCCTGATAATGGTAAAACCTGGGAATGGAATTATCTGCAAAGCTTTGAAAAAATAAAAGAGTAGACCTGGATCATTTCCCGCTCATTGCTTTTTTAAAATATTTACCCATTTCAGTCAACTCGTAATCATCCCAGGATTTGAGCATGTTTGGTCCCCATTCCGGATCAAATACCCAGGCCGTCCAACTGATATTCCTGCTTTCCAGATATTGAATGATCTGGTAAGCATAATGATTCGGTCCGATGCTCTCACCTGGCTTGAGACCGAAACCGATTTCAGTTGCGATGATCGGGTAATTGCCGGCAGCAAATCCAAAATCTTCCTCCCATTTAGGTGGCCAGGGCTCCTGTCTTTTCCAGGGGTATGGATGTGCCGTATATGCAATGCCTTCCGCGTTGATCGGTTCTTCTCTCAAAGGAGTCAGATCATATGCCCAGTCCATACCTGCCACCAATGGTATTTTTTCCAAATCGAAAGAGCGGATAAGATGGATCATATCCTCATTCAGTTTTTTCCAGTCAGCCCAACTGATATTTCCCAGCTGTCCGCGATAGGTGGTAGGCTCATTGAACAATTCATAAAAAGCAATGGTATTATTTCCACTGAAGTGACGGGAAATGGCTTGCCAGAATTCAAAAGTTTCTTTTTGTGTGGTATTGTACATGGGATCCTGAAAAAGTTCCATTTTCAGATTTCCGATGCTGTGCCAGTCAATAATAATATACATACCCAGATCTGTGCACCATTCAACAGCCTGATCGAGTAATTGAAGATATTTAACGGGTGTTCGCTCCCGCCACGCAACAGGATGAACCGGAATACGAACCAGCATAGTGCCCATCTCCTTTATCTTCTCAAAATGATTTCTGTTCCAGTGTCCCTGGTGTTCTAATTTGTCAGGATCCGAGATGGACAAACCGCGGAACAGGATGGTATCTCCTTTTGAATTGACAAACCTGTTTTTATACACATGAATGAGAGGAAGCAGTTTCGCTTTTGGATTTTTTGCAGGCTTCGCCGGATACGCTTCATTCCACCAGGCATCGGTAGTTTTTTTTTGTGCTGTCCTGTGCCTTTGCTCCCTGATTACAACAAATGACGACTGCTATCAGCAGGAGACAATTTCGGTTCTTAAAATTCAATGTAAATCATTTAATACTGATAAATATATATATAAATTATATATGATTGAACAGGTAGAAAAAATAACTAAATTGGGATAAAGCAGGATTATTTTTTTTATTACACGATGAAAATTATATACCGATGGACAATTTAAACACTTTTCAGCGCTGTCTTGGACATTTTGTTGATGTGAGACTGAAGGAAGAGGACGAGTTTATAAAAACAGTTTTTGTGAGAACCGTAGATACTGTCCATGGTCAGATCCGGCGATCGTTTATATACGCCGACATTGTTCCCAACGGAGATGAAGAAGAATACCTTAGCATATATTCGATGAACCCGGATGCTTTACAAAAAATACCCCTTCCCGAAGAACAGATCGCCGAAGTCAGAATCGGTAACAAAATTAATCTCTGACTGATTATGTTTTTGAGCCGGACATAAAACAATCCATCTGGCATACCAATTTGTCGTTGACATAAAATTCTCCTTCGTGATCATTACTTCAAGCCTGACCTATAACTTAAGATCCGGTTGCGGTTAGCAGTTTTTATTTGACATATCAATGTCCGGTGTTTTTTGTGAAAAGTTCCAATCTAAAAACTGCTAAAAACCTGTGAAGACTAAAAATGCCGGGTTCAGTCCCCCGTTCGAACACTTCCCGGATTAATTTTTGGAAATAGGCCTACTTTATAAATAATTTTGAACTACATCTCCAAATCATAAAAATTAAAACAATGGAATCTAACAAAGGCATTATTACCAATTCAATTATTGCCGGGGCCATGGCGATATCGTCAACGGGTCAGGCACAGACCGATACGCATACTGATTTGAGGTCTTCGGATTTAATCCGTCCGTATCATATCCAGATTTCGGAAGCAGCGCTGACCGATCTCAACAAGCGTATTAAGGATACACGCTGGCCCGACAAAGAAACTGTCAATAATGACTCCCAGGGTGTTCAGCTGGCGACGATGCAAAAACTCGCTCAGTATTGGGGAACTGATTACAATTGGCGTAAAGTGGAGACAAAGCTGAATGCCTTACCACAATTCATGACTACGATAGACGGACTGGATATTTATTTTATCCATGTTCGTTCGAAAGAAAAAAATGCTTTGCCGGTCATCATCACACATGGCTGGCCGGGCTCCATCATCGAACAGATGAAGATCATCGGCCCGCTGACCGATCCTGTTGCTTATGGAGGAAAAGCTGAAGATGCTTTTGATGTGATTATTCCTTCCCTTCCAGGCCATGGCTTTTCAGGTAAGCCAACAACTACAGGATGGGATCCTGTGCATGTTGCAAAGGCATGGATAGAACTGATGAAGCGGCTTGGATACAAAAAATACGTAGCTCAGGGCGGAGACTGGGGCAATGCGATTTCGGAAATCATGGCGCTGATCGCACCGCCGGAATTGCTGGCCATACATACCAATATGCCTGCTACGGTTCCTCAAAGTATCGATATAGCCCTGGCCTCCGGTACCATTCCTCCTGATCTTACAGCCGACGAAAAGAATGCGTACCAGCAGCTGGACTATTTCAATAATAAAGGCATAGCCTACGCGCTGGAGATGGGAAATCGTCCGCAGACACTTTATGGAATTGAAGATTCGCCCATCGGTCTTGCCGCTTGGATGCTGGATCATGATATTCGTAGTTACGAGCTCATCACACGCGTTTTCGACGGACAGAAAGAAGGTCTGAGTAAGGACGATATTCTTGACAATATTACCTTGTACTGGCTCACCAAAACAGGCGTCTCTGCGGCCCGTCTCTATTGGGAAGCATTTCAGGGACCAAAGAGTGGTTTTTTCGATGTGAGGAATGTTAAGATCCCCGTCGCTGTAAGCGTTTTCCCGGATGAAATTTACGCGGCTCCGAAGAGCTGGGCGCAAAAAGCATATCCCAAACTTGTTTATTTTAACAAGGTTGAAAAAGGAGGCCACTTCGCTGCCTGGGAACAACCCGAACAGTTTAGTATCGAACTTCGCGCAGCATTCAAGTCATTCCGTTAATTTAAAATATTAAAGACCGCGTCTGATATGTCGCGGTCTTTTAATTTTACAGTGAATTTGTTCTTTGAAAATTGATTCAAATAAAAATAGAATTATGTCAAGTGGAATGATATACGACCGCCGCGGTTTTATCAGTGCCGCATCTTTGACCCTTGCTGCCTCCGGCCTTACACTGTCCGGATTTTCACAGTCAGAATCAGAAGCGACGAAGCGGACAGGAACAGGTAGTATTGAATCGGGCATGAAAACTTCCGGACTCAGCCATTCCTTTGGACCCATAAAGCAGATTGATGCGGGTCTTCTAAATGTTGGTTATGCTGAGGATGGTCCCGCAAATGGGCCGGTGGTTATTCTCCTTCATGGATGGCCATATGATATTTATAGTTTTGCTGATGTTGCTCCGATTTTGGCTGCAAAAGGGTATCGTGTAATCATACCGTATCTGCGTGGTTATGGTACGACACGTTTTCTTTCAGGTGAAACGGTACGTAATGGACAGCAATCGGTGGTTGCCATCGACATCATTGCGTTCATGGATGCTCTTAAAATACAAAAGGCAATCATCGGCGGTTTTGATTGGGGTGCACGTACAGCCGATATCATAGCTGCTATCTGGCCGGATCGATGCAAGGCACTTGTCTCTGTGAGCGGTTACCTGATCGGCAGCCAGGCGGCAGGTAAGAGTCCGTTACCGCCCAAGGCAGAGCTGCAGTGGTGGTATCAGTTTTATTTTGCAACAGAACGTGGTAAAACTGGTTACGATAAAAACAGGCATGACTTCTCGAAGCTTATCTGGCAGCTTGCGTCACCCAAGTGGAACTTCGATGATGCAACCTTCGACAGAACTGCGGCGTCTTTTGAAAATCCCGATCATGTTGCCATTGTAATACATAATTATCGATGGCGCCTCGGACTGGCTGAAGGCGAAGCGAAATATGATGATCTGGAAAAAAAACTTGCAGGTGCCCCGGTCATCACCGTTCCCACCATTACACTCGAAGGGGATGCCAATGGTGCACCGCATCCGCCCCCTGATTCGTATGCAAATAAATTCTCGGGTAAATATGCGCACAGAAACATCGATGGCGGCATCGGGCATAATCTGCCACAAGAGGCGCCGAAGGCTTTTGCCCAGGCCATCATCGACGTTGATGGATTTGCCGGCTAAAAATTTAGCGGTTCTCGAGCCAGGTTGTTTTCTAAAAGGTGATTGAGGAATCTCAGTGGAAGTCTGCGGAGACAGAGAGGTTCTCCCACTTTTTCAATTCCTGTCCCATGGATTCGATTTTCTCACTGGCGCGGTCGATCGCGTTACTCCCCAGCCAGAGATGCAGGGGTGGTTCGGGATTTTCTGCAAGCTGAATAAATAGTGCCGCCGCTTTTTCCGGATCTCCATCCTGATTACCATTCATCGCTGCATAACGGGCCCGGGTTTTTGAAACAGTCTGGTAATCACCGATCCGGCTTTCGGTTGTTACCAGCGATTCTTTGGAAAGAAAACCGGTGCGAAAGCCAGAAGGTCCGACGACGGTTACTTTGATTCCAAGTTCCTGCAAATCGAGGGCGAGTACTTCCGAAAAAGCGATCAGCGCTGATTTGGTAGCGGAATAAATGGACCAGCCGGGTGCACCGACGAAACCGGCTACGGAAGATATATTAATGATATGTCCAGAACGTTGCCTGCGCAGATATGGAAGCGCGTACTTGATCACACTGACGCTGGCAAAAACATTGATACCGAAAATGGCGTGCATATCTTTTTCATCCAGTTCTTCTACGGTTCCTTCCATTCCGTAACCGGCGTTGTTGACGATCACATCGACGGTACCGAATGCAGCAACAGTCCGTTCAATGGAATTATGAATGGCATCCGGGTTTGTCAGATCAACTTCCAGTGGAAGAAAGCGAAGGGAATCATTCGAGCCGACAGCTTTCTGCATTTCACTGGCCGAACGGGAAGTGGCAGCTACACGGTAACCTTCGGACAGAAGCTTTTTTACAAGGGATAGTCCCAATCCCCGGGAGGCGCCCGTGACATACCATACTTTAGTACTTTTCATAATAAAAGATTTTTATAATGT
Organism: uncultured Bacteroidota bacterium; assembly: GCA_963732055.1. Taxonomy (GTDB): domain Bacteria; phylum Bacteroidota; class Bacteroidia; order Chitinophagales; family Chitinophagaceae; genus Puia. The sequence goes on along the minus strand of CAVSYG010000004.1, from coordinate 53,130 downwards.
AAAAAAAATGAACCATAGCAGATTTTAAATTTGAAATGGTTTTAAGCTTAGGCGTAATATGCATTCGTTTCAACAATCAGGGCGTTCATCAGATCAGCTGCTTTCCTGTGTTTCAAAACGCTGGCGATCTGTCCGCCCCATACAAAAATCAGTTCCCATTTTTTCCGGTCAATTGCTGCTTCACGAAAGGAACCTGTGAAACGGCCCTGGGATGGGAATGGTAAGAAGTCTTTTTCTTTATCATTCATTTCCCCGGTGATTCGATTCACTAAACCGCGGCCCAGGCGACCTGTAAAGGCCCGTGACAATACAGTGTATTTTGCTGCACCTGAAAACAACAGGTCGCGGTGAAAAGGCGGTGCTGCAGATTCTTCACAGGCAAGGAAGGCTGTACCGATCTGAACCCCATCGGCACCCAGGGCGAGGGCGGCCGCGATCCCTTTGCCATTGGCAATACCACCGGCAGCTATAACGGGAATGTGTACCCGATCTTTTATTTGCTGAACCAGCACAAAACTGCCAACAAGAGAAGATTCGGCGGGTGCCAGAAATGATGGCCGGTGCCCGCCTGCCTCAAAGCCGGAAGCGATGATGAGATCAACACCCGCTGCTTCGAGGGCCAACGCTTCGTCCAAGGTAGTCGCCGAGCCAGCTGTCACGATGCTTTTTTTTCTGCATTGATCCAGAATATCTGCCGAAGGAATGCCAAATGAAAAACTGAATACAGGGGGCCGGATATCGAGAATGGTCTGTACCTGGTTTTCATATCGGCTTGTCTGTACGATTGGTTTTTCCGGAATACCGATCCCGAGTTCATCGAAATAATGATGAAATAATGCCTTTGTTTTTTCAAAACGTTCATTGATTATATTTCCCGGCATACTGTCTGTATCCGAAACCCATAGGTTAATATTATAAGGTTTGCTGGTTGCCTTCTGAAGATCATTATTCACCCGGACGATTTCATTGGGCTCCAATGTATAAACACCATATCCACCGACGCCTCCCAGGTTAGAGACGGTGGCCGTAAGTTTTACAGAAGAAAGCCCACCGCCGAAAGGTCCCTGCATGATCGGATATTGTGATCCTAAAATTTTGGCAGCTGCTGTGTTATTCCACATACATTCATTTTACTATTTGATTAATGCTCCACGTCTGCGATCATTTTGTTTACGATAACCCATTTACCGTCCAGCTTGTGAAAAGATAATAATTCGAAGTAATTAAAATCGTACATCTTCACACGTACCTTGGCTACAGCAATAGATTGAATGATTTCAATGGAAATAATTTCTCCTTTAAACGGCTTGCCGGAGTCCTTGGGACTCTGCCGATTTTTCACGCCGTCCAGGTATTGGGCAAGCGTCTTGAAATAGGGTTTGCCAGCAGCATCTCCGAACAGTAGGGTGCCGGGATAATAGACGGTACCGAGCAGGTTTATATCACCCAAATAAATTCCTTTAAAATAGGCATCATTGAGGATACCCACAATTTCTGTGGAATCTTCGTTAAAATTTTTCATTTGTATATCGTGTTTGTCTGACAACTGTTTTGTTCCGGCTGTCAGGATGATGAAGAAGAATGGTAGTGAAAGAAATTTCATGAGTGGTATTTTTATTTTGTCAAATATTCCAGTTATTGTAATCAGGATACCCTGGCGGTCAGTTGCACCTTCAATATGAAGTCGTCATAGATCAGGGCGTCACCGAGATCCTTAAAGAAATGACCGCTCCGGAATTTCATACTGTACCTGGTGCGGTCGATCACCAGCTTGCCGGATGCTTTTAAGGTATCGGTGTTCATGTTGAAGACTTCCGCACCGAATTCTATTGAATACATAATACCCTTGATGGTCAGATCAGCAACAATTTGGTAAATCATGTTCAAAGGTTTTGACACTTTATTGATCGTCAGAGTAGCTGTGGGATAATCTCCACTGGCAAAAAAATCTTCGGAAGCCAGATGCCCGGCAAATTGTTGATTCGTGTTGGGATCTGAGATATCCAGAATTTTTATAGACCTGGTGTCGACGATGATTTCACCGGCAACCAGTTCTCCGTCGTACGTTGTGAGTACACCTTCTTTAATATCAATGGTGCCATGATGAGATCCGGTCACTTTTTTACCCAGCCACAAGATTCGGCTTTCTGCCCTATCTATTTTATAATTTATTCTTTCCATCTTTTACAATAGTGATCGTTTTCCTGCCCTCACAAAGTAACTAAGCAGACCAGATGAAAAGCAGTGACATACATCACATTTAGAATGAGAAGGCTGAATGTGACATAGCTCACAAAAATTGCTGTTCAGTTAACGGTATCATCAGACCGGGTTTCTCACTTGTGTTTATGATTGCTGTAGAGGCGACTTAAAGTTTCCCTTGAAACGCCCAGGTAGGCGGCAATAAGTTGTTTGGGAACCACATTATAAAGTTGGGGATATATTTGCATCAGGTCTTCGTACCTCTTCTTTGCGTCTCCGGACATGAAGGATAAAAGCCGTTGCTGGGATGCAATATAGCCGCGGTTCGTCCGCCATCGGAAGAAGCGTTCGATCGCGTGGATCTCGCTGCAAATCTTCTCACGGTCTGAATTGGAGAGCGAAAGGATTTCGGCGTCGCTGATGCAATCGATGTTGACAGTTGCCCGGGTGTTATTATACAAAGCGACATAATCGGAGGTCCACCAGTTGGGCATTGCAAACTGCAGGATGTACATTTTCGTTTCCTCGTTGATGAAGAAAGATTTTAAATAACCGGTGAGAACGAAGTATTCATTTTCCACCCGGTCACCCTCGCTGATAATGACCTGCCCCTTTTTATATGAATGTTCATTAAAATGCGACAGGAAATAATCGAGCTCTTCGTTGGTCAGTGTGACAAACCGGGAGATATGTTGTTTCAGGATTTCCTGCTTATCCATAGAATGCTGTTAAAACTGCAATTTCCTAAAAACATTCAGATAGTTGATACATGTTCGGAGTATTATATTCTTGTTTTTCCGGGGATCAGGAATATGCGGAACAACATTGTCTAACGGAATGCCATTCGCCGTTTGCCGATTTCATAATCCTGCCGTTGGGAAAATGGCATAACAGAGATCGGTAAACAGTTTCATACATACGCAACTGTTTTTCATTTGTCTTCGTTTACTTTATTCTTGAGAAACATATAAACCGGTTATTGCAAAACCGGATAAATATTTTCAAAAATCATTAAACAGGGAATCAGTATTGACTAGTTCTGGATCGTCAATTAGAATTGAACCCTGTTTTTTATTTCATCTCAGAACGCACTCATTAAAAATTTAAAAGAAAAAAAATGAAACGATGGTTTTCTAGGGGCATTGTATTGTCCGTACTCGTATTATCGCTTAGTAATTGTAAAAAAGATTATTCAAATGGATACGGAGGAGGTGCACCGAATCCTCCTCCTTCCGGACCGGATATTGACCTATCCTCCAGTGCGACGCTGGGCCAGTATCTTACCAACAGTCAGGGACAGGCTTTGTATATGTTTTCTGATGAAGTGGACGGTGCAAATGCCTGTACCGGAGACTGCGCCGCTATCTGGCCCGAATTCACGGCTGATTTAACGACGGCAAAATTAAATGCGGGATTGAATATAACAGACTTTGATACCATTACGACAGCAAACGGTAAGAAGCAGGTTACATATAAAGGATGGCCTCTGCATACTTATTCACCCTTGAGTACGGGCGGTTACGGTGGTTCGTCGAACGTTCCCGAAGGACCCGGAACTACCAGGGGAGACGGCTTTGCCGGAGTTTGGTTTGTCGCGAAACCCGACTATTCGATTATGCTGGCCGATAAACAGCTGAAAGGTTTGGACGGCAATAATTATAAGAGTGATTTCACGCTCGGCACCGGGAAAACGGTTTATTTTACGAATGGAAATGGAAGAACGGTTTATACATTCAGCCTGGATAGTTTTAATATTAATAAGTTTACAAAGGCGGATTTATCAAATAATAATGTTTTCCCTATTTATGAACAAACAAATGTTGTTATCCCGTCTGCCCTGGATAAAACCTTATTTGGAAATATTGGGTTTGCCGGTAAACAACAGTTGACTTATAAAGGCTGGCCATTGCATTTTTTCGGTCAGGATTCAGTCAGGGGATTAACCTTGGCGGTCAGTGTACCGGTAGCCGGAAAATGGCCCGTAGCCGTAAAAGATATTGGGGATCCCAAGAGATGATATGCGGAAATAAATCTTTTAATTTCATCCATGATCAATGAATTTATACTTGTCTAACATGCGGAATAGCTGGTTGTTGTGTCATCGGTGTATCAACTTCGAATCAGGAATAAAGAACCGAAAATTCAGCCATGGCCAGATCCAAATAAAAAATTGGTACACATATTGCCTTATTAAAGATGGTTTTTCATAGGATATTGGATTTTATAATGGGCTGCATATTCATGCCGGCCCTTTTTTTATGCTTAGAACTCCAAGGTCTATGGAGATCTGTTTCAATTTTATCATTTCGTACTAATGTTTTGGATAATTCAAATCTTACCAAAAACTTTCAGCGGGATCAGGAGAAATTAGAATCTGCGGAATCGATATGCAGAAAGCCTTATTGAAATGGCGTAATTTGTAAGACAGTCCTTTAAACAATCAACACAATGCAGATGAAAAATAATATAACTGCTGTACTTATTATTGTCCTCATTGTGCATTGACCCTAAAACTTCGGTCGCCCAATCGGCAGTTGACTCAAAGGCCCAACATTTTAATGATCGTGGCGGACGATTTGGGGTACGCCGACCTGGGATGTTATGGTGGAGAGATTAAAACACCAAACATTGATGCACTGGCCGGCAAAGGCATCCTGTTCACCCATTTTCATACTTCACCACTCTGCGCACCCACCCGCAGTATGCTATTGTCGGGAAACGACAACCATGTAGCAGGGATGGGTTCGATGTTTTCAGTTGATGGAACAAACAGAGCGGGTAAAACGGGATATGAACAACATCTGACAGATCGCATTGTCACTATAGCGCAACTTCTGAAAGATGGCGGTTATCAAACGTTCATGTCGGGTAAATGGCATCTCGGTTCGGCCGAAGATGAAATACCATTCTCTAAGGGATTTGAAAAAAGTTTTGCGCTCATGAACGGTGCGGCAAATCATTTCAATAACCATCCCTTCTCACCAAACGATCCATCCCAATACCGCCTCGATAGCAATATCGTGTTATATCCTGATGGGAGTTTCTCAACCGATGTATACACTGATAAAATGATGGGATATATCGCGCAAAAACAAACCGGCAAACCATTTTTTGCCTACCTCGCTTATACTGCTCCGCACTGGCCCCTGCAGGTTCCCGGGAATTATATCAACCGGTACAAGGGAAGATATGATATGGGCTATGATTCTCTTCGGGTAATTCGGTTTGCCAGTCAAAAAGCGGCGGGTATTGTTCCGGAAAACGCGGTACTGCGAGAGAGAAATCCGGAAATTCGTCTCTGGACAGATCTCAGTGCGGAAGAGAAAAAATCCGAATCGAGGAAGATGGAGATCTATGCGGCCATGGTAGAAAACCTGGATGATCATATCGGGCAACTGATTCAATTCCTCAGAGAAATCCGGATTGTTCGATAACACGGTGATCGTGTTTATGTCGGATAATGGCGCAGCGGGTGAAGATTTTTATAATCTCCCAAAAGGTTTTGGCCCATTCCTGAGGGCGCATTATGATAATAGCTATGAAAATATGGGGACAGCCGGTTCTTTTGTGTCATATGGTCCTCAGTGGGCACAGGCAGGTGCCGCACCCTTTAAATTGTATAAGTCATATGCAACGGAAGGGGGTATCGTTACACCATTGATCATATCGGGAAAATTCATCAATAGAAAACCGGGAATCGATCGCAGTTTGATCAGCGTTATGGATCTGGCACCGGGTTTCCTCGATCTCGCGCAATTATCTTATCCGGAGATCTATAAAAATAAAAAAATGACACCGCAGCTGGGCAGTTCTTTTGTTCCCTATTTGAAAAAACAAAAAGATCGTATACATAATGATGAATACGACCTCGGATTAGAACACGATGGTCAATGTATGCTGATCAGAGGAAAATGGAAAATCACCAATATCAGTGAGCCTTTTGATGAAACAGCTTTTGCGCTCTATGATCTTTCGAATGATATAGCGGAAACCAATGACCTCTCCAAATCAAATCCGGGTAAGTACAAGGAGATGTTACATGAATGGGAATTATTCATAAAAAAAGTAGGCGTCGTTTCAAAAAAGAAAGGAGAAGAATAATTGTCCCGGTTCATATTATAGTTTGAAATGCAAATTGATCATATCCCGGGAGGATTTGTCCGTATTCGTTATATACCAAATCCGGAATAAAATAATATACAGGAAACGTGTACGATGGTAGCTGCCCATTTTATTTTTACGTTTTGATTATCTACTGAAAACTGATTTTCCGAATACGGTTGTTCGCAATATCCGCGACATATAAATTACCGGGCGCATCAATGCCCAGTCCGCCGATACCATGAAATCTGGCGGTAATCCCATCACCTTCCTGGTAACCGGCACTGCCTCCCGCAATAGTCGAAACAGTACCGTCCGGTGTAATTTTACGTACACGGTTATCATCAGCTACATATAAGTTCCCCTGACTATCGGCAACCATATCATTAATAAAATAGAATTGAGCCGTTGCATGATCACCATCAATCGTACCAACTGTTCCGGACCCTGAAAATGTTGAAACGATACCGTCCGCGGTGATTTTACGTATGCAATAATTCCCTTCATCAGCCACAAAAAGGTTGCCCTGTTTATCAAACACTATGGCGACCGGATACCGGAATTGAGCGTTCATCGCATCACCGTTCCTGAAACCCTCTGCTTGCATGCCTGCGAATGTGGTTACCTGGCTATCCGGATCTATTTTACGAATGGAATTATTAAATGTATCTCCGATATATATATTCCCGGATTGATCGGCAATAACAGCACTCGCGTCTGATTGAAACCGGGCTGTTATGGCAGCCCCGTCTACATATCCGGGGTTTACGACACCGGCGAAAACAGATACGTCAGCCGCAGGGGAAATTTTACGGATGACAGAAACTTCCTGGTCTAAAACATACAGATTCCCGTTTTTATCTGATCCGATATGATAGGGCGATTTAAATTGTGCATCCGAACCAGGTCCATTCATAATTCCCTCTGTGTTGTTCCCCGCAAACGTGGAAACCACGCCATTTGAAATTTTTCTGATCCGGTGATTGCCCATATCGGCAACAAACAAGGTTCCGTCTGCAGCAACCGTTACCCCCGTGGGTGATTTGAATTTCGCGGATAACAGCGGCCCGTCGTTAAATGCCCCGGTTCCCTCTCCGGCATAGGTGGTAACAACCCATTTATTTTTTGTTTGCGGAGTTGTGGGTTGCGGGTTGTCTTTTTTACAACTATTGCCCGCGACAAACAATATCATGAAAATGAGTGTGCAACGGGTCGTCATAAATTTTGATATTTTTTATTTTTCTGAGTATTCACTTGTGAATTTCTTTAGCTTGTCTCTTCCCCAGGCAATCATAAATTCATCTCTATCTGTAGAATTATATATATTCTCATGACTTCTTACAAAACTTTCCCAGCTTTTCAGCTTATGATGATATTGTACATAAAATTCAATTGACCAGCTAAGGATTTCCTTTAAAATCTCAATATATTCTGAATAACTTTTTGCATCTGTGAAATGGTATAAGGGTTTTGCGAAATGGTCTGCCAGACTAATAGCGATACTGTCTATCTCAGCGCTGTGATTTTTCAAATAAGCATTCATCTTCCGGATTTGTTTTTTTACCAAAAGACAAGAGTACGTAAATGCAGGAATTATGGTTGCTGAAAAATGAACAGGATGAATCTGATTTGAAGGGGCAGCATTTTAATAATCACCTTTTGGAGAATGATGTTTGCCGATAGTGATCCCCGTTCTGCCGATGGTGAGATTCGGTCATGCAAAAATAATTTTTGGGGGATAAAAAAAATCACCCTCCGTACATATCATTTATTAAACGATTGCCGGAAAAACAAATAGTTATTCATTTTTTACAAACGTGTATACGTGCTTGTTCCCCTTTTCATTAATGACAGTATGAGTGCATTTGATGGATCCCGAGCCGCTGATTTCAAACAACCAGGTGCTACTCATTGCAGTGGGCTGTCCCGGGGACAGAAACCTGTTATTGCCGATATAATCTAAAATGCGTCCGAAAGGATCGAGTTTCGTCCCATACACCGTATTCTGCCAGAGTCGCTTGTTCCAGACAAAAAGTGTGCAGGTGAAGTCATCGTTTTCCTGACAGGTATAATTTCCTGCCAGTTTTTCGAGCCATAACGGTTCAACATCCAGCTTTTCTGCCATGCTGATATCAAACACTACTTTTTTCTTTCCGTCCGGAGTAGTCACGGCTGTTAGTATTCTTTTTTTTGCGGCTGGAGCGGTGGAATACGGATCCTTGTCGATATATGGGTCGTTTGTAAAATAGAGTTGGGTGATGAGTGGCTGATAACCTGCGGCCGTTACCATCAGGTGAAAATGCGCCGGACGCATGGGACCGCCTGCCGCATTATAAGGTACCGGCAAAATGGTTCTGAAAAAATAATGACCCTTCTTGTCCGTAAATGTCGTACCGCGGTAACGATATTCGTTTGAGTCATTGTCATATAAGCCGCTATTGGCGCAATGCCATAATTCGACTTTAGCTTTTTCGTAAGGCGTCGTACAATCGGCATGCCGTATGACACCACTTAATTCGACCGGAATGCCCGGATCGCCCGTGACGATCAGATTGGTTCTCACAGGCGCATCAGGCCGGTAAAAAGGTCCGATGATGTCTGTGGTTGTTTCACAATCTCCCACATAATGCTCGCCGTCAAAGTAGATAAACCCCGAAGCACTTACAGCGACCACTCCAAAGGCGGCATTTTTTATAAAGGATCGGCGTTGCATATTACAAATCTCCCTTTTTCACATGAAATCCATAAGTTGCGTTTGTTAATCGGATGGTAACGGGCGTTACACGAAAGACAGATATTCATTAAGAAATAAAAAAATGAACGATGCAACAATATTCGAATTTAATTGAGGCGATCAACGGCCTTAGAAAGGAAGGTTATACGGAGGATTTCAACCTGGAACAGCAATGTATTTCCTGCAGGGATGGTCAATTTAAAATCTTCCACGATGAGTTTATCATTGATAAATATTTCCGGTTCGACGTCAGCAGCGACGCAGCAGACCAAAGTATCATCTACGCCATTTCCTCCCAAAAACATGATTTAAAAGGAATTTTGATCAATGCATACGGTATTTATTCCGAACCGCTGACCAATGAGATGCTGAAAAAATTACAAATCGCAGAATGAGATACTTAAACTTCCGCCTCGTAAAATAGATCTACTATTTTTTTATGGTTATAGATGTACGGGATACAAAGCATTGCGATCCCAATAATAAGGATTGTGCCCCCGAGCAGTTTTATAAATTCGCCATTGAGTTTCAAATCGGCAAATCGATGTATTCCCATCGTTTTCCAAATGCAGAAAGCGATTATAAGTAAAAAAAACAGGGTATAGATTAAATCCCCCCTTTTTGACCAGCTTTTAAGAGCATAATAAACGACGCCGGCCAGCAGGAGCAGAATGTTTACGATAAAAATGATAGAGGATACATTAATGAAATCAGAAGGACCATAATAAGTCGCTTCCCTGAACCAGATATTATAACCAAGGCAAAACATAGTCGCGATTATGCCCGCGAACAGAGCGGTCAAAAATATTTTGCCGAATGGAATTTGATTGAAATGATTGTTCATAATAAATAATTTACGGGTGAAACTGGTTTTTGTTTATTTTGAAAATCTGCCGTCCTCTGACCATGACCCTTTTTGTTTTCCCCGGCGATTCATACGAGTGATCTTTTTGCTTTTGTTCGCTATAAAATTTCAAAATAGACTCTGCCTCAATGATACCTGCAATTTCGCGGCCATCACTCTCTTTTAGGACCAGCAATTTCTGCAGGTGATATTTGCCCATCATTTCGGCAGCAAAGCCAAGATCGTCCGTGTCATATATATGCGGTAATTGGGAATCTGTGTTCTTCGCGTTGGACAAAAAACCGGCGACCGGAACAGTCCGCAGCATATCAGGATGAAAAGCATCAGGTGCATGCACCCCGCGCCGCTTTATTTTCTCGGTCATAATACTACCTTCCATTAAAAAGAACGAAACAAAATAGGCGGCTATACAGGCGCCGAGCAATGGCAGCAGGGTATTTGACTGACCAGTGGTTTCCATGGCAAACAGGATGGATGTCAGGAGCGCCCTGGACGCGCCGGCAAACATGGACGCCATTCCGACCAAAGCAGCCAGGGTAATATTGATAGGAGCGTTGGGATAGAAATGAAGGATCAGCGTTCCTGTAAGGGCTCCGAATGCACCGCCAATGGTAAACAAAGGCGCTAGTGTTCCGCCGGACGTGCCACTTCCCAGTGAGACGGACCAGGAGATATACTTCAGCAGAAATAAAGAAAACAATATGGTCAGGGGAAGCTTTCCGGTTAATAAATTCCGGATATTATCATATCCCACACCCATTGTATAAGGAGCAAAATATCCCGTAACGCCGATCGCTATCGCCCCGATGGCGGGAAACCACATCCAGTGAATGGGTATTTTTTCAAATAAATCCTCGATCGCGTAAACCGACCGGGAGATTCCGGCAGCAACGACGCCGGTTATCAATCCCAACATAATATAAATCAGCAAGGCAGATCCCGAAACGGCGGTTATGGCGGGCATTAAAAAAACCGGATGGCTGCCGAATAAAAAAATATGCATGCCGGCTCCGGTAATACAACCGGTAGCGACCGGAATAATAGAGCGCGGTGAAAATTCGAATAATAACAGTTCGATGGCCAGCATAACAGCAGCCAGTGGTGTTCCGAAAATAGCGGCCATTCCCGAGCAGGCGCCGGCGGCCAGAATAATTTTTCTTTCGGAAGATGAGATATGCATGAGCTGGCCCGGTAAAAGAACCAAAGGCGCCACCCGTTGCAATGATCGGACCTTCGGCACCAAAAGGTCCACCGGTTCCAATGGAAATGGCAGCAGAAAGAGGTTTCAGGAAAGTAATGGCAGGGGGAATCCGGCTGTCATCCACTATAATTTTTTCCATGGCTTCCGGTATACCGTGACCTGTAATTGACCGCGAACCGTAACGGGCCATCAAACCAACTATTACGCTTCCAATGACCGGTATACATACAACGAACCACCCCAGGTGATTCTCAGCCGGCGAAGCGGGTGCAAAAGAAAATTTTCCGTGGAAACAAAGATTGGTGATCCCGTCAATCAGAAATACCAAACCTTTGGCGATAAAACCAATCAATATGGCATTGAAAACTGATTGAAGGCTGAGGTATAAAACGCGTTTATTAACCGGTGCCTCTTTCAAATCTCTGTTTCTCTGGTGTAAGCCACTGAGGGAAACAGATAAGGGAATGGATGAAGACATTCTGCAAAAATATTGTATAAATCATGTTTTATCAAATATTTCGCGATTTATATGATGAATTATATGATATAAAATATAATTTTGTATATGCCCAAAACAACCTGTAACCTGTACGATTGTTTTCTGTGCCAGCATTGTATGATCGAATGGCGACCGCTCATCGGACTAAATAAGGACACGAGAATAATTAAAAAGGGGAAAGCGGTTTTTAAGGAAGGTGACCCGGTGGAAGGTATTTATTTTATGTATCGTGGCTGGGTAAAAATTCATAAGGAATGGACTCATCCGAAAGAATTGGTTGTGCGGTTTGCCGGACCGGGTGATATCATCGGGCACCGCGGACTCGGAGATAAAAAAAATTACCCGGTTTCTGCAACAGTGCTTGAAGACTCGACTGTTTGTTTTGTTCCGGAAGAGTTTTTGGAAACCTCTTTACGTGCAAACCCAACCCTGACCTACCGGCTTATGCAATTTTATGCGGCGGAATTGCAGAAAGCAGAAAGAAGGATGCGCGACCTGGTACATATGGAAACGAAAGGAAGAATTGCCGGTGCCCTGATGGAAATGAATAACAAATTTGGCACAAACAGGGAGGGGTTTATTTCTTTGCCCGTCAGCCGGCAGGATATTGCGGCATACGCAGGCACCACTTATGAAACCCTGTTCAAATTATTTATTGAATTAAAAAAAGATAAAATCATTTCAACATCAGGGAAATATGTAAAAATCAAAAATGAAACAAAACTTCGTCAACTTTTAATCATGAAATAAAATGATTCCTCAATTTGAAAAATTAACTCCCCGGGAACAGGAGCTTTTGGTCAAAGCACCTGTGTTGCTATCGGTATTGGCATCCTGTTCTGAACATGGGATCAATCAAAAACAAAAAGCAGATGCGATCAAACTGGCGCACATAAAAACTTTTACCGCGCTGCCGGAATTACAACCCTATTTCAGGGAGGCAGAAAAAAATTTTAAAGAACATTTTGAAGAAGCGGCGGAGCGGTATTATCCCTTTGATGAAAAACAACGGTCTCTGCTGAAAATGGAAATAAAAAATATATATGAAATCATTTCACGGTTAACGCCGGCATATGCTTTGGCTTTGAGCAAAAGCCTGGAACGATATGTGATCCATGTTAAAAAGGCGACCTATAGCATATTCCGTGATTTTATTTTTCCACTGGCTATGCCTGATCTGAAGGATAATCCATATACAGGCCTTTAAATACCTGATCACGATGCGATCGCAGCGGGTGATCTAAGGTTGTACGATCAATTTGCCTTTCATAGTAGGATGAATCGAACAATAGTAGTTTGAACTCTCCCTCACGGCCATTCGATAGGACTGCCCGGGAGATAAATTGGAGGATGACCATGCTTTGTCAGGTTCCTGGGTAATGTCGTGAACAACCAGGTCCTTATTTACAAATATGACTGTATCTCCTTTTTGAAGAGTAAGTTCCGCAGGATTGAACTGCATTGCACTGATAACAATGGTATGTACTTCCGGCACTGATTTTTCAGGTTCAGAAGTACAACGGCTCAGGAAAGACAATAGCAGGTACGGACTAAGAATGAATAAGAGTGGATAAATCCTGGTTTTCAAATCAGTAATTTTTTTGAATCATTTCAGCGTGCTCAAGATGGGCATGAAAAGCCGGAAGTACTTTTTGTAATAGGGATTTTAATTCTGCATTCTGGGCTTCCGGAATGAGAACGGTTTCGATAACCGAAATAACAGCTTTATGATACGCTACTTCATTATCAATATAAGCTTTGTCAAATGCTTTTCCTGATTTGGATTCCAGCATTTTTTTAGTCTTGGCAGCATCGGCCAGTAATTTTTGACTGACTGCATTATCCTTTGGGGTAACCTTCAATTTCGTTACCAGCGCAACGGCCTGATCAATAACGGCCTGATGATCTCTTTTCATCGTTTCAGCAAATTGTAAAATGCTTGAATCTTTTGATTTGGCGATCGCGATATTGGCATTTCCAATATCTACCTGATTGGCAGTTACAGCAACGGAAGCTATTTCCGGATCTGTAAGTTGTGGTTTCGCTTGTGAAAAAACGGAAGTTGAAAAAACTGCGGAGCAAATCAGGATGCCAAAAACTGCTTTTTTGATTGTCTTACTTAAAATCATGGTTCGTGTATTTACGAGAAGTGAATGACTGCTACATAGAGTATATAAACCGGTAGAGGTTACAAAAAAAAGCATGTTTATTTTTTTATAGATCAATTTGGTAACACGCCACATTTATCCAAGACTAATATCTTCTGGTCCTGGATTATTTTCTCCCATTTTTCCAGACGGATTAAGAGCGAACCGGACATTCATTGCTATTGACTTCCCATCGGTTGACCTTTTCCTGTCATTCGTTTACCAGGAAGCCTATTCTATGGATTACGCGATGGAAAGGAATAGTTTTACCGACATTTATTGCATAATAACCGGATGGAGAAAGTAAATGATATCAGGCGGTTTGCATTTTATTTATGGGTTGGGCTCGCCTATTTAATGTTGTGGGTGTTAGGTGAATGGGGTGGCCATGGTGAATGGAGCGGTCATCCTGGTATGTTTGGAACGATATTGCTGAATGAGATCTGGCGCACATCCTATATCGTTGTTGTCAACTATATATTGTTCGAGTATAGTATACCGGCGATCATGCGACGCAGGAAATATCTGCTCATCAATATATTGTTGGCCCCTTTACTTTTCTTTGCTCATCTGATGTTGTATACAATATTTTTGTACATATGGAAAACCATCGGAGCCGGCATAGGGATATATAGAGAATTCAGGACTTTTAAGGGCATCAAGGAGGAAATGACATTTCACTTCGGATTCAGCGTAGGATCCTTTTTCTTTTTTGGAATCATACGGCATATTTATAATTATATAAAATTAAAAGCATCCGCACAGAGCCTGCTTATTGAAAAACAAATGGCAGAGTTGAATTATCTCAAATCTCAGACTAACCCTCATTTTTTATTCAATACCCTGAATAATATCTATTCACTTGCCAGAGATAAATCCGACCTGGCTCCTGAATCCATCTTACGCCTGTCGAAAATATTGCGGTTTATGCTGTATGAGGCCGGTGGCTCCTTTGTTCCCATTGAACAGGAGATGAAGATCATCGGCGATTATATTGCGCTTGAAAAATTAAGATACGATGAATCACTGCGGGTCAGTTTCAGTAACGATGTCGAAGATTTGAAACAGGCCCTTCCACCACTGTTGCTGATCCCGCTGGTTGAAAATGCCTTTAAACATGGCGTTTCTGAAACGAGATCCGATCCCTTTGTCGATATTCATCTCTCGGTTAATAAACGTCAACTGCTGTTTATTGTAAAAAATTCTACGGAAGATTTACAGGAAAAAGGCAGACTAAAAGAAAATATAGGACTTTCAAACCTGCGTCGGCAACTGGAATTGCTTTATACAGATTACGACCTCTCTGTTCAACATAGTGACTCCGGTTTTTCTGCTGTCTTAAAAATTAATCTCGCAAGTCATGTATAGCATTAAGTGCATTATCATTGAAGATGAGCCACTGGCGGTAAAAGTTTTATCGGATTATATTTCACAGGTTCCTTTCCTGGAATTACAGCAGACCTATAAAGACGCGATACTGGCTACTGACTTCCTGCGGAATAATCATACGGATCTTATTTTTCTGGATATTCATCTTCCGAAATTGAAGGGTATGGCCTTTTTAAAAACGCTTTCCCATCCGCCTGCAGTGATTGTTACAACTGCCTATCATCAATACGCTGTGGAGGGATTTAATTTAAATGTAACGGATTACCTCCTGAAGCCCTTTGAGTTTGAGCGTTTTTTAATAGCAGTAAACAAGGTTAAAACCGCACAAACTGAGAAGTATAAAGAGGAGAGCGGCGGGGTCAAAGATTTTATCTTTCTCAACATTCAGAAAAAGAAGGTGAAAATATTATTTTCTGAAATCATATATATTGAAAGCCAGCAGGAATACATCCGGATCGTCACGATAAACAAGGAATACCTGTCAAAAATGAGCACCCGTGAAATAGAGAGTCTCCTGCCTTCCGGACTTTTCAAACGAATTCACCGTTCCTATATCATTTCAATCAGCAAGATTGTGTCTTATACTGCCGAGATCGTTGAATTGAAGGGAGTTTCGATTCCTATCGGCAGGGGCTATAGAGATATATTGGAGAGTCTGTAAAGAAAATTACCTAAGCATCCAATCGATCCATTACTTATTGCATTAACGTGAATCATTGCTTTGACCCGTCTCAAAAGGTGATGCCGGCAGGCCCTTTTTATTATACAGATTGGCACCCTCCGGATTATCGGCCCATGCATATCGTACGACTGCAGGGTTAGGCACTTCGTCATTCCATACAGTAATTTTGTCTCCATCTATTTTTGCTTTGGCCCAAACAAATTTTTTATCAGCACCAGCTATTGAAAAATAATAGAGATCGCCACCTCCTTTTATCGTTAAGCCACCACCTGTGTGGGTAAAGCTTAATATGATCTTATTACCTTCTATTTTACTTGAACGATAAACCGGACCTGAAAAATCCGGATCAGTAGAACCGTAGCATAGATGTTCTGCCCAAAGCGCCAGGCGCTCACCAACATCTTTTTTATCCAGCGGGTGAAGATTATTCCATTCACCGGCATCTATTGTTACTGCCATGCCTGTGTTTGGTGTCGTCAATGCATTCAATTGGTACTGTCTCATTTGTGCCCAGTTGCTTTCTGAAGGAGAATATTCCACATCCCCAAAGCCAGGAAGCTGTGCATATAAAAAAGGAATCTCCCCTTCATTCCACTTACTTCTCCAGTCATTTATTAAAGCGATTAAGTAGTTGTCATAATTCCCGGGATTGCTGATATTGGATTCGCCCTGATTCCATAGAAATCCTTTGATAGCATAATGAATGGCCGGGGCCACCATCGTATTATATAAACCGGTGATCGAGTTCTTCATGATCCATTGATCTGATGTGGTGCTGTCCACAACGGGATCGATTACCCGGGCGACCTGGTAAGTCCAGTCACCGCGCAGATCTATCTGTTGGCCATTTGCATTCAGTGAATAATTCTTATCCGGAACAAAACCACCCTTGCCGCCTGTATTGGTCACTTTGATAACAATCAGATTTTTACCGGGCTTTAATAAACCGGAAGGCAGAAAATACCTGCGGGGCGGATACTGATATGTAATGTTGCCTACAAATTTTCCATTCACGAAGGTTGAATCAGCATCTACTATACAACCAAGAAAAAGTCTGGCCGGCATACCGGTCATGGATTCCGGCACGTCAATTTCCTTTCTGAAATATAGAATACCATGAAGTCCCTTCACACCCTGGTCGGCCCAATACCCGGGCATCCAGAACCTATGCCAGTTTGCCGGAACAAAGGCAGGGTCTGTCCAATGTAATGGCCCGATGGTTCCTTTATCGGGCAGGATCACCGGGTGCGCATTTTCATATTCTCTGGCAGCCCGCGCGCGCCCCAGGTTGTTCATATAATTTGAATCGGAATATTTTATTATTTGAGATTCCAGTTTTGGAAATTCTTTCACTGCGTCTTTGCTCATCCATGATTGTATCGGATAACCGCCAACGCTTGAGTTAATAATCCCGATCGGGTACATGATATTTTTGATACAGTTGTTTTGCAAAAAAATAAGTTAACCCGCCAAATTGAAGTATATCATTTCCAACGGCTGGAATCCATTTACCCGGCGGCAGGTCATCATGAATTTTAACCACGTCTGCAAGTGTAGGAACAAAAAAATTTCTTATCTCAGGGAAATGATCGTTCGCTACTTCGTCCGGATATTTTTCTTTTAAACGCTCCATCGGCAAAACCATATTCGACTGACCGGAACAAAACCAGACATCGCCAATCAAAATATCATTTAATATGATTTCATTTTCTCCCTGAATATGCATCGTAAACGGACCGCCGGCAGTCATCGCAGGAAAAGTGACCATCCATTTACTATCCGGTCCGGTAACGGTTTTTACTTTTTTGCCGTTAAACTGCTATACTGACTTTTTCACCCGGCGATGCCCATCCCCATATTTTAAAATCCATATCCCGTTGTAACACCATATGGTTACTCAGCAATTGCGGAAGCCTGACGGTCGCGCCTGCTGAAAAAGAATTGAAAAGAATAATCATGATACACGAAACAAGAACTTTAAAATAAAATTTATTCATATTGAATCATTTTAGTCGCGACGATGATCCGCCTGAAACCCGCAGTCGAAGAAACAGGATTTCATTCAAATACCGGATGTGAATTTTTTAGTAAAATCCGGATGATACTCCATGCAATCAGATAAACCACTCCGCAAATAATAAATATGATCTCATAACCCGTTTCAATATTCCCTTTTGATTTGTAATAATCGAATATAATGCCGGCAAATTTCGAAATCAAAATTCCGCCTACAGCGCCAAACATACCGCCAATTCCGGTAACGGAAGCCACCGCTGTTTTCGGGAAGAGATCACTCACCATTGTATAAATATTTGCGCTCCAGGCCTGATGTGCCGCCATTACAAAACCGATGATGATCACGGCAAACCAGGCATCTGAGTAGCCCAGCCACTGGGCCAGCACAACAGGAAGGGCGCAGCAGGCGTAGATCAGCATGGCCTTACTTCGGGAAGCAGAAACAGAATTTCCTTTTTTTATAAACCACAAGGGCAGCCATCCTCCGAACACGCTTCCGGCAGTAGACAGCGTATAGGCGACTGCAAGCATCAGTCCGGTGGTGGTTTGGGGTAAAGAAAAATTATTTTTCAGAATATCCGGCAGCCAGAAAAGATAGAACCACCAGGCTGAATCGGTCAGGAATTTTCCGATAGCAAAAGCCCATGTCTGTTTGAAGGTTAATAATTTTGACCAGGATAATTTTTCTGAATTCGCGCCGGGCGGTATCGTTGTTCTATTTTCATTTTCCCCGATATAAGCCAATTCCGAAGCGGAGATTCGTTTACTCTTTTGCGGAACCGAATATAACAGGAACCAGAATATGAGCCATATAAATCCGATCATTCCGGCAATGATGAAAGCCCATTTCCATCCCCATGTTCGTGCGATAAACGGGACGATCAATGGTGTAATGATAGCGCCCACATTGGCGCCGGAATTAAATATCCCGGTTGCCAGCGCCCGTTCTTTCGGGGGAAACCATTCGGCAATCGTTTTTATGGCGGCGGGAAAATTTCCTGCCTCAGCCAGGCCCAATGATCCTCTGACAATAAAAAAACCAAATGTGGAACGCACGGCTGCATGGGCTATAGCAGCCAAATTCCACAACAGAAATACGATACCATACCCAATTTTTGTTCCCAGCTTATCAATTAAACGACCGGCCCCGAGCAATCCCAGCGCATAACAAACCTGGAAGGCAATTACAATATTTGCATAATCCGATTCACTCCAGTAAAATTCTTTTTCCAGTTGTGGTTTTAATAAACTGATGATGGACCTGTCGAGATAGTTAACGGTGGTAGCGAAAAAAACCAGCGCGCAAATGGTCCAGCGATAACCGGTCGCAGGTCTCATAGTGATTTATTAATGCCGAGTTCGAGACCTCTTAATTCTGCCAGCGCCCTCAGTCTCCCGATGGCACTATAACCCGGATAAGTTGATTTTTCCATATCATCCAGCATCTGGTGGCCATGATCGGGTCGCATCGGGATAGCCTTTTTTTTACGACGCATCAACAGCACAATCTCTCTGACCACTGCATACATATCCGTATCTCCGTCCAGATGATCCGCTTCATAAAAATTACCTTCGCCATCACGCCGCGTATTGCGAAGGTGGATGAAATGGATTCGATCACCCAGACGTTGTATCATGCCAACCAGGTCGTTGTCGGCCCGGACTCCGAAAGATCCGGTACAAAAACATAGTCCATTAGCTATGTGCGGCACCGATAAAAACAGTTCTGTAACATCCTGCTCCGTACATACGATTCTTGGAAGGCCCAGAACGGGATAGGGCGGATCGTCGGGATGTATGGCCATGTTCAGGTTTAACTCTTCTGCAACCGGTATAATTTCCTGTAAAAAATAAATTAAATGTTGCTTCAGTAATTGCCTGTCTATCCCTTCGTAGGTTTTTAAAGCCCCCAGAATCTGTTCTTCCGTAAAGCGGTCTTTACTTCCGGGTAAACCCAGTAAAACATTCCGGTACAATAATTCTTTTCTTTCCCCGGTCATCGAATCGAAAAAAGCCCGGCTTCCCTTTTTCTCAATATCTGTATAGTCATCTTCTGCTCCGGGCCGCTTCAGCATAAAAAGGTCGAATGCAATGAAAGCGAGTTTTTCAAAACGCAGGGCCAGACTTTTGTCGGGCATCAGAAATGAAATGTCGGTGCGGACCCAGTCTAACAGCGGCATGAAATTATACGTCACGACCTGCAGACCACATGCCGATACATTGCGTAAACTTTGTTTATAATTGTCAATGTATTTTTGATATTGACCACTCTTTCGTTTGATGTCCTCGTGTACCGGCAGGCTTTCTATGACCGACCATAGCATGCCGGCATCTTCAACCATTTTTTTTTGTTTGGTTATCTCTTCCTTCGTCCATATTTCTCCCGGTGGAATATGATATAATGCTGTAACCACGCCGGCGCAGCCCGCCTGGCGGATATCACGTAAACTGACCGGATCTTCAGGACCGAACCAACGCATGGTTTGAAGCATGTGAGCCATCATCTGATTTTTTTTGATATGGATGATGCAAAATCCGGGTTAATATAGTTGATTTAATAATCAATAACCGGGATTTTGTGGAAACGCTGGCCCTGAAGTAACCAGGTTAATCTGGGTTTGCGGTATGGGCCGCAGAGAATACGCATTCGCCGGACTGGATGCCGAATAATGAGTAAATGCTTCCGTCGGATTCCATTGCGACAGCCTTTCGCTGAGTGTTTGTGTACGTACCAGATCCCACCATCGCTGACATTCTCCGAATAACTCACGGGTTCGTTCATCCAGAATAAAATCCAGGGTAACCTGTGCCGGTGTGATGGTCTGTGCAGCAATGGCGGCCGCAAGTCCGCCGGGATTCGTTGTGCCGAGTGCGGCTCTTTGTCTCAAAACATTTAACATGGCTGCGGCATTCGCATTATCACCCATTTTAAAATATGCTTCTGCTGCAATCAGATAAACATCAGAAAATTTCGCAAAAATGAAAGGCCGGGTGGACGCGTCATTTACGTCAGCCCTGTTTGGATCGTCATATTTTTTCATTGATGGAAAAATGACCGTTGTATATGCATTCGCTCCATTCGTTCCATGCGGGTGTGAATATGACTCCTTTAAACTGCTGACCTGTGGCGCCGGAACTTCATAGGGAGCCACCCAGATTCCAGTATCAACACCAACCGTTAATATTCCTCTCGGAGTCGTGTCATTGGCGGTATTGGCAATCCAGACGGTTTGAAAAGTTTTATTATAACGGGTATCATTGACCAGATCTGTAAATGCCTGGTTTAGTACATAAGGCGTATTTGGTCTGATGCGAATAAAAGGCCGACCGTTTGGAATATCGCGGGTCATGACGGGATTACCGCCAGAAGCAGGATATTTAACATTCACCGTTGGATAATTGGGTCTGAAAAAGAAATAGGTTCCGTTTTCCTTAGTACCGGTGGCACTGATCCGGTTGTGCGTTCTCCATATTTCAGATCTGCTTCGCGGTCAACAACAAAAATGGTTTCAATACCATATTCATTACCCGGAGCATTTGCATTTGCATAGTCCGGCCATAGTCCAAGACCATAGCTGCCTGCATTTGTGATCAGGTTCGAAGCAATCGCTGCGGCCTGTGCAAAATCTCCTGCTGAATCCGCAGTTGACCATCCCCTGGTCAGATAAACCTTTGCCAGAAAATATAATGCGGCTGCCTGTGTTGCAGGTTTTCCGAGAAATGGTGCAGCTGGTTTTTTGGGTAGCTCATTGGAAGCATCGGTGAGATCAGAAATGATTTGCGCATAAATGTTTTGTATAGGTTCACGTGTATCTGACGTAGTTGCGTTTGTTATATAGGTAGTATGCAATGGGACTTCTCCAAAGGTTTGAACCAGATAAAAATAATAAAATGCGCGCAGGAACTTAGCCTGGGCAAGGTATTGCGCTTTTGTCGAATCGGGTAAAGTGGCTGTTGCACCGAACTGTAAAACTCCGTTTGCTGTATTGATATCCTGATAGGCAATGTTCCACAATGCAGTAGTTGCACCATCGGAAGCCACGATATTATTGTAGGTCCACCAGGGAACACCACTCGCACTTCCGCCTGCCAGCACTTCGTCTGTTCCGGCCAGAGTAATATTCGTAAAACCTTCCGTGCCCCATAAATTGCGCATATCGGAATAGATTCCGGAAATACCACCCAGGATCCCGCCGGGTGTGCTGAAAAATTGCGGTGTTATTTGCGATCTCGGCGATTCCTCTAATACTTTCTGACAACTGCAAATGATCAGGAGCACCGAGGCCACGACGATCAGTATTTTATAATTTGATGTATGTTTATTCAATTTCATAACAAAAAATTTAAGTAATTAAAATTTCAGGTTTACACCAAAATTGAACTGTCTTGTCGGCGGTGCATTTAAGTTCACCGTGATCGTGCGGCTTGGCGCAGAGACAATACTGGTGGCTGTAGGATGAGACGGCACCTCCATAACCATTTCCTTCAGGATCCAGTCCCAAACCATCTTTTACAAGTGGCGAATAAATGATGAATGGATTTAGTGCAGTCATATATACCCGCAAGAACTGATACCTGACCTACCCAACCATTTCGAGGGAAGATCATATCCCAGGTTAATGCTACGGACTTTAACAAATGAACCATCCTGGTAACCCATCGTGGATGCATAAATAAATTTATCGGCACTGGCATCCGGCCTTGGAAATCCGTTTGTCGGATTAGCAGATGTCCAGTAATTTGTCTTTATCTGATTGTTACGGCTGTTATTAAAAAAATCAAAACCCTGCGCGCTACCGTCGGAAGTTAAATAAGGCACATTCAACCATCTGGCCCATCCTGGCATACATGACGATTGAAAGATCAATATTTTTAAAATAAAACCGGTTAGTCATGCCACCAATCCATTTTGGCTGGTAATTTCCCAGGATCACCGCGTCGCTTGCATTGATTTTACCATCGCCATTCTGATCCTGTACCCTGATCTGTCCGGGCAACTGGCCAAAAGATTTAGCTTCTGTCGCATCCTTGTCCTGCCAGATGCCAATTTTTTTCACATCATAGATGACCGTTATCGGCTGGCCTACAAACCATCCGTTGCCGATATCCTGTTGGAGCGTCGGATTCTGCAGTTGTACGATTTCACTCCGGTCGATAGAAAAATTCACATCGGTTGACCAGGTAAATCCGCTCGAAGACTGAATGTTGATACTGCTCAGGCTTAACTCATATCCATGACCCTTTGTTTTTCCTGCATTGACAATGGTGCTTTGCGCTCCATTACTTGCCGGCAGGCTTTCCTGCAGAAG
Source organism: uncultured Bacteroidota bacterium (assembly GCA_963732055.1). Lineage (GTDB taxonomy): Bacteria > Bacteroidota > Bacteroidia > Chitinophagales > Chitinophagaceae > Puia. The sequence goes on along the minus strand of CAVSYG010000004.1, from coordinate 29,985 downwards.
TATATTATTGGTGTTTTGAAAATAAATATCAAATGTACCGGTGAGACGGTTTTTAAAAAAGCCGAAGTCTAGTCCGATATCTGTTTCAGCTGTATTCTGCCATTTAAGATTTGGATTTGCGAGACTGGTCACGAGATAACCAATATTTTGGCCAGCCGTACCGGGTCCGAAATTATATGCGTTTGTACTCAATGCGCCTAACGTTGCATAAGGACTGATTCCCTGGTTGGATGTAATGCCCCAACCGCCCCTTAATTTAAGACTGGAAACCCAACCCGCTCTGTCCATAAATCTTTCGTTCGAAATAACCCAGCCACCGGCAAATGCAGGATAGGTATAATACTGATTACCGGGAGATAAAACAGAAGATCCATCTGTTCTCACCGTTGCAGTTAAAAGAAATCGGTTATCATAAGCATAATTTAATCGCGCCATATAAGAAAGCAAACCCCTTTCCGCATAAGTCCAGGGATTAGATGCTATGGCAGCAGCATTTGAATTCGCGGTTGAAGCATTTACCTGACTGGCCAGGCTGAGATTATAATTCTGTATATAATCTGCGGGTATTCCTGTTCCGAAAATACCACTGGCCTGATTGTGATCTTTCTGAACGCTAAACAGCCCGGTGAAATTTAATCTGCTTTTTTCTTTAATCGTTTTATCATAAGTCAGTACGTTTTCTACTGTATATGTATATGCTTCTGCATTACCAACCGCCTCGCTGGCAGATGAAAGGGACGTGCTGGAATTATAAAAGGTATTGGGTCCGAAATAAGCACCTGACTGATCCTGGCTGTAATCGAGCCCTACGTTGATCCTGTATTTCAAACCTGAAATAATATTCCATTGTCCATATAAACTATTAAAAGTTCTTAGCCTCCGGTTATTGTTTACGATGGCGCCTGAACTATATTTTATTGAGAGTGGATTCACCACAGCGCCATCTATGGATCCGGTCTGCGGCAATTGGTTGATGGTACCGTCATCATTATAAGGTGAAACCAGGGGACTCATTCTGATCAGCCCGCCAACAGGGTTTCCTCCAAAATCTGTATAAGTAAGGGAATTCATCATATTGATTCCAATCTGCAGATGGCTGTTGATCTGATGATCCAGGGTTGTGCGTAATGCGTATCTGCTGAAATCCTGTCCGGGAATAACTCCGATCTCTTTATAGAAACTACCACCGATAGAATATTGCGTTCTTTCATTACCACCATTGAGACTAATATTTTGATTGGTGACCTGCCCGGTTTGGTAAATCAGTTTCTGCCAGTCAGTAGATGTTCCGTTTGCAAGTCCTGCCTGTTCCGCGGTGGTCAATCCATAAGCACTGGTACCGGGATTGATACTGTTACCCGCTTTGGCTTCGTCTTTCAGCGCTGCATATTCAGAACCATTAAAGACTTTGTATTCTCCGGTCGGATTGGAAAACCCATAGTAACCATTGTAACTCATGACTGCTCTGCCGGACTTGTTTCCCCTTTTGGTTGTTATTAGTATAACTCCGCCCGATCCTCTTGAACCATAAATAACAGTAGCCGATGCATCTTTTAATATGTCCAGACTGGCGATATCATCGGGGTTTATATCATTGATGGAACCACCGTAAGGAATACCATCCAGGACGATGAGAGGCCCATTCAGCTGGTCATTGCTGACAGCGGTTTGTGTGGGATTGTATGGAACGGCCTCCGGTGCAAGAGAGCGGTTTCCTCTGATCCTTATTTGTCCCGTCGCTCCGGGACTGGAGTTATTACTGACGATATCCACTCCAGCCGCCCGGCCTTTCAGCTCGGTTACAAAATTTGCTGTCGGCACTTCCTGCAGAGTGGAAGCATTAACGGTTGCGATGGCTCCCGTCACATCGCTTCTTTTTTGGGTGCCATAACCAATAACAATCACCTGGCTCAGCGAATTGGGCGTACTGGTCAGACTTACATCAATCGAAGTCCGGTTACTAATCTTGATTTCGGCGGTAGTGAATCCGACAAAAGAAAAAATCAACGTGCCATTATCGGGCGCCGTTATTTCATAATTACCATTGTCATCACTGGTGACTCCGATTGATAAACCCTTTACCATGACGGAGGCTTTTGATATGGCCAGCCCGGTTTCACTGGCAATATGGCCCTTCACCTGAATATTTTTTTGGGCATAAACCAGAGATGAAGGGACGATTACCACGAGGATCAGAAATATAAAAATAGCCGGGATTTTAAAATATTTCAGAGCCATCCAAAATACACGGGATGTATCCGGTTTATTGGTTATTCTCATAAATAATTGTTTTATGTGTTACAGTTGTGGTTTGAAAGCAGGAAGTGGGATCGTCGAGGAAACGACCGTCGATATAAAATCTTAGCTGAGTTTGTTTTGGCTGCATACAATCGTTATAAATAAGACATGCAGAAATGGACCGGAACGAATATTCTTACACTAATGTAGGATAATTTATTAAAAATGCAACCGATTACATTTTTTTGCTCAAAATTTATTTATATTAGCTTTGCCATACAAGCATGTAACCGATTGTATGAATACAGAAAAGGACATTACCATCTACGATCTGGCCAGAGAGCTCAATTTATCCAGTGCAACCATCAGCCGGGCGCTGAAGAATGATCCGGTTGTAAGTAAGAAAACCAGGAAAAAGATAACCGACCTGGCGGAAGAAATGGGTTATCGTTCAAATCACTTTGCAAGAAATCTCCGGAACCAGACAACTCAGACGATCGGTGTAATCGTACCTAGGCTCAACAGTTATTTCATGTCTACGGTCATAGCCGGGATTGAAAATGTAGTAAATAACGAAGGTTATAATCTGATTATTTCCCAGTCATCAGAATCCGTTCAGAAAGAGAAGCTTGGTGTAGCCACTATGTTTAAGAACCGGGTAGATGGTCTCCTGGTATCATTGGCATATGATACGGATGACGTATCCCATTTCGAACCTTTTTTTAAAAAAAATATACCCTTCCTGTTCTTTGACCGCGTGGCCCATTATAAAAATTGTTCCAACATATTAATTGATAACCGGAAGGCAGGTTATGAAGCGACCAGCCATCTGATCAGCCAGGGATGTAAAAACATAGTACACATTACGGCTACGCCCAAGCGAAACGTTTATGTTGACCGTATGCAGGGATACAAACAGGCACTGGCTGATCATAAAATCAAATTCAGACAGGAAAACCTGATTATCAATAATCTCAGCCAGGAAGCAGGTTTAGCGGCTGCTGAAATCCTGATGAAAATGGACCCCCGCCCGGATGCCGTTTTTGCAGCCAACGATAATTGCGCGGTGGGTTGTATGATCGGATTGAAAAAAGCCGGGATGCGTATTCCTGAAGACATTGCATTTGTTGGCTTTAATAACGACCCGGTATCCAAAGTGATTGAACCCAACCTGACTACCATCAATTATCCCGGATACGAAATGGGCCAGGTGGCTGCCCAAAATTTAATAAATCATCTAAATGGTACGGTAATCATCAAAACGGCCAATACGATCCTTCTTCATTCGGAATTAATTATTCGTGCTTCTTCCAAACGCAAAAAAAAATAGTTCTGCGCGGCAAAACATGAATGTATTATATTACCGTCGATGAATGCGGTCATGACGAATGGAATATTCAAATTACTGATACCTGAAACGAACCACACACATGAAAATAAATGCCCAAAGTAAATTAGCCGTTGTCACAGGAGGCGCATCGGGTATTGGATATGCCATCACAGAGAAATTTGTGAATGGTGGAATACGCACAGTCATTATCGGACGCAATCAGCAAAACCTGAAGAAGGCAAAAGATCAGCTGGGTAAATTATGTATACCCGTCTGTTTCGACCTGAATGATCTGAAATCCATACCACAACAGGTGAAGCAGATTGAGGATACATATGGAAGCATCGACATACTGGTGAATAACGCCGGCATCAACCTGAAGAAGGAGTTTACAAAAGTCAGTGATGAGGAATTTGAAAGTATTATCCTTACGAATGTTTCCTCGGTATTTGCTCTGTCCCGGGAAGTTGTAAAATTCATGATAAAAAAAGGCAAAGGAAATATTATAAATATCAGTTCGATGGCTTCCCAGTATGGTCTGCCGAAGGTGATCGCCTATACGGCATCCAAATCTGCCATTGAGGGAATGACCCGGGCCATGGCTGTTGAATTGTCACCCAAAGGAATACTCGTTAACTGCATTGCGCCGGGATTTATTGCTACAGACATGTCGGGTAAGGCGTTGAATGGCGACGTGGAAAGAATGCGGAAAGTATTATCCAGAACACCATTGGGCAAACTGGGAAACCCGGCGGACGTTGCCGAAGCAGCTTATTTTCTCGCTTCCGAGAAATCCGGTTATTTAACCGGAATCATTCTGCCGGTCGACGGCGGGAACTCTATCGGATTCTGATTATGTTTAATCTCCTTTTTATATGAAAGAGAAATTTCTTTTTGCGTTCCTGGTATTCCTCTCTTTCATTCGGCTTCCCGCACAGGGTATTGTTATTACCGAAAAAAATGGGCCTGCGGTTTTCCCGATTGTTTCCGGTTCTGGTCCTACGGCTATATACGTCGACAAAAATGACCACTGGCTCATGTACCGGGCTGCTGAATTGCTCAGGCAGGATCTGGAAATGCTAACCGGACAAAAAACTACCATCATTACTACCTGGCCAAAATCCTCGGAACATTTAATTATTATTGGCAGTCAGGATAGTTCGGAGATTATTAAACAACTGGCCGCAGAAAAGAAAATTCAAATAAATGGTCTGACCGGCCAATGGGAAAAGTTTCTGATACAGACCGTAAAGGATCCGGCCAGGGGTATCAGAAATGCGCTGATCATAACCGGGAGCGACAAAAGAGGCACAGCCTATGCCGTATTTGAATTGTCAAAACAGATGGGCGTCTCTCCCTGGTATTGGTGGGCTGATGTGCCTGTGAAAAAAAAGAAAGAAATATATATTCAAAACGGATTGCATGTCGATGGATCTCCATCGGTAAAATACAGGGGTATTTTTATCAACGATGAGGCGCCCGCATTTTCCGGATGGGCAAAAGAAAAATTCGGAGGCGTAAATCATCTGGTATACGAAAAGGTATTTGAATTGATGCTTCGTTTGAAGGCAAATTATTTGTGGCCCGCCATGTGGGGAAATGCTTTCAATGACGATGATCCGATGAATCCTATTCTTGCCCAGCAATACGGTATTGTCATGGGCACCACGCATCATGAACCCATGCTGCGGGCACAACAGGAATGGAAACGTTATGGTAAGGGACCCTGGAACTATGACAGTAATGAACTTGTATTAAAAGCATTTTGGAAGAAAGGCATCGAAAATATGGATTCCCGCGAAAGCATTGTTTCCATCGGAATGAGAGGCGACGGGGACATGCCAATGACCGTGGGATCAAATATCGCACTGCTTGAAAGAATCGTTAAAGATCAGAGAACAATCATTGCAGACATTACTCAGAAACCCGCTTCCGAAACCCCGCAACTTTGGGCGCTCTATAAAGAAGTACAGGATTATTATGATAAAGGCATGACAGTTCCCGACGATGTCACCTTATTATTATGTGATGATAACTGGGGGAATATCCGGAAACTGCCAAAGCTCACAGATAAACCAAGGGCCGGAGGTTATGGTATTTATTATCATTTCGATTATGTGGGGGATCCCAGAAATTATAAATGGCTAAACACAAATTCTATCCCCCGGGTTTGGGAACAGATGAACCTGGCCTATCAATATGGAGCGGACCGTATCTGGATCGTCAATGTTGGTGATCTTAAACCCATGGAATTTCCGATTCAGTTTTTTTTAGATTTTGCCTGGGATACAAAAAAATGGAATGCCGGTAATATTGCAAATTATACGCGTATATGGTCAGAACATATTTTCGGAAGCCAATATGCAAAAGATATTGCGGACATCATGTCGGCATACACAAAGTATAACAGTCGCAGAAAACCGGAATTATTGTCGCCGGATACATACAGTCTCATAAACTTCCGGGAAGCAGAAACTATTGAAGCAGATTATGACCGCCTGGCCGAAAAGGCAGAACGTATATATGCAAAAATTCCCGGTGAATACAGAAATGCATATTACCAGCTTGTATTGTATCCGGTAAAAGCCTGTGCCAATTTGAATAAACTGTATGTTACCGCCGGCAAAAACAGATTATATGCCGTACAGGGAAGGGCTTCGGCCAACGACCTGGCTGATAGTATAAAAAAATATTTTGATCAGGATGCGTCACTCTCCAAATATTATAATACCATCCTGTCCGGGGGAAAATGGAATCACATGATGGACCAGACCCATATCGGATACACGTACTGGCAACAGCCTGAAAAAAATGCGATGCCTGAATTAAAATATATTCAATTGAAAGATTCGGCTGAAGCAGGACTGGCGATAGAAGGTTCCGATGCCTGGTGGCCACATGAAAAATCGGAGGCGGTATTGCCAGAATTTAACTCCTTCCTGAAACAATCCCATTATATTGAATTATACAATCGGGGTATCAAGCCCTTTAAATTTTCCGTTCTGTCTCCAGTATCCTGGATAAAAATTGAAGGACAATACGGGAAAATAGAAAAGCAGCAAAGATTATGGATACAAGTCAATTGGAAAACCGCACCGGCGGGTATCCATAAAATCCCCATTACCATCACGACCACTGCAGGGGGATCGATGATTGTTTTCGCCATCATAAGAAATAATAAGTCTCCCAAAGAAGAACATTTCAAGGGCTTTGTAGAAACCAATGGTTTTGTTTCGATGGAAAGCAGTCACAGTTCCCGAGTCGTGAATGCAGGTACGTTTACCTGGCAACTGATTCCCGATATTGGCCGCACCGGTTCAGGAATGACCATCCTGCCGGTAACTGCAAATCGGCAAACTCCGGGTGCTTCAGGCCCCAGGCTTGAATTCAACATGCTTTTATCAGATACCGGTAAAATAAATGTGCAGACTTATTTTTCACCCACATTAAATTTCAACGGTCAGGAATTGCAATATGCCATTTCATTGGATGACGAATCGCCACAAATCATAAATCTTCACGCAGACCATTCAAACCGGAGCTGGGAAAAATGGGTGGCCGATAATATTATTATCAGTCCTTCCGAATTTCTTATCAAAAAATCAGGTGTGCATGTCCTGAAGTTCTGGATGGTTGATCCGGGTATTGTTTTACAAAAAATAGTAGTGGGCCAGCCAGGGGTTAACCCAAGTTATCTGGGACCACCCGAAACCTGGATCAGGTAAGTATTTTCTCTTAGTTCGAAACTTTTCCCGCTGATGAGTCAACGGATGAACCGGTTTGTGCAGGTAAATAGCCTGTACGGACCGGAATGTGCATTTAATTTTATGCGTAGTTGGCTGAATTTTTGTATATTAGACTCAAGACCACTAACTATTGCTATTACCTGCTAATACTACCCCAGGTATTATTAACAAGTCATCATGAACCTAAAGATACTTGCCAAAGAATTGAATTTGTCTTTCTCCACAGTATCGAAAGCTTTGAGGGACAGCCATGAAATTAGTTGTGAAACAAAAAGCAGGGTCATTGCAAAGGCAAATGAGCTGAATTACCAGGTCAATCCCCTCGCGAGCAATTTCCGAAAACAAAAAACAAAAACCATCGCACTGATCATTCCTGAAGTGGTGAATGATTTTTTTGGACCGGTCATCAACGGCATTGAATCCATAGCCCAGGAAAAAGGATATCATGTATTAATTTATATGACTCATGAGGACAGGCAAAAGGAAATCTCGATATTCAAACTATTGCAAAATGGAAGGGTAGATGGCATCATGCTTTCGCTGTCGGAACAAACATGCGATTTTACCCATCTGAAAGAATTAAAAGAGAAAGGCGTTCCACTTATTTTATTTGACAGAATTACGGACCAGCTGGACGTTACCACAGTCACCACGGATAATAGTGCAGGAGGAAAAAGGGCCACAGAGCACCTGATTGAAAAGGGATGCCGGCGGATAGGCTTCCTGGCTATATCAAAAACGGTTTCCGTTAGTACAGGCAGAATGCATGGATACCTGCAGGCCTTGAAAGAAAATTCAATGAACCGGGAGGATGAGCTGATATTATGCTGTGACGGAGATGACGGGATGAATAAAGACTTAATTCGAAAATTGCTGACCAGCAAAAACAGGCCGGATGGCATATTTGCTTCCGTGGAAACACTGGCTATTTCAACTTATGAAGTATGCGAAGAATTAGGACTAAATATTCCAAAGGATTTAAAGGTCATCGCTTTTTCCAATTCTTATCTGGCGGCCCTGCTGAATCCTTCCCTCACGGCCATCGCCCAGCCTGCTTTTGAAATGGGCAGGGAAGCGGCAATGACGCTCGTAAATCTGGTGGAAAAAAAAGAATCCAGGTTCCGACCTCAAAGAACTGAAATTAAATCGCGACTGATCGTAAGAAATTCCACAAAGTAGTTGATACTTTAGCGATAGTCGTACAATTTTACCCGTTGTATGGAAAACTCTTTAACGGGAATTCTGATATGACGGCCCTGATGATCCTGATCTCCATTCATTCTTCTGCCGGGAATCCATTGGCCGTTCATATATTCTCCCTCATAAGCCTGAAGAATACCGACAAAAGAATTCGGATTATTTGCGGAAGAAAAGTTGACAACGATACCAGTTCCTGCAATGATGAATCCATTTTGAGCAGTTTGAATGATCAGACCTCCACTTTCAGGCCATCCCGGCTCTTTTGATCCTGCAGACCATCCAAGACTGTATTCATGGCTTATCGTTAACTTATAATCACCCATGATCAATTCCTGTTTCTGAAAATTAGAATCCATTAAAACGCCTTCTATTTTTCCGGTTACCTGGTTTTCCAGAATGAGGGACGACAATTGTTGTAACAGTCCATAACTTTTTGCAACCGGTTGTTCTAAGGCTGTAGTATCAGATTCGATGGAAAACGGTGAGAAACCGATCGCCTTGTAATGTCCCACTGCCAGGAAAACTTTAGCGGCATTGCCGGGCTCTGATCGTATCTCCGGAATAAAAAAAGGATTGTTTCTCCTGCTGTATAAATCGCAATAAGACCTGAAATAAGGATTGTAAAAATCGGGGGACAAGATGTCGATGGCCGGCGCTGCGGCCTGCCAGATATCCATTAAATGGGGAAGAGGACCGCCACTTGGATATTGTCCGGGCAGCACATTTTTGTAATTCAGCGCCGCATTAACATACATGGGTATATCATATGCTTTTTTACCCGCTGCCGCAACCGCGTTTGTATAGACAGCATATTGCCAGGCTTGAAATAATTCGTCTGTAGCCAGACTTTTACCAAATATTTCTTCCCAGGAGCCGGTTGTTGAAAATCCATTTTTACTCCAGTATGTTACAAATTCAGGAACCAGTTCATTTTTATTTTTTTTCAAATAATCCATAAGCTGTTCGGGTACCTTTTGATGAAAAGCAAGGTTGGCAGCATCCGTGTACTCACGGGCCTCTGTTAGCATTCCTATTTCATTCTCCACCTGTACCATGAGAACCGTCTTCTTAATTGAGTCTATACGGGCGATATGTTTCATTAAAGTGGCAAACGCATTCATATCCGCGGTTAAATTCATTTTGTTAAAGGCGGATAATATTTCCAAGCCATTGCCTTTACTGTCTTTTGCACGTTCAAACTTTTGCTGATTTAATTTAATCCATTCAGGTGCATAACCACTCATGCTGTTTTTCCAGGATCCGAACCAAAGTATGATCAGTTTTAAATCTTGTTTTCTGGCATCTGCCATCATACTGTCTATCAATGTAAAGTCAAATTTTCCTTCAGCCGGTTCCAACAGTTCCCAGTACACGGGCGCGAGTACTGTATTGAGGTGCATAGATTTCAGTTTTCGCCATACCGGACGCATATAATCAACATTGGAAGAAGTTGAATTGCCCAGTTCACCGCCAAGAATCAAAAACGGTTTTCCATCGACAAATAACTGGGTGACTCCATGATGATGAACAAGCCGGGGTTGTTTATTATTCTGCTGCGCATGGACATCCACACGAAACAATAAGAATTCGATGAAAAACAAAATGAATGATCTTGAATTTTTGCATCATCCAGGCCGGGCTTTTAACTTCGTAAACTTGAATATGTTATTTCATTTCCCCTGATTTGAACGGATATAATCCGAGACAATGATCATGGGAGCAATCATGATTTCATTCTCATGTTGTTTCAGGAACAGCAGGAATTCCCTGTGCGCCGGAAGAGAAACATTCAATGCGTTTCCACCCCCGACTCCGTGGAACAGAATAACTAACAATGAATGGGTATCCATTGCTTTATTAACCCACGCAGTTAATTGTGCACTGCTTTCGCCATTTACTACAAAACAATCAATATTGTACAGATCAATTTCATTCATCTGATGCATTTCATTCCTTACAGACCGGGCAGCAACAAAATCCTTTTTCATAGCATTTATAAATGAAGAATCGCCGATTTTCATGTCCCCGCAGGTAAACGCAAATGTCCTCCTTGTTTTTCCATCTAACGACTGGAGAAAAATATTGGTCATTCTTGTTTCATCGATCATACGCTGAACGGTATAGTTTCTCAGATCATATTCTGGTTTTATCCAGGCCCGGTCCGGTCCCCCCATGCATGGATGAAATAAAGTATGATTGCCGAGTTCATGACCTTTCATAGGCAGTGACTTCCACTCAGACATTCGTGCCTGTATGGAAGTGGAATAAGCAGTGATATAAAACGTGGCTTTCAAACCCAGCGAGTCAAGAACAGGAACTGCATTATCCAACTGCTGGTCGATGGCATCATCGTATGTCAAAACAACGGCGCATTTTTTACCGTTCCATGGGCCGCCGGATTGTGCGTGGATACTCATCAATATAAACAAACCCAAAACGCCGGTGAATAATATTTTTTTCATTATCCTGATTTGATTCGGTTTCCATGCAGGAAATAATATTTCGCTTAATATTAATTATTTCCCTGGTAAGGATTGATCTCCTGTATTTTTCCGGATTCGTCATAAGTCAGCTCCGTGACCTTTACGGACCTCAAATGAGTTACACCCCTGCTTAAGCTGGAATCATGATAAAATAAATACCATTTTCCTTTAAAGGAACAAATGGAATGATGCGTTGTCCATCCCACGACCGGACTAAGAATTTTTCCCTGGTAAGTAAAGGGTCCCAGGGGATTGTCGCCAATGGCATAACAAATAAAATGAGTATCTCCGGTGGAATAGGAAAAATAATATCTGCCGTTGTGTTTATGCATCCAGGACGCTTCAAAAAACCGCCTGTTGATATCTCCGGCTAAAATCGGCTGACCCTGCTTATCAAGGATTGTTATTTCTTTAACAGCTCCTTCAAACTGCTTCATATCTTCTGTAAGCAGTGCAACCCTTGGCCCCAGCGCTTTTTCATGCGGTAACGGTTCTTTATAATCGGAACGATAGGCATTGTTCCTGTACAATTGTAATTGCCCGCCCCAGATGCCGCCGAAATACATATAATACTTTCCATCATCATCCGCAAAAACAGCCGGATCAATAGAATAGCTGTTTTTGATCGGCTCCGGCTCAGGGATGAAAGGCCCCGCAGGTGAACTGCCCAGAGCTACACCGATCTGAAAAATTCCATCTGGTCTTTTTGCGGGGAAATATAAATAATACCTGCCATTTCTATAAGCAGCATCCGGCGCCCACATTTGCTTTTCGGCCCAGGGAACATCTTTGACATGCAGCGCCAGACCATGGTCTGTGACAACAGCATGTATACTGTCCATCGAGAGAACATGATAATCTTCCATCGCAAAATGACTCCCCAGGTCATCAAACGGAATGCCCGATTCAATATCGTGCGAAGGATAAATAAATATTTTTCCGTCAAAGACATGGGCAGACGGATCTGCCGTATAAATATGTTTTACGAGCGGCTTTGAAATGGCTTTCCGGTCTAAATCGGTAAAGTCAATATCACTGATATTGTCTTCGGGCATTTTCTAATATTTATAATATTTCAAGATCTTCTTTCTTTAAGGTCTTTTTCAATGGTCAGTTCCATTTTCTTATTTATTTTATATCCGGCAAGCAGTGCTACACCTGCAATAAAAACTATGCAGGGATAAACGCTTACCGACATTTTAATACCGGATACGGTGCTGGCAGTCTGATGTGGATCTTCTGCGACATAACCATATTTTGCAAGTAAAGCCGCGCCCAGCGCACCTCCCACACTTAAGCCTATTTTTAATCCGAATATCATAGCAGAAAAAATAATAGCGGTTGCCCGGCGGTTATTTTTCCATTCGCTGTAGTCAGCCACATCGGCGATCATCGCCCACAGCAAGGGAATCGTCACTCCGTAAAAGAAACCGTGCAAGATCTGGGTGATGAATACCAGGCCTATGGCATTGGGCGAATAAAAAACAAACAATAATAAAAATATGGCCGAAAGAAACAGAAACACACCGAACACATCTTTTTTACCAAAGCGGTCAGCCAGTGGTTTGGAAATCATAATACCGGCGATCATAAATATGATTCCACTGCCATTAAACAAACTGTTTCCGGAAGTAGCTGCATCATCGGGCCATTGGAATCCGGTTGCATCGGTAAAGCCATACTGTAAATTTGTTAAAACCAATGTTTTCTAAAAAGGAAGCTATGGCTGATTCATTTAAATAATATTTGAAATAATAAATATACATGCCCCCTTTTAAGGCGAGTGTTATAAAAACCAGGATGGTCAGGAACAGCATGATTACCCAGGGCCTGTTCTTACTGAGGTCTTTCAGATCCTGCGTAACGGAACTCTTTTTATCCTGAACAGGCAGGATCCTTTCTCTCGTAGTCAGGAAAGTAATAATGAAAAAAATAACGCCTGTAACAGCAAAAAAACCCATGACAATTTTAAAACCTGCCGCCTTATCACCATGTCCGGCGATCAGGACAAGTGGAAGTAACAATACCTGTATAATAAACTGGGCCAGCATAACGGCGACAAATCTATAAGAGGAAAGGCTGTTTCGCTCCTTCATATCCCCGGTAATGACACCGCTGAGTGCAGAATACGGCAGGTTATTGGCTGAATAAATAATCACCAGCAAAAAATATGTTATGAGCGCATATATCAGTTTGCCGGTCGCTCCAAAATCAGGTGTGGAGAAAGCGAGGATGGAGATCACACCAAACGGAACGGATGTCCATAATACCCAGGGTCTGAATTTTCCCCATCGTGTTTTTGTACGGTCGGCAATGGCGCCCATCACCACATTAAAAAAAGCACCAAAAAAACCGCCCACAAATATGATCACACTGGCGGTCCCTGCCGGTATTTTGTAAACATCTGTATAAAAAAAAGCAAGAAAAGTCATCAGGGTCTGAAAGATCAGATTGGCCGCCAGGTCTCCCAGACTATAGCCAACTTTCTCCAGTACGGACAATTTCTGTGATGGTTCAATCATATTATATATTACGGCTGGGTAAAAAAATTACAAAGTCTCTTTTATCTCGATTACTTTTTCAAAAGCCTGCTTTGGTTTAAAATTTCTGTCAAAAAGCAAAGGATAATTTGTTCTTCCCCTAATAGGCCAGTTATTTAACCAGGACTGGCCGTCGTTCACGCCCCAAAAAGTTACCCTTTCAATTTTGTCTTTATATTTAATGAACAACTTAAACAAATCCTCATAACATGTCGCCAGTTTTATTTGCATGGAATCCGGGAGGCCATTCGGATAGGGGTTCATAAAAGGACTGCCTGCATAATTTTGATTAACGTCTGAACCTTTCAGATCCCAGGGGTTGGGCAAACAAGTCAGATCCAATTCAGTAAAACTTATTTTTAATCCCAGCGCGGAATATTCCTGAATGCTGCTTTCAATATCCTTTAACGGCGGACCCTGAATGCTCCAGTGTCCCTGAATGCCAATGCCATCTATACGTGTTCCGGCTGCTTTCAGTTTTTTTACCAAAGCAATCACACCCGCTCTTTTTTTCGGTTGTTCGATATTGTAATCGTTGTAATAAAGTTCTGCGTGGGGGGCAGCCCTGGCTGCCAGTTCAAAAGCCTTGCGTATATAATCTTCTCCCAATTTTTCCAGGAAGATCGAATTTCGCATGGATCCGTCTTCATTCAGCGCTTCATTGACCACATCCCAGCTATTCACTTTTCCGGCGTACCGGCCGGCTACGGTATTGATGTGATTGGTCATGAAGAGCAGGAGGGAATCGCTGCTCTTTATATTTTTTACGAAGGGTGACAGTTGGCTATGCCATATCAGTGTGTGACCGACAATAAACATCTGATGTTTCATTCCATAAGCCACATATTTGTCTGCCAGGTCAAAATGGTATTCATCCCAGCCGGGGTGAATCACTTCACATTTCATAACATTCTCCGGACTGATGGAATTGAATTGCGCCGTAATTAAAGATGCTGCCAGGGGATTCCTCTCTTCAATATCGGATGCATTCAGCGCGGCACCGATAAAAAAAGCATTCTTAAAATGATTTTTTAGAGATGAGTCGTGCGCAAAAAAACCGGATGCCATCAGTGCAGTAAGCGCGATGGCTCCTAAGGAGAATTTCATTTCATTATGGCTTTTCAATAAATAGCGTTCGTTACCGGATGTTCGTTTTCCAGAGACTGTTAAATGTAGTGGTTTATCAGGTTTTCCATATACTCCTGTTTACCGCTGATTATTTTAGGTTCGCCGTTTTTAATGGCATAGTCCCTCAGGTCTTCCAATGATAATTTTCCGTCTTCAAATGCTTTTCCGTCTTCGCTGTCAAAACTTGCATAACGATCTGTTCTGATCTGGTCGTAGTCGGATTTTTGTAATATTTTTTCTGCTGTAATGAGTGCCCTGGCAAAAACATCGATGCCGCCGACATGAGCGAAGAACAGATCACCGGGATCCGTACTGTTTCTCCTGATCTTTGCATCAAAGTTGATGCCGCCGCCTTTAAAACCTCCTGCCTTTAATAACACCAGCATGCATTCGGTCAATTCATTAATATTATTCGGGAACTGATCCGTATCCCAGCCATTTTGATAATCACCCCGGTTGGCATCCATGGAACCCAGCATACCCGCATCCACGGCCACCTGCATTTCATGATTCATGGTATGGCCTGCTAAAGTAGCGTGGTTTACTTCCAGGTTTAATTTGAAATCATTTAATAAATCATACTGACGCAGAAAACCTATAACAGTTTCTGCATCATAATCATATTGATGCTTGGTGGGTTCACAGGGTTTTGGTTCGATAAAAAATTGCCCTTTGAAACCATTCTTTCTGGCATAAGCCGCTGAAGTGTGCAGGAATTGTGCAAGATGTTCTTTTTCTTTTTTCATATTGGTATTCAGCAGGCTCGTATATCCTTCGCGGCCACCCCAGAAAACATAATTTTCACCTCCCAGTGCAATGGTTGCGTCCAGCGCTGCTTTCACCTGGGCAGCGCTATGAGCTAAAACATGGAAATCAGGATTGGTGGCGGCACCATTCATATATCTTCTGTGAGTAAATAAATTCGCTGTGCCCCATAACAATTTTACACCGGTTTCTTTTTGTTTTTCAGAAAGATAACTGGTCATTGCCTGCAGCCTTTTTTCATTTTCAATGATGTCGTTGGTGTAATCCACCACGTCCACATCATGAAAACAATAATAGGGCAATCCCAATTTTGAAATGAATTCAAATGCGGCATCCGCCTTGTCCCTTGCTCTTTCCAGCGGATCTGCTTTTTTATTCCAGGGGAATAAATGAGTTGCCTCGCCAAATGGATCTGCGCCGCTGCCGTTAAAACTGTGCCAGTATGCACATGCAAAACGGAGCCAGGCTTTCAGCGGCTTTCCGGCCACTACTCTCTGTTCATCATACCAGCGATAAGCCAGTGGATTATCTGTTTCCGGTCCTTCAAATTGAATCTGACCGATCCCCTTGAAATATTCTTTTTGTAAAGTTGTGGTTGGCATTGGCAATCGAATGTTAGGTTAAAAAATTTCAATTCATGGGTGAAGATATTTGCTTCCGCAATTTTATTCATGAATTTTGAATGAAAACACCGACAACGTTGTCGTAAATAAACAACTGCTCAGGAGATTTTAAAAAAAGAATTTCAATTTATATTTAATGTGTCAATGAATAATAATTCATTGAACCGACTAAAGGTTTAAGCAATACTCATGCATAAGCAATATAAAAGCATGTGAGTCTTCCGGGGGTAATTTCCATTACCCCTTTTTAATTAGCGTCACCTGTACACACCGCTTGCAAATTACTTTGCTCCGACTTGATTTATATCAATTGTCATTTGCACACTTATCCATATTTATAAACCGGTTTTTGATTATTTCTTGAAACGTTATCGACAACGTTGTCGTAAATAAACAACTGCCCGACAGATTCTAAAAAAATTTTTCATTATATATTTATATGTCCAAAGAAAAATTTCTTAATCACTAACCAACTGCTTGCTCATGAAAAATTTCCAAACTGGCGTAAGTCGGGTTGCCAAGAATTGCTCTATTCTTTTGACACTGATGTTTCTTTCATTCCGATTATCCGCACAGACACCAATCACCGGTAAAATTTATGATAATTCGGGCCAGCCCTTGACTGGTGCTACCGTTATGGTAAAAGGTGCCAACAAGGGTACTACTACAAATGCGCAAGGGGAATTTTCCTTAGCGGCCAAGCCCGATGAAACATTGGTAATTTCCATGGTAGGCTATCAGCCTACTTCCGTGAAAGTCGGGACCAATAAAATCTTCAATCTTCAACTTCGGGTACAAACCAGTAGTATTGACGAGGTGATTGTAATCGGTTATGGTACCCAGAAACGTGGCAACATAACAGGTGCTGTTTCAAGGGTGGATTCCAAAACGATAACCCAATACCCGACTGTAAGTGTGTCGGATGCTTTGCAAGGGCGTGTTCCTGGGCTCCAGGTAGTCGCTAACGGCAGTCCGGGAACAGAACCGTTGGTTAGTATCAGAGGTATCAGTTCGATAAACTATTCTACCACCCCTTTATATGTTATTGATGGATTTCCTACCGGAGATTTAGCATCATTCGACACACGGGATGTTGAATCTGTGGACGTTTTAAAAGACGCATCGTCTGCAGCCATTTATGGGTCCAGGGCCACTAATGGAGTGATTATTATTACCACTAAAAAAGGTAGAAAATCCGGAGATATACAATGTGAATCTGAGCACCAGTATTGGCACGCAGAATTTTACAAAGCGGTTGAGCTTGTTAAATCCTGAGCAATTTGATGAATTTGCAACGGCTTACCGGGGAAGCCTGGTTCCAAGGCGGACGGCGCCATGGCTCACAACACCGATATATCAGGGAGCTTCAGCTACCTACGGTGATAATGTTACGGACTGGCAGGATGCTTATTTTAAGGACGGTCCTATGACACAAACCAATATTAATATTAGCGGAGGGAACGATGTTTCCCATTTCTACGCTTCCGGTGGATACTATAACCAGGAAGGTGTAACACCTACCGTAGGCTTCAAACGGTATAATTTCCGGATTAATTCTGAACATAATATCAGCAAAGTATTCTCATTCGGAGAGAATTTATATCTGGCCTCCAGCAATCAGGCATATGATAATAACGAAACAGGCCAGCGAAGCAATTTGGTAAATGTAATCAAGATGATGCCGTACATGCCTGTTCACGATCCAACGACCTCTGATGGGTTCAGAGGTGTAAACTCCGTGTTAGATGGAGGTGATCCAACCAATCCGATTGAAGACCCGACGGTAAAAAATCCGGGAAACAGAACAACCACGAAGATTTTGGGAACCGTTTACGGAGATATTAATTTTACCAGCTGGCTAAAATTCCGCTCAGTCTTTGGAATAGATTACTCGAACAGTCTGGATTATCGTTTTTCACCTATATTCAATGATAGCGGAACCGTAGCCGGCTCCAGCGCCCTGTTGGCTACTATAACGAATAACCGGGCTATTTCCTCTACACAATTATATACAGAGCAGCTCACATTTGATAAAACGTTTGGAAGCCATCATATCAATGCCACTGCAATTTATGAATATCAGGGCCAGACCATAAATCAGGAAAATGCGAATGGCCAGCAGCCGTCCAATTCGCTTACGACATTGAATAATGCAGGGAATACCTTTGTTCAAACACTCGTTTATAACAATAATATCATATCCTATATCGGTCGTATTAATTATGATTTCCAGGGTAAATATCTCCTGAGTGGCACAATACGCAGGGATGGACTTTCCATTTGGGCGCCGGGTAGAAAATGGGAAACGTTTCCATCTATTTCTGCAGGTTGGAAAATTGATCAGGAAAACTTCATGAAGGACCTGACAATAATTTCCGAATTTAAAGTAAGAGGCGGTTATGGCGTTACCGGGCTCAATGGAACGGTTCTGGGTAGCACGCCCTGGTTGGTAAGCGTTAGCGCTAACAGTGCCTATTACCCTTTTGCTAATACAATTAGCGAGGGGCCGGCCTCATCAATACAGGGCCTTGGGAACACGAGTTTGGAATGGGAAATCACAAAACAAATAGATGTCGGCCTGGACCTGGGATTGTGGAATAATGCGGTTACTTTTTCTGCAGACTATTATCACCGCAATACGCCTAACCTGATATTGGCGGTTCCGCTTCCTCCATCGGCAGGATATTTAAACAGCAATGTAAACTCGAATGTAGGAGGGATGACAAACGACGGTTTTGAGTTCCAATTGGGCTATTTCCAAAGGCATGGAGCTTTTCAATGGAACGCTCTCGCTAATTTCAGCACCGTGCACAACAATGTATACGCTTTGTCACCCGGCGTCACAAATATAGAGGCAGGTGCTGATGGCGATCAAACAGAAGGATACAATGTCACCAACACTGCGCCAGGTCACCCCGTTCAATCCTTTTACGGATGGCAGACGGACGGTATTTTCCAGGATGCGGGAAGCGTGGCAAAATCTGCCTTTCAAACAGCCGCAACGGCACCCGGAGATATCAAGTTCAAAGATCTGGATGGCAATGATACCATTGATAATAAAGATCGTACCTATTTAGGCAGCTTTATTCCAAACTTCACTTACTCTTTAAATCTCGGGGCAACGTATAAGAATTTCGGTTTAACCATATTCCTTCAGGGAGTTGAGGGTAACAAAATATACAATACACTGAGGGGAACGTCAGAAGGGATGGTTCGTTTCTTTAATGCCAGCACGAAGGTTTTGGATGCATGGACACCCAGCAATACCAATACAGACGTTCCGAGGGCAATCTCTTCCGATCCAAATCAAAATGCGCGGACTTCCAACAGATTTCTTGAGGATGGCTCCTACCTGCGACTAAAAAACATTATGCTAAGCTATACAATTCCCGGTAAATCATTAGCATCAATGACAAAAGGAGTTGTCAAGGGATTCACGATTTATATTTCGTCCCAGAATCTCCTGACGTTTACTAAATATACAGGCTATGACCCTGAGGTTGGTAACCTTAATGTGTCCAGTTCAACCCTGACAAGTGGAATTGACTATGCGGTGTATCCTCAGCCAAAAGCATATCAGATCGGTGTTAATGTAAATTTTTAAAGAAAATAAATTAAAAATTTTTATGAGACAGCATATTACTAATAGAAATATAAAATTACTTGCAACGGTCGTTGTTTTGAGTACGGTCGTCATAATTGCCTGTAGTAAAAAACTTGAAACGACTGATAAGAATAATCCAACCGTTGACAGTTATTTTAAAACAGCGGCGGAGCTCCAGAACGGAGTGAATGCAGTTTATTCCTCTATGCGTGCAGGAAATCTGGTTGGCCGCGAATGGTTCTTCACGCATGATATGAGGGGGAGCGAAACCAATTCCGGAGGTGCACAATTGGAGGCGGCAAGAGCTGAATTGTTAACACAGCCTTCCCCGTCTCCCTCCAACCCTGTCATGACAAGTGTTTGGAATGGAGTTTATCAGATGATCAACCGGGCTAATCTTGTTACTGCAAAAAGCGCCTGGCGTGTCAGATAATATTCCTCTCAGAGATGTAACTGTTGGCGAAGCAGAATTTTTAAGGGCCTGGGCATATTTTGAACTGGTATCCATGTGGGGTGATGTACCGGTTTATACTGAACCTGTAAGTTCTGTAACGGGTTATAAGGGTAAATCGGCTGCTGCAGATGTTTATACATTAATCATCAGTGATCTCACGGATGCGGCCACAAAATTGCCGGTTACTGCTTCTGATCAGGGGCGGGCTACGCAAGGTGCTGCGTATGCATTATTGGGAAGGGTGCAAATGCAGAACGGCGATTATACATCGGCAAAATCAGCCCTGATGCAGGATTATGGCAAATACACCCTGGTACCTTTTCTCAATAATTATAATGGGGACGTTAAACTGGGAACTTCCCTGATTGCTACCGGCACTGAGTATAATGCAGAATCTATTTTTGAAGTTTCCTTTGTAGATAAAGGAGATGATAATTTTAACTGGGGATATACGGGTGAAGGTGCTACAGCCGATGTCAGCATTATGCGCAGCCAGGAGTATGGAGTCGTTTGGGGGAATGTCATTCCGTCTAATTCCATTCTGGATGAATTTGAAGCGGGTGATCCGAGATATAAAATGACTTTTTATGAGGCCGGCGATTCGATTTTGACAATGGCAGGTACGGCGACCGGTGTGGTGATGACGGATGCAAATATGAATGTGGCCACCAGTACAAGAAACGGAATCACGATAAAAAGGGTATATCGCAAATACTCGGTACTGGACTGGACCAATGATGGTTTCCATCCTGACGGACTTAATATGCGGATTCTCCGGTATGATGACCTGCTTCTGATGCTTGCAGAATGCGAAGCCGAAGTTGGATCTGTGGCCCAGGCAGCCATTTACATTAATCAGGTTCGCAGCCGCCCGGGTGTAAATATGCCTCCTGTAAATCCGACTACCCACGACCAGGCGATAGCTGCTGTGATGCATGAAAGAGCCGTAGAATTATGCGGAGAAGAAGTTAACAATATTGATATGTTAAGATGGAGAAATAAAGGGTACTATCCTTCCATACGACCTGATCCGAAACCCGGACAGGTATCCAACTTCCCGATTCCGGCAAGTGAACTTGCGGCAAATCCTTTAATAAAATAAGAATGGAATATTTTGAAAAAGAGGCTGCTCCGGCAGCCTCTTTTTCTTTTAAGCGATATAATCACGTTGTTTTAGCCAAGAATGATCCGTTAGTTTGTAACTTTTCATTCAATGAAAATTAAGTACTCTATTTTCTTTTGTTTTGCTTTTTCTGCGTGCGTTGTTTCTATTCAGTCCTGCAGCCACCGGGATAAAAACACGTTATTTGCACAGCTTAAACCGGATGAATCCGGTATTCATTTTTCCAATGATATCAGGGATGGCGATTCTTCCCGCTCATTCATCAACGAATTTGGATATATGGGTGGCGGGGTAGGCGTTGGAGATTTTAACAATGACGGTCTGAAGGATATTTTTTTTTCAGCAAATCAGACGAGTTGCAGGTTGTACATCAACAAAGGAAATAATCAGTTCGAAGATATATCTGAAAAGGCGGGTATAACAACGAATGTATGGGCAACCGGAGTGAGTATTGTAGACATTAACAATGACGGTTATGATGATATATATGTCTGCGTACTGGGTAAAGATCTCAATCATCCTGCAAAAAATTTATTATTTATTAATCAGCATGATCTTACTTTTAAAGAAGAAGCGGAAGAATACGGACTGGCATTTACAGGATATTCCACGCAAGCGGTTTTTTTAGATTACGATAAGGATGGTGATCTTGATATGTTTCTTGTAAATTATTTGGTAGGCACCCATACCAATTCGATTACTCCACGCGACCGGAGCGGAAGATTTCCGGCCAATGATAAATTATTCAGGAATGAAGGTTTTTCAAAAACAAAAGGGCATCCTGTTTTTTCTGATGTAACACTTCAGGCAGGTATTAAAGACGATGGTTATGGCCTCGGGGTCGCTGTCAGCGATTTAAACAATGATGGCTGGCCGGATATTTATGTAGCCAATGATTTTCTTTCAAATGATGAAATGTGGCTCAACAACCGTAACGGAACTTTTACAAACTGCATCAGTGAGGCAGTTCAACACCAGAGTTACTCGAGTATGGGGGCCGATGCGGCAGATATCAATAACGATGGATTGCCGGATATAGCCACACTCGATATGCTTCCTGAAGATAATACAAGAAGAAAAGAATCTTTTTCCTTCATGAATTACGAACGCTACCAGGCTGAACGGGCAATGGGCTATGAACCCGAATTCATGCGAAATATGCTGCAGATCAATAATGGCTGTATTAAAAAGGGAGATACCAGTGTGCCTTTTTTTAGTGAAATCGGGCAATTGGCCGGAATAGAAGCTACGGACTGGAGCTGGAGTGTGCTGATGGCGGATTTTAATAACGATGGATGGAAAGATATTCATATTACCAACGGCATTGGCCGTGATTTTATCAATGGCGATTTTTTGGAATACAGCAGTAAGATTTTCAGCAGTAACAAAAGCCGTTCAGAACAGGAACAGAGCATAAGAAAAAGACTGGCCGAACTGGATCATGTTAACCTTTCAAATTATTTATACCTGAATAACCAGGATTATACATTCACGAACGCTTCTGCAGATGCCGGCATCGATGAACCGTCCATGTCAAACGGGGCTGTGTATGTTGATCTTGACAACGATGGTGACCTCGATCTGGTAGTGAACAATATCGACAGGGAAGCATTTGTATTTATCAACAATACAGTAAAAAAAAACAAACCGGTTGAAAACCATTTTTTAAGCCTGAAATTAGTTGGCGACAGCCTGAATACGCGTGGATTTGGTACAAAAATTTACGTTTACAATAATGGCCAAATTCAGATGCAGGAAGAAAATCCCGTGCGGGGTTATTTTTCTTCGGTAGATCAGCAGTTGCTTTTTGGATTAGGACCGGCGCGTCATGTGGATTCGCTGGTAGCGATTTGGCCCGATAACAAAACACAAGTTATAACCAACATTCCGGCGGATACTTTCATGTCAATATCCTGGAAAAATGCCGTCAGTCCCAAACTCAGGGTAATCGAAAATCCATCAACTCTTTTTTCCGATATCAGTTCCTCATTTGGTCTTACTTATAAACACAATGAAAATATTTTTAATGATTTTTCTGTTCAAAGATTGTTGCCTCACAAATACTCGCAGTTAGGTCCATTTATTGCGACCGGAGATATTAACAAGGACGGAAGGATAGATTTTTTTATTGGAGGAGCCTACAATTTTTCCGGAAGAATCTTTACGCAAGGGAAAGACCAATCGTTTACTTCAAAAAATCTGACCAGTGGTATTAAGATGGAGGAAGATATGGATTGCATTTTGTTTGATGCGGATCAGGATGGCGATCTTGATTTGCTGGTGACCGGTGGCGACGTACAATATGAGGATACCTCTGTCTATTACAAACCACGTTTGTATATAAATGATGGTAAAGGCAATTTCAGCCTGCGGCCAAACGCGATACCCGATGCGGTCAAAACGATCGCAGGGTGCGTCAGCGCTGGAGATTTTGATGGGGATGGTGATCTGGATTTATTTATTGGCGGCAGGGTTTCAAAAGAATATCCCCTGCCTGCACGCAGTTATATTCTACATAACAAAAAGGGTATTTTCACGGATGTTACGGAGAAAGTCTGCCCCGCGTTGCAGAAGCCAGGCATGGTGACGGCTGCAGTGTGGGCAGATTTCGATCGGGATGGACAAACAGACTTAATCATTACCGGAGAATGGATGGCCGTCAGATTTTTTAAAAATGATCATGGATTATTAAAAGAAGTAACAGACTCAACCGGGCTCGTTCATATGCATGGAATGTGGCAAAGTCTCATTGCGGCAGACATCGACAATGATGGAGATTTGGATTTCGTTGCCGGCAATCTTGGTCAGAATTGTGAGTATCATGTTACTCCTGACGAACCTATGGAGCTGTTTGCGGCAGACCTCGATAATAATGGCAGAATTGATCCCGTACTTTTTTATTATATCAAAGACAAAGATGGTAAAAAATATTCCTTTCCGGCATTCAGTAGAAATAAGCTGGCCGATCAGATACCATTTATAAAAAAGAAATTTATTCGTTATAAGGATTATGCCAGGGCGCGTCCTGATGATATTATAGACAAGAAGTCAAGGGAAGGAATGCTGAGTTTTTATTGTGATGAAACCAGAAGCTGTTGGCTTGAAAACCTCGGGAATGGAAAATTTCAAAAACATGCACTACCGGTTGAAGCACAATTTGCACCGGTAAACGCCATTATATGTGAAGACCTGGATCGGGACGGTTTTAAAGATCTGCTTTTGGCCGGCAATGACTATCAGACTGATGTTGAGACTGGCAGGTATGATGCGTCATACGGTTGTTTTCTGCGTGGGAGTGTAAAGAAGACTTTTACCTCTGTACCACCTGTAAAGAGCGGATTTATTCTAAAGGGGGATATAAAAAACATGGCGCTCCTGACACTTGCCAATGGGAGCAAAATAGTACTTGCGGCGGCAAATAACGATTCTCTGAGGGCTTTCAGGATAAATAATTTTAAAAAATCGGGTAAATAAATATTAAACAAAAGTCATGTTGAAAAGATTTGTCCGATCCCCCATGTTACAGTCTGTCGAAAGGGCCATTCATCATCGTGATCATTTCTTATCATGCCTTGCGATATTACTTGTTCTTTTTGTCACATCCTGTTCGCATAAACCTGTTCCCAACCAGGCGATGGTAGACCTTTTAAAGGTTGCTGAAAAAAGCGATTTTGATCCGAACAATGTTTTCAGCCCGGAAGCTATCATTGAATCATGCGATTCAATATTAAACGCTTCCCCCGGTAAAGATTTGAAAATAAAAACACTTCAAAAAAAAGCCGGTTTATTATTGCAATTGGGACAGGAACAAAACTCGATAGATCTTCTTAAAACACTTCTTGATAAAACTTCATTAGGTGATATTGAACAACGGCAATCCATCTTAAAAGATATGGCGATTGCCTACCTGAGATTGGGTGAGCGGGTCAATTGTATTCACAATCATACTGGTGAATCATGTATATTTCCGATTTCCGCCGGAGGTATTCATCGTGATAAAACGGCTTCTGAAAAAGCCATAGAAATATATAAGGAAATTCTGGCATTCGACTTCAATGATCTGGAATCCAGGTGGCTGCTCAATATTGCCTATATGACAACCGGTGGCTATCCGCAGCAGGTGCCACCAGGTTTGCTTTTAAAAGTCCAGGACGATGACACAATGCACCTAGTAAAAGCATTTACGGATGTCGCTGCAAATGTGGGCCTGAATTATAAATGCATCGCCGGGGGAAGCATTGTAGATGATTTTAACAATGACGGATATCCGGATATCATACTCAGCAGCTGGTCACTTTCAGAGCCGATGCGTTATTACAGGAATAATGCGAACGGAACTTTTACAGACCTTTCAGATTCCTCCGGATTGGGATACCTGACAGGTGGTCTTAACATCATACAAACGGACTACAATAATGACGGACTCAAAGATATATTTGTTTTGAGAGGAGGGTGGAAAGGCCGTTTTGGCAAAAACCCGAATTCGTTATTGAGAAATAATGGCGATGGCACTTTTACTGATGTAACGAAAGAAAGCGGATTACTTAGTTTTCATCCTTCCCAAACCGCGACATGGGCGGATTTCAATAACGACGGATGGCTTGATCTGTTCATAGGAAATGAAACGGAACCAAACGGTGAGGCTCATCCCTGTCAGTTATTTATAAATAACAAAAATGGAACTTTTACTGAAATGGCTGCGAAGGCTGGGTGTGCCATATCTGAATTTGTAAAAGGTGTTACTTCCGGAGATTATGACCGTGATGGGTTAACTGATATTTTCCTTTCCACCATGAACGGCGATAAAATGCTGCTCAAAAATGAGTCGGCCAAAGATGGCACTATTAAATTTGAGAATGTAAGCAAACAAGCCGGTTTAACTCAAAACTTATCCCGTTCATTCCCGACCTGGTTTTGGGATTATGATAATGACGGATGGCTCGACATCCTGGTATGCGGATATGAATTTAATCAATCACTATCTTATTATGCGGCCGCAGAAGCCATCCATTTGCCGGTAAACAATGCAGGCAAAGTTTTTTTATTCAGGAATAACCACGATGGCACCTTTGAAGATGTTTCTGCAAAAGTTGGATTGAATAAAATTGCTTTTGCAATGGGTGCGAATTTCGGCGACATAGATAACGATGGATATCTGGATTTTTACCTGGGCACGGGCAATCCACAGATCAAATCTGCTGTTCCGAACAAGTTGTTTAAAAATATCAATGGCACGCATTTTTTAGATGTAACCACGACAGCCCGGGTGGGTAATTTACAAAAGGGTCATGGTGTTTCTTTCGCCGACCTGGACAATGACGGCAATGAAGATATCTATATTAAAATGGGTGGTGCATATAAGGGAGATGCATATGAAAATTCGCTTTATTTAAATCCGGGTCAAAATCATAATCATTGGTTGAGCCTGCTACTGGAGGGAACTACATCCAATAAAGCAGCAATAGGTGCAAAAATTAAAGTGACCTTTAATGAAAACGGTAAAGAACGATCAGTTTACAGAGATGTAAATTCCGGCGGTAGTTTCGGGTCCAACCCACTTTGCCAGCACATTGGTATTGGACAGGCAACCGGCATTGAAAAAGTCGAAATCACATGGCCTGTGACCGGCAAGACCCAGTTATTTCAAAATCTTGCTGTGAATACGCATTATAAAATAATTGAAGGAAATGATAGCTTAAGTACCTACAGACTTACTGCCCTTGATTTCAAAACCAGAGGGCCGGGGTTAATCAGCTGTTCACCAAAATAAGTTGGATACATTTAGTGAAGAAACATCCTTTGTGTTATCTGACGAAACGAAATTAGTATTGGCTGCCGTCAATAATGATTCGCTGCGGGCGTAAAGAATAATTCCATGGTAAAATAATATGAAAAAAATATCGGTACTTATTCTATTGGGGTTATCCTTTGTTTTGAACGCACGTTCGCAATTTGGAAAGTTGTCGCCAGCAGACAGTTTGTATTGGGCGAACATCAGAAAGCTAACGCAATTGGATTATCAGAACATGTTGGATCAGCTCCATATTGATTCCACAAGACCGGGGCCATCCGGAAATCCACAGGCACCGGATGCGGCAAATACTGATGAGTCGAAAGCTACTGTTGCACATCGTTACCCGATCCCCTGAAATTGGATAATGGTCAGCCGGTTAATACGGCCGATATCTGGTGGGAAAAACGGCGTCCTGAAATCTTGCAGGATTTTGACAACGAAATATATGGCAGACTTCCGCTGCAAATTCCCATAGTAACATGGGAGGTTGTCAGTACGGTATATGATACGAGCAACCATATTCCCGGCCATTACTAAAAAATTGATTGGGCATGTGGATAATTCTGCTGATCCAGAAATTAAGGTCGATTTCGATCTGACATTAAGTACGCCGGCAAATATAAAAACACCAGTCCCCGTGATCATGGAATTTAGTTTTATGTTCCCGCCTGGTTTCAAATTTCCTGATCCTCCGCCTGGCATGCCGGTGGAGAAAAGTTGGAAAGAACAGCTGCTGGAAAAAGGATGGGGTTTTGCAATCTAATTCCAACCAGTTATCAGGCCGATAACGGGGCCGGATTAACACAGGGCATTATTGGACTGGTAAATAAAGGCCAATACCGCAAGCCGGATGACTGGGGTGCACTTCGTGCCTGGGCCTGGGGGGCAAGCCGGGCGGTCGATTATTTTGAAACAGATAAATCTGTCAATAGTAAACAACTGGGTATTGAAGGTCTCTCACGATATGGTAAGGCAGCCATTGTTACGATGGCGTATGAACCAAGGTTCGCGATTGCATTCATCGGTTCTTCCGGCGCAGGCGGAACAAAAATTCTTCGAAGGAAGTTTGGAGAGCAGGTGGAGAACCTGGCATCATCAGCCGAGTACCACTGGTTCGCCGGAAACTTTATAAAATATGCTGGGCCGAAAACGCCAAACGATATGCCCGTAGATGCTCATGAATTGATCGCTTTATGTGCACCGCGGTCCGGTATTCATCAGTTCCGGTTCGCCCAAAAATTGAAGGACAATGGGTGGATGCGAAAGGCATGTTTCTTGGAGGTGTATACGCAGGACCCGTATATAAACTTTTAGGAAAAAAGGATTTGGGAACAACCGAATTTCCCACCCTTGGAACGCCTTGACGGATGGTGAAATTGCATTTCGGCAACACAGCGGAGGTCATACGACGGGACCGAACTGGCCCACATTTATAGACTGGGCGAGCCGGTATTTTAAATAATGATTTTATATTCATTAGCGGTGATACCTAAACAAAAAAATGACAGATAAAAATAGCGATTCCGGGCGACGGCCCCGGAAGTCTGACGCTGGCAAGACTCCTTCGCGATAATCCGGATTTCCCCCCGATACATATTTAGTATAATAATTGCCGTTCTATAAAATAATTTTAAAAAAAATTGCACAAGTGAATACTTGTGCATATATTTACAACCACTTACTTGTATATTATGAAAGCCAGACGCGATGTTTACCAGGCAATAGCTGATCCGACCCGAAGGGCGATCATCGGATTGATTGCCGCCGGACCGCTGGACATGAATTCGATCACGGAGAAATTTGATATCACCCAGCAGGCGATTTCATTGCATGTGAAGATCCTGGCAGATTGCGGGCTCGTCCGTATGAAACAGCAGGGGAGAAACCGGATTTGCGAAGCGAAACTGGGGAAACTGAGCGAAGTGGATCACTGGATCAGCCAGTATCGCCAGCATTATGAAAGCAAACTCGACGCGATGGAAAAATATATTGAGAAACTAAAAAAAGAACGATATGGAAAACGTAAAAAATGACACGAGGGACCGCGAACTGATCATCACAAGAAAAATCAATGCGCCGGTGGAACTGGTCTGGGAAGTATGGACCAAACCGGAGCATATTGCCAACTGGTGGGGACCTGAGGGTTCACCAATACGATCACGAAAATGGAAGTCAGACCGGGCGGTGTATGGGAATTGACTATGCATGGCCCGGATGGTACTGATTATCCGAATAAAAGTATTTTCAGAGAAGTACGGCCATTGGAGAAGATCGTTTATGAACATGTATCGGAGCCACATATCGTGGCGACGATCACTTTTGAAAAGCAGGGAAAACAAACATTCATCCACTGGCACGCTATATTCGACAGCCGGGAGGAATTTATCGAAGTGATAAAAAAACACAAGGCAGACGTGGGTCTCAAACAGAACGTGGAAAAGATGGTCGCTTATCTGGAGCATTTTTCAAAATAGCAGTTTATGAAAAATTTAATCACCTTAATAATTTGCATTGTTATGAGTATGAACAGTAGCAAATGCACAGAACGGACATTATGCTGAAGTAAATGGTCTGCATATGTATTATGAAGAATATGGGCAGGGCAGTCCGCTGGTATTGATCCATGGAGCGGCTTCGACGGTACAGACGAGTTTTGGCCGGCTGATCCCTGAACTATCGAAAACCCACCGGATCATTGGCGTGGAATTGCAGGCGCATGGTCATAGCGATAACCGGGACGGCAGGCCAATCAGTTTTGAACAGGATGCGGCAGATGTTGTGGAGTTGTTACGGCAGCTGCATATTGAAAAGGCAGATTTTTTTGGCTTTAGTAACGGTGGACAACAGCACTGGAGATTGCGATTCATCATCCGGCCCTGGTCGGAAAACTCGTATTTGCGTCGTCCATGTATAAACGTTCCGGTTGCGCTCCTGCATTCTGGCAGGGATTTGGAAAT
>CAVSYG010000003.1:0-640832 GCA_963732055.1 uncultured Bacteroidota bacterium | reverse complement strand
GAGTACGGGATTTAATAATGTGTCGCGATCCGGTGGTGTCAGATAGCCCTCTCCATTTATTAATAATAATCCCCAAAATCCATCTCATACAAGCAATAAATCATTTTAACAGACGACACGCCTTGTCGCTGTAGTGGTTTACTTTTGGTTTGAACCTTTAAAAAAGTAACAACATGGAAGTTCAGTGTTTCGAAACACAAGAATATGATCCTTTTTCAGGATTCAGTAACTATATCGACTGCCTGAGGTTATACTATTGGTATTTCAAAAAAATACCCACCAAAAAACGATTGACAGAATTGATATGAGCCGCTTTAAGAAATGGCTTGAAAATAAGAAAAACAATAAAGTTCTGATGCAACATGGTAAACAATACTATTGCCGTAAAGATAAAAAGCTGATTGACAAAGATGTATATTATCTACTTGATGGCGATATTCTCCTCAATCTTGAAGAAGAAAAAGTCAGGATCTTACATGATTCTTCTCAGGAACGAATTGCAACGGAACTTTTACTAAATATCAACAAGTTCACCAAACGGTCAGGCGATAGTCGCGAGATCTTCATGGTAGCATCCGGCTTCAACGGTCTCGAAACTACCAGTTTAAAAATCAAAAGACCTGTATTGGATTTGGCTATTAATTATAACGATGACCTGATTCCCTTACACCATAAAATAATTAAATCCCTAAAACTAAAAGACAAAAGCGGGCTATACCTTTTTCATGGTATGCCCGGTACCGGAAAGTCAACCTATATCCGATATCTGATCCGGTCCATCAACAAAAAGGTAATTTTTATGCCACCAGGTCTGGCAGGAAGCTTCGATTCTGTGAATATTGCGAAACTCCTGATTGAGAATGAAAATACCGTTTTCGTAATTGAGGATGCTGAAGAATTATTAAATTCCAGAGAATCGGGCAGAAATTCAAGGTGTGTTTTCTCCATGCTGCTAAACCTCACAGATGGTCTTTTCGGAGAAGCGCTGGGTATACAGGTGATCGTCACGTTCAACACAGCTCCAGCCAAATTGGATAAAGCCCTGATGCGAAAAGGTAGACTGATTGCCTTGTACGAATTCAAACCCCTGTCTGTCGAAAAGAGCGCCGTCTTAATTCAAAAATCCGGGATATATGACTATCCCGTACATGAACCCATGACACCGGCTGATATTTACAATGTCCGGGATGAAAGTTTTCAATTCAAGAGTCATACCCGCAATCCTATTGGATTCCTGTCGAATGCTGTATAAAACATTCAAGACTCTGGAATTGAGCGGAGTATGCCAAAGGAAACATTCATATCCCGTTTTGCCCTGATCGTTAAACGACTGGAAAAAAGTCCGGCCACCTATGATCAGATTGCCAAGTACCTGGAAGATGAATCCGCCATTCAGGATAAAGACTTTTCCATTTCCTTGCGCACATTGCAAAGGGATATCAAAGACATCCTCACTCAACTGGGCATCGAAATGACGAATGAGAAAAAAGGAGACAAAAGATATTTTATCAAGAACCAGCTGAAACAGAGGAATACGGGGAGCGCTTACTGGAATCCTATCAAATTGTGAATGCCATCAATGCGGCACACGAATTTACAAATATTGTTTTCCTGGATCCAGGAAACCCAAGGGTCTCGACAATTTCTACGGGTTATTACACGCCATCCGGAACAAACGGGTTTTGAATTTCAGTCATACCAAATATCCTAACCAAATCCTTACAAAACGGATCGTACATCCATTGGGGTTGAGAGAATCACAGGGTCGATGGTATTTGATCGCGGTTGATAAGAAAGACAAAAGACTCAAAACCTTTGGGTCTGGACAGGATTGAGGATATCGACGTTAGTAAAACCAGATATAGTGAACAGTACTCCTATAATTTGAAGGACTTTTTCCTTCATTCATTTGGAATCACCAATGACAATGAAGAAAAACCCCAGTTGATCCGACTTCAGTTTTCCCATGACCAGGCTGAATATATAAAGGCCTATCCTCTGCACAGTTCTCAAAAACAGATCGAAGAAAATAAGAAACTGCTGGTAATTGAACTCAATGTATTCATCACCTACGATCTGATAAAGGAACTTCTTTCCTATGGAGCCGATCTGGTAGTTCTGAGTCCGGTTAGCCTACGAAACGAAATCAAAAAGTCATTGTCCAATACCTTAAACCTTTATACAAAATAACGACCAAATGAAACCAATCGATATTAACTCAGATGGAGAAACTTTCTTTCACCTTCTATTGGAAGAAACGAAGGAATTATATAAAACCAGTGATGTTATCAACAAAAATTCGGGTTGGTCATATTCTATGTGTGGAACTCCGATTGTAAAAAAACAAGGCCTCATACTAGGCTTAAATTGGGGTGGCGGCGGAACTGGCGAGCTGTTTAACCCTCAGGCTAAATATCCAGATGGTGATGAGATCAAAACTTATCCATTTATTATAAAGCTGACCCCATACCTAAAAGATCATTTAGGCCTGGAGGATATCACAAAAATAAATTATTCAAATCTCTGTTTTTTCAGATCACCAAAGGTTCAGGATTTATCAGAAAAAGATTGGGAAGTTTCCATTCCGCTCATTCAGTCATACATCAAATATGTCGATCCGACCTGGATTGTTCTAACAAGTTCAAATGTAGATCGAGCTAAGAAACCATTGCTGTTGGATTCGACGGAACTTTTCACAGCAGGAGTGGGAAGGATATACACTGGCTATAAAAAATAGTATAAAAGTCCATTCTATGCTTTGCCGCATCCAAGTGCCCACGTTAAAAGTGAAGTCAGAAAGGAATTATGGAACAAAGTTTTACCAATAAAAACTTTCAAATAATGGGCAATAAAATTGATCATCATAAAATATTTATACATGGACTATATTCCTAAAATTGGCGATGAAATTTATGTCGATACATGGTTATACTTAACTCATGGCGAGGATGATTTCATCGGAGGGCTTTGCACAATTACAGATGTCAGAACCGCAGGTGACAATATATGGATTGAAAATGATGAAGATAGCGGCAGTCTAAATTGGAATCATCTCAAGGACGAACAGGCACAATTAAAAGCAAAATTCGGCACCAAACGTGGATACAAGAGGCCTGATTATCGGGAGGAGTTTAACAGATTATAGATTGTTGTAGAATCAAATAAGCCCACCAGTCTATTGCGACTCACAAAACGTTAATCAGATTCAACAATTATTGTAGAATATTCCAGGAAATGCAATTTAAAATCCCGCCCGCCTGTGCTATCTCACTACAATCAATAATAGATAAATTTTCCCTCCCATAAAATTGTTGAAACAACTGCAACACGTTGTAATCCTCCTCCATGCCAAAAGCAGGTAAAACTACCTTTCCATTCATCTGAAGAAAATTCAAATAAGTTCCATTCGCCGATACGTATGATTCATTTCTATAAGGGTTATAAGGTATTCTGATTATGTTCAAACCCGCCTCGACCAGCGGACTTTTCAAATCGCTCCACGAATCTAATATCCTCCTTAGAATAGTCATTCACGAGGACTGTATCCTGGTCATAGAATCGAATCATTCCATCCGCATGACCCGTAAAATCGCTTTCGTCAGTAGGTATGATGATCAACTTCTCTATCTCCAAAAGATCTTTCAACTCTTGAATCAGGTCTTTTACCGGAATCGACGGGTTTTCAGATAATACTCTTGTCGCACATGATTGCTTTTCCTCGAGTTCTGATCAAATTCCCACCATCCAAAACGATGTTAGATTTTTCAGTCAGGATATTCAAGGATCGGCAGATTTGATCTACATCGAAATGGACTTCCGCCATTTTATTGAATTCCTCAGATAGTCCGGGTTATAGGTAAATTGAACAAACCTCTTTCCCTTCACCTGGATGGGCATATAATCTACCGCCCATACATCCTTTGTGTTCGGCAACAGATCACATCTGATTTCTTGCTTTTCTAATAAACATTTGAAATTCCCATAAAACACAGGATACTTCTTCGGGAGGCTGTCAGCCAAATACAAAAGTCGTCTCACTATCCATGACTAGAAACTTCTGTTATATCCCAATATTTCCGGTCGCTTGTTCAGTTGTTAATTTACCTGCCTTTACATCATCACCCACTACCAACTCCATTCCTCTGAGTGATTGTTTAAATTTTGGAAATTTTTTAAGCACTACAATATACCGCAATGGCAGGTTCAGGAATTTATCTCCAATATCGTCTTGTTTTTTGACCAGATTGACCCGCTTTGTTTTCAACAAAGCGATAGGTGGTAAATACATCGAATCAGAGTGGTAGCCGTCGATATCCTGTAGCCTTATATCATTCATGGTCTGAGGTTCAACCAGGGAATGCAAGCCCGAGAATAATTCCGTAGCAACATTGTGGGGGCCTTCGAACTGCTCCTTCATGTGACCCTCTTCCACACCTGACCCCTCATAAAGCTTAACCAGACCTCGTATCAGGATACCACCATAATTCTCTCCATCACCGAATGTGATATCAATTCCTGATCCATGTAAATAAACCTGACCAGTTTTTTTCTGCAATTCACTTTTGTGGGTAAACGGATCTTTAAAACTATTTCCATAGCAATAAAATTCAAAATCAACGATTCTGTAATCAGATCTATTCACGCGAAAAATAATGTCCCTGGAGATTTTATTTGCAATGAGGTCAAAACTTTGAAGAATAGATTCTTCGTTCTCGAAGTTGGTGTAAAGGAAATTCATCGCTAGAGGTTATGGTGTTTGAGATAAATATAGCTTAAAATCTCGCACACAATAATGATTGTCAAACAATTCCTTTTTATAAATAATATTAAATCTATCCAGCTTATTTAATATTTATAATAATAAAACAAAAATAAATTATTATCATTTATAGTTTCAATATTGATATGGGCATCGGCTTTAATCGCCTAAAAGTCTCACCCGATGTCGTTCCAAATATTCGTGATTATATCTTGAGAGGTTCTTAATGGATTCGTTACCATCAACCCCTAGTTTCTGGTAGTCCGATTTCATTAACACTTCTTAGGGGATAATTTTGCCATTATTCTCAAAGCTTATTAGATGTTTGTCAAACAAAGCATCGTAATTAGGAGATAGTAGTATTCCGTTGTGAACGTCTAACCGCTCATCATTACTGGCGTCTTTCCAGGGGACGATATGAGACGCGATGAGAAGGTCGTGTTTCGAATAATCCGTCACGGCACATTTATATTCCCATCTGTAAAGAATACTGGATCTGTAAACGCCCCTCTCCTACCCGGGTCGTAACCAAACCCTGGCGCTCTGTTATATTCGGGGTATTGATGTATGTTCTTTGTACCGGATCCGATAATAGGGAAACCACTGGCTCGTCAATTTGATAATTCAAGTGCACGCCAGCTTTCTTGAAAAAAAACTTAATGGCGACCCTCTCGTTATTGTCTCTATCGGGACTAAGGAAATAGTTACACTCTAATAACTCCAGCTCCGCTTCAAATTTCACGAATGCCTTCACTTCCTGCGTAAAAAGGAATATTCGCCTACCCGTTTTTATGTGATCCCTAATAGCTAAGTTGCCTCGGCTAAATTCATGTCCCCGATTTGGCCTTCCCCTGTGTAAGAAAACACGTTCACATTTTCCCATTGATCCTTTATATCCATGTTGATGTCCCGACTTACCGGAAAAAATAAAAATAAAAGGAAACTCAGCAGTGACAGAAATGCCTGACTGACGGCTACCACCATATTGGTCATGAATAAGGCTGCGCTTATAGATAAGGCCGGGAGAGAAAATTGACTCTTTCAATTTCAATTATTAGACAAGTATCGAAACATAAAGTTCTAATACTTTATTTTGAGTTCCGGATTTAGCTGTATATCCTTCCAATATAAAATACGATCGAGCATGGAAAAATCCCATCCCGTATTTTGAGTCATTTCTCTAAGATCATGTAAATACCTGATATATAATTTGATTTGGGAATCGATATTTTTAATAGTTGGTGCATTTAGATTTAGCTCTTCGCCATACAGATATCTGTAAGCCCTTTGATCTATAATCTGATAATCTTGCGGATTTTTAAAACGTAGAATAGTAGATGCAATAGGAAGTCGAATCCCCTTTGTTTTAAGTAGATTTTGCAATATCTCTACAGTCAGATCGATGTTTAATTCACTTTCTTCAGGTTGAATCGAGTTTAGAAGTGTGAGAGTTTTATCATCCAATTCAGCATAGCGATTTACTTTCCATAATATAATCTCATTGATAATCTCTTGGTCAAATGTTGCTCCGGCAAGTCCATCCAACTTTTTAGTTAGCGTAGTTTGAAAATCGTAGTCACTTTCTGAAAAAGAAAAGTCATCTAAGTTTTTAATAGTATTCATTAAACTGTTTATTAAAATGGTAATCAATAATTATTCGCATAACAAAGTGTCAAATACTACATGAAGTTGGGTTGAGCCATTGTTATCTACTATAACCCATTTGTAACTAAAAAGTACATAAGCATTACCTCCATCAAGTTTAACCCATTCGTCTATCCCTCTCGCTCGTTTTTTAAATCACCTTTTTTTGAAGTTGCGATGGGAGCGACATATTCTCTCCCCTTAATCAAATACCTACATTTGTTTATTTTTACAGCCTCTTCTGCTTGTGATTGGGACATTAATTTGGAATCGGTCAATGTAGGTAACGTGTTATTTACTTCCATTGGAGACATCGACGTTGCGCAAGAAGAAAGAAGCGCCACTCCTACAATTAGATTCAGTATAAAAATTCTAGTCATTGTAACAGATTTAACTACGCGAAATATAATTCAATTATTATTTCATCTTATCAACACCACACTCCCCTGCAAATTCTGTTTCTTCCCGGATCCATCTGTATACCGTAAGATCCAGACATAGGTTCCTTCGGGCTGTATGCTGACCGTTAAATGTCCCATCCCATCCGGCAGAAGGGTCAGAGGTTTCGAAGATTTTCTGGCCCTGGCGGTTAAAGATTTGAAGATTGTAGTCGGCGGCATGGCCGGGATATTTTAAGCGGAACACATCATTGACGCCATCATGATTCGGGGTAAAGGCATTCGGGAATACCAACAGCGCTTCGCAGTCCTTTAAGTCGATGCGGATAGATTCAGTTCCCTGGCAACCGTCCCGGCTCACCACATGACAATCATATTTCCCTGCGGTTTTCACCTGGATGGACTTCCCTGTTTCACCGGTGCTCCAGTTATATTGTTCAAAATCGCCCCTGACTTGTATCAGTGCACCGGAATAGGAACAAATGATCGTATCAGCAGGTAAAAAGTTGGTCGGTAATGCACCCGGATGAACCTGGATCGTATCCGCTGCTTTTCCACCGCAGAGATCGGCCACCTGAACATAATATTTGCCGGTGGTATTTACCGTCAGCGTGGAATCGCTACTGTTATCATTCCAGAGATATCCCGCGAAACCAGGACCTGCAGAGAGTTTGATCGTATTACCCGTACACAAAACGGTATCCGGACCGAGATTCACACTGGAAGCCGGGCGTGATATCAGGGTATTGATCTGCTGGCTGCTTAAAGAGCAGTTGCCTTCCACGGAGGCACTGACCACCGACCGGCCTTCGCGAACCGGTTGCAACCAAATGGAATCTCCAATGGAAAACAGCAGATGAAAATACAGGCTGTCGTACTGCCAGGTCGCCGGGGCATCACTGGTTGCAGCACCCTGCAGGAAAAAGACGAGCGTGTCTTTTAACGAACATCCATTTCCCTTTTGTTTCAGACTCACCGCACCGCCGGACGCATTTTGTGTACAATGAGATGTCGGCAACACATCGATACCCTGTGAAAGGATATTGACCGGTTTCCAGGAAATTCCGCTGATGTCATTGGCCTGTCTGGCTTCAACAGACACTTCCTGAACGGATCCGGGAGATGCTGAAAAAGGCCGGTTCACCGTCTGGCAGTCCCCCGTCGCATGGTTCGTGATCTGTCCGCTGCTGTCTACTTTCAACAAAAACCCATTTGAATAAGGAGGCATTCCCTGTTGCAATGTATCTGTCTCGCCCACGACCAGAAACCCGGTTCCCTGCTGATGTATATTTTGCGGGGTGTGGTTATTCATCGATTCGAAATTCCTGGACCATGATGCCTTTCCCGATTTATCGAACCGGGCGATATTCAGTTTGTAGATTCCATTCACACTGGCTTTGCCACACAAAACGAAATCATGTCAGTGGTCATCGCAATCGTAGGGGGAGACTGGTATGAAAAATACATACCAACCGCCGGGTATCATCGTTTCCCCTTTTAACAGGATCGACTCAATCAGATTGCCGGCCGGGCCCACTTTAACCATGATCGTATGGGTAATGGAATCGAAACCAGACGGTGTAAAATTATTCACGAACGTGTAGGTGTCATCGTTCATGGAAATCATCCGGTTGATCCGGGCAGTATTATTTCCGATCGTATACCGCTTGTACCACATTAAATTTCCTGTTTTCAGATCCACCCTTTCCACGCCGAAATTTTGGTAATTCGCATAATCGTAATTATCATACGCCAGGAACACGGCATCGGATGAACAGCTGATGGATTTGTACACCGGTTGCGAACCCGGATGCGTAATTTCTTTTTGCCAGATCACGGCGCCATGCGCGTCATAACGAATAATATAAGAATGATGTGCTGCTGAAGGTCAGGCTGTTGTTGACCATGAGAATGAATCCGCCATCCGGTACAGAAACCACATCTTCCACCTCTGAAAACGGGGGAACGGAACTACCCGGATCGAGTTGTACCGAAGTCAGTATATTTCCGGAGGAATCGATTTTTATCAGATCAATATAAAGGCCCTGGTTTGTATTACATATTCGTTTGCAAAAATCCAGTAATTATTATCCGCTGATCGGATGATACGTACGAATTTCATGTCATGCCGGAAATTTTCAAATCGTTTGGACCAGACGGGCTGACCATTCACATCTGTTTTTATGGCGAGCCCGTCTGTTGCACATATCCGTTATCCCCGATGGTTATGAGGCCCCCATCCGGCGTGGTGATGGCATCGCGGAAAAGCATGATTTGCGCTCCGCGGTATTCGATCCGGTAATTATTGCTACATCCCGGCGGAAGGGCTGTTTTATCGTTGCAAATGTTTTTCAGGCAAAGGTTTTTCAACACGGGACTGTTTACCGTTTCCGCAGATGTTAAAACCGCCTGATCAGGATTTTCTGCTGTTACGGATGAGAACGAAAACGGGCTCTCATTGTATGTTAGCGTATCAGTATAAATAGCAGTAGGCCAATAACTGACAGTCACCGATATCACCATCTTTGTTCATGCGCACCATGCGCATCTGGTTCAGATACTGGCTTGACTTGTCATTGTAAAAAGTAGCAGAAACCAGTCCGCTGTCGGCGGTAACAGCCAGTGCCATATTTGCCATCGCCGAATTACTATCCAGAAAATAACCCCAGTCCGGCTTTCCAAAGCGGTCAAATTTGCAAACGCGTGCATAATAATACTTGTAATTAATGGCATAATGCGAACAGAGCATATAGAAGCCGCTATCCATGGTGCGGAAGGGCGTCATTCTGCCTATATCGCCGCCGTTGTCAACATACAGCACCATCTGCTTTGTGCCGCCGAGGTCTGTTTGTACATATACCGTTCCGTTGAAAGGAAAAGTTACATTGACCGGCCCATGGCGCCAGAGACCGTAAGAAATTGTATTGTTGAAAATTTCCAGTCCGGCAATTTCCTGATCATAGGGGTCAGCGTGATAAATATTCCGCGCGCTGATCCATGCTCCACTGGTTGCGTTGAGTAATGTGATCACCGCTTTTTTTGCGGTGCCGGCTGAATAATATCCGGATGCGTAAATCGTATCTCCTGAAAAAGCGATGGAGTTAAAACTATCGTCATTGCCATTATCAAATTTTGTGCACCAGCGCAGGGTACCGTCTTCGCCCATTTTGAAAACAACGGGGTTTGACATGGCTGAGCTGTCGTCTTCATTGAATGTGCCGATGATATCCTTGTCGCTGTATTGCGTCACCGCTTTGATGCGGTCGGTGCCGGTGTGCGTTGATCCGATCTGCCGGCTCCAGACCAGATTACCATTCTTATCAAGCAGTACCAGCCAGCCCTTTGATTCCGGGTGGCCGTAAGAAGCCGTGGATCCGGATAAGATCAAAGAACTGTCGGCCAGCACGGCGATGCCGGTGAATTCGTCGTTTGCCGCCCCGCCGATCAGAAAACTCCAGATGATGGATCCGGTAGCGGTGACGTGCATCACCATACCGTCGTAGGGTCCCGTGCCATTGGCGGTTCCCCGGCCTGCGATGAGAAAAGATCCGTCGGCCAGCGCCTTCATCGTGTAAGGCTCCATATGTCCCTTGCTGGCATATTGATTCACATAAACGGGCACACAGCTCGTTTGGGCAAACGGCTTCAGCATACAACAAACCAGCAAAATGGTAAGCAGTTTAGCTTTTAGGGGAAGCATACTACAAAATATAGTAAAATAAGGAGTGTATCAATATATGGGGGAGGTTTATTTGTTATCGATTTGATCCTGGAGTAGTCTTTTTGGCGAGGTTGGGTAAGGGTAAACACTTAGCTCTGGAGAGCTGTAATCGAATGTGCAAACCTGCCAGGTTTAACTTAAATATTTTGGTTAAAAGCCATAATCGGTATTTATGATTGATATGTAATTTCCTTCCATTCTCCAGATCAAGAAATTCGAGTAGATGATGTCGATATGAATTTTATCCCTCACACACATACCGTTTCGCATTCAGATATTCGGACGATAAGAAGTACGGGCTTCAGTATTGTTGGTAGTGTTGCAAATCCTGAAGATTTTATAAATACCAATTTTGCAAACTTCGATATACTTGTGTTTCTGAAGGAAATCAATCTCAATTTTAGCAATATAAATTCGGACAGATTAATTAAAAATATTCAACTGAGTGAAGGCAGTTCACCGGAAATTAATATAGAGTATTATTCAGACAATTTTACGTCTACCGATAAGGAGCTTGCATTTTCGCGCATATTTACATTGGAAAATGGGGAAATAAACGTAAAGCATGACTACTTTAGTCTGCCCAGGAATTTTCGTAAAATGGGAATATCCAAGAGAATTTTAAAGGCTTCCTTTCAACAATATGTGAATATGGGAGTGTCAAAGATCCTCGTTTTTGCGGCGTTACAGGAGGGAGGTTTTGTCTGGGCTAAACATTTTTTTCTGGCGACGGACAGAAATGAAGTGGATATCATATTAAATAAGGCAAGATTACATTTAACCGCAGAACAATTTCAGGGGGTTGATCGTATTTATAAAAACTACTACAGTAAAAATCCATCGGGAACCGAATTTCCGATTCAAAGATGGACCGAAATAGAATCTATGGAGAATGTGTTAAAAGGGAGTAGCTGGCACGGTGCAGTCGATTTGAAAAATCCGAAACAATTTAGTAATTTCAGAAACTATGTCGTTAGATAAGTCAAATCTTCATGAAATGGCCCATATCGGGGAAGAACTAGTCTCTGACAGTTCTTTGAGTGATTTGGACCGTAAATGTCTAACTGTAAAAGAATCTGTTCAGGATGAAGACTTTTCACTTGACGAAGCACTTAATGTATATGGGCTATCCAGGAAAGATTATGAAAATTTTATTGCTAAAAATCTTTTAGATGAACTCAAAAATTCAGCTGGTTCATCGGTCGAGATAACCGTAAAATCACTTTTTGCACTGGAAGTAATTAAGGAAATGTATAAAATTCAGTTTGACAAACTGGATACGTCTTCGAATGAAATTATTATACACCTTGAAAAACTCTCACAGGATATAAAAGAAGGGAAAATTCACGCCTGACTAACTATTCTTTGACAGGCATCCTTCTATCAGCTTCCAGACATTCTCCAGAGTGCATAATTAATGGAGTCCATGGCCGATATTGTAAAAGGGTACTTCCCAATTCCCTTCTATAGAAACAATGCAGTATTTTTTCAAAAATTCAAAAAATGCCGAGTTCATTTATTGAAAACAAGACCCTCCACAGCTCAATATCATCATAGGTATTGCAGTCCAATAAAATCAAACCAATACGATTGGCAGCATCACGATTATCAAATATTTCAAAATTTGAAAAATGAGAAAGCATTCTCTTCTTAATATCCTCTGTTAATACGATCATTTCTGCATCAAACGGAAAATAGGACAAAATCTCCCTATTCCGTTTTCCTGTACCGGCAGAAGGCTCTATCTTTTCAATCCTGGCAAATCGAAAACCAATGAACTTGAATGGAAAGCTTATTGAAAATAGTATTCCTTTATTACCACCGTCGTACTGAAAGCTCGCATTATACGAATGCCTCTGAGCAAAAACTTCGCAATCGCGTACTCTGCTGCTACCGGTTCCGATCTTTCTTACATCACCAAGAAGGTTATCCCAGCTGGTTCGATAATGCTCTTTTTCTTCCAATGCATTGATCAATGCCGGTTTGTCGAAATACAGATTTTCATCGACTGCTTCTTTGTCGCCTATTAAAAAAACTTTTGATATTTCTTCCAAATATTTCAATGGAAAATTCTGTTTCGGAGTTTATGAATAATAAGCCTTGTGTACAGACATTATTTTAAATAAGATCTGAATTTGCGTTGATTATTTTTTTCGCAACACGAAAGAATAAACTGGAAAGAATTGTACCCAATGCATATATATAATAAAGCCAATCCAATGCTCCCGGAAAAACAAAGTGAATGGTAATCATTAGTCCAAGGATATAAAACAAAACAACCAAAATTTTAATATTCAGAACTGACATCTTAGTACGAGACAAAAGAATCTGCGTGAAATAAGTCAAAGCCAAAATCGGTATTGAAAACAATAAACCAATTAAGATGGCGTACCATAAAACCAGATAATCTTTAGAATCCGAATATGAATGGGGTTCTCTTATCCAGCTAATAATCAATAAAATCAGCGGGCCCAACACTCCGCAACTTAGCAACCATATTTGGAAAGGAAATCTCTTATTTGGCGTCACGGTGAACGTTTGATCTTGTTTACTTCCTTATTCCTTCCTAATGCTATTTAACAAAAATTAATTGCTCAATAAAGATCTTGCTGTAAGAAAGATCTTTATTTTGAATATGGCAGCTCCAAACATTCTTGCCCACTGATTATTTGATTTTAACAGCTCCCCGCACTGAAATAGCAGACCCTTCAGCCAACATTACAGATTGCGGCAATGAGTCTTTCAAAATGCCGAATTCAGCACCATAGAGTTCCCCGAACCGAACCGAGATTTTATGATTCATTACATCGTAAGTCTGCCATCTGGGATGTTCGACCTGATACTCTGAAGTAAGTAGATCGTTTAATTGCGTATAACCCCAGTAATGCTCTGTAATAAATTCCTCTTCGCTTTCGGGAAGAATGTCCAGACCTATTGACGACGCAATAACTTCAATTGAATCCCATATACCCAGGTGTTTCCATTCATAAGCCACTTTAATGGAATCACTTCGTAAATCCCAATGATGCCCGGTAGGAAGTGTCACATATTTCTCGCCGTAAAAAGAATTTGCCACAAAAGTCAATGCCGCCTTCGGAACTATTTCTTTTATAAAAGTAACCCCACGCTTCCAGGTGTCGCCGTCTTTATACCTGACATAGAAACGTAGATTTATTTCTTCAAAATCCCGGTGAAACGGAAGAGAAAAGCCTTTTAATTTGGTATTTATGAAGCGAAATCCAACAAGACTTACATAACACCGGCCATTCCAAATATCCAGTTCTGTTTTGTGCGGGAGATATGGGATAAGCTTATTTGGCTCTGTCAGATAATTGACGATTATCAGCTTTCTCCATTCGGCTGTTAAAAATGTTTTTTGCAT
The DNA here is from genome assembly GCA_963732055.1 of uncultured Bacteroidota bacterium. Lineage (GTDB taxonomy): Bacteria > Bacteroidota > Bacteroidia > Chitinophagales > Chitinophagaceae > Puia. The sequence goes on along the minus strand of CAVSYG010000003.1, from coordinate 626,928 downwards.
AACAGTATAAAAATACGCGCTCTTTCTTCTGCCATCACATTTTAATATCCATCCCAGCCGCGATCAACTCCGTTTAAATCCGAAATAAATTGCAGATAACGATATCTTGAACTGTCAAAGATTATTGCATTTTTTGTTTTATGGAGTTTTCCTCCGAATTCCTTGGCACCGAAAAATAAACCTAACTCAAATGGCATGTTAAATCTCGGAAATTTATTTTTTGATAATTTGATATTTGAAATATCATGTATCCCGAATTGTGCGCTTGCAATACATTGATTTATTTTTTCTAATCGATTTTGTGTTCCATTGTCATAACTAAGCGCTGATATAGGTGAAAAACCACACCGATAGATAGTAAAGATTATAGCTCTTAATATGGGGAAATAGCCTGGATCAAAAGGACAATTTATAAATACCAGATCCTGGTAGCGCAGTTTGGCCAATGCCATATAATCTATTTCTTTTTCGCGGCTTTTTTCTCAGAAGTTCTACGAGTAGGCATAACCTTAACCTGGAAAATACCAAAGCGCTCAAAAACAGTATCAACCGCTTGCTCGATTTTCTTTCGGGATACTTTTGTAGGCAGATTAGCAGATTTTAATTGGATGCCGCTCATATATTAGACAAATTTAATGCTTTAGGTGAATATTTTCAAGGTACTAAAATTAAGAAACGTATATCAACTATAACAGTGTAATCACCCTATTACAGTCGTGAATTGCTAGTCCTGCGTGCAGGAGGATGAACTACTCAAGGTTGTCAAACCATCTTCTGTGGCAGCGGTTTAAAACGGCTCTGTATTAGGCATAGGCAAATACTTATCGGTTCGGTTTCTTTGAACATTTCTTATCATCACAATTTGTGATGATGAGATGGTCGCCCATTCCTCAGCCGATAGCTTAAACACGAATTCTTCATAATCAGACCGGGGAAAATATCAATGGGAAAAACTGCCCATCCATTTTGTGGCCCTTCTTTATGGGAGGAACACCGGTTAGCAACACTTCGTCCGTATTAGATTCTGTTCCGTCGGCAAATACATTCAGCACGAAGGCGCGCCGGGACTTCGGGGATTTGTTGGCAAAGGATCCATGCACCATCAGCGGATGATGGAAGCTTGCGTAACCCTTTTTCAATTCTATGGGCACCGGATTAAAAAGCCGCTGCTGTTCTTCGGTAAGATTTTTCATCAATCCATCCATGTCGCCAGCCAGTTCAGGCTTTGTCAGCAGGCCCCAGTGATGGCTTTCAGGCACATAGTACAAACATCCGTTATCCGTTGTGGCATCGTCCAGAGCAACCCAGCATGTCAGGTGTTGTAAGGGAACGGTTCTTGTCCAATATGAATAGTCCTGGTGCCATGCGACTACACCACCATGGGTAGCCGGTTTGCAAAATAACTGGTCATGCCAGAACCGTATGGATTTATTTCCAAGTAGCTGGCTGGCCGCCATGACGAAGGCGGGGTTCCAAATCACATCATGAAAACCCGTTGAGATGCGCCAGGCACCCAAGGCATGAAATAAGACGGCTTCGGGGTCGGACGATTCGTTGCTGTGGAATTCATAAAACAAATGATGTGCAGGATGCGCGGGATCGGCAATTTCCGCCAATTCAACATTGAGCTTGTCTACCTGCCAGTCTTCGAGCAATTTGATCCCGCTGAGATAACCGTACTCATCAAAAAACTCCAACTGTTCTTTCGACAGTTTGTATTTTTCCCAATCGCCCTTTGTTTCAGGCCATGTAAACAAATCAGAGATGAGTCGGGATTGTTTAGATAAATCTTCCGTTAGCATGTGCATAAGCAAGCGTTTTGTGGATGTCCGAATTTTTATAAGTGAAGTATTACAAGTTAACAACAAAAAAGCCTCGTGTCAGCAGTTCATTGTTGCAGAAATCATTTTCTATACTTATTATCTTTCCACTGATTCGTTCCTGCTGCACTGTCTGAAATCAGCTGATGTAATCTTTTTATCCGGGTCGTCTCCTGCTTTGCCCTCATGACCCAATGTGTTGATACCTTTTTATAGGACGGTGCCAGTGACTGAAAATAGTCCCAGGCTTTTTTGTTTGCCTTAAACTGCTTTTTAAAATCCGGAGTGAATGTTGCTTCCTCATTTTCGAAAGAATATATCCTGGACTTACTTTCTGTTCTTTTCTCAAAACTCGCAAGTCCGGCTGGTTGCATCAGCCCCTGCCTGGTTAATTCTTCAACCTTTTCGATATTATTTGCACTCCATATGCTTGTTGGCTTTCTTTGCGTAAAGCGAATTTGATAACTGTCTTTGTCTATATTTTTTCTAACTGCGTCAATCCATCCAAAACACAGCGCTTCGTCGACCGCCTGAGGCCAGGTGATACTGGGTTTTCCGCTACCAACCTTATGAAAGCCCACCAATAATTCAGTTTGCTTTTTGAGTTTTTTTGTAACCACTTCCTAAAATCAGATTGCTTTGCAAAAAAGGTTGGTATCGTCTGCTTGTCTTTCAAAATATGCAGGATGTCGATTTACAATTTCCGCCAACACTCAAAATTATGCGTAATATCACTGTATACAGCTATTTTTCGCTGGTGCAGTCCAGGGTATTTTTGCAACAAACAGAACAGAATATGACAAAGAAAACTTTTGGCAAAGCGCTGCTGGTCATCGATATCCAGGAAAATTTGCTCAACCCGGATTCAAAGCTCCATATGGATACCACGAATATTGACCGGTTCTTAAGAAATGTAAATCATAGCATAGAGGTTTTTGAAAATTCCGGTTTGCCGGTATTTTACGTTACCAATGAGTGGACCAATTATTTATTAAACTGGATCACCGGAAACGTATGCAAAAAAGGCGGGAAAGGGGTCGGCCCAGATCCGCGTCTGAAGCTGGTGAATATGGAGTTGTACCGGAAGTCTATGAAGAGCGCTTTCAGTAACACCAAACTGTTGAAAGACCTGCAGGACCGGGAAGTATCAGAGGTATTTCTGGTTGGATTATTTGCTGAACATTGTGTCAGAGGAACTGTGATAGACGCAATGAAAAACAATTTTAAGGTGACCGTGATTTCAGATGCGCTGGGATCAAAAAACGAAAAGAACCTGAGAAGGTCGCTGTCATATTTTCACGATAAAAAAGTTAAACTGGTTCCGGCAGATTTGATCATCGGCAGCAAAAATCTTGTAACTGCTTAAATTTGTAAGAAATGACACTATTGGCACTGCCCAATTTGCAAGAAATGGCGGCTGAAGACTTCGGAATTGTGCCGGCAGGTTTTCTGGATGACCTGCCAGAGGGCAAATACTTTGTGTATTTGGCTTCATGTGACGCATCCGGATTGATATTTATGGAACCGTCGCCGGAAGAAGTAACGGGATTTACCCTGGAAGAAATGATAGCCGGAGGAATGGACATGCAAATTTCCCGCATCCATCCGGATGATATATCCGGTTTATATGATAAAGCCCTGCGAATAATTCAAAAAAATTCGGCAGCCGCACAACATGGAAAACGAACCATTCCAATGGTTCTTCAGTACAGGATAAAACGTGCTGACGGGGAATGGCGCGAAATCGTGGAAACCAAAATATTTCGATATCTGCAGAACGGCCACCGCGATCGCGTTTTGGGAAAAGTGGTGGATATTACAGAGCAGGCAATCCATGACAGACTCCAGACAGAAAAATTCCTTTCCGAACCAGGAAATGACTATCCCTTTTTAAACGCACTGGATAAATTCAAAAAGAATCCTGTTATTTCTGAAGGCATTGGAGAGATCACGAAAAGAGAAAAAGAAATTTTATATCTGATCGGCGCCGGTTTCTCTACAAAACAAATTGCCAGTCAGCTATTCATCAGTATCAATACCGTTCAGACGCATCGGAGCAACCTGCTCAGGAAGCTTCAGGTCAAAAATTCAATGGAGCTAATACGGGAAGTTTCGAAGGCTTTCTGGCTTTAATTCAAAAATACTTTATAAAATGAAAACAGCATCCGTCATTGCAAGGTGGCTCATGGCTCTGATTTATCTTTTATATGGTTTAAATAACTTTTTTCACTTTTTTCATGGCAATCTGCCTGCGGGGAGGGCCGGGGATTTCGAAGGGGGTCTTATCCGGTCAGGCTATTTTTTCGAATACATGAAGGGGATGCAAATATTGGCGGCCCTTTTATTGTTTTCCAACCGATATGTGCCAGTCGTGCTGGTGATTATTTTTCCTGTATCAATGAATATATTTCTTTTTCATACTTTCCTGCTCGCCAGCGGATTGGTTGTTGCAACACTACTGATTTTGACAAACACATTTCTTTTATATGCATATCGGAAATATTACGCAAGCATATTCGTTCCGGGAGCAAAATTATAAAAACCACTGGACAGTTACCCATGCACACGGTGACTTACATCGGATATGTCGGTTGACGCGAAAAAACCGGCCCGGATATATATATACTGAAGGAACCGTCAGTATCTTTGGTAATCATTTTGCTGCTTATTTGCGGCTGATTGTCCGCGTTATACGATATCGGCCTAAGGGTTTCCATGTAGCTTCTTTTAATGGGAATAAATAAGCATATTTGTTTTAATGAAATCATCCCGATTTTATAGTGCGCTTGCCATTTCACTTACCCTGTTTGGTTTTTTATTAGCGTGTAGTAAAACATCCACGACCACAAACAATCCGCCGCCTGTTCCGCCCGTTCCGCCCGTTCCGCCTGTCGATACAACTGTTATTTACGGCGGTCCGGGCATATATACTGCCGGAACTGTCAGTACCTATAGCAATCATTACGCTGCTTACTGGAAAAACCAGCAATTGGTTCAATTAAGTGATATTGAGTCTTATGCGAATTGTATAACAGTTGTTGATTCGGATGTATATGTTGCCGGGTATGGTGATGCAAACAAAACAGCCTGTTATTGGAAAAACGGTGTATTCAACAGTTTATATCACGGATATTACATAGAGTATACGACTGATATCTGCAGCAATGGCAAGGATGTTTATATCTCAGGGTATGGAGTTTCACCAACCAATCGGGTTGCGGAATATTGGAAAAACGGTCAGCCAGTCGTGATGCCAACGGATGTCAATAGTGCGGCAGCCTATGGCATTGCCGTTTCAGGCCTGGATGTCTACCTGGTCGGTACTGGATCTCTTAGTACCGGTGGTAGGCCACGAGCCATATTATGGAAGAACGGAACAGCCATTCCCCTGACGGATGGAAATCATTATGCGCAAGCTACCGGTATCTTTATACAGGGCAGCGACGTTTATATTTCAGGTGAGGAAACAGACTATAACGATAGTGTCTATGTAGCAAAATATTGGAAAAACGGTCAGACTGTTATATTATCAGACAGCACATCGGGCTATTTTACAAACTCCATTTTTATTAACCAGAACGATGTGTATGTTGCGGGCTACCAAGCCCCAGGCACTACATTGAATCATACAGGAAATTTCAGCGCCATTTATTGGAAAAACGGAATTGAAACGAAATTATTTCCCGGTATTGAAACCGACTCGTATGCGTACACGATTCTTACATCGGATTCCGCTCTTTATTTAACTTATAATATCTACAATAATTTAAACGATTCGACTACTTCACCCCAGCTATTTAAAAAATCAAGCCCCGCAACTGGTCGACTTTGGTTCTTTCATTCGCGGAGATATCATTGATATTTTTATTAAATCTAAGTAATAGTCGCGCTTTTAATATTTATTCTAAAATGAAGAAATAGCATGACAACAAAACAATACGTCTATTGCTTTCTTTTTTCATTATTAAATACTCTTTTGTTTTTACTCTTCCCGAGTTATGTGCCGTTTTTTCTAATAATATTTCCGATTCCCGGTTTCTTTCTTTGTTTGGCTATTATTGGGATAGATATATATAGACGAACTTTTTTATGGAAGCCGTTTCTTTTCATATATGCAATAGGGTGGATGAGTTATGGATTAGCTATTTGTGTTTGGATCATTAGTAACTGAACTATCGCCATAGCTCTTATTTGTTTCGTTGCCTGCAGCAAAGAAAATTCCGATCCTGCATCGATAACCCACGCGAATAAAATCTATTTGATTTTTACCCAGGTATCCTTCAGCCCTTTTTCCTCCAGCCAGGCATAGAGGGCTTCGCCATTTTTGCCGGCCATTTTTGCGTGGTGCAACATGGTAAAACCATGAGGTCCCTTTGCAAATATTAACGGTGGATATTGTTCCAGCACGGGTTGCACCAGTTCCGTTTTGCCCAGCATGGCCAATACAAAAAGTGTTACCCTGGAGCCGCTCACGATCAGGTATTCGGCAATTTCTTTGTTGCCCATGTGTCCGGCACCTTCGATCGCAGCTTCATAATCTCCATTCCCCCAGTCATATTTAGTAAATATCATATTCGGGTAATCCTGCAACATGGACTTTACTTTATCCAGGTCCCCGTCTTTCGTACCATGACCCGCAACAACAAATTCCTTTACCAGATCCATCTTATAAGGCTCAGGGGTTTGCTGAGATTTTGCAATCATCAATTCCGGCATCATCATGAATCCCGGGACGATGGCGGCGCTGTTTAATAAAAATTTTTTCCTGTTCATACAATGATGGTTTTTGATCATTGAAGCTATCGGACGGTTTTTGACTGCCCAAACGAATTACGCTAATGGTCATTATTCCGGGGTATAAAACTTTTATGGCCATTCATTTCGCATCTTCACCCGTCAAATACGACCGGTTGCGTAAAAATCAATGTCCGGAGTAGCCGGCTGTTTACCTTTATCGGGATGAAACAGCCTTTGCCATTATTGCCCAACCGAAAGGTTTCCTATGTAATATTTACCATCCTGTTTTTTATTTTCTGGTTCCTCTTTAAGATGGGCGGGATGCCGGATATCGGGCAGGCCATCGTATCGACGTTTATTGATATTGCCGTCACTATTCTTACGATGCTGCTGCTGGTGGAATGGGTGCTGCCAAAGTATTTTTACAAGAACCGGTACATCCCATTTTTCATTTCATTTTTCCTGCTGGTTTTTATTTCCGGCTCTGTGATCATCCTGCTCCAGCTAAAAATGCATGGAAGTTCCCTGGCATCCTATCCGAAAAACATCGAGCGGTATAAGGAACATTATTTTTACTGGTTCTGGGCAGATTTAATATTCGGATCCTATTTTCTTGTTTTTTTTATTTCTGCAACCGGTGTCGCCATCCGTCTTTCCTTTGACAGTTTAAAAGCCATTGCAGATGTTCGGAAACTGGAGAAGGAAAAAAGTATTGCAGAACTGGAGTTCCTGAAAAATCAGATAAATCCTCATTTCCTGTTCAATGCACTGAATTCTATTTACTATAAAATAGAACGGTCAAATACAGATGCAAGGGAAACCCTCCAGGAATTTTCCGAAATGCTCCGGTATCAACTCTACGATTGCGACAAGGAACAGGTACCGATAAAAAAAGAGCTCAGTTTTCTCCGGTCCTATATTGAATTGCAGAAGGCAAGACTGAATTCAAATTATACCGTAGAGTATGAAGGTTTTGACACGAATATGCATTTCGACATTTCACCCTTTTTATTAATGCCGGTGATAGAGAATTGTTTTAAATATGTATCTAATTACCCGGATCAGACAAATGCCATTCGGATCAAAATACGGGTTGAAAAAGATCATCTTTTATTGGAAACATTCAATACCTGCGAGGCCAGAGCCACTTCAGATAGCGGGGGTATTGGTCTTGACAATATGAAGAAACGCCTCCGGCTGCTTTATCCCGGAAGTCATGAGCTGAAAATCAAATCAGATGAACATTCATATGCCATATGTCTAAAACTCAATTACCATGAAACTCCGATGTATCATCATTGATGATGAACCGCTGGCGCGAAAAGGAATCGAAGAAGAACTGAAGGGTATCGATTTTCTCGAGATCGTCGGGATCGCCGAAAATGTGATTCAGGCAAACGATCTGACCCTTACCCTTCATCCCGATCTGATTTTCCTTGATATCCAGATGCCCAAACTGACCGGCTTTGATTTCCTGCGCGCGCTCACCCATCCGCCTCTTGTTATTATCATTACCGCCTATTCCGAATATGCGCTTGAGGGATTTAATATGAATGTGATTGACTACCTGGTTAAACCGGTCGCATTCGAACGACTGCTCAGGGCCTGTAATAAAGCAAGGGAATTTTATCATTATAGCAAAACAACGGAAGCCGGGCAGCCGTCCGAATATTTTTTTATAAAGTGTGGTAACAAATTTGAAAAGATATTTCTCCGCGAACTGAATATTGTTGAAGCAGCAGATAACTATGTCAGTCTGCACACCGATTCCAAAACCTATATCAGTTACCTGACGCTAAAAAATGTGGAAGCCTTTTTGCCTGAGTCGCATTTCATCAAAGTGCACAAATCCTTTGTCGTCGCCGTCGAAAAAATCGATTTTATCGAGGGCAATGAACTGAGCATTGCCGGCAAGAGAGTTCCCATCAGCAGGTTCCATAAAGATTCTCTGATGGAGCAGATTGTGAACCGAAGACTGATCAAAAGACAATAAGGAAAAACGAATAAGGCTGGTGTGTCTGGTGGTTGAATACCTGGATCCCATTTTAAATAAAAAAATCAGACAAAACGGGACTGTCATTTTAATAAAATAGATGTAATGGAACATCTAAATGATCTAAAATTTGTAGTACTTAATTCTGAATTGGCAGCTGAACAACAAACTCAGCAAATTCTCCTTCCTTCGTTTCCACTTTAATTTCTCCTCCGTGTACTTTTATGATATCATAACTCAATGACAAACCCAATCCCGTTCCCTGCCCGGTGGGCTTTGTTGTGAAGAATGGTTGGTAGATTTTATCAATGACTTTCTGTGGGATACCATTACCATTGTCTTTAACCCTGATTTCAACCATACCATTATTCTTCTTCGTGGTTACTGATATCGTCGGCTCGTACCTTTCTGGTTGCAGCTTTTTCCTTTCAGAAACCGCATAAAAAGCATTATTGCATAGGTTAAGTATTACACGGCCTATGTCCTGAGGGACAATATTTATTTTACCAATACTTACATCAAAATGGGTGTTCAGGGTAGCATTAAAAGTATTGTCCCTGGCTCTCAGACCCTGATAGGATAGGCGCAGATATTCGTCTGTCAATACATTGATATCAGTGGGTTCTGTCTGTTCTTTTGATTCCCTTGAATGTTGCAGCATGCCTTTCACAATCGCATCTGCACGTTTGCCGTGGGTAAGGATTTTTTGCCCATTGGCGATAATATCATTGGCAATTGCTTTTGCATCTTCATGATTTCCCTTATCCAATTCATCCTTCAATTCTCCCAGTAACTCACAATTCACTTCTGAAAAATTGTTCACGAAATTCAGTGGGTTCTGAATTTCATGTGCTATCCCTGCTGTCATTTCCCCAAGTGAAGCCATTTTTTCGGACTGTATGAGCTGAGCCTGCGTAGATTTCAACTTATTTAGTGTATCAGTAAGTGTTTTGTTTGACTGTTCAATGACAGCTGATTTTTTTTGCAGATCTTCAATACTTTCTTCCAGCATTATATTCAGTGTGTGCTTGTCCTTTTCGATCCTTTCCAGTTTGAACTGGACCATGTTTTGTGCTTTTTCGACCTCCTTACACGCCTTTAGGAGTAGTTCCTTTTCTGTTTCTTGTAAGTTCGCTGAATTCTTAACCAGGTCTACGATCGATTGCAAATTGAACTTCATATTACTTCTCTTTTAATATTGCCAGGGAGCAGGTCATATTATGAAATTCATAAGACCCTTTTATTACTCTTCCAATTTCTCCAAAGCAAAAAAAGCCCGCCATCGGTACATCCCATATATCTTTCACTCCATTTATTTCTTCGCTGGCAAAGGGCCCCAAAGAAAGCTGGCGGCCCGCACAGGAAAACATAAGCATGGCATCTGCCTCAGCCTGTTCTTTCTTATACTGCCTAAATTCATTAAGCGTTTCTTCAATTATTTCAAATCCAGGCAACAGACATAATCTTATTTTTGAGCCCTCCGGTACACTAGCCGCAAAGACAATTGAATGGTCATCGGGGTTAGCATACATCGGTGTTCTCATAACCGGGTGTTTATTCTCCCTTTGCAGTTGCAGCTGAAAATTACTGCTAAGCATGCTGTTCATCGCATTGTCGAACGCCAGGTTCTTTATCCCCGAATATCTTGTAATAAAATCTAATGCCGGCTCATTGTCGATAGCATAAAGAACATTTCCCCTGGAATGGGTAATTGTCCTTTCCATGCCTACGGGTCTCCAACCTCCGATAGCCAACCCATTAAGGCTTATTTTTTCTCCATCAAAAATCAAAGCCAATAGCCCATTTTCCGTTATTCTTCCATTTGTGAACACGTATGTTCTTTGCATTTTCAAAGCATCTGCCGCAAGGCCTCCGAAAATGGTTGTCCCCTTCCCACACGCATATTCAATTCCTTCTATAATTTCATCTCCGTCTATTGTTAACCCTCCCGATATGATAAGAAATTCCGGCTTGCCGAATCCTGCCAATCCCCTTCTCCCGATTTGAGCTGCAATTTCACTTGTGGTCCCTGCTTCTGAACCAATTAATTCTATTTTATATTGCTCCGGCGCAATGTCAAGCAGTAAAATGGCAATAAAATCAGATTCAATTTCTCCATCAATAAAATTGCTTCCTGAGGAAGCGCCGAATATCTGAATATTTTCTGCAGATAATACTTTATCAAGGGCGCCAAGTTCATTTTCAACCCCATTAAATACAACTGCAACAGTGGGCAAAAAACCTTCGGAGATGGTTATTTTAAGTACTTCCTCAATTTCCCTGGCTGTTTTTCCTTTGATTGATTTTGCCTTCATAAATAGTTTGAAGTTACTGATTAGAGATGAATGGTTGGCCCTGCGACAATCTGATTTTTTATTTCCATGTTGTAAATAATAATGATTCAGGCTTTGTGCATTCAAGATCAGTCGACTTTCTCTTAATCTGGTATTCTTCCGCGTTATGGCTAAATGAATCAGTGAAACAAAAACAGGTTTACAGTCTCGAAGCAGGCTAGCGGGGACATGAAAGCAACTTTGTCCTGAAATACGAAGCGGAAATTGCCGGTGCAAATCATACCATCAGTTCTCCTTGGATTCCGCGTTTCTTATCAGTTCAATCTCTTCCAGAAAAAGAATGTTTACTGATGAAGGCCTTTTGGGCGCCGTGCAAGGGTCTTTTTATCATCCGGATTCTGTGATTTCACTTTATGTATTGTAGCTGTCATTTATATCTTGTCGGTTTGATGAAAACCAGTCAATAAGGATACGATGAAAGCACTGATACCAGTTTTGAATTGTAATTACAAAGTAATAACTTTGGATGCAATGAAAACCAACTTAATCCAGATAGGAAATTCCAAAGGGATCCGAATACCAAAGTCTCTGATTGAACAGTATCAGCTCAGTGGCGAAATCGAATTAATTCCTTCTAAGCACGGATTGCTCATAACAGCTTCATCGAAGCCACGTAATGGGTGGGAAGAAATATTTAAAAATTCTGCGGAAGGGCAAATGGACGCTGAAAGCACAGCCTGGCAATCTTTTTCTAATAAATTTGATAATGAAGAATGGTCATGGTAGTCCGTCGTTTTGAAGTCTGGCTTGTGAATCTCTATCCGGCGATGGGTAAGGAAATAAAAAAAATCAGGCCCTGTCTGATCGTTTCTCCGGATGAGTCAAATAAATATTTAGATACGGTTGTCGGAGCGCCGATGACAACCATTATTCGCAACTATCCCTCCCGAATACATTGTGTGTTTCAAAAGAAAAAAGGCCAGGTCGCCATTGATCAAATCAGGTCCTTTGACAAATCCCGATTAATTAAAAAAGTAGGTACCCTGAATGAGCAGATTTGTAAGGCAGTTTGTAAAACGCTTTTAGAATATTTCGCTTTTGAGTGAAATATTTGTACGGGTATAAGATATCGGTCAATGTTGTTCACCAGGTTTATTAGTCCCCCATTTATCAATACCACGCTTCTCCGAAAATGTTGAGATCAAAAGATGAGTAGCCGCCCCGGTTAGTATCTGAGTCTGCTAAGGGTGATTTATCTGGTCGTTTTTTCATCCTCTAAAAAGATTTCAAATAACCGCTCAAAGCTATGCCGGATAATTTGAACCAGATCCTTGTTTTTCTGTGAATCATTTACATCCTCTAAAATATCCAGGCCTAACATGATGGTCGTGATACTTTCTCTGTATTTCTCCAAAATTTTACCACTCTTATCGGCAAATATCTGACCAAGAATGTCGGAATGCATTTTAGGGGTTTCCATAATTAAACGCCTTCACGGTTTTTCTAATGAAACGAACGACAGATCAGCTGTGCAGGGGTCTCGACGTGGGCCGGTTGGAAAGGTTAATGGTTAATGGCGCATAATTTAACCGGCACCACGATCGCGACCACCTGTCAGCTGACACAAATAAAATAGGGCCGAACCAAAAACCACTGCTAAAACCAAAAAACTTTAACGGGTTCAGGAACTCGCGGAGTCAAAGTAAAGTCCCCGGACCGGGTTCTCAAAATAACAAGGGTATTAGCTGGTAAACAATCACCAATTATTTACAAATGAGCAAACCAGGCGGTAAATAATTGATGATTCTTTACAATCGATACCCCAAAACCTGTCATTATTTTTTCAGGTACATGGTCGGAGTGGTCTTTTTCTCTTTTTTAAAGGCATTAATAAATGTCACCCGGTTGGAGAAACCGGATTTTCGGGCCAGGGCATCAATGGTCAATTCCCGGTTTGACTTGTCTTCCCACAACAAAATAAAATAATCCACCCGGAATTTATTGATCCAGGAACTAAAGTTATCAGCGTAATACTGGTTGATGATCGGGGATAACTGGTAAACGGGGATTCCAACATCGGCAGCCAGATCATGAATGCTGTAGCGCTGATCAAGGTAAGGCGTCTTATCTGCAATAAACCTTTCCAGTTTTGCGATGATATCCTGAAAATCTGTATTTCTGATATACCCCTTGGAAGAAGCAGGGGTCGGCAGGCTTTCCTCATTTTTAATCCCTGCATTCCCGTTTATGTTTGTTACCGAAATATTACCAACCATGTCGACCATCGCAGGCCTTGGCCCGAAACCATAAAGTATGCGGGGGTAGTAATACAAATATAAGGTAGTGGCTAACAAATTGACCGTGAGGCATACACTAACATAATGCAGTGTGAACGAGGGTAAATGCAACAATCTGCCTAATAAACCCGGCAGGCTTAGCGGTAAATAACATAATGTGATAACAACCAGAAACCAAAAAAGAGGTTTATTCCCTGAATCTTCTTTCACGTCCTTAACATGACGGTTGCGGATAATCATCCTGATCTGCAATAACTGAAGTATGAAAGACCAGATGTAAACAAAGGTGAAATGAAAACCTTTTATTGCAATCCAGCCTTCGTTGACTTCAAAATACCGGGATGAATCGCTCAGACTCGAATTAAAGACCGTGATCTTTTGTTCCGGGCTGCTGATAAAAAAAGGGAAAAGGTCAATCAGATAAAACAGCGATGGTAGCCAAAGAATCCAGTCCGTCTTCTTCCAAAGAGTACCCGGATAAAACGAATTTCGGACGTAGATGTAAACTAAAGGGGCAATCAGGTAACTTGACAAAAATCCGGTTCGCATCAGATAGGGGAAATGCAGGATCAACCGGGTTTCATTCAGCCAGCTGGTCAGTACATTATGCCATACACATAAAATCGCAAGCGCCAGCATCAACGTATTGGTATTGGTTCTTTTATAAAAAATAAAAAGACGCAATACCTTTAAAAGCCCAAGGGTTAATCCTAAACTAATAAAATACGAATCCATTTTCCCGGGATAAGGTTTGGCTATGGAAGTAAGTTCGCTATGTTGATTCTGTAGGCGAGCCGGTTAAGCGCCAGCTCGAATCGCGAAATGCGCTCATATCTTTTTAAAGGTACACCAACCTGTTTTTTAAATCTGCGCTGCAACTGCCGTTCTGATATCCTGAACGAGGATGCGAGCATCTCCATATCACCAACTCCTCCCTTTTTGTGAATGATGCTTTGAACCGAAAAATCCAATAGACATTTTGCCATTTTCCCGAGCAAGAAACTGTCTAAGACTGCCACACGGTCCAGATGCGTTCTGTTTTCAGTCGCTCAGCAAGATTACACCTGTAAATCCATGTTGATGTCGGGCATTCTGATTCGTTAGTTCATCAACACCCTTCCGAAAAAAGTGGTAAGTTTTGCGTGCGGATAAAAGCTTACATCCGAAATGCGAAAAGGCCATGCATAAAGACCTCAGTCGGTCGCGACGCACACCTTTTAAATAACAAAGCGGCATTTCTTCGCCTGTTTCATCATTTATGATCGGCTCAAAACAATCTACATCCTGAAAGATTAATCGCGGGTAGCGGTCGCCAAAACTCAGGATACTCAACCGCGAAATGGAGAATTGTCGTCCGTCAAGACTCCAGTAGTATCGCACCAGGTTTCTGAGTAAGTCGGCAGGAGCATATTGACGGTAGTGCATGGCAAAACTCAAGTGTATAGTTAGTGTTTCAGCCATTTAAATTAAATATTTTTTTGTTTAGCAGGGTTAGGATATTTTGTACAAAATTAATCCGTTTCAATATTCACACTGAAGTTCTTTTCAATAATTATTTCCCGGATTCTTGCCGTTATTACTAGTTACTATTCAACAATAAGGAAATTAAGGCACTTCGTCTGTAAAGATATTTACCTGGATACACTGTTGTTTATCGATCGCCGGCTGAGGGTATTTCCATATTGTGCGTGCTATTTGTTAGACTCGCTAGCTATAAATTTGTAAATGTCTGTTTTTGTGTGGGGAATAGTGATTGACGTAGCTAATTTTTGGCGGAAGGGATTTGCCTTTCCCCTTCTGATAATGGCCTAAATCCGATGATTGGCATCTCTCCCCTATAAACTTCCAGATCAAAGATACAAATGGCTGGCAAGGTCTTTTTGAGTATGAGCGCATCAAGATCTATATTTAAATTATCCGAGTAGTAAGCATATGGAGCCACCAAAAGAGATCTTGCATGAACCCATGATAGTTCGGGTCGCATTGGACCCGGTTTTTTTCTTTCATTAAAAATGTCCAGTAAGACCCTTGCTAAACCATATTCAGTCTGGCTAATTTTAAACGCTAAAATATCGCCCTCCCTAACATGCACATTCAATCGTTTCAGTGAAAGTTGGCCGTTCAACCATTCAAAATAATCGGCTGGTAATCCCGCAACATAATTCGAAATCCATTTATCAATATCCTTATAATTTTTAATTTCGCCTTCTTCATTGTAGCCAGTAATAAAAAAGCGTTTCTTTTGTTATCGTACACGGTAATGCCACCGCCGAGAAACGATCCGGAAAATTGTACGTTGGAACCCTTTATTTTCAAAATTCTCGGTATTGTTAAATTGCGTTCCTTGCCTCTGGAACTTTTTGGTAGGAGAATTCGTTTGTCCCTCGTATTAATGTCACTATCATATTCAACGTAACCATATCCGTAATTTAAAATCTTCACGATTTTATCTCCATCATAATAAACGGTTATGGTATCACTTAATGGTTGCCGTTCCCAATTTTTAGCGACTGGAAAAAGTCCAAAATATTTTCTCTGATTATTTGTGAGTTCGTATAGTGACATAGTGAGGTTGCGGGCAACGCAATTTATATGTTAGCCTGAAGTACCGTAGCCCGGTTACCTGTTTAGTAAATGATCCGCAGCTAAAACCAAAAACAGATAATCCGTTGTGCCGCCACCTAAAACATATTCTCCCTGCTGCCATAAATAAGGCCATGTAAGTAATTCCGGAAAATCCGGACGTATCAATGCCGTCCCCGAACTAACGCCCCCCGGAATATATGACCAGTCTGCCCTATTAAAACCATATGCAGGGATCATAGAATTTGCCCCAACACCTGAAACAAAAGAAGAAGTATTATCGCCGGGATGACAACCCAGAATAAAATTCAGCGCACTGTACAGATAGTCGGCCGGGAATATGTCCGGAAAAGAAGTATGCAAAAAATACTGGCGATATCCGAAATGCTGAATATCCCATCCTGCGCCCCAGATATTCGGCCTGTACGGAACACCATAGGGTGTTTTGTTTCCCTCATCCTGGATTCTATTATAGAATGATCTTACGGAATCCGTAATTTGTTTTTTAAAGGATACATCATTCATCAAAGGCAAAATCTTTCCAACCTGCCAACCCGTACGACTAATATTACCGGCAATAACCGAAACATGTGTTGTCAGAAAATCAGCATATTTTTTATCATGCGTGGTTGTAAGTAACTCCACCGCCAGCGCGACCCTGTCCAGTGAATTTTTTTCTTTTGTTTCGTTCCAAACAGTTTCTGCAATTTGTAAACATTGTTGGGATAATGTATCGTTATATCCCTTCATTACCCTGGTGGCAGCAGCAAGCGCTGACGCCACTTGCAGTGATCTGGAAGGATTGTCTTCTGTAAAAACCCAGCGGTCATCCTGATTTCCGGGCTTGCCATCCGTAATATTTACAGCGTCGCCGAGAACTGTGTATTGCCGGAGACTTGGCTCAATGATACCGCGATAAAATCTTCCCATTGATTTGTAACCTCCGATAATCGACAATAACCCATGTTCAATTTGTTGCAAGCATATCAGGCTTGCCATCGGGTTGTTGAATTTCGACTACGTGTGTGTGCTGGTTGATGGTCGTATTATCATATTTCTCATTGAACTGCTTCATATGCCAGTGTAAGACCGTAGTACTGTTTCTGACTGCGATTCAACACGAATATCAAAATCACCTGCATCATGCCAGGCGCCCTGATTCAGAGCAGGAACCGTTTCGCCGGAATGATATTATGTCAGGGTGGAATGTCCCTGAATATATCCGTCAAAATGATTTGAATCGATGGGCGCCATTCGTGCATCATCCATATGGCAGAGTCCGTGCCATACACGATATTTTTCATTCACACGCATATGGCACATCTGAACCGGCAAAAAATATTCGAGCGTTGGCTGCCAGACGCCATTTTTATAAACGTCTTTGCTGATCTGAAAAATATCCGTCTGATATTTTCCATACTTCACCACATACATCCCCGGATTCTGAACCGCGTAAAATCAAATTGCAGATAATGATAACGAAGAAAATCTCCCCAGTCTTTCGGTTTCGAGATCAGCACGGACTTAAATTCGCCATTTTCCAGCACACGATATAAACCTGCGTCGCTTCTGTCCAAATCATTTTTGTCCAGTTCAATCACTGCAATCTTTTTTTGAGCGGGATGATAACCAACCTGTGAAACCTGTACAACGGGATCCGAGCGCCAGCCTCTGATGGCATTTGGTGTAACCAGCCATTCGATGGCATTCTGCGTAGCTCCTTTTTCCACGAGTGCACGCACCACAAACCAACCGTTATTATGCCTTGCCCTTCCGTCCAGCAACTGAAGTTCTCCTCCCTTTTCAACGAGGATGGACAAACGCTGCTGATCCGATTCAGGAACTATCGTCAGTTTATTTCCTTTTGCCATTGGCGGCAGACTGATAATTGCCATCGCTATCCTTATATATCTGATCGTCCGATTGCCGGTTGAAAATTCCGAAATGCTGATCCATAGCGTACGACTTTCCGAACAAGGCGCCGGGAAATAATTCAAAATTAAATCCCACTTTGCCAATCCATTCGTCAGGTAATGGCTTATCCAGATCAATAATAATTCTGAAAGATTCTCCGGCTGGTACAACACGAATGGTGTATTTGAAATGAAGATCAGGATATATGATTGGATTGAATCCTTTTCTATTGATAGAGGAATCCGGATATTCCATTTGAACACTGATCTCCTGCTTTTTCCAGTCGATCACACGCTTACCTACTTTCGGAATAGCGGCCCACTGTCCGGGCGTGGGCTCCAACCGGATATCACCATTGGTTGCCACGCGTTTTCCGTTTTGTATAATGCCCACGCCACCCTGATGGCCCTCAGGATAAAAATCATGTGCGAGCATCACGTTTACGCCCTGATTTTCGAGATACTCCAGCTGATTAAGATGCATGACAGAACTATCTGCTGATTTCTGTGTGAAGCCCGTCTCACCATAAATTATCAGGAACAAAATCTGGAAAATGACAATGATATATTTCTTCATAAATGGATTTAAATTCAATAGTTGAAGTTATGAGGCTTTAGGCGTCTTTTTGCTGTGTCTGCGTTTTGAATAAATGCCGGGTGAGCATTCCGGTTTTGAATCGGAATGGTGCTCTCTAAATAACAGACTCAATCAACCGGGAAATGAATGCCGGTGATCTGTTCGCACAGCGATAGAAATTTTTCCTGCACATCCATATCGCCAGCCGCAGGCAGAGGACGTTTTTGTTTCTGATGATAAAAATAAAAACCGCTGACCTTTGCCTGTTCATCGTTGCTGACAGCGAGCCAGGCCTGTGTCTGGAAGCCTTTTTCCAAATCATCCGGCGCACCGGGTCCGCCCATCTTTGTCGGTACCCAGCCAGGGTCAAGCGCATTCGAATACACTTCCGGCCATTTGCGCGCTACTGCCATGGCCAATATCACATCATGAAGCTTGGTATCAGAGTAGGTTTGAGAAATCCTGACAGATTTTGAGCGCTGTTCAGTATTTTCAGGGACGGGTCGCCCCCCATATGCGAACTCGAACTGAGGTAGATCAGTCTCTTCGGCTTTCGGATCAGGCAGGTTAATATGTATGGTGCGAGGGTGTTTATATTTATCATCGCCTGTTGAAAGACGCTGGCATCCTGGCGGGCTGGCAAAGTGTAAACACCGGCATTATGAATAACCGCATCGAATTCGCCCACCGCATTCACATCTGCTGCTAATCTTTTTGTTTCATCTATGCTGGACAGGTCTGCTGTTAACACTTTGTCAGCTCCGGGCAGTTTTGCCAGTGCCTCCCTTCCCCGCGTTTCGTTGCGTGCATGCAGGACAACATGATGACCCTGACTGACGAGCCACTTTGCCGCCAGATGACCGAGACCGTCAGCCGAACCAGTGATAAATATTTTTGCCAATTTGGGTGCAGTATGATTAAGACTCTATGCAAAGGTACTGCCGCAGAATTAGTCTCTCCAAAACGTCTTGATGTCAATCAGCGAAGGTTGCCATTCGCCTATGTCGCTCCTTTTACTTTTATACTTGTCGTATAGTGATTTCGAACAATTCACTTCAATTTTCGTCTTTCTCTTATTTACAATGTTAATGTCGTCAGGGCATTTGATACGTTATACGTATGTTCTGGGCAAGTCCTTCAGTTCCCTGTTGATATCACCCATTGCCCAAATCGGACTGTCAGGATCGTTTGATCTGTTTGCAATGATGAAGAATTTTCCTTCATACCTCAATGAAGGTTCAGTGAAGAATAACAGTGAAGAATCATTGAGGATACTGTTTCCAAACGCAGCATATTTCGAATAGCTTTCGAAATTGTACCATTGGGTACGAAACTTTAGCGGGTGTCCCGATTCAATTTAATTAAAGCCGCGGTATCAAACCGGTACCAGTTATCGCCTGATTTTCCCCCGCTTATAAACAATCGCGACCTTGTTCTTTAAAATGTCGATTAGTTCAGGTTGCATATAATCAAAAATATCAGGAATATAAAGACAAATGATCTTCTTTGTTTTGTAATATTCGGGGTATTTATGTCTTATAAAATTTCTGTGAGATTTTTCCATTACCATAACCACATCAGCCCATTCTAATTGCTCAGGTTCAAGTACAGTACTTGCAGTTTTGCTTGTACCAGCCGAATCGACTTCGAACCGGGGATCGGATTCAAAAATCTTATGCGCCGTGGCACTCCTCATTCTATTCACGGTGCATACAAAGAGAATCTTGAGTTTATCCGTCATTAAACGAGTTATTTGAAATAATGGGAAGGAAAATGTAAGGTATCATTAGTCATTTATTGTTTATCCAATCTCCCGGTAAATCTTTATATATCACCTGGTACTTTGAGGAAAGAGAGTTGTTTGGGGTAAAATTTTTATAATTAAAAATAAATAAAATAAAAGTGAAGTTACAGGCAACAATGCCGAAATAATACGGCTAACCGTAAACAATTTATAGCTACAAAAAGTCATTAATATCAACAAAAAGGGATAACTATTTATAAGGATAAAATATAAATCCACGGGTTCCCCATCCGGTGGATTGTCAAACATAAATATTGAGCCGAAAAATACAAGCGGCCAGGCCAAAATTCCAGCGAGACTTCCAAGATTCAGATATATGATCCAGGATGGTAGTTCATTCTGTTTAAAGACATAATTGTAAAACCAATCAAGTTTGGATCTAATCATGGGGATTAATTTGGGCAGTCGGATCGATCTCAGAGGCCATGGCAATTGATAAAAATATCCAGGAAATAGTCCTCACGTCAGTCATAACTGCTATTTCTTTTTCGGCGACGACATTTCAGGTCGTTTAATTTTTATACTTCGTTTCAAGCGCAATAGGGACCGTCTCCACCAACTCAAGTGACTTAACCATGTCTTTTGTACTAGTCTTATATTTTATAAAATGAGCTGTTTTTAAATGCGCCTGATACGCTTCCTGGCTGGCATATATTTCAAATACCGTAACATGTGTTGGATTATTCTTCTCATAAACGGCATAGAGGGTAAGTACGCCCGGCTCAACCCGAACAGCTGTTTCGGCATGTTCTTTCAGAGCCGCTTTATAATTTTCCAATTGCGCTGAATCTATCTGGAGTTTTGCCATCCTGACAACTAATCCATTTTGTTGTCCTGATACACTTGCAGAGGAAAATAAAGCCATTAAGCAAGCTATTAAAATATTTTTCATTTCTTCGTTTTTGCATGATCGATGGAAAGGTTTTCATGGATATTTAAACGGGCCCTGCGCTGTATTAAAATAGCTCATTTCACACACGATAAATTGGTCATCAAAAACTTGCTCTTACTATAACATTCACGCCCCTGATCAGCAAGGAGGATCAAAATCATACACTTTTTTGAAACTTTGAGAGTTCCAGGCGATAAAGAGCGAAAATATAAAAATCAAAGCGAAGGATATTCGCATTGTAAATTCTCTTTTAATTAAATATTACCGGGCTGCTCCAGGCTATTCTCCAGTTTGAAAATTTTAATTCCATCAAATATTCAAGCATATACCGGCATTGTCTCCTTACCCCATTTCGCGTTAATATATTTACGGCATGGCTTCTCTATTTTGTAATAAGTAACAGATGAAATCCCGATATGAATGATAATAAAGGCAATGCAATATCCGAGTCCTATCCAAAAATCAGCGGTATGCGAATGTTCTGTGTATTTTACACCAGGTAGTTTTTTAATACCCAATGCAACCACTATAAAAAGAAATATAGACGACAGGTATATAGAATAAGAAATTTTACCGAGATACTGCAAGACTCTGCTATTGCAAATCGAATTCAGTTTCCCACTATTTAATGCGAATACATATACCAGAGCTATAAATAATATAATATAGAAAAAATCGTTCACACCGAAATGCATACATAATACAGTAATAATAATTACCAGTAAAGCTGTTACATCGTTTTGAAAAACCCGATTCCAAATTCCTGCCTCATAAGCCTTGTACAATAACATCCCCGATATAAATCCAGCAAGTCCCCTAAGGAATCCGAAATCGTATGTTGCATTCAGATCATGAGGAACAATAGCGGTTGGATCGAATGGATCATGACGGGGCAACCAGTACATAATGGCCATATAAGCGACAACGACGAATAAGCCGAGTGCAGTCATGGCCAGTCCTTTTCCCCTGTAAATAAAAATGGTTAGAACCGGAAAGACTATATAGGCCCACCATTCAGCGCTAATGCTCCAGGAAGGGACATTCCACGTAAATATTTTATTAATTCCGAAAGAATGTAATAAAAAAATGTTAGCCGGAATAGCTTTTGGATCATCAACGATGTTCCAGCCATTACCTGCAGCGACGAGGATAATTATGAAAAGCAAAGTAAAAAAATGAAGCGGATAAATCCGCGCAAAACGGGCTACTATAAACTTTTTAAAATTTTGAATCGTGATACCTGCCTGAAAACTTTGATGGTAAACGTGGTAGATAATAAATCCGCTCATTATAAAAAATAAATCCACCATCAGATATCCTTTTTCAATTAAAAGACTTTGTTGCGGAAGAACAAACAGACATATTAAAACCTGAAAATGAAAAACGATAACCCAAATAGCCGCGACACCGCGTAAGGTTGTCAGATTTGAAAGGTATTTGTGTGTAGGTTGCATATTGATGGTTTAAGGTGGGGGGAGAAGTACCTAAATATCCGAAATATTTAATGAAGTATATATGTTATAAAGTTTGTGTCAATATGAAAGATAACGCCCGGAAAATCGAAACCGATTAGGATTAAACAGGTAATTATTGCAAATGATCATCAGCCGTAACGTTTTCGAACAATGTGACATATAAACGAACACCAACAGTTATCGTGATTACGTTTCTTTCTGGCTATCATCAAATTAACAATTGGCACTCGTGTTGGCTAACATAATCTCATTCAAACATGAAAGTATCAATGTTCCGTATTATGAAATATATAAGTAGTCTTGAGTTTAACCCGTTAAAAAAAATTGCCTGTACTGCCTGGACAATCATCGTATGTGTTACCTGCCATACTTTGCAGGCGCAGGTCAGCACATCCTCCTCTTTATATCATACGCTGAAAAAGCAGGACAGTCTTTTATTCGATGTCGGTTTTAATACCTGCAATATTCCGGTGTTTGATACACTGGTAAGTGAAAACTTTGAATTTTACCATGACCAGGCAGGCATGATGCTGTCAAAGGCTGCTTTTATTAATAGTGTAAAAAACAATGTATGCAGCCTGAGTTATAAAGCAAGCAGGGTGTTGGAGCCAGGCAGCATGCAGGTTTATCCGCTTGAAAAGAACGGAGTATTGTACGGCGCCATAGAAACCGGTATACACCGCTTCTATGCATCAGAACCTGGTAAACCTGTGTATTTTACCAGCCGTGCAAAATTCAGCAATGTATGGAAACTGGAAAACGGCGAATGGAAACTCATTCGAGGCCTGAGTTACGACCACCAGGACACGGAAAGCGGAGCACCGGACCTGGAAAATGTGAGTAGCGTTGAAGCCTGGCTAAAACAAAATAAAGTACCGGCGCTGGCGGTTGGCCTGATCGATCACGGCAAATTACAGCAGATAAAAGTATATGGTGAACTGGATAAAGGCCGTCCGGCTGCCTACAATTCTATCTTCAATGTAGCCTCATTAACAAAAACGGTTACCACCATGATAACGTTAAGGCTGGTGAACGCAGGCAAATGGAATCTGGATGAACCTCTTTATAAATATTGGACAGACCCTGACGTACAAGCTGACCCAAGAAGTAAAAAACTAACAACAAGGCATGTACTCACCCAGCAAAGTGGTTTCCCCAATTGGCGTTGGGAACTTAAAGATAAAAAGCTGGCCTTCCAGTTTGATCCCGGAACAAAATATGAATACTCAGGCGAGGGCTTTGAATATTTAACCCGGGCTTTGGAAATGAAGTTTCATAAATCACTGAATGAGCTGGCTGATGAAATCATCTTTAAACCCCTGGGCATGACGGACAGTCATTTGACATGGGATGCCAGCATGGATGAATCCCGGTTTGCGGTTCAGCATGACAACAACGGGAATGCGCTGCCGATCGAAAAAAACAAGACATCAAACGGGGCCGACCAGCTAAAAACTACCATCGCCGATTATGGAAAATTCATGATATCAGTGATGAATCATGAAGGAATATCCGAAGAAATTGCAAAACAAATGTTGAGTAATAACACCAAAACTAAAGACGGGCGTTACATCGGTCTGGGCTGGTTTATTTATGATCCGCTTGAAGACGGTGAGTATGCCATCTCCCATGGTGGTGATGATCCGGGCGCTCACTCCATCTGTTTTCTTTTACCGAAATCAGGCCAGGGCATTATCATATTTACAAATTCGGAGAATGGCACTAAACTTTACATCGACCTTATAAAAGCCTATTTAGCGCGAAATGGGCAAGCGATATTAGACATTGAATTACATTAAGCACGTGATGACATAATATATAGTCGGGACTGCAAATGCCCACCATTTAATTTATGAGTATTTCCCTGTAGGCAGGAGATTCGAAGTCTTTTTAGAAATAAGCACAAAAATAAAATGTTAATTCTCTCCAGATAAGTGATTTTTAATTTTAACCAAATTCGATTAGTATTTATCAATTAGGAATACGCATCGAACGGGATTATTTTCATAAGGTCATTTCCATATAAAATGGTCTTTATGAAACCCCTTCTATCCTGCCATGTTCAGACATGTCATGAACACCCCTTTTTAAGGAGATTTGTCGTCCTGTTTTTTACAATCTCCATTGGAGTCTGCTCCTGTAGTAAAGAAAATTATTCAGACCAATCCCCGTCTCCGGATAATCAAAGCGAAGCTCCGGATGTTTATCTGGCAGGCAGTACCGGCGATGGAATTCATCCGAAAGCAACTTATTGGAAAAATGGCAAGGAGGTGACCCTTACCGACGGTACCCAATACGCCGAAGCGACGTCCATTGTTGTTTCGGGGGCGGATGTATATGTCGCCGGCTATGAGTATAATGGATCGTATTATGTTGCGAAATACTGGAAAAACGGGGTGGCAGTTCCGCTTTCCAGCGGCACGGGTCCTTCGATTGCCTATGCTATTACGCTGTCAGGAAATGACGTATATGTTGCGGGTTATGAAGCCGACTCAAAATCGGTCATTGCAAAATATTGGAAAAATGGGATCGATGTGTCACTCACCGATGGAACAAATAATGCTGTGGCATATGCTATTGTTGTGGAAGGTAATGATGTGTATGTAGCGGGAGAAGAGTATAACGGAATAAATTATGTTGCCAAATACTGGAAGAACGGCCGATCCATGGCTCTGACTGATGGCAGTAAGGAAGCCCATGCTTATTCAATAGCCGTTTCGGGATCAGATATATATGTTGCAGGAAGTGAAATGAGCGGGACGAATGGAAATATGGTTGCCGACTACTGGAAAAATGGTACTGTTTTCCATCTCACTGATGGTTCAAATTATGCCAGGGCCAATTCAATCATTGTTTCAGAAGGTTCTGTCTATGCAGCAGGTGCCGAATTTAACAATGGAAATTTTTTTGTTGCCAAATACTGGTTGAACGGCGAGGCCATGGCTATTACAGACAGTTCAAACTATTCAATGGCCAGTTGCATTGCTGTGCAGGACCATAACATTTACATAGCCGGCAAAGAATTACAAGGCGCTTTTATGCAGGGCCTTCCGGTGGCACTATACTGGAAAAACGGGAGCGAAATCCCTGTAGAGGATACTTCCCACTCTGGAGGTTGGACAAATTCCGTTTTCCTTGCTGAAAATAGCTGTCACTGTCAGGATAAGAAAAAGAAAGGCAACATTGCTTATGAGGATTTAGACAATGAACAGCAGAATGAATCGCACTCTTTTGGTGATATTTTGTCGTCTATATTTAAGTTTTTAAAAAGTTCACCAGCTCCGTCTTCCACAACCAATAAGGGGAGCCATTCCTACCGCGAAAGCCGAGCTGGAAATACCAGTTTAAATCAATCGAAACAAACCCTTGCAGAATCAACCCGTAAATAGTTGATCCATGAAAAAGTTGCGAATCAAAACAGTGCTCAGGCATTGCACCTTTTTTGTATTTACAATTGTTATACTGTTGTCCTGTAAAAAGGACAATCATAGCGTCGTCACACCGCCTCCCAAAGACACGATCGCAACGATTACGTATGATACAAACTTCGAAACAGGCGGGTCAAACTACGCCATGTATTCAGTAGGTACCTATCTCGATTACCCGACAGATTCAGACTGGTCTGCTCCGCTTAATCTGCGGCCCGTGATCGGCACCTATGATCTGGCACCAGATACCGTAAAAAGGCAATTGGCAGAAATGTATGCGAACGGGCAAAGAAAAATTGCCCTCGATCTTTGGTATCTTGATTTTAGCCTTTATGGCAGTCCGTCGGATGGTCCATTGAATGGACATGTTGTGAATTCAAAGCTGGGCAAATTAATACCGCAGCATGAAAGCAATCTGAAGTCCATACTGGAGGACATCGAGGAAGCCGGATTTACTTTTGTTATGTTTCGGTTTTTCACGCAGGGAGAATCAGCACCCATCGCCTGGACAAGCTGGAATCAGTCAAGATATAATACCAACTGGAGTTTTGTAAAGAGTACGATTCAAACGGTGCGTGAACAGATCCTTGGAAAATCCCTACGTGTTATTTTTGATCTTGATGGGGAATTAGGCGGTGTTACCAACGGTCAGGGGGTACAATACGCGACTCAAATGTGGAGTGATTATGTGAAGGAATTTGGGCCCCACAATACCATGGGTTTTTCTATTTCTTACACGGGCATCCAGAAGATTGCTACGGCGATGCAGTGCTATGATCATTCCGGTGTACGCCCGGATATTTTCGGATTTGATATTTACGGTGACGAATACAATTCTCTCCAGGAATTCAAAACAGAACTGGATGCAGTCGGGGAAAGCAAAAAAACTCTTTTTATGGAAGAAGCCTATTACAATGATGAGACGGCCCATCAGCAGATCATGCAGGCCCGGCAATCTTTGAATATGAATATTAAGTGGATCATGCAATGGCCGGAGCAACGGGGCGCTTATCAAAATAATTTTTCCGTCCAGTACCCCGCAGACTATTCAAACTATTTACACTAACTATCATCAGGCGACATCAGGATACGCACTCATTTCACTTCTTCCAGCCAACCGCCCTTAAATCCCGCCTTGCGCAGCCCGGTAATAACGTGCGGGCATTTTTTGAAAATTTTCCATGTATGTCCGGACAGGTAGTTGTCTATCATGATGACGACCGGCCCGTTGTTCAGTCCGAATTGCCATTGTGACAACCAGCCAAAAGGATTATCTCCTCTTTTTGGAAAACTGGCATTGAAACTGGCCTGGAATCCCTGGTTTTTACCAAACAGCAGAAAAATTATTCCCAAAACGAATCTTACAGCTCTCAGCACTTTCTTTGGTGCAAAGGGCAACGATGTAACACATACCCATGGCGAAATCGTGCCATCATCGGGGCCATACGGCGCACCGCGTGCTTCATAATCATAGAAAAGTTCTTTGCACTCCCTTCACAGTATAGCTGGCCGGGCCTGGCCCATCGCTTGCGGTAAGTCCCCATACATATTTTCCATACCGCCTGAACTTCATTGGGTTTTTAAGGGCATACTGATAATGAACATTCGCTGCCCTGCAGCTATTCTCAAAATAATCTATACCATGTTTTGTATTGCTGCTATCATAAATGCCCCTGAAATCGAGCCATAGTTGAGACATTTGATGAATGAAAAGCGGGCCTGCGTATAAATACCCGATGTCGTAGACTTCTTTCCATTCAAAAGAAGAGAGCCATTCCTGGTATCCTGCCTCACTGATCGGATGGGTGGGAGATCCCAGGGCAAGGATATAAAGGATATGCGCCTCACTATAACCGTTATTCCATCTGTGATTATAGAATCCTGTTTCGGGTGTCCAGCCATGTGTAAGTGTAGCCTCTCCGTTTCGCGCCCAGTCCCAATCCACCCGCTCATATAGTTTGTCTCCCAGATGCCTTAGTTCTTCTTCCTCCTCATTTTCAAGGGTAAAATAATGCCTTGCCGTCAATACCCCCGCAATCAATATGGCTGTATCAATAGTTGATAGTTCGCATTCCCACATTCGTTTGCCGGTCTGCATATTTAGAAAATGGTAGTAAAACCCTTTATATCCTGTGGCATCGGGCTCAGGTCCCTGCTGGCTTGAATGCAGAAATCTTAATGTCTGTAATATTCTTCTCCGCGCGTCCTCACGGCTCATATAGCCCCGTTCCACCCCGATGATGTATACATTTATGGATAAACCAACCACCGCGATGCTTGACGGACAACCAACCTGCGTTTTATCAGCGATGAGGCCATTGCTGCAATTTTTTTCGTCAATAAAGTAATCAAAAGTTTCACGTTGCAGGCGCTGCAGTATTTCCGAATCCGTCGTTAAGTGTAACCAATATTTCAGTGCTAATTTCACATTCATATGATACGCGATTAATGCTACCAGCCTCTAATCAGCTTTTCGCTTTTATAACGTTGCTTTGACGCTATAAACGTCACAAATAAATTCAGTAGATATTGGGTCATGGATATTATTAGAAATCTGCCAAAACAAGCATGACCAATATCAATTTAACTAAAATGCGGGATTCATTTAGCAAAACGAATGGAATTGAAGTGGCTATATTTGCGAAATTTTCTTTGACACATGAGAAAGGTACTTTTCCTGCTTTGCTCCATTGCTTCTTTATTGTCTGTTCATGCACAGGATTCTTCAAAAAAAGAAATATCCCAATATCGCGCCACGCCGACCAAACTGCATGATCTCGTTCATACCAAACTGGAGATCAAACTGGATTATGACAAAGCCTGGCTCATGGGAAAAGCCTGGATTACCCTGAAACCTCATTTCTATGCCACCGATTCGCTGTGCTGGATGCCCAGGGGATGGACATTCATCAGATCGCCATTTTCAAAAACGGGGGCCTTAAGCCACTCAAGTTTGTGTACGACGGAATGATATTGAAAATATCTCCTGGACAGATTCTACACCAGCAAAGAACCATACACCGTATACATTGATTATACAGCGAAACCGAATGATCTCAGGGCAGTGGGCAGTGCAGCGATCATCGATGCCAAAGGATTGTATTTTATCAACCCAAAAGGAACGGAAAAAAACAAACCCATAGAGGTATGGACCCAGGGAGAATCGCAATCGAACTCCGCCTGGTTTCCTACGATCGATCGCCCCAATCAAAAAACGACGGAAGAAATCATACTGACGGTTCCTTCAAAATACGTTTCCCTTTCCAACGGGAAACTGATCAGCAGTAAAGAAAACGGAAATGGCACACGTACGGATGACTGGAAAATGGATCTTCCGCATGCACCCTATTTATTTTTCTTTGGTGTAGGCGACTATGCCATTGTAAAGGACCACTATAAGGGGAAAGACGTGAATTATTATGTGGAGAAAGAATATGAATCGGTGGCCAGAAGAATTTTCGGACTTACACCCGAGATGATGGCTTTCTATTCCAAAACACTGGGCGTAGAATTTCCATGGAATAAATATGCGCAGATGACGGCCCGGGATTATGTGAGCGGTGCGATGGAAAACACAACGGCTACCTTACACAGTTCAACCTTACAGCAAAATGCAAGGGAACTCACTGATGGGAACCGTGCCGAGCAAACAGTGGCCCATGAATTATTTCATCAGTGGTTTGGGGATCTGGTAACCGCAGAAAGCTGGAGCAACATAACAGTGAATGAATCTTTTGCCCGCTTCGGTGAAATCATCTGGATGACCTATAAGCATGGTAAGGAAGCAGGAGATGCCCTGGTCTATGATCAGATGAAACAATATCTTTCGGATACTGCCTTCGCCAGCAAGAACCTGGTTCGTTTCTATTATGAAAACAGGGAAAATGTATTTGACTTCGTGTCGTACAACAAGGGCGGACTGATCCTGAATATGCTGAAAAATTATCTGGGAGACAGTGCGTTTTATAAATCACTCAATCTATACCTGACGACGAATCAATTCAAATCTGCCGAAGCACAAAACCTGCGAATAGCTTTCGAAGAAGTGACGGGTCAGGATCTGAACTGGTATTGGAACCAATGGTATTATGGAAGTGGTCACCCGATATTTGATATCAGTTATACCTATGATGATGCGGCCGGCCGTGCCACCGTAATAGTAAAACAAACACAACAGACAGGAAAAATATTCCGGATACCGCTGGCCATTGATGTATACGAAGGCGATGTGAAAACCCGCAATATGGTTTGGATTCAGAACGCGGTAGATACGTTTGTGTTTCCATATAAAAAGCGACCCTCCCTGATCAATGTGGACGGAGATAAAATCATTGTCTGTGAAAAGCACGACGATAAGAGTCTGGAGAATTATATTTTTCAATACCAGCATGCAGGCTTGTATGCGGATAAAGTGGAAGCCGTTCTGTATTGTGCGAAACATCCCGATTATACCGAATCGCGTACATTACTGCTGACGGCGCTGGCTGATCCTTTTTATAAAGTAAGACAGGCAGCGCTTGACGCATTGGGTTATAAAGGAGATAATGCAATGGGTTATCTGGTACCCGCCGTTGAAAAAATGGCGGCTGGTGATTCGAATAAAATTGTGAGAAGTCTTGCCATTCAATTTCTCGGCAGTTTCAAAAATGAAAAATATAAATCTCTTTTTTTAAAAGCAACAGCAGATTCCTCCTACTCCGTTGCAGGTCGTGGTCTCGAAGCACTGGCGCTGATTGATTCGGCAGGTGCACTGGAGACAGCCCGCAAATTGGTGAAGGAAGACCCCAGGGGCAGGTTATCCATCGCCATACAAACTGTACTGGCTATTGATGGAAATGAAAGCGATGCGGTCTTGCTATTTGATAACTACGAGCGTTTGGAAATGGCTTCTAAAACGCTGACTTCTGTTGCCTATATAAAATATCTGGCGAAAGTAAAAGACAACGGGCAGGTAAAAAAAGCGGTTGATCAGATCGTTGCCTTCCGGGAAAAAAATAAACGCAATAGCCGGGTGGTGCACGCGAATATTGATAAGGCCCTCAAAGAACTGGCAGATCAAAAAGCAGCGGAGGGTTTAACGGAACAGGTGGATTATATCAGGGGGCAGATCCAGATAGGCGAAGGCGAAGGCTAAGGCTAAGGCTAGGGCGAAGGTCAAGGCGAGGCGCAAGGATCCGCCTGCAGAACCTGGGCTGTAAGTAATTTATCCTGTATCACATCCGCACAGGACAGTCCGATCCCGGACAGTAAAACAAATCGATCGGATTTACAAATAGTTGATTCACAATATCGTCGCCAACTGGCATAACCCTTGGTACCGGTAAGGGAGCCAACACATTTCCCATGTTCAAAAACTACCTGCTCGTCGCGCTGCGGAACCTCGGGCGCAACAGGATCTTCTCCCTGATCAATGTCCTGGGACTTTCCATCGGTATCAGCGCATCGCTGGTGATTTTCCTGATCGTGCAGTACCATTACAGCTTCGACCGTTTCGAAACAAAGGCCAACCGGATGTTCCGGGTAGTAAATGATCATGCGTTCCAGGGCGAACCGGGTCATTCGCGGGGTGTGCCCGCACCTCTGGGAGATGCTATACGCGCGGACATTAGTGGTATCGAGAACATCGTTGTCTTTCGCTATTATAATCCTCATAAACTGGAAGTGAAACATGGGGCGTCTGTGAAACCGGAAGTTTTCAAAGGCCAGGAGCATATCATTTTTACCGACGCACATTATTTTGATTTGCTGCCCTATCGCTGGATTGCGGGTAATAAAAATTCCGCTCGGCCAGGCAGGTCGTGTGGTATTGAGTGCCAGTCGCGCGAAAATCTATTTCCCGAAACTATCGTTCGCGGATATGCTTGGTAAACAAATCGTGTACGACGACTCGCTGCCTGCACAGGTTTCCGGCATCGTTGCGGATCTCGACGATCAGGGTAAAACAGATTTTAATTTCAAGGAGTTTATTTCCCTGCCCACTATTTTGCAAAACAGTTCTTTCAGAAAACATATGTACTGGGATGAATGGAATTCCACTACCAGCGATCACCAGGTATGGCTGCAGCTGAGTCCCGGCACCACAACGGCTTCCGTGGAAAAAAGACTGAAAGTGATTTTCGACAAATTCCAGGGTAAGGATGCAAAGGAGAGACCATTATACCCTGACCTATGCACTGCAGCCGCTGCCTGATATTCATTTCAACGAACATTACGGAAATTTCGATTCACCGGTCGCACACAAGTCTACACTTCTGGGTCTGATACTTGTAGCTAGCTTCCTGATCCTCATTGCCTGTATCAATTTCATCAATCTCACTACCGCAAACGCGGCGCAGCGTGCTAAAGAAATCGGTGTAAGAAAAACACTGGGCAGTTCAAGGGCCCAACTCATGTTTCAATTCCTGGGCGAAACTTTTCTCGTAACCCTTTCCGCCACCGTTTTATCGGTTGTGCTGACGCCATTTATCCTTTATTTATTTTCGACCTTTATTCCCCCGGACATTCAATTCTCGCCGGCCAATTTTTTTGTTATCGTATTTCTCATCAGCCTGCTGGTATCGGTTACGCTGCTTGCCGGTTTCTATCCTGCCTGGATGCTCTCGTCTGCCAATACACTCGAGGTTTTGAAGAATCGCGCGTATGCCGGCACTAACACTACGCGCAGGGCCTGGCTGCGTAAATCGCTTACGGTTTCACAATTTGTAATCGCTCAGTTTTTTGTGATCGGTGCACTGATGGTTGGCAAGCAGATCCGGTTCATGCAGAATACCGATCTTGGGTTTTCGAAGCAGGCCATCGTGAGTATTGACATCCCTTTTTCCGATACGTCCCTGACCCATAAAAAATATGTGCTCGGCCAGCTTCAAAACCTGACGGGTGTACAGGGCGTGACCATGGCGAACGACATCCCTTCATCCGACGGATGGTGGACC
This sequence comes from uncultured Bacteroidota bacterium, assembly GCA_963732055.1. GTDB lineage: Bacteria > Bacteroidota > Bacteroidia > Chitinophagales > Chitinophagaceae > Puia. The sequence goes on along the minus strand of CAVSYG010000003.1, from coordinate 594,183 downwards.
ACCGGTATGGAATACAATGGAGGAAAAAAACCCCTTCAAACGAATGTAGAAATAAAAGCGGTCGACAATCATTTCCTGAACCTGTTACAGATACCCCTGCTGGCTGGAAGGGATATGCCAGCGGGTGATACTGCCCGTGAAATCATCATCAATGAAACCTATCTGCATGAGCTGGGTTTCAAACAACCCGCGGAAGCTGTAGGTAAAACATTAAAATGGAACGACAAGCTGGTTTCTATTGCTGGTGTGTTTCGTGATTTCCATGCACATACCCTGAATTTTAAAATCAATCCGATGGCGCTCGTGCGCGACGCCAGTCAGTCACGCGTGATGCTGGTGTCGCTGCCAGCAGATCATGCACACTGGCCTGCCGTGATAGACGGTATGAAAAAAATAGGTCTGAGCTTCCTGGTCCGGCGAGGAATTCAAATATGTATTTCTGGATGAAAGCATTAACAATGCCTACGAAGACGTGCAACATACTTCACAGCTGATCAGCTGGGCCACGGGCCTCACCATCTTCATCTGCTGTCTTGGTCTGCTGGGTTTGGTGATCTATACCACCACGCACCGCGCAAAAGAAATCGGTATCCGCAAAGTGCTGGGTGCGTCGGTCGCGCAGATCATGGGCTTACTTTCGGGTGATTTTGTAAAACTCGTTGCGCTGGCTTTTTTAATTGCCACGCCACTCGCCTGGTGGGCCGTACATGCCTGGCTGAATGATTTCGTTTTCCGCACGTCCATGAGCTGGTGGATATTTGGCATCAGCGGTATTGGGATGATTTTCCTGGCATTACTTACGCTGAGTGTGCAGACGGTGAGAACAGCGATGGCGAATCCGGTGAATAGTCTTCGCTCTGAGTGAAGCTTCGGCTGGCGATGATAGTTTGCGTTCTGAATGATTATACCGCGGCACACAACAATATTCCCGTTTTATATCTAATTTTCTAATATCAAGTTCTTGTGATGCGCAATACTCTTCGTGAAACATATGGCAATATTGATATTTACCTTTTCGACCAATTGCTCAAGGGCCGTTACGATGACCTGAATAAAGTACTGGACGTGGGTTGTGGTAGCGGAAGAAACCTGCCTTATTTCTTACGGAATGGATACGAAGTATTTGGTGTTGATCCCGACCTTCAGGCAGTTGAATCCGCTAAACAATTATCGTCTGAGCTTGCTCCAAATAATTCCTTAGAAAATTTTATGGTTTGCAAGGCAGAAAGCCTGCCTTATGATGATGCATCATTTGATTTAATTATTTGCAGTGCCGTACTTCACTTTGCCAGTGATGAACAACAGTTTTACAATATGCTGCTGTCGATGTTCAGAGTTTTAAAACCCGGAGGTTATTTTTTTTCGAGGCTTGCGTCTGACATGGGTATAGAACAACTGGTCAGGCCCTTGGGCAACAGGCGCTATTTACTACCGGATGGTTCGGAACGTTTTCTGGTAAATGAGCAAATATTAAGGAAGTATACCCATGAATTTGGAGAATTATATGAACCGATAAAAACCACCAATGTTATGAATATGCGGTGCATGACTACCTGGTGTGTTCGAAAACTATTATAGTCCCGGTATTAAGGAGTAAACAATTTCCAGTGCCCCTCGGATACAACATCGACAGTGCCACCGGTTACTTTGATGGCGGTCTCATCGTCCATCGCGTACACAGGAACCGGTAGCCTCGCAGCCCATTTTTCTGCATTCGCCAGGGAAGCGTCCGGGTGATCCTTGTGATCCAGATGCGGAATCAACGCAAAGTCGACCAGTCCCGCTCCCTGCGTCGTAACAAATGTTCTGCTGATTTTTCCGCCGGGTGTATCGAACACGATGTCTTCCGATTTGAATGTGCTGACTCTGCCGTTGGGCGGATTACTGAAGGTCTCTCCGAAAGTGGAGGATGCTGCCATGCTGCCTGCGCTCACTCCTACATAAACCATTTCGCGCCGCAACGACGGCATGAGATCTGTCAGTCCGGACTCCCGCATCCAGTAGGAAAGGTAGAGTGGATCGCCACCCCAAAAAAGCAACGCGTCCGTGTTCTCCACGGAAGGGACCCAGGCTTTTTTGTCGATGCTGGGCAGCGCGGTGAGTTCCAGCACACCCAGGGATTTCCAACCCAATTGGCACAAGGAGGATGGTGATTTTCCGCAGATCGCCTGCCATGCCATACCAGCACCTCCGGGGAAGGGGTAGATTGCGGTGGGAATAAAAAGGGCGTTGGACTCGGCGATCGGTTTGCCCAGCAGATCGACCAATGCGTCGTGGATGCTTTTGTTCCTGATACCAGAGGACGTGAGAAGACAATTCATACCTTATATTTTTTATGAATTTATAAAGTAAATTCAAAATAGATTATTGTTTGCTATGTGGCGATGTCCAGTTTGAACCTGATCGATTGTTATTTTATTAATAAAACAAAAGACATGTTACACACTACTCCCTTTCTTCTGTTTAATGGAAATTGTGCTGAGGCAATGACCTTCTACCAAACTTGTCTTGGCGGAGAATTAACCCTTATTAAATTACGCGATACGCCCATGAAAGCACAATTTCCTGAGGAAAAGCATAATCGGATTATATACGCCCGAGTGAAAAATGAATCAAATCGATATCTCGGCTACGGATTGGATGGCATCTCCCAGATTAGAGCCAAGACAAGGCAATACTTTTAGTATTTATCTGACAGGGAAAAACTACGATGAGTTAAAACCGGTTTTCGATAAACTGGCAGTGGGCGCAGATAAGGACACGAGAACCTTTATGGAACTAAATAATTTGCCGATGGGAATTTATGGACAATTCACAGATAAATACAGCGTATCGTGGATTTTTAGAGGAGAACATTATAGTAGTGAATTTCTTGCCTGCATTTATTTGTATTTTCTATATGTGTTTGTTATGATCCAGGGGTCCCGACACTATTTGAGTTGGCATGTAACACCTGTTCATTGTACTGATCATTGATATTGATATTGGTATGTCGTCGGAGGCAACAGTAGAATTAATGAACCCTATTGCTGTATAATTATTTGTAAGGACATTATGTAGACATGGTTGAATAATAGCTATTAAAATCATCCCAAAGTATGGATTCGGTTGGTAAACCATTCACTGCCCTGAGATAATTGTTACCTTATCATCATAAGACGTCCAATTCGTTCCTTGCTTTTTGTACTGTCTGTCTCAGGCTTCTTTCATTCAGAATAGCCGGATTACTCTGGTCGACATATGAATATTCATAAATAAAATTCAATTGCCAGCTGGAGTCAACTAAATCTTGCCAAATGATCGTCTGCATCGTATTCATACCAGTCTGTTTTATAATAAGTATCCTAATTGTAAAAAACTCACTTTTACCGGAAGACCCTTGCTATTATATTCATAGATAGCAGATCCTGTACCTCCATTATGAGTTTCTGTCCATTTTTGACATATACCATTCGTATACTCAAAATGAAAATAAGAAGTATCTCCGTTTGCAATGGATCTCTCCCCACCAATTAATATATTCAGCATCGGAAAGAAGGTTTTCATCATTGTAAGACAATATATAAGATAGTCCATTTTTGAAGACGGTTCCATCCAGGTTTGAGCTAACCAGTCAGATAGTCCGTCGGGTTGGTTATTTGTAGGCGTGGTGGTCAACTGAGGCGTATTCCTTTTTGCATGATAAAATGAAAAAAAGGAACAGAAAAAGTATTGTGGGTTGCCATTTCATAATAAGATAGATCGCATTTTACTACAAAACGTTGCCCATTGCGGTACTCAATATGAATTATCCGAAATCTTAATGAGAAACTATTATCCGTTCTAAGGGTATACCCTTATTCCAATAAACTACGTAAAATAACCGTTTATTTATATTTTACAGACTCAATCCGGATATCTCATATGAAGCATTTTATAAACCAAAACCGACTTTTCTTCCTGCTACTATCTTTATTGTTCATACATATTTCCTGCAAGAAAACAAATACCGATTCCGTTCAAACGGCGCCAAAATCTAAAAATACTTTCAGTTGTAAGATAAATGGAGTTCCCTGGGAGCCCTATTGGCGATGTGCCGACCTGGCAACGGCGGGAATGGCTGAATTGAATTCCACCATAAAATCGGTTGATGGTAATCACGTTGTCGTTTTTTGGTTCACCCTTTAAAACTTCATAAAAAGCTACAATGTCATCTCCAACTATTCTGCTATTACTGGAAATCCAATACGATATAAAATCTCCTTCGAGATTCTGAGATATAAACTTTATTAAACTTTGTGTTTCCTTGAATAATTTCGGCGGCGTTTTAATGTCGATTTTCTTTGGGATAATTTCTTTCACCATGAATAGTTTAATTTTTATTCTGAATTCAAATTTTGCAATAATATATCATAAACATGCAATAAAAACTTCGAGATCTCGAAATATAACAGGTCTTAATTATTTAGGCGAACCCGCAGATTTGATTTTATATCTTTTTGATCCGATCACTTTAGTTCGATATTCATTAAATACCGGAAAGATCAGCTCATCTCCTTTAATTAAAAAAGAAGGCTCTTACTTTATTTCTTCATTCTAAATATAATCAAATCCAAGCACCTGATTATATTTTTTGCCATCGTAAAATATACTGGCCGGTTTTAATCTAAAATTGCTGCTAATATAAAATGCCGATATCATCTCCAGAATATCCAAATTACCAATTCTGTTGGAACCCATTAATAGGTAATAAATCCTTCCCGGCAAGTTAAAATCTACAATTTTATTTACCTGAAAACTACTTTCGTATTCTTCCTTGCTGTCTGCCTCTATCGAACTTATTTTTGTTGCTTTACCACCGATCCATAAAATATTTATGCACTCCTGACGTGGAATATTTATTAGCATCCGCCAGGAAACAACCATTAACTTTTTGTCCTGACTAAACAGAATATTAATATCCTTCGTTCTTGAAATGGCATTATAATCCGCGGGCTTAAGTAAACCGAATGCCGGAGCTGAAATCAGTGATATAAGGCTATCATTATATTTATCAATTGAATCAACTAAATTTTCTTTTAATCCATCGTAAGCGTTGTCAAATTCAAATAATCTACTATAGGTATCCAGTATTTTTTTGGCTGAGCGGGATACGGGTTCAGATCCCTGTTGGGCTATTCCGCTCATTGAAAATAAAATCAATATGGTTACCAAGGTATTTTTCATGATCTACCTCAATCTAGCACGATTAATAGAGGTAAGAAAATCAAATACTGATCATGGAAGATCTGACGCCTAAGGGAAAACCCCTATCCCAATAATCTATGTAAAACAACCGCTTATTTATATTTTACAGACTTAATCCGGATATCCCATATGGAGCATTTTAAATTCCCGGTCTTGTTTTTTTTTATTGGTTGCCTGTTCAAAATCAAAAGAAACAAACCAGCAACCGTAGACACCTGCGATCAGATCACCGAAGCTTTTGATCCGCATCCCTATACCGTCCTGAGACCACCGACTGCTGTTTTTACTTACGACGATCAGGACCGGCTCTACCGATCTGAATTTCATTCGGTTTCATTCACACTAATTCAGCAATTTCGGGCGTTTTTAAGTTGAATATATTATTTTCACGTCACCCTAACTGCCCTTCCGCATGAAGCCCGTTTTGATCGTATGCTATCTGCTTGTTTTGTCCTGCCCGTTGTTCTCACAAAAAGAAGTGCCTATTGTTTCCGGCGAACCGGCTAAAACGAACGCTGCCCTCAGCTGTGCCGATATCAGAAACGGAACATTTAATTATTTTAATCAGAGAACAGGAGAACAGGAAATTTTTATTCGAACCGGAGCGGTTCAGAAGGAAGTTATACCCAAGCGCAAGGAGACCCTCTATTGGGACGTAGCATGGTTGAATGATTGCACGTACACTTTGAAATATCAATCCGGCGGTGAAAACCGGCCCGCAGACGAACTGAAAATACTTAACAAACATCTTATTGTAGCCGAAATCCTTCATGTCACTGAGGACTATATGACATTCCGTACTTCATTTGATAAAGTAACAAACCCTACTGTTCTGACTGACACACTCTGGATCAAACAAAGACAGGCAACCAAAAATATAAAAATCACCAACCCAAGGGCCGACAGTATCGTGGCTTCCAAAAAAAGAATCCTGGACAGCACACAGACTTCCTATGCAACACTATATATATATCGTCCGAGTAAATTCTTGTGTTTTGCCGTGGCATATGATCTCCTGATAAATGGGGAGCGAGCGTTTGCAATCACGAACGGATGCAGATATGTCTTAAAACTCCCGAAAGCAGGTGATTATACTATAACCGCCAAATTAAAAGGGGATCAGACGATTCACCTGGATGTAAAACCTGGTGGCGTTTATTATGTCCAATGTACGGCCACCTGGGGCTTAAAACTTCACAAGGAAGTACAGTTGATGGATATCAAGGAAGGTGCTGAAGCATTTAATTCTTCAGCAAAAGCAAATTGATAAATGGTTGCCTTTATGGTCAGATATTATAGGTATTTGGCAGGGGAAGTCGAGCCAATCGTTTGAAGCTTTTATCTTATCAATATTACAGTTCCCTGCAACTTTTTTTTATTCTCTGAATGATCTGTGTAGCGAACGATCCAAACATAAGTTCCCTCGGGTTGAAGCTGGCTGTTAAAGGTACCGTCCCATCCCGAAGAAATGTCGGAAGTTTCAAACATCTTCTGGCCCCAGCGATTGAAGATCTGGAGATTGTAGCCGGTGATCAGGCCGGGATATTTTACCCGCCAGTCTGCTATAGAAAGGAAAACATGTATATCGATAGCAACTAGTCCCAGACATCAGTCCCACCGCATTTTTTCGTAATTTATAGCCATTCCGGGTTACCCATGCAAGCTCAATCGAGCCCCTTTTTGACCTGCTCCGCACATATCAGTGGTAATGAATTCTAAGTATGGTTATAAGCCCTTCTTCCAGGTTCAAACGAATAGCTCGTCGCATCTCCCGGATTACACTCAGGGTTATCATCATTTTCCTGCTACTGATCGTTATTTCTTTATTCCTTTTACAGACTTCATTTGTACAAAATTTTGGACGAAAGAAAATCCAGGCTTATCTCGAATCCAAACTGCACACAAAAGTGATCATCGGCGATCTCTCGGTTGACTTTCCCAAAAATATTGTGCTGAAAAATATTTATGTGGAGGATCAGCATCAGGATACCCTGCTATCCGCCGGAAATCTAAACCTGGATGTAAATCTCTGGGGATTATTCCACCACAAAATAGTGGTGAATAATATGAACATGGATCACTGGACCATCCATATGGTAAGGCGGCTCCCTGATTCCGTCTTTAATTATTCATTTATTGTCAGGGCATTTGCTTCGAGCGATACCAGTCAGGAAAAAGCAACGAAAGAAACCAGCCCATGGAGATTTGAATTGGGAAATATTCACCTGGTGAATATTCGCGCGCATTACCAGGATGATGCCACCGGAAACGAAATGACCGTGTTTCTTTCAGATCTCCGGACAAGGATAAAAACCTTTGATCCCGACCGGCTCATTTTTGCAGCACCCGAATTTTCGGTGAAGGGATTGAATGGCAATGTGAGGAATTACAAGCCAACATTGGTTCTTAAAAAAGAAATTAAGCAAATTTCCCAGGCGAAGGATTCCAGTCTCCTTCATCTTCAACTGGGAAAAATCGGGCTCGATTCCATATTGATTTCTTATTCCGATGAAATCAGTAACACAAAGGCCAAAGCCAGTATCGGCCTGCTCTCGATCGTTACAAATTCCGTCGACCTGGATAAAATGCAATTTGATCTTAAATCGGTAGATCTGAATCAAACCACATTTCAGCTGGTGCATGGAAAATCCGATTGTACAACAGGATAAAAAAGATACGGCTCAAAAAGCATGGGCTGTACGTCTCGCAAACCTAACTCTGGTGAACGATCAGTTTAGCTTTGATGATGAGGAGAAGACGCCGATAAAAGATGCGGTGGATTATGCTCATTTGTTCATCCGAAATCTGAATACAAACGCCAGCGGGATTAGCGTTGGTTCAGAATATTACCAGGGCCAGATCAACATGCTTTCTTTTTCCGACAAGAGCGGCTTTGAACTGAAGAAGCTTTCCACCGGATTTTATTATAGTGATCAGCAGGCCAGTGTGAATAATCTGATCCTGCAGACCAACAACACGAATCTGAGAAGCAAATCAGAAATTAAATATGCATCGATCGCGAGTCTGTCTGATAAGCCCGGAGATTTATCCGCTGATCTCGTATTTGACCATTCTACTATTGGTTTGAAGGATCTTCTTCTCCTGGTTCCCTCATTGAGACCCACATTTTACAAAGAACAAAATGTACAGTTCAAAATCAACGGTCAACTCAATGGAAAACTGAACAACCTCGATATCGCGCATCTTGCGGTCGCCGGATTGCATACTCAATTGGAAATGTCGGGCCGTATACAGGGATTGCCCAATGCAAAAAAAGCTATCTATCATCTTCAAATAAAAAAACTTGCTACTCTAAAGCAGGATATCAACATCTTCCTGGCAGATAGTATCCTCTCAAAGAATATTCGCATTCCGGATTCCCTTTCAGCACATGGCCGTTTTGATGGAAGTCTGGATCAGTTCACAACGGATATGGCACTCAACTCCGGTTTCGGAGGAGCCAGGATAAAGGGTCAGCTCAATATCCCAAAGAAAAAATATGATCTGAACGCTGACCTTTCGGGATTCGATCTTGGAAAATTATTGTATCAGGACAGTCTGTTAGGTAAAGTTGACCTGCATGCAACGGCGAAGGGAAGTGGATTTGATTTTAAGAAAATGCAGACGGTTGCCCATTTCGAAATTCCGGCTGCGATGGTGAAAGGCTATGGTTACAGGAATGTTTCGATGGATATTTCCATGCAGAATGGATCGTACTCATATCAATTCCATTTTTAACGATCAAAATATAAAAGGACATTTTGACGCGAAAGGGAAATGGGTAGAGAAGTTTCCCTCTCTCCTGCTGGACATGCAAATGGATACCATCAATTTTCAGGCTTTGCATCTGATGAATGATAGTCTCGCGATGTCTTTCAATCTACATACCAACCTGACCAGTACCGACCCCGATGCTCTTGACGGAACTCTTTACCTTACCGCACTTGGCATTCAATACAGGGATCAGCATCTGTTAACAGATTCCATTTTCCTCGAGGCTTCCAGAAGTGATTCTATGCAATCTCTCGTCCTGCATTCTGACTTGGCTGATCTGAACTTGTCGGGAAGGTACAAGATCACGGAAATAAAGCAGGCCCTGGAACAGACGATCAATCACTATTACAAAATCCCGGGATTTGCAGAAGCAAGGATCAGCCCACAAAACTGGCAAATGAATCTCATGCTAAAACCATCGCCCGATTTGTTTGCTTATGATTCAACGATGATCGGTTCAGATACTGTTCAATTGAATATGGGTCTTAACAGTCTGAAAAATGACTTTCATCTTTCTTTGCTTGCGCCTTCCATTCATTATAAGAATCAATTTATTCAACAACTGTCGGCAACTGCAGGCACGAACGACAGCGCATTAGATTATAATATACAATTGGGCTCTGCGCAATGGGCAGGCCTGGATTTATACAAGTCCGGCATTTCGGGCTGGCTGGCAAACAATCACATTCCGTAACAGCATTCATCTGGATGATGCGAAAAACAAGCAACGCTATCGCCTGGGTACTTTGCTCACGGCCTTGCGGGATGGTTGGAAGTTATCTCTCCTGCCAGACAGCCTGATCCTGAATTATGATGCCTGGAATGCTTCCGGTGATAATTATATTCAATATGATTCTTCCGGTTTGTTTGTGAACCATCTGCTGATAGATCATGAAAACCAATCCCTGCTCGATCAACAGTAGTTCCTCTTCTCCGCAGTCGCCCATTGCTGTTTCATTTAATCATTTCAGGATAAAAACATTGTCTTCATTTGCGGGACAGGATTCACTTTTACTGGATGGTGAACTGAATGGTCAAACTGATTTGAAGGATCTATTGTCAAATCCCTCCTTTACTTCAAATATCAAGATCGACAACCTCGCTTATAACAAGGATACGCTTGGAAACATTTCTCTCCTGGTCGACAACCAGCAACCGGATATATTCACCACAAAACTTTCCATTGAAGGAAAAGAAAATGATGCAAAGGTTAGCGGCATGTATTATTCGAAGGAAAAGAGAATGGACATGCAGATTGATATCGGCAAACTGGATCTTTTGATGATCAAACCATTTTCTGCAGGACAAATCAGGAACATCCAGGGTTCACTTAAAGGCAACCTGCATGCTACAGGATCATTTGATCAGCCGGTTTTTACGGGGAGTCTCCGGTTTGACAGTACCTATATTACTCCTTTTCTTTCTGGTGAAAGGCTGAAGCTGTCATCTGATAGCATTCTGTTCACCCGGGAGGGGATTCGTTTTAATAAATTCACTTTCCTGGATTCCGCCGGACATAAGGCCGTTCTGGACGGGCATCTATATACAAAAAATTACAAGAAATATCGTTTCGATCTCGCCTTTAACGCAGATGATTTCATCCTGGTGAATGCGCCCATAGAAACCAACCGGATTTTCTATGGCAACTTAAATACGGATATCGGGCTGCAAATAAAAGGGGACATCGACGCACCCGTCGTAACCGGTAATCTGCACGTAAATAAACAAACCGATTTCACGCTGATACTGCCCAACAGTGACCCGGAAGTCGTTAGCAGGCAGGGGGTCGTTTTATTTGCCGACAAAGATCACCCCATGGATACCGCCCGGATCAGAACGTATTTAGATTCGCTCAACCGGAATGCAGGATTCATGGGCATTAATGTGCTGGCGAATATAGAAACAGACAGCAGTGCCAAATTTAACCTGGTCATCAACGAAAGAACGGGTGATGCATTATCTGTGAGAGGACGTGCCTCTCTTTCCGGTGCCATAAACAAAAATGGGAAGATGTCGCTGACAGGAAATTATTTGCTGGATGACGGCGCTTATAATTTATCATTGAGACTACTAAAAAGAAAATTCAATTTACAAAGGGGCAGCACCATCACCTGGACAGGAGACCCTACCGGAGCCACCATTGATATTACCGCCACCTATCTGTGTACAACGGCACCCATCTCCCTCGTGGGTAACCAAATGTCCGGTATGAGCCAGGAAGAAATAAACAGGTATAACCAGAAACTTCCATTCACGGTAAACCTGAAAATGCAGGGTCTGCTGTTAAAACCTAAAATAACATTCAGCATTACTTTACCTCCGAATGAATCGGCCTTGTGGCAAAATGTAGACAGCAAGTTAGCCGAACTGAACAGCAACAGGTCGGCACTGAATAAACAGGTTTTTGCTTTATTGCTATTCAATACATTCATTTCAGAAAATCCATTTGAAAGCACCAGCGGCGGTAATTCCAATGCTGCGTTGATGGCAAGTCAAAGCGCCAGCAATATACTCACCTCCCAACTGAACGAACTGGCCGGCGGTTTTGGTAAGCGCGTTGATCTGACTATGAATGTAAATTCAGAACAGAATTATAATGTTTCCGGCCAGGCAGTCAATCAGACCGCACTCCAGGTAGGTGTATCCAAGAATTTATTCGGTGATCGTGTGAAAGTGAGTGTAGGAAGCGATTTCCAATTAACGGGCGCCAGCCAGGGTCCCAACGCTTCTAATATTGCAGGAAATGTAAAGGTCGATTATACGCTCACGCCGGATGGCAAGTATATTATGAGAGTATATAGTGTGAATCAATACAACACGGTCGTTCAGGGGCAGGTGGTGGAGACAGGGGTAAGTTTTATTATTACGCTGGACTTTGATGCATTCAACGAGTTGTTTGAGAAAAAGTATTCCTCAAAGGAAAAAAGCACTAACGATCAAAAGGAACAACCGTCAAAAACAAATCCTAATCAACCATAATGAAACCAGGAAGATGGATTTATTTTTGTTGTGCAGCCCTTATCCTGGTGGCTTGTAGTCAAACTAAAAATCTGAAAGAAGGACAATATCTATACAAAGGAGCGGTTTTCCATATCCATACGCCCGAAAAAATTTCAGGGAGAAAAAAGGCAGAAATAAAATCAGAACTGGAAGACCTGCTTCGTCCCCAGCCCAACGGAAAATTCCTGGGGATTCCATTTAAATTATTAATCTATAACATGGCGGCCGAACCGAAGAGGAAGGGATTGAGTTATTGGTTAAGGAACAAAGTGGGAGAACCTCCGGTTCTTGGCTCGATGAGTGCATTTGAAAAGAACCGGCTTATCCTGCAAAACCGATTGGAGAACATTGGTTATTTCAAGGACTCGGTGAAATTGGATACTGTGACCAGGAAATTAAAAATCCGGGACATCTATACGGTTACTACCGGTTATCAATACACGATACGGAATGTGACATTTCCTGAAGATTCAAGCATTGTCAGTCAGGAAATTCAAAAATTCAAAAAAGAAACGCTGCTCAAAACAGGAACACCCTACGATCTGGATCTGATCAAGAATGAACGGGTAAGAATCGATTCAAGGTTGAAAGAAAAGGGATTTTATAATTTTAGTCCGGATTACCTCCTGGTGATCGTAGATTCAACAGTTGGTAAACATCAGGTGGATATGCGGGTGGTCGTCATCAGGTCAACGCCGGAATCGGCCAAAGCGGTATACACCATCCAGGATGTGGTGATCTATGCGAACTTTTCCATCAATACGGATACCGCCATGCCCGCCAAACCCACGATGTGGCAGGGTTATACCATCATCGACCCGGGCCAGCTATTTAAGCCCAGTTTGTTCAGCAATACCCTGACCTATAAACCGGGAAGCACCTACAATATTACGGACCAGAATCTGAGCCTGAGCCGGCTGATTAACCTGGGTGTATTCAAATTTGTAAAATTGAATTTTAAGGAAGTGGATTCAATCCATTACAAACTGAATACCTATTATTACCTGACCCGTGCTCAAAAAAGATCCCTGGTATTTCAGGTTTCGGGTCTTACTCAATCAGATAATTCTTATGGCGGAGCGCTTACCGTCAGTGCCCGCAACAAAAATGCATTCAGAGGAGCCGAATTATTCGTGGCCAGTATTTTTGGCGGATTGGAAACACAGAATCTGGGAGGCGGTCAGTATACCAACATTTTAAAGCTGGGTGCGGATTTAAATTTATACTTTCCGAAAGTTATTTCGCCTTTTAAAATTCATACCCTCAGGGATTATATGCCCAAAACCAGGATCAACCTGGGATATCAATTTTATAATAGCACCAATCAGTACACGCTGAATTCTTTTAAGACGAGTTATGGTTATGTGTGGAAAAGATCCGAACAAAACGAAAATCAGTTTAATCTGATTACGATTAATTATGTGAATCCTACCAATATTACTTCGCAATTCCAGGCGCAACTGGATACCAACCTGACGCTGGCCAGGAGTATTGAACGGCAGTTTATCATCGGACCCAATTTCAATTACAATTACAATACACAACTGAGTCCATTCAAAAGGATTCATAATTTTTATTTCAATGCCAACATTGATTTCTCGGCCAATGCAATCGGCTGGATTACCGGAGCCAACTATCATACGGGAAATGTGAAAGAAATTTTCAATACTCCTTTTTCGCAATACATCCGGGGTGAGCTTGATTTCAGATATTATTGGAATTTAAGTGCAACGACGGTACTCGCCAGCAGAATTACCGGGGGCATGGGTTATGCTTACGGTAATAGCAGTACGATGCCATTTATCAAAGAGTTTTTTGCAGGTGGGCCGAATGATATCCGGGCGTTTCAATCCAGTACACTGGGCCCCGGCACTTACTATGCCGGCAACAGGGATACCGCCTATCTCCCCAATCAACCCGGCGACATCAAAATGGAGTTCAATACCGAGCTACGCTTTAAGATTGTTTCTGTTCTTCACTGGGCATTTTTCGCCGATGCCGGAAATATATGGACCAGACTGCCGGATTCTACAAGGCCAGGATCCCAATTCTCATCTCAGTTTTATCAGCAGATAGCCGTTGGGATCGGCACCGGTCTGCGCATTGATTTCAGTATCCTGGTGATTCGTTTCGATCTCGCTGTTCCGGTTTGTGAACCGTACAGGCCAGCCGGCTCCAAATGGTATTTTGACAGCAAAAACAGAATTTTGAATTTTGCGATCGGGTATCCTTTCTGATTTAATTATTTACTTGAAAGATGCACGAAGCAATCATTTGCCAGTTTCCATTTAGGGAGGACGGAGTACATGGAAACACTTAGGTACAGTTACCTATACTGTGAGATGTAGGGTGGGCTTTGTATATTCGGGTGACATGAAACGACTCCCTTTATTCGTATCGGTACTATTCAGTTATTATTACTACACGCATGAATAATAATATGAAAATATTGCCCATTCTAATCCTATCTTTTTCAGTATATCATTCGCTGAGGCCAATTAAAATCAGTTATGTTTTTCGGGACGCATGTACCGATAGCTTATATATGGCTTCTTATGGTCTGGATCAGCCTTCCAACTCAGGAAGCTATTCTTCAAAGGGGAGAGAACTTATTTTGGATAGTCCCGGAGTCTATATATTCGGTACAGTTATTTGGCGGAATGGTGAAAATCTTCTGTTCGGAACAGATAAAGTTTACAAAAAGGGGGAAACATACACTGATGCCATATTTATTCCCAAGTTCTTACCCAGGCAAAATGCTCTCCATGACAATGCAATTGCTTTTTATACGTGCGGGAAAAAAGCATCCGGGGTTGTAAAAGATTATTATCCGAATGGTATGATCAGAATGGAAGGGACCTTTTTAGATGGTATCCCAACAAGTGATATTAAATATTACAATATCAAAGGTCGGTTTGTAAAAAAGCAAATCTATAGATCAGGGCATTATATTGATACAAAGTTTTACCATGATAGGGATAAAACTGATTACTATTGAATCTAGTAAAATCTCAATGATCTTAGGATATCGCCTTTCTCGTTCCCATATTATAATATTTATAGACTATGCCGTTATCAAATACTCAGAAACTTTTAAATACCATAAAAGCCGGTGATCCGTATGTTCTCTACCGGGATGTCTGCGAACAGGCTGCCGAATGGGTCATTTGCGGATATATTGACGAAGCAAATCATTTGCTGGACATACTTTGGAAATTTGACAGCAAAGATTACGACGAAGATCCCCGAGTAAAGAAGGGATTCCAGGTGATGTGGCAGGTGAGCGGTATTACCCCTAAAGCAAAAATTCCTTTTGCCTTCGGTGATGTTGAAGAAATTGAAAATAACAATCTTGATTACTTTCTATGGAAATATGGGTTTCCGCCTCTGGAGGATCTTTATAAACCGCTTTCTCTGACATCTGTTGACGAGTTATTCGTTAAATCCAATTTCTTTTATAGTACAGGACGGGCTTCTCTTGAAGAAACCCTTTCCTCATTAAAAAAATTTATACTGGAATCAAAACACGCAACTGATTATACGCATTTTAAAGCAACTACACTTGGATGTTTGCTTGCCGTTCGTAATGGGAACGAAGAACTGTTATCTGAGTTTTTGGCAATGTGGGCCACAGGATATCTGAAATATCCGAATAGCTATTCTGCATCGTACATGATGAGTGATCGTTTTGTTGCCCGGCAGTTACTATCTGGCCGTTTGTCCGGATTGCTGGGTTTTACGAGATCAGATTGTCATTCAGAAAGTACCATACTGGAAGATGCCCTGAAAGAAAGAGAAGAAAAAGGCAGGACGTTGATTTACGGACATCTGACCTGGCAGGGACTACTCAAGCGATTATCTGAATTGGCCATTCAAAAAGTGGAATTGGAATTCCCGTCAGATGCGATCGATAAAAAATGGCTGGGATTCGAGCCGGCAACGGTTTCCGAAATTCAAAGGAAAGAAGCGGAACTGGGTATCCGTTTACCGCCCGACTATGTTGATTTTTTGCTAACGTCCAATGGATTTATGCACTATCAGTATACAGGCCCTAAGCTGTGTTCAATAAACGAAGTCGGGTTTCTCCGGGACCTCATGCCGGAAATAATCGATGATTGGGAGTCTTTACTGGATGATGAGGTGCACTTCAATTCATTTCGAAATGGCATATTGATTGGCGGTTTACATGATGAAGAACAGATGTTTTTGGGTCCTGTTGAGAATGAGCGTTGGGTCTGTTGGTATTTCTCCTATTCGCTCCCTGGTGAATTGCAATTCCAAAGTTTACGTTATTATATGGAATATGAACTTGAGGTACTCGAAGAAGAGTAACATCTGGTAGCTATCACCGAAACCCTTCGCCACCTCTCATTTAATAAATCCAACATTTTTCCATGTGGGGTCCTCATCCATCGTAAAATTTATTCCTCTTTCCTTCATTATGTTGTCACAAAAAGTAGTTATATCATCCTGTTTCAACCTTGGTTGATCAATATAATATAACAAATCCCGGTAGCCATTCCTTATTATTCTTGCTACAAAATGTACAGTCTGGCTTTGATTTAATAGTTCCTCAATACGCTCTTCAATCAGATTCAGTTTTTCTGCATCAGCGGCCGTAGGATGGCCGTTTTCATTCTTATCGATGACCTCTAATTCAATTAGAACGTGCCAGGGATATAAGGATTTATTCGGATAATTGTCATATGCCTTATTAACTGTAGCTAATCCCCAACCATCCGGGAAATCGAGTTTAAAAATGCTAAAATTTTCGCCCGGAAAGATTTGCTTTGAAGGACGTGAATCATCCTTATCTCCGAATAGCTTTTTAAATATTCCCATAGCCGTTCATATTGGTTAAAGAGCTATATGTGTCTTAAGAATCATTTTATAAATATATTGTGTTTCCGCACTACTATTCTTCTGCCATACGAAGGGTTACAGCATTCCCCAAAAAAATATTGACAAAATCTTAGAGCCATTACGTTACCGGCCTGTAGGGTGGTACAAGGTTCAACCTTTCTTTTAATAAAAAATATCGGGGATCATCAGCCATTTCTTTAAACATAGGATGTTCAATAAGCATGGCAACAGGACCCATTCTTTTTTCAACACATTGGAATAAATGATGAAAAGATTTGTCTTTCTCTCCTAATGACCACCATATCATTGCCAGGTCGGCATCTAGTACAGTCTCTGGCTCCTCCAGCTGTCTTTGTAAGATCTTATCAATACATTCCAATGCTTTCCCGGTTTCCCGCAATTGAGCATAGGCACAGCCGATGGGTGTAAGTCCCTTTAAGGGATGATTTACCAACCGGCGTACTTCTTCAAATATCTCTGCAGCCTTTTTCCAATCTCCGTTTACACCGATGCACCAGCCTTTCAACTGCAATGCAGAACGCATCTGTGGATGGATGTCCAACAACGATTCAACTTGTCGTAACGCATCATCTGTTCTTCCCGCACTGAAGTAGGCTTCTGCGAGATATTGATTAACGATCGGGGAAAGCGGATCTACCTGCACCGCTTTTTCCATAATATCAACGGCCTCTTTCTTTCTTCCTGTACTCACATAATAAAACGAAAGCAACTGGTGAGCCCCTGTTGTAGCAGGATTCAGCTCTATTGCTTTTATCAGGGAATCATAGGCCTGTTTCCATTTCCAATCGTACAGCAAATAAGCCGAACCCTTTGCTACATATCCTGCTGCCAGTGAACTATCCAGTGCTAATGCCCTGTCAGCGTATTGATGCACAATTTCAAAAGCTTCATTGGGTTGCACTTGTCCGGTAGCTCCAAGAAAAGCATAATTTGCTGCAGCCATTGCATACGCTTCTGCATATTCCGGTTCAATGGTAATCGCTTTTTCAAACCATTCAATCGCTTTTTTAGCATCTGCCGGAGTGATCCTGTTATGAAAATATAAGCCTTTCAAAAAAAATGTATACGCCTCCGGATTTTGAGTCGCGACTTTTACGAGTTTCTCTTCATGACTACCCAAAGTGAGATTCTCACGACATTTATTGGCTATCATATTGCTGATCTCATCCTGCACTTCAAATATATCCGTCAGGTTCCGGTCATACGTTTCACTCCAGATATGATATCCGTCTGCTGCGCTAATCAACTGTGCCGTAATCCTGACGCGGTTACCTGATTTACGTACGCTTCCTTCCAGTATTCTGTCAACGTTTAACTGAATGCCAATTTCACGTATATCGGTATTTTTTCCTTTAAAAGCAAAGGCCGAGGTTCTGGAGGTTACCTGCAGGCCATCCACTTTTGTAAACGCGTTCAGTAATTCTTCTGTAATGCCATCACTGAAGTATTCGTTCTCGGGATCGGCACTCATGTTTACAAAAGGCAGCACTGCAATTCGTTTAGCAGGCTCTTTGGTTTTCCCTTTTAATGTATTACGGGCCGGGACAACCAGGCCCTCGCTATCAATAGCAAATATCCTGACGGGCTTTATTACATTCTTTAATTCAAAGTAACCCATTTCGCGGGCGTTGAGGTTTTGCTGGTTTCTTATTTCATCAAATACTTTTTCCGAAATAAAAATTGAACCGGAAACGGCAAGGGATTCAATCCTTGATGCCAGGTTAACGCCATCGCCATAAATAGCTTCCTCTTCGATTGAAATATCTCCTGTATGAATTCCTATTCGCAAATCTATTTTGGGTTCCTGCTGTAATTTTTGTTGTATTTCCACAGCACAATGAACTCCATCCACCGCGCTGTTAAAAATGCTTAAAGCACCATCGCCATAGTATTGAAGAATTTTTCCATTGTGACCAGAAACAGAAGTCTCCAAAACCTCCTTCAGCCTTCGGCGCTTATCCTTTGCCAATTGCTCGTTTTGCTGCATCAGAGCAGTATAACCAGACATGTCGGAAAACATTATCGCAGCAAGTTGGCGCATTTGTGAAATTAGTGAAGATACACTGACATTACGGGCAGTTTTGGATAACTTGTAGGAAATACAATTGATCCATATGACACTTATCATGCGACCCGGAAAGTCGGAAGATGCCAATGCATGCGGAGCTATTTGCTACAATGCATTTAAAGCCATTGCAGATGCACACCATTTTCCACCGGATTTTCCAGATACCGAAACGACCGTAGGGTTGATGAACTTTATTTTTTCCGGGTCAGGGGCATATTCTGTAGTTGCTGAAGAGAATGGGCAAATTGTTGGCAGCAATTTTCTGTGGGAGAATGGCTTTATTGGAGGAGTGGGTCCTATAACAGTGGATCCGAGAGGACAGAATGCTGCAGTAGGCAGGAAACTGATGGAGCGGGTTCTTCATCGGGCAGAAAATATCAAACTGGCAGGCGTGAGATTGGTACAGGCGGCGTATCATAACCGGTCATTATCCCTTTACACAAAACTGGGATTCGATGTACGGGAACCCCTTTCTGTGATTCAGGGCGCTGCTTTGGGAATTAGCTTTCCTGGCTATCATGTTCGCCCGGGAAATGAAGCGGATCTGGATTCATGCAACCAGTTATGTTATAAGATACATGGTCATGACCGCAGTCAGGAGCTACCTGGTGCTATCAAAACAGGAACATTCTCTGTTGTTGAATATAATGGAATGATTGCCGGATATACGACGCAGGTTGGCTTTCTGGGGCATACGATCGCAGCAACGAACACAGGGTTGAAAGCATTGATTGGCGCATCTGTGAATTTTTCGGGCCCTGGATTTTTACTCCCTTCACGTAATGCAGAAGTGCTGCGCTGGTGTTTGCAAAACGGTCTGCGGATTATTATGCCGATGACATTAATGAGTAAGGGATTGTATAACGATCCGAACGGTGCTTTTCTGCCTTCTGTTCTTTATTAAAGTCTCACGAATTATTTGAGCGAAGCAAGCAACCGGGTTAAAGGTTTAGAACAACATCGCATAAGATAGTCTATTCCCTATAGAGATAAAAATAACCTGACACAGCGTTCAGATAGTTGCCTGTCACGGATCCTTTCAGCCTTAAACCAAGGGTTATTTCTTTATGTGGAAATGCGTCTTTTAAATTGCCGGATTGATAATAGCCTTTGTTTTCATTACTCACAACATTTATCAAACTGCCCGCAATCGGGATGCTGTCTGTAAAATTATACAGCTCAATCGTTCCATTGTTGTCCTTCTCCAGATAAGAATAAAAGCCGTAGATAACGGAGTCAACATCTGAGTAAAAATCAATATTAAATTTGTGGATGTTAACTTGTTCGTCGGTTAACCAATACATGGTGTCATAGCTTGCAGCATAGGGAAGTGAAAATTTTATTTGGCGGTCACCCGGCGGGACTGCTGTCGGATCTTCAACAGTCTTCCTACAGCCTGCTGTTATGAGCGTTAGTGACACTAATAAAAGTAATATCCGTTGTATCAGAAGTCGGTTAATTATTGCCATGCGATTTTGCGTAGAAATCAGGCAAAAAGATAATCATTTGAGTGGGGATTGTCAACGGGATAGTGCGAATTGACCGATGATGCAAAATTGCCTGACTAAGCGTTTATATTTATATCCGGCTAATCGATCTCTGACTACATTTGAATGAGTGCGGAGAAATTGAAGGCAAATATCTGGAATCTGTGAAGATGTACCTTTAGTGTTGATACTTCTAAATCTACAATTACTAATGATAAACCAATGACTACACAAATCATCATTGTTTTAATTCTCACGTTCCTGATTAACCTGATAACAACTCTTTCTTACTCCGTAAGAATCGTAGGTATCCGTACCGGGCGGGTTGCTATTTCATTTGCCTTATTCAATATTCTGGTTTTAGTATCCAGGACTGCCAATGGTTTTCAGGCACCCCTTTTGGCCAAGACAGTTGAAAACGATATCAGGGCCGGCATATTTAGTAACGCCGGAACTTTTCGACTAATCATTTTTTCCTGCACCGTCGCAACGGTGATCGGCGCCTTTCTGATTCCCACTTTTCAACGGGTATTGTCCAGGGCCGTCATCAATTTCAGTATACACAAATCACTGGGCAAACTGATATGCACGGTTTTTCAAAAACAGGTATACTCTACTTAGGGACAATATGACGATACCTGTCAAAACCAATGTTTCGGAAATCAAATTTGATAAAGAATTCCCCTGGAGAATTTTTATTTTAAATATCCTGGCGGTGTCCATTCTGACGATTGGTGTATTGTCAGCAGTGTATGCCTCCTATTTAAATCCTGTATATCGGACTACTGCGAGTAATTTATCTGCATTCATCAATGGTTTTGCGACCATATTGATGTTTGCATTTATCGATCCCAATTTGTCTGCAATGACAGATGATGTCACGCTTGGCAAATGTTCGGAGGCGACATTTAGAAAATACATAGTCTATATGACCATCGCCCGACTCCTCGGAACTGTTTTGGCCCAGATATTATTTTTACCCAGTGCCCATCTGCTGGCCTGGACGGCTACACATATGTAAAATGTTCAGCATTTTACCATACTGAGTTTCTCCCTGAGATGACTAAAATTAAGCGGTTTGGTTAGAAAATCATCTGCCCCCAGATTCATGGCCTTTGTATAATTTTCGTCGTCACCGAAAGCGGTTATCATCATGACGATGGGCGGAGGTTTTTCAAATTCGTCTTTGATATGTTTGAGCAACTCGAGTCCGCTCATACCCGGCATATTGATATCCGATAATATCAGAATGGATTCCCGACTTTTATCACTCAGATAGTTCAGGGCTTCCTGGCCCGAGTGTGCAAAGGCAAAAATCATTACTTTATCGCGTATCTCTTTGCGGAACCTTTGTTCAAACAAAGCACGTACGTCTACTTCGTCATCAACAACGAGAATTTTCATGTTGTAAATTTGGGATTCAGGTTTACTCCATCCCATAGCAATACGTTATGAGAGTGGTTCATATGTGCAAAACTAGCCAACCTGGCTATTCCAACATGAATCGTGGATAAAGAATTAAAGGAAACAGGTTTTCGCGGGAATATTTCCGTCATTTTCGTTTTTCCCCTGTTTGATCTATAAAGAGTCTGAGTATTAAAAATAGTATGGCGAGAAAAACAAGCGTAGCCGGATTATCCGAAATATGCATCCAGGCGCGTCCCCAAATTCTTTCTTTACTTTCAATCGATACCCCAAGTGTTTTTATCCATATGGCGGATATCAAACAGAAAATGATTAAGAAATTAAGAATGTATTTGACGGCTTTCATTTTATTTTATCCTGCCAAAAGACTCATTTAGAGAAAAGGAATTATTTAAAATTGCCTGGCGGTGTGCAAAGTTCCCGTTTATTTGAATTTAAGAAGAATATAAAGTAATAGCCGAGATATTAAAACTCCTGGTAACGAAGCACTCGTACTGGCAATGATTTTTAAGATGTACTTTTTGCGCTGATTTTTTACCGTTGCAGATTACCTCACAAGGATCTTGAAAACAGGGCTTTGCAGATGCCGGTCAACAGACTCCATATGTATCAGGTACATGGCGGCATAAAGAGCGAGAATACTGAATATGATCAGGAAGGTGGTGCCTTTTCTGACAATCACCGTGTGTTTTGTCATTTTGCCCAGTAAGAAGGCGGTCGACTTTTCTTTCTGAGCGACCTGGGCCGATATGTTGGGTTCTTTTTCTTTAGGGGGTTCCATGATCCAAAATTGTTAGCCGAAAAGGGTTGATTTTTCACGGACTACCAGTGCTGGACGATGGATTTGTTGGGGGTTTATCAGAGGAGAAATGTCGCCCGCGGCAGACGATTGGATGCATTTCAGTGTTATACAAAATAGACAATTGTATCCGCATTTGCAATGAATTAGTACTATTTCTACCACCCCATCGTAGATATACCAGGTGCTTTGAATCGTTCCTTTTTGTATGTACTTTAAATGTCCGATTTATTGTTCGAACCCTTTAAAAACCCCTGTCCATGGACAATAGTAAAACCCTCGAACTTGAAATTCTCATCACCATCAGTCAAAACAAAAATGTCCCCACGTATTATTTCCACCATTTATCTGAACACAAGTGGAAAATTTATTCTCCACGATTTTATAGCTATGTCCGAGGAAGTATTTAGTACCACGACGCCGATCACCGGCATGCCGTATTTCGAATCTGACCAGCAAAAAAAGGAAAAACCAGAATAATGGATCCTTATAGAACTGCGTGAATCATCTCTTTAGCGAGGCTGCTGCAAATACAAGATCAAAGGACGAACAGTGCACTGAGCTGGAAAACAGTAAAAGCCCGGTTGAACGCAGTCATTCATTTATGGGCACCAGCAGGAAAAACGGCCAATTGCAAACACCATTCCGATTATGACAAATTGAAAAACTGGTATCAGAGAAGCCAAGCCGGTACCCAGCAAAGCCTGATACTCCCCTACGGATCAGCGTATAGAATGTAATATTCATTGCTCACTTTCCCCCCTTACTTTCATGTTATAGGCGTTTTCTTAATCTTCTCCTCCAGCCAATCCCCCTAAAACAATCGCGATCGAAATTGTAAAATGACTGTCCATCATTGTGATCGGGTTGATAAAAATGTCAACCTTTTAAATTAATTCTCTGCGGTACTTTACTGTCTGTGCTTTTTTAGAATTCTGGAAAATTTTTATGATGAGTAAGATATGGGTTCTGTTTATTATTGCATCCCTGTTAAACCTTCATCCGGTCTTTGCTCAAATAAAGAACTGCCCTTCAACCGGTAGAGGGAAATGGCGGAAAACCGCTGGGTCAGATCAATGGCATTGCGTATGTACCTGAATGGGTATAGATTGCTGGTAAGCCCCGGTTCAGTAACGTTTATACCGTTTTGACGCAATTTTTATTATTCAATATGTTATTTATGACCCGCTTGTACCCTCAGTCACTGGGAGGCATTTATCTTGAAGCATTATTTGCAGATCAAAAGGGTTTTATCTGGGATTTGGCCTTGAAAATGGTTTGGACAAACTGGATCCGACGACCGGCATCTTCAGGCACTTCAGGCATGACGATAAAGATTCCGGAAGTATTAACAACAATAAAGTCATATCGATACTTGCATACTGCCGGGTCTGGATCCGGCAAGGGACAGAGGATGGTCTGCACCGGCTGGATGAAAAAACAAATAAATTTATACATTATCGTCACGATGTACTAATGCAAGAAGCATCAGCAGCAACATAATCAGATCCATTTACTAAGATCACCAGGCAGTGATCTGGTTTGGAACCGGTTTCCCCTTCTTTGAAGCCCACCCTGAGGATGGTGGTCTGAACCGGCGGGGATACGGATGGTCAGTTTACTGTTTACAAACACGATCCCAACAATCCCCATAGCCTGGGTAAATAATAAAGTGAGTGCTATGTTTGAAGTACAGCCGGGGCGTTTTCTGGCTTGGAACTGGTGGCTATGCTTCATACCATGAACCGCATAACGGGTTCCTTTGAAAGATATTTAATCGACTCTACCAAACCGGACAAATCAAGCAGGCCTCCGCGGGAAAAAGATCATTGGCATTTTGTTAATGAACAAGTGACTTTTTTACCTGAAGACGCTACCGGTGTGATCTGGATTGGTTCCATGTGGGGTGGTATGAATCGCTATGAAACGGGCAGCAAAAAAATTACCAACTACGACTCAAGTTTTGGCATCCCCGGGCGCAGTACCTGGACCGCGGCAAACTCCCGGGACGGCGTGCTCTGGATAGCTACAGAAGATCAACAGCTTTTTCGGTTGGATCCATTTCGCAGGCTGGTCCGCAACATCTTTGAAGATGTGCCGTATCCTGATATTCTGCAACAGCAAAGACGGCAGCATTTGGGCAAGTACTTTGGGAAAAGGATTGCTGCACTTCTATCAGCATAAACAGTTAATGAATCATTATACCATCGATAAAATCTATAATCTCATCCGAAACAAAGACACTGTGAATCCGCCTTTATTCCTATGGAAGCGACAGCATCTGGCTGGCTACCAAAACCCAGGTGAAGCATATTCAATAAAGCTTCCGGGCAACTGACTGATTTTTCCCTTAACAAAAAGTTTGGCCGTCATGATTTAGGCAATTTTTTTGATATCTATCAGGATAAAGAAAGAGATCTCGGTTCGCCACTTTTGAAGGTGTTTACCGCTATCACAGAATAGATGGAACAATTAAAAGATATCAGGCAGATGCAAAAGATTCCGGAGCCATCAGTCTCCTACAAAATACTCTGGATTGTACAGGACAGAACGGGCGCCTACTGGTTTGGCACCTGGGTGGCGGCATCAATCGTTTTGAATTCAACAGACGGGTAAATTTCAGCATTCATCCCCCCTGCGTATATCTGGTTATTTATTTATACGACAGGATTGATGAAGGTGTGTTTTGGGCAGGCACGGTGAATGGCTTATTCAGGTTCAGTGAAAAGGAAAACAATTTTTTCCCTTTTTTGACGCGCAGTCTGTCATGGCCAATGTAACAAATATTAGGCATAGTGGAAGACGATTCAAATAATTTATGGGATCAGTTCCGAAAGTGGTGTTGTTCGGTTGAACGCTGAAAGAAACGAAAAAATTCATTTTTGGTAATAAATATGGTATCACCGATTTATTTTATGCATCAATCACCAGTACAGCAAACGGCGAACTATTATTCGGTAGCGAAAATGGTTTTATTCTTTTTTCCCGAAAAAAAGAGCTTGTCTCCAACAGAAAAATACATGCATATCCTCATCACCAGTTTATCTATAAACAATCAAATCGTATTACCCGACAGCATCGGGGTTTTGAAAAAACCTGTTGAAGAAATCAGTGACCTGGATCTTCCATACAATGAAAATAATTAATCATTCCGCTCTGCCGCTATAAGAGATCATCGTTCTCCCGAAACCGTCAAATACTATACAACATTAGAGGGCTATGACGAATGTTCGGCGTGAGGC
This sequence comes from uncultured Bacteroidota bacterium, assembly GCA_963732055.1. GTDB lineage: Bacteria > Bacteroidota > Bacteroidia > Chitinophagales > Chitinophagaceae > Puia. The sequence continues at coordinate 568,278 of CAVSYG010000003.1, read as the reverse complement.
CATCGGAGAAACCAGCTCTGATTCATTTAATGTGTCGCCGGGGAAATATACTTACCGGATAAAGGCAAAGTACGAATTCTGACGGTGTGGTGGGTGAAAAAACACTGACGATTCAGATCCATCCGCCCTGGTGGAAAACCTGGTGGGCGTGTCACCGCATATTTTCTTCTATCAACAGCTGTATATGTTTTTGCTCCGTGTGCAAAAGCCAACGGGTTATCAGAAAATGAGAGGCAGTATAAAAACGCAGGCAAAGGAACTGGCGCAGGCAAAGGAAATTCAAATTGCGTACACGGAATTAAAAGCCACCCAGAACGCAGTTGATTCATGCCCAAAAATATGGCCTCTATGGGCGAAATGACGGCAGGCATCGCCCATGAAATTCAAAACCCACTGAACTTTGTCAATAACTTTTAATAAATAATTCCGTAGCTCATCGGAGATCTGAAATCCGATTTATTGGAAGGAAAAACGAATCAGGGTTCGTCCATCATCAACAATGTGCTGGACAATGAAAATAAAATACTCTATCATGGAAAAAGAGCCGATGCAATTGTAAAGTCGATGCTGCAACATTCCCGTAAGAGTTGGAATCCTGAAGGAACTGAATATATATCAATAAACTGGTTGACGAAATACATCCGGCTGGCGTATCACGGCCTTCCGCGCCAAGGACAAATCTTTTAATGCCACCATTCAAACGAATTTTGATGAACAACTGGGTAAAGCGGACATTGTCCCCCAGGAAATCGGCAGGGTCTTATTGAATTTATTAAACAATGCGTTTTTTGCTGTTGCGGAGAAAGCAAAAAGCGGAATACCTGAATATCACCCCACCGTTGAAAATCAGTACAAAAAGAACAGATAACAAAGGTAGAAATCTAGAGAGGAAGACAATGGGAACGGCATACCGCAACAGGTAATCAATAAAATATTCCAGCCATTTTTTACAACCAAACAGACGGGTGAGGGCACCGGACTGGGCTTTTCCCTCAGTTTCGACATTATTACCAATGGGCCACTGCGGTGAGCTGAAGGTAGAAACGGAAGGAAGGAAAATATGCGGCCTTTACCATTTGTTTACCTGCAGAATTTTTGATTTATATTCGGAAGGGTGAAATACGGCTGTTGAGGAATTTGTTCTGGTACGACCTGGCGGGCTAAGCCGCCGGTCATAATGGATTTTTACTCATTAATAACCGGGCTCCGTTGAGATCTCGTTAACTTAGGAAACCATCACCGTTTTATGAGATCTTAAACCCCTTCCTACAGTCCCGTCGTATTGCAATTATTCTATCCATTTACTCATCTTCACTATCGGAATCTTTACTGCCAACAAATCTTAAGGGGAACTGTAAAAGACAGAAACGGTGCACCGCTTATAGGATGCAACGGTCTTTAATAAAACGACCAATAAAGGGGCAGTGTCAGACACATCAGGTCATTTTACTATCAAAGCAGATTCGGGGGCGCTCATTGAAATTTCATTTATCGGTTACCGAAATCAACAATTTACAGTATCCAATAACAGAGTATTGAATATCACTCTTTCTGATACGACTACGAACTTGGATGAAGTGATCGCCATTGGATATGGTACTGTACGAAGAAAAAGATCTCACCGGAGCTATCGGTTCGGTTTCCGATAAAGATTTTACCCACGGTACCTTCGCATCGCCTGATATGCTCATACAAGGCAAAATTTCGGGTGTGCAGATTACAGTAGATAATGGTTCGCCTGGAAGTGAGACGACCGTCAAGATTCGTGGAAACTCTGCGCTGTCGGGCACCGGCCAGCCTTTATATGTTGTGGACGGTGTGCCTTTGGATGGCCGTTCTGTGCAGCCAGGAACCAATCCGCTGAATTTCCTGAATCCGCTGGATATCGCCTCCATTGATGTTTTGAAAGATGCATCCGCTTCCGCGATTTATGGATCCAGGGCCGCTTATGGAGTAGTCATCATTAATACCAAAAAGGGTCAGACAGGGCCGCCCCGGCTGGAGGGTGTTGCTTCTATCGGCGTTTCTTCACTATTAAAAAATATTCGGGTACTGAACCCATCAGAATACCGTCACGCCAATCCCTACTACGGAGTGGATCCCAGTTTCGATAAAGGTGCAAATGCCGACGGTATGGAAGCCATTACACAAAAGGGATTGCAACAGAATTATCTGATTGCAGGCAGCGGAGGAAATGAGAATGGCAATTACAGATATTCCCTGGGTTACCTGGACCAGGAAGGAATTGTCATTAATACGGGATTCAAAAAATACACTGCTGATGTAACCACCAATTTGAAATATCTGAAGTCCAAAAAGCTTGGCCTGGATTTCCACCTGAATACGAGCCAGTACATACAAAATGGAAACTTGCTCACTGCCGGAAATGACGCAATCATTTCCAATGCACTCACCTGGAACCCTACTGATTCGCTGACTAATCCTGATAAGACTCCAAAATATAAACCCGGCAGTGGTGTGAATCCCTTAATTCAATCTCAGTATGTAAAAGATAATTTAAAGACAACCACGATCCTGGGATCTGTCGCGCCCTATTTTAAATTCAATGACTGGCTCGAATATAAATTGCTGGTGAGTGTGAACTACAGTGCCGGAACAGATCGTTTTTCCGTCAACCAGACTATGGGTGAAGACTATCCGAATTATGCTCCAGCTTTTGGTTATGCCAGTATTACCAATACCCAACTAACGACGACTCAACTTACGCAAACGCTAAGTTTCAACAAGGATATTGCCCTGCACCTGCACCTGAACGCCTTTCTGGGATATGAATATATGAAATTCGTCAACCAGGGATTTGGGGAAAATGGAAATGGACCGGACGGTATCGGGTTTGGGAATTACGGACTGGACTACACCAACTATATTCAATATTCGAATGCCACGACAAGAAGCATTTCTTCTTATATTGATCCTGACTATGAATTACAGTCTTTCTTTGGAAGGGCGATATTAAATTATAACGACAGGTATTTGCTGACAGCCACTTTCAGGGCTGATGGTTCTTCCAAATTTGGTTCAAACAACAAATATGGATATTTCCCTTCTTTTGCGTTGGCATGGATCATCAGCCGGGAAAATTTCTTTCATGTTGACTGGATCAATTCCCTGAAACTCCGGGGCGGTTGGGGGGAGACGGGTAATCAGGAATTTCCTCCCGGATCTGCGCAAGCGCTGTACGCTTTTGGAAACAGCGGTAATATCGTGCAGGTAAACAGTCCGAACCCGAATCTGCAATGGCAGGCCGACCGGCAATGGGATTTTGGATTGGACTTCACTTTGTTGAATGGAAGGATCTCCGGAACATTCGACTATTACTATAAAACGACGACTCATTTGTTGTTTCCGAGTATGCCGATTCAACCTGCGCCATCCGGTTCAACGGTTCGGTGGATCAACCTGGATGGTCAAATTGTGAACCAGGGATTTGAGATGGCGATCAACGGAGCTGTTGTCAGATCCAGGGATTTCAATTGGGACGTATCCGTCAATGCCAGTTTTCTCAAAAACAATGTTTCAGGATTGTCTGCACCAATTGTCACCGGCTTTGTCAGTGGACCGGTGCAGATCATTCAAAACGGACATCCAATGGATGCATTTTATACCAGGAAATTTCTTGGACTCAATAAGTCCACCGGTTTTTCAGATTACGAAGACAATGGAAATACTTCCTATTTTGTCGGCAATCCCAACCCAAGCACACTTTTGGGCTTTGGGTCGAGTTTCAGGTACAGGAAATTTTTCCTTGTTACGAACTGGTATGGAAGTTTTGGACATGATCTGTACAACGCGACCTTAATGGGTCCGCTCAACGTGACCGGAATTCAGGGAGGCAATATGGCTTTGTCTGTTTACCAGAGCCCGATTAAGGAATCCCTTGCCAATCCTGCGCAGTCACCATCTTCCAGGTATGTTCAAAAAGGGGACTATCTAAGGATGTCAAATCTGACCCTGTCCTACAACATTGGTAATATCGGGAATTCTTTTAAAGGATTCAATATCTATATCACAGCGCAAAATCTCATTCTTATAACCAGTTATGCTGGCTTTGATCCGGAAGTGAATAAGGATGAAAATATCAATGGAGTTCATCCCTGGGTATTGACCTGGGCCGTTACCCTACTGCCAAAACTTTTCTGTTTGGAATAAACTTTTCCTTATGATAAAATTGTTTGGCGCATGATAAGAATGATTGTTTTATCCAGTGTTGTTTTTCTGGCTGCCTGTATACTGGGTTGTACTAAACTCAAAGAAGGCCTGGGTGGCAATCTTACGCCCGCGCAGGTTGCTGCCGACACGAATGTCAATTCGCTGATGAATGGAGTGTATGGATCCATGGAGTTTGCATACTGCGATTTCCTGCAGGTATTTGCATTGTCTGAACTGACCACTGATGAAGCCATCGCACCTACCCGTGGAAATAATTGGGATGATAATGGTGTGTGGCGGGTATTGCATCAGCAGAAATGGGACGCAAACAACGACCGGATAAACGTGACTTTTAATAGCCTGGGGGGGGTTGTTTTTGCCGCCACGGATGTACTTCAATATCATGTGAACCCACAGCAAAAGGCAGAAGCCCGATTTTTGAGAGCATGGGCCATGTACTGGTTCCTGGATCTTTTAACCAGGTGCCTTATCGTAATCCGGAGACAGTCTGGTAAATCCTGCTAAAGTGCTCATGGGAATGGATGCCCTGAATTATATCATCAGCGAATTGAATGAGATCCAAAAAGATCTGCCAACAGAACCGGCGGACGTCGCCAACCAGAATGCTGTGCGTGGATTATTGATGAAATGTTATTTGAATAAGGGCGTTTATGTAAATCGTGCCAACCCGGTGTTTGATCCTGCCGATATGAACCAGGTGATCAGCCTGGCCGATGATATCATCAGCAGCGGACAGTTTTCCTTCACTCCAAATTATTTTGATAATTTTTCACCAGAGAACCAGTCCGTCGGCACGGAAAATATTTTTACACAAAGGAGTAGTCACGATGGTAACTATGCTGTGTTCCTGGCATGGGTTGCGGTGTACAGCTATGCACAGGGGGGAGACAATGGCTTTACTACACTGTCAGACTTCTACGACAGGTTTGATTCAACAGACAAACGCCGGCAGACAGTATACGATTATGCGAATGCTCCTCCCAATCCCGGTCGCCGGGCCAACGTGGGTTTTTTAATTGGGCAGCAATATGATTTATCGTCAGATGATCCTTTGAGTTGGCCGGGAACGGTGATACCAGTCATTTACACACCGGAAGTCGAAAACACATTACCCGGGCCTGACTTGCTCAACCCTGGTATCAGGCCAATGAAATATGCCCCGGACTTTATGAATTTTTATGGTCCGTCGACGAACGAGCTTGTCTATTTGCGTTTCGCCGATGTGCTGCTGATGAAAGCCGAAGCAATTTTTCGTGGCGGCACGGGGACCAATGTGGGACCTTACGGTTCAACGGCCCTGTCAATTGTGAACGCAATACGCACCAATCCATCCAGGGGTGTATCCGCGCTTACTTCTTTAAACGCCGATAGTCTGTTGGATGAAAGAGGAAGAGAATTGTGGTGGGAGAATTGGCGAAGGCAGGATATGATTCGCTTTCAAAAATTTCTTAACCCGTTTGAACAGAAGGCTTATCAAAGCGACCCACATTATCTGATATTTCCCATACCAAATCAACAATTAGCTGTCAATCCGTATTTACAACAAAACCCGGGTTACAATTAGATTAAAATCTACCGAACCATTCATTGAGTAATAAATTCCTGGTTCAAATCGCTGATTATTAAAATTTAATCAGGCTGGTAATGTAACGGTGAACACCGTGTACTGTCCTTCCTTAGTATCCACTTTGATTTCACCGTTGTGCGCTTTCACAATATCAAAACTTAAACTCAGACCCAGCCCGGTTCCCTGACCGGTTGGCTTTGTGGTAAAGAAAGGTTGAAATATTTTATCCAGTACTTTTTTTGGAATACCGTCCCCGTTATCATGAATCGTAATCTCTATGTTTCGCCCTGCCTTTTTTGTTTTTACTTCGACCATCGGTTCGTAGGCAGGGCCATCATTTTGTTTTCTTTGGGCTACCGCATAAAAAGCATTGTTGTATAGATTCAAAAGTAATCTGCCAATATCCTGTGCGACGGTATTTATCCTGCCGACTTGCGGATCAAAATCGGTTTTCATGTTTGTATTGAAAGATTTATCCTTCGCGCGGAGACCGTGATATGCGATCCGAAGGTATTCGTCTGCCAGCTGGTTTATATCTGTCGGCTCTTTTATAGCGGAACTGGTCCGGGAGTGCTGCAGCATCCCTTTTACGATCGCGTCGGCCCTCTTACCATGGTGTAAGATTTTTTCCTGATTTACATTTATGTTTTCCGTGATGTCTTCGAGCTGGTTTTTATATTGTGGATCAATATTCATTTTCGAAAGCTCTTCTTTCAATTCGGCGGTTAGTTCCATGTTCACTTCTGAGAAATTATTTACAAAGTTCAGCGGGTTTTGAATTTCGTGCGCAATGCCGGCGGTGAGTTCTCCGAGGGATGCCATTTTCTCCGACTGGATCAACTGGGCCTGTGTGGATTTCAATTCTGTATAGGCCTTTTCTATTTCCTTTGACTGTTCCAATTCTTTGGCCTGTGTTCTCTGTCGTTCTTCGCGAATAATTCTTTGCTTCTGGAAACGCGTGACGGCTGATATGGCCATTATGAGTAACAGCCCATAGACGGCATAGGCCCAGCCGGTTTTCCACCATGGCGGACTAATGTGAATGAGCACCTGTTTTTCCCCTTTGATGCCGTCACTATTATATGCTTTCAACCGGAAAACATAATCGCCCGGTGACAGATTAAAATAAAAAGAGGTTTTACTCACACCCGTGGCCCGCCATACCGGTTCGTAATTTTCCAACATCGTATAATAGCTGACTCCTTCCGGTGAGCGGTAATCATTCGCAGAAAATTTAAAACCAAAGCTATTCTGGTTGTAGGCGAGTGACAACGAATTATTTTTTTCTGCCGATACTAACAAGGTACTGTCCCCACCCGCTAACCCGGAACTTTCATTAAAGAAAAAATCCGTAATGGTCAGGCGAAGCGGACTCATGTCTGTCTTCAGTTCCTGCGGGTAAAAAAAATAAAATCCGTTTCCACTGGTAACAAAGATCTGGTCTTCGGAAGTTTTAAAACATGCTCTTACGTCCTGCACGCCGAATTTTTTGCCGTAGACAAAAAAGGCATTTCTTTCCGGATTTATTTTAATAATACCAAGATTTGTACTCATCCACAAATTCCTTTTTTGATCTTCAATAATCGCAATGAAGTTTTCAGTACTGATATCAGATTGCGGATCGAAAAAAGGGAAAAAGACGTCCCGCTCTTTATCGTAGCGATAGAGGCCACCGAATGTGCCCACCCAAAGATCACCTGACTGATCCTCAAAGAGACCCGGACAGGCCTTCCCCAAAAGATAGCCGTGGAATTTACCGGTTTGCTGATTCAGAAGATAGACACCACCTTTTTCTTGCCAGGTTCCGGCCCAGATATTTCCATTCCGGTCTTCTAACATGGATCCTACACTATGTGATCCAAGGCTGCCGGAATCGGCGGCATCCGGAAGAAATTGTTTCACAGAACCGTCATTCCGGTTATAACGAATGAGGCCCTGGTCTACTGTTCTGATCCATAGATTGTTTTTTTTGTCGGGCGTAAATCCCATGATAAAAGAATGAGAGAGATCGACGGTTTTTATCAACTGGTTTGCCGGGCTAAATTTTTTTGTGCTGGTATTAAAAACCTCAATACCCCGCGATGTGGCAATCCAAAGTGTGTCGTTCCCCGGGTATGCAAACATTCCGGCTAACGTATCAGAGATGGTGCTGTAAGGATCCTGCGGTTCGTGCCTGAATTGATGAATGAGTTTCTTATTTTCATCATACTGCAATAAGCCTCCTCCTGATGAGGATGCCCATATCTGTTTATTTCTGTCGACGAATACGCGCCAGCACTCTCTTCCTGTAATGACCTGTTTGATTATTTTTGATCCCGGATCCGCTCTGTACAACAATGCACTGTTTTCTGTAGCCACCCACAAAGTGCCATCACGACCTACAAATCCCTTAAACGTGCTTGTATCAGGAAACCCGTTTTCATTCTTGAAACGTGTCATCGATTTGGTTACCGGATCGTAACGGCTCAATCCCTGCTGGTAGCTGCCGATCCAGATCGCGCCGGTGTTGTCTTCATTGATAAAAGTGATTCCTTCCCAAATATTGGTTAACCTCGTTTGTGGCGCGCTGAGTGCGAGGGGGTGAGCCGGATTATATGGATATCGTTCGAAAGTTCCTTTTGCGCGATTCATGATATGTAATCCTTCAGCCGAAGTACCCACCCAGAAAACACCACGACTGTCTTCAAAAATCGACCTGATTTTGTCATTCATCAAACTGTTTGGGTTATTCGGGTCGTGCAAATAACTTGTAAAACTGCCGTCGGAATTCATGCGGTTCAGACCACCGCCGCCACTCGCAACCCAGGGAAATCCGGTTCCAATCCACAGCACACCTGATTTATCTTCATAGATCACCTCGACAGTATTATTGCTCAGACTTTTTGGATTGGTCGAATCATGCAGATAAGATTTCGTATTCCCCGTTTTTTCATCCAGCAGGTAAAGTCCGGAGGCCGTACCGATCCAGCAATTTCCCTTGTGGTCCCGTAAGATTGTGAATACATAATTCTCTCCTTTTTTAGTGGGGTCCGGCATTTTGAAATGAGTAAAAACAGCGGTAGACGGGTCGTAACGATCCAAACCGGTTCCTCCGATCCAAATCATTCCACGATCGTCTGCATATATGGTTTCCAGCGAACCGAATCCCAGTGAATTTGGATTTCGGTCGTCTTCTTTTATGCTGGTGAGGTTGGTGCCGTCATAGCGATACAGGCATTTCTGATCCTGGCCACAAAACCACATAATGCCATTCGGATCCTGGCAGATCCCGGTGATTTTTCCAATGGGTTTCCCTAAGGGACCTTCCAATTTGCTAAATAAGATAGAATTTGTTTGCGCTAACCCGGCCTGAAAGATTATCAGAAATAAAATAAATAACGATGACCGAATTTTACCTTTCATATTTGGCTGGTTACCTAAGTTCAGGAGAGGACATCATATTTGTCGTTAATGAATATACCAAAAATGATCAGTATCGGGATAAGTTGTTGGGCTGTCAATCCCGGAAATACATGATCCATTTAAACTATTAAGGGATTACCCTTAGGAGATAATAATAAACCCGGGCATATTGACGTTTGAGTATTCTACCCTCCCTGAAAGCGCCCCTAATCCCTTATCGTAATGAAATTCCCTGTCCTATTCATCATTGGACTCGGTTTGCTTGCCAGTTGCAGCAAATCGGATATGACGACGGCTCAACCGGCCCCGCCCATTCAGGCTGTAGACAGTACGCCGGCCAAAAAAGACACAACCGAAGACATATATATCGTCGGACAAACCGACAACCAGGTTGGCTATTTTAAGAACGGCCAGTTTATCTCCATTGCAACAGGCACAAATCCCCTGGGTGCCGATATGGCATTTTCCGGAACCGATATTTATGTCCTGGGGCAAATCAACGATTCTATCGGCTATTGGAAAAACGGACAGTTTAATTTTCTCGCCCTGGCAGATTCGGTTCTACCCGTATCGATTGCTATTGCAGGAACAGATGTATTTAGTTTTCTGCAATTACAGACGGGCAGCTGGCCAGGGGAACTTTATCAAAACACGGATTTCTATTCCGAACTCCCTACTTCCAATCAACCCGGACTAACTACTATATATGCGCATGGTGCGGACCTTTACATTCCCGGATCCAATACAGGTATTCACTCCAATGCGGTATACTGGTTAAACGGGATCTCCAATCAATTGCCCGTCACCAGAAATCCAGGGCATGCCTATGATGTCGCGGTAGACGGTGCCGATGTGTATGCGGTTGGCAGTGTGTATGATTTTACTGATTCTACAGAAATAGCAACCTGCTGGAAGAACGATGTTCCGGTTTATCTGACGGACAGTTTATCCTTTGGCAGAATTTATTTTGTTTCCGTCGTGAACGGGGTTTCCTATATGGCCGGTTGCCAGGTGGCAGGAAATGCTTCGCAATATAAAGGGCTTGTTAATGCTATTGTTTGGAAAAACGGCGTCGCGACCAATATTACATCACCCGGATTCTCTGACATTGTTCTGGGATTCGCCGTGAACGGATCTGATGTGTATGTTTCCGTGCTTAGTAATTTTCCAGGAAGTCCAAAGGGCACGCCCAGATATTACAAAAATGGTGTTGCGGTGAATTATACCGGCAACAGCTTGGGTTATGGCTCAAGAATATTTGTAAGACCGAGATAGCGCGGCCACCAGCATTCCTACATGCCTCTTTCGCCATGTTTATTGCTTTCTCAAAGCTTTCCCATTTGCTACACCCGCGATGAATTTGCAGGTCTTTAAATCAAACGCATTAACTTAGAAAGATTGAAATGTGGTACCATAATATTTAATCCATGAAAGTAAAAGAACTACGAATTATCCTTACGGTAGATAACCTGGATGAGATCATACAATTTTATCGTGATGTGGCGGGCTTTCCCGTTTCCAAAGAATGGCGGGACGAGAACACGGGCAATGGAATCATACTGGAGGCGGGAAGGGCTTCTCTCGAACTGATTGACAAAAGGGATGCAGCCACCATTGATGATATCGAAGTGGGCAGGCAGATAGCCGGTCCGGTCAGGCTGGCGCTGAATATTGGAGAAAATATAGAAAGTGCTTCGGAAAAATTCATCGCTGAGGGTGCCATTGCGCTGGCAGATATTAAACAGGCTCCCTGGAGTAAAGTACAACGTCTGCAGGATCCATCCGGGATGCAATTCACGTTGTTTGAAACCTCTACCTTGTTTGAAAATGAAAATGGATCTAAATAATATTTATGTACGATTTTATTGGTGATGTGCACGGTCACGCGGATAAGCTGGAGGAATTGCTGGAGAAGCTGGGTTACACGATGAAGGGAAATGCCTATGCTCATCCGGACAGGAAAGCATTTTTTGTTGGCGATTATATTGACCGGGGTCCGAAAATTAAAAAGACCCTGAAAATTGTGCGGTCGATGGTGGAAAATCAAAATGCCATCGCTCTCCTGGGTAACCACGAATACAATGCACTGTGTTTTCGCGCAAAGAACAAGACAGGCGGTCATTTAAGAAAACATTCAATAAAAAATATCATACAGCATTTTGAAACACTGAAACAGTTTCAGAATAAGCAGGAGGACTATGATGACTATCTGGACTGGTTTAAAACACTTCCGTTGTTTTATGAAACCACCACCTTCAGGGCGGTGCATGCAGCCTGGGATAATAAAAGTATCCGTTTTTTACGTGATCATCTTTTCCAATCCAAACTGACGGATGAATTGCTGGAACAGTCCGTCGTGAAAGATTCCCCGTTTTATCATGCGATCGACACGGTGTTGAAGGGTAAGGAAATCAGATTACCAAAGGGTCACACTTTCAAGGATAAAGACGGAACAGATCAAAGGAATATCCGGATCAAATGGTGGGAAGATCCCGCCGGGTCAACATACCAGGGAATTAGTATTGAACCACTGGAGAATTTTGAAGATTCTCCTGTTGACATTTCCGAATTTAAAAACCTCGATTTTTATAAAGCAGATGCCATTCCCGTTTTCTTTGGCCATTACTGGCTCAAGGGAAATCCCATGCTTTATAGGGGGAATATCTGCTGTCTGGACTATAGTATCGCCAAACATGGCTTCCTGGCTGCTTATCGTTTTGACGGGGAATCGGTTCTGGATCAGGCTAAGTTTGTTTTCGTTTAATATTGATACAGGTTTTTCCCGCCGGAAAGTTTAGTAAAAAATGCAAATGATTCCGCCCATGATTTGCATTTGTTGCGATTGCAAAGAATCCCGTCGTTTTGCAGTTGCAGACAGTGTGTAAGAAAGCCATTTCTTCTTATTTTCTTAAGAATTCGTGCTTATAGTCGGTGGCCGCAACGGGAAACCAATTAGCGATCCGGCTCGTACGGGTGTAGTTTTGATTGTATATTTATTAAGAGAACCCCCTTATGCCCAACCATCGCCAACTTTCTGCTATTATGTTCACCGATATTGAAGGTTATACGGCGATTATGCAGAAGAGTGAAAAAAATGCCATTGTCATCCGGGACCGGCACCGCGAAGTTGTCCAACAGGAACATGAACATTTTAACGGCCGCATCATTCAATTTTATGGTGACGGAACGCTCAGTACTTTTCAAAGTATTGTGGAAGCCGTACAATGCGCTTTGTCCATGCAACAGAAATTCCAACAGGTTCCGAAAGTTCCGGTCCGGATGGGACTACATATTGGTGATATCATTTTTAATGAGGAGCATATATTTGGCGACGGTGTTAATCTTACTTCACGTGTTGAATCCCTGGGCGTGGCGGGCAGTGTCCTGATTTCCGATAAAGCAAATGAAGAATTACATAATCACCCGGAACTTAAAACAATCTCGGTAGGGACTTATCAATTTAAAAATATAAACCGTTTGGTGGAGGTCTTCGCACTCAACCATGAAGAGCTGGTAAAACCCACTCCTCAATCTCTTAGCGGAAAGACAGAAGAAAAAAAAGAGGAGGACCCTGCATCGCATAAAATATCAGCGCAGGGAAAAAATATTCCTTATAAAAGCATTGCTGTGCTTCCATTTGTAAACATGAGCAATGATCCTGACCAGGAATATTTCAGTGATGGCATTGCAGAAGAAATTATCAACTCGCTGACGCATATAAAGGATCTGAAAGTAGCGGGACGTACTTCTTCTTTTCAATTCAAAGGAAAAAATACCGAATTGCATGAATTAGGAGAAAAGCTAGGCGTACGCACGGTGCTGGCTGGCAGTGTGCGCAAGCAGGGCAACTGGCTCCGGATAACAGCCCAGCTGGTAAATGTGGAAGACGGTTATCACCTGTGGTCAGAAAAATATGACCGGAAGATGGATGATGTTTTTGCCATTCAGGATGATATCGCTCTGGCCATTACAAAAAAATTAAAACTGACATTGCTGAAGGATGATCATGCGTTGATGACAAAAAACTATACCCAAAATACGGACGCCTATGAACTATATTTAAAAGGACGGTTTTATATGGCCAGGCGCGGCGCTTCGATCCTTACCGCCCTGCAATATTTTCAAAAAGCAATCGCCCTGGATCCTGAATTTGCGCTGGCACATGCAGGATACGCGGATGTAAATCTGATCATCGCCGTCTATGGCATATTGCCCCCCAAAGAGGCCATGGCCCGCGCAAAACAGTCGGCCGAGAAAGCCCTGAAACTGGAACCTTCTCTTTGTGAACCCTATTGTACGTTGGGATATTATTATACCTGTTATGAAAGGAACTGGCCGGAGGCGAAGAAAAATTTTCTTAAATCCATAGAAATAAATCCCCGTTTTGCAGACGGTCATATGAGATACGGCTGGAATTATCTTGCTACGGTGGAAGGCCAGTTTGAAGAAGCTGAAAAGCATGGGGAAAGGGCCATTCGTCTGGATCCACTCAGTTCATATTGTCATTCCAGTTATTCCCTGCTTCTTCACTGCGCGGGTAAATTCAAAGAAGCGCTTGCCATTTGCAAAATCGGCATTGACCTGGACGCAAATTCATTCCTGTGTTATGCGACGGCGGGTTGTGTACATATGGCATTGGGAGAATATGATGAAGCCATTGCCTGCTTCGAGACCTCTCTGGTTCTTTCCAACAGGCATTCTTTTACGGTTCATCCTTTTATCTGGATTTATTGTATCACCGGGCAATTTGATAAGGCCCGGATCCTGATGAATGAATTAAAGGAAAGATCAAAATCCGAATATCTTTCCAAAGCGTTGACCGCATTATCTGCTGCTTACCTGAATGACATGGATGAAGCTTTTGATTATCTTGAAAAAGCTTTCGATGACTGGGACCCCAGTCTGATCTTACTTAAATATGAACCCTGGGTTCCTGAAGTACTCAGAGCCGACCCGCGATTTCAGAAAATTTTAGACCGAATTGGATTTCCGCATTCTCCGTTGTCGTAGTTTAAACTTGAGTGGTAACATTTTGGGAATCCGTGTTGTCCGGTAATTCCTCCTGACTCAATTTGGATTTCCTGGTTTTTTCCTGTTTCCTTTTTAAAAGCCTTGTTGCAAATTCTTTTGGAAAAGCAAAAACGTAAAATAACAGCAGATAAAAAAGAATTGCCGCCGGTATATAAATGAAGCATATTAAAAATGCGACAAATGTGTATGGAATTGCATAAGCATAGGTCAGTTTGACGCAATTAAAAAACTCCCTGTCATCTTCATCTATCAGGGATTTGTTATATGAATAAGCGCAGAGCCAATAGGAGGCCAGGGCAATCATAAAATAATTAAAACCAAAAATGGACAACGCAAATTTGCCGTCAGTTCCCAAATACTCAGCAAGGATGGCCGTAGGAAATGGAGTAAATGTGATCATAAGTAAAACGAAGCCGTTTACCCAGAGCAGTTTGCCATCCGACTTTTTTATATAGCCAAATACGTGGTGATGATTTATCCAGCAAACCATAATTGTCAAAAAGCCTATTAAAAATGCAAGAAACCGCTCCCAGTGATGGAAATAGGATTTCAGCGGACTTTCTCCATTTTGAGGATGAAGCATCTGAATCAATTCCAATACTAAAAGAGTAATGGCAATTGCAAAAACTCCATCACTGAAAAATTCTACACGGGCAGTTTCTTTCAGTCTGTTTTCAGCAGGCTCCTTGTTATGGGTCATGTATTTACTTACATATGATGTTTAATTTTTCGGGAAATTCGGATCCGCCTTTACTTCGTCGATCTGTTGCGTGTGCCGGTTACTATGGGCAGCTATAAACAGAATCATCTGGTAACTGTCGAATGAACCGAACGGCAGCGCTACAACATGATCCCTCAAGTCATCATTGGTGGTTGATACAAACTCCTTCAACATTTTCCTGCTGTCGTAGAATGAAGACAATGCATCAGGACATGACTTAAACCCAGAGTTTTGTGGTTCTAATGGGGGAGCGGTTTTTATCTTCTGTGCACGGCTTTCGACCATTTGTAAAACCTGATCGTCGGTTACTTTGATCGCACTACGTTTTGCGGAATCGGCAGGTTGCTTCAGCGCCGCATCTGTCATTTGCCATAGGGCCAACTCCGTCCTGGCAATATGCTTTACACAATCTGAAATGCTCCATTTGTCGGGGGCGGCCTTAAAGTTCAGTTGTGCATCACTCAATCCTTTCAGGGAATTAAATACCCCCTGTTCTGTTTTGGACAATTGTTCAATGGCATCTTTTCTTTCTTTGTCCGAAAGTGTTGGACTCGTAGGTGTAAAAGAGGAGACCAGGAAAGCGGCGCATAGAAACAATAGTTTTCTCATAAAGAAATATTTTAAGGTGATAAAAAGCTGATTTATTTAAGTAGGGAGCGGGGTGGAAAGGGAAATGAAATTAACACAGTTTTTTTTTATAAATAAAAATAACTTGATGTTAAATTCTACACGTTGTCCATCCGCAGCCGTCGGATTGGGTTATATTTATTTAGATAGCGCTCCGCATGAAATTAAATGGCGTTCCTTAGTTTCCTCCTTTTCGTTTCCGCGATTAATTATTCGTTTGGCCAGAACTATGTTTTTGCCCAACTGACGGGAACACCCATGAATACAACAGGATGGAATATGCAGGGAGATGCCCATGTGGGTAATATCGTGGGTACGGCCGATTCGGAAATGGTTATTTGTTCTTTAAGCGCCATGATTCAGCCTTCTTATTTAAACATGAACCCTGGTTCCAGCGGAGCTGTGTTTTATAACCAGCCTATCAATCTTTCCCTTTGCCATAAATGGATCGCAGAATTCGATTTCCGTATGTATGACGGGACCGGAGCAGATGGCATTGCGTTTTGTTTCCTGAATGTTCCGCCAACTGGTTTTGTGATTGGCGGGGGTCTGGGAGTACCCAGTACGGCGAATGGCCTAAAAGTTTGTTTTGATACCTGGAATAATTGCATCCCGTTCGATCCATCGACTGTTCATGAATATATGCCCAAGATAGAGATCAGATGGGGTCCCGGTTATAGTGAATGTCCGAATTATGAACCCACAAAAGATAATAGAAATGGAGATATAAGCTTCATTCGTTCAGCAGATTATCAGCATGCTAAAATTACTTATGATACCGGCGCTGTTAATGTTTATGTGAACGATAATCTTTATTTAACCGGTTATCAGACATTTGATTTTACCGGCTATCTGGGTTTTACCGCCAGTACGGGAGGGTACAATGATAATCACTCCATAAAGAATGTGATCATATATACCGAGATGCCACCATCCTTACGCGGGAAACAGCAAAAGTTTTTGTCCATACGACACCGTTCAGATCGGAGGGCCTGACAATCCGGATTATGTTTATTCATGGACACCTGCAGAAGGCCTGAGTGATCCAACGGTATCAGCACCGCTATTACATGTTACGGGTGACTCCGTGGGTGACAGGTTGCTAAACTACCATGTGCACACGGCATTTAAAAATAATCCGGGTTGTGCTTCTATTGACAGCGTACAAATTAAAGTGTACCCCAATCCGAATGTTCATTTTATTGAGCCCAAAATTTGTCTTACCGATGCAGTTGCGCAGTTCCAGGATAGTACAATTACAGGTGATTCTGCAACGCTGCCTTTTTCATACCTGTGGAATTTTGGCGATCCTAACGCGGGAGCACTCAATCCAAACAGTTCGGCGGTAGCCGATCCTTCTCATAATTATTCTGCAGCCAGCAATTACCCGTTAAAACTGGTAGTTACCAACAGCATGGGATGCAGGGATAGTCTGACAAAAACTTTTACTGTAAACGGAGCTGTTCCCCTCGCATCATTCAGTATTCCCCATGCATCGGCCTTATGCACGGGTCAGTCCGTCGATATTTTAAATGAAAGTTCAGTTGATTTCGGTTCGATAACCAAAGTACAAATATATTGGGGCGACTCATCGACTGTTTCATATACTGACAATGATCCTTATACGGGTAAGTTGTATTCTCATTTTTATCCCAATCCGGTTTCAACAAATATTCCTGGTTATAAGATACGGATGATCTCTTTTTCAGGAATCAAATGTGAGAACGAATCTGATCAGTCAATTACCCTTGAGCCCAGTCCGCACATTCAGTTTAATGCCATCCCTTCCGTTTGCTCTTACGATCCGGCATTTGCAATTACCCAGGCAAGTGAACTCACCCAATTGCCGGGATCCTTTTCTTTTTCGGGTGAAGGAATTTCATCCGCAGGATTATTTGATCCAAATATTTCAGGAGCGGGCGTATTTTCACTGCTATGTCAATATACATCCACGGATGGCTGTATTGATTCTGCCTGGCAAACGATTACCGTGATACAACCTCCTAAAGTATTTGCGGGAAATGATACATCCGTTGTAGTGAGTCAGCCATTGCAGTTACAGGCTCTTACTGATCAAACCGGTGACTCTTTTCAATGGACGCCTGTAACCGGTCTTGATGATCCGGATATTTCAAATCCTGTTTCCCTATTGGGATCAGATATTGAATCGATAAAATATATGGTGAAAGCAACCGACACATCCGGATGTTTTGGAGAAGCAGCCATTGTAGTTAAGGTGTTTAAAACCGCTCCAAATATTTTTGTGCCCAATGCATTCACTCCGGGCAGTTCAATGAATAATATATTCAGACCAATCCCGGTTGGAATATCGTCGATACAATTTTTCCGGATCTATAATCGATGGGGCCAGTTGGTATATAGTAAATCCGGGATGGGTACAGGATGGGATGGTACGATATCCGGCAAACCGCAGCAAACGGGCAGTTATGTGTGGATGGTACAGGGAACTACTTATACCGGAACGACGATTTTCAAACAGGGAACGATGGTACTCATCAGATAAAATAATTTTTTATCTTTTACCATAACAATATTTAATTCGCCCCGGCAGTTATAAACCAAAACCAACATGCAAATCGAGCAGATACCTGAAGACCAGTCTATATTTGAGGATTATTATGAAAGATCCAGTGCCGGAAAGCGACTAGCCAATTACCTCATTGATCTGGTTCTTTTTTATATACTTCTTTTTGTATTAGGATTTGTACTTGCCTTACTATCCCCCTCTTTCCGCGGAATATTAATAAACGAAAGTTCTGGTTTTGGATTATTCGACCGGTTCATTACACTCCTCTTATATGCCGTATATATGTCCGCAGTCGAAGCCTTATTTCATGGAAAATCCCTCGGAAAACTGATCACAAAAACCAAGGCCGTTAACCTGGATGGAAGTCAAATTACGACTGCCAAAGCATTTGAGCGGGGATTTAGCAGGGCTGTTCCCTTTTGTGTATTCAGTGCCTTTGGAAATCCAAGTAATCCCTGGCAGGACAGGTGGACAAACACGATGGTGATCAACGAGAAAGAATAGCAATGGAAAAGTTGTTAGTTGTTAGTTATTAGTTATTAATTGATATCGAACGATAATAACTAATAACTAACAACTAATAACTAATAATTATCCGGGTGTCTGTAGTCGCCAGAGGGATGTTTGATCGTTCGTTTCAGCGGGATCTGCATACCACCGGTTTGTTGAAGCCAGTCGAATAAATAACCAGCGAGTTTTTTAACCGTGTCAGCATATTCGGGCCGCGCGATCAGGTTGGTGGTTTCGTTCGGATCTTTTTCAAGATCATACAATTCATTGGTATCCCAGATACCCATGTAATGAATGTATTTAAATTTATCCGTCCGCACACCATAGGTTGTCGGCGTCATGGGGAAATCGTACTCCCAAAAATATTCGTAAAATATTTTGTCTCGCCAGGTTGTAGAATCTCCTTTTAGCAGGGGAATAAATGATCTTCCCGGCATGCCGGCGGGCTTCATCAATCCTGCACTCTCCAGAATGGTGGGTGCGATGTCAATATTCTGAACCATTTTGTTCATCGTCTGTCCGCCGCTGAATAATTCAGGACAATGAACAAGCAACGGCACTTTGACTGATTCTTCATAAAAAGTGCGTTTGTCGATCAGACCATGTTCGCCGAAGGCAAAACCATTATCACCCATATAAATGATGAGTGTGTTTTTGTCGAGGCCCTCTTTTTTCAAATAGTCCATCACTTCACCGATACTTTCATCAACAGCCAATAATGTTTCGCAGTATGTGCGCACCAGTTCATCGATACCAATATGGGTGTGGTACATATAGTCGACGCCGTGCCAGCTGTATCGTTGTTGTTTCACCCATTCGGGCCAGCCCAGTTTTTTATAGTCATCATTGAGCGTTTGATAATAGGTTGGCGGCAATACATAATCCAGATTTTTGTACACGCCTCGATGACGCCGGGCCGGTTCAAAAGGTGCGTGCACTGCTTTGTGTGACAGATATAAAAAGAAGGGCTTTGATTTATTCCTGTTTTTTAACCAGGTTAGTGCGTGGTCAGTTAACAGGTCGGTGATATAAGTAGAGTCTGTATAGGCAACTTCTTTACCATCGATATTCAATGTTGGATTATAATAAACACCCTGACCTTTAAAACTTTCCCAGTGTTCGAAACCGGGACGAGGGCCATCATCTTCGTTGCCCATATGCCATTTACCAAAGAATGAAGTTTGATATCCGGCCTTTTGGAGGTATTGAGGGAAATAGATCAGACCGGGTGGTTCGGGGGCTTCATTATCGACGATGGTATGCACATGTGAATAGGATCCCGTGAGGATGGACGCACGGCTGGGTGAGCATAAAGAGGTGGTTACAAAAGCATTTTTAAACCAGGCGCCTTCATGATACAATCTGTCCATATTGGGCGTTTTCAGCCAGGATATCCGACCGGTAAACCCTATAAAATCGTACCGGTGATCGTCGGTTAAAATAAAGATGATGTTCCTCGGTTTCTGTCCTTCTATATTTGATAATACCAGATTTTGATCTTTTTTCTGCGCATACACGCTGAAAGTCAGAATCATCATGATTATAACATGTAAGGTTTTACTCATTGCCGGACATACTTTGGAAATTCAGCAGCAAAGATTATGATAATGGGTAATATCTTCAAGCAGGATTTCCGGGATTCCGTTCAGGCTTTTAAAAGTGCGAGGAGGTTATTAAACCTTTGAGTAGGTCCACTGCCTTTTGATAACCTGCATATGATCGGATTTCGGCATTTCAACCGTGTATACTAATGTGTTGTCAGTATCTGACACGATTCCGCTCATCGGCGGATGGCCGGTTACCGATATCGTTACCGTTTTGCCGGCCATCGTCCAGGTGCCCGAATTGCTGGTCTTTGTTGAGCCTGTTGTGATGGTTTCTGTCAGTGTATTATCCGATTTGAATTCGTCCACCACATCTACTTTTGGCATATCCATCACTTCCTGTAAATGTCCATGAGAATTTTTTACCGCATCCGCTGTGCAATACATTTTTCCGGAGATCTGTTTCCATTTGCCTACAATCGATTGTGCGTCGCAGCGCATTACACCGGCAAACCCAGCCAGGCAAGCGGTTAACAAGAAAGCCTTACTGATAATATTTGTTTTAAATGAAACGGTACTCATATAATGACGTTTTAGGCGGCACCTATCAAGGTAGCGCTATTTTCCCGTCCTGTCTCAATATTAAAAACAGTGTAACCACCACGAAATTAATATGGCGAAAAAAAATCCCGGTCAGCAATCGGACCGGGAACAGTTTTCAGCAAATAATGGATTTAAAACGGGGCAACCACCAGCCTACCTTCCATCTCCTTGCAGATATAACTTCTTCCCTGCTGAACTTCAAGTATGGCTTTAAAAATTTCTTCCGGATTTGAGAGCTTGGTTAAATAACCCATTGCTCCATTTTCGATGATTTCCTGGGCATGGTCGGGCTGGGTGTGAAAAGACAAACCAATAATTTTTGTGCCGGGACAATTTTTACGAATCAACTTGGTGGCTTCAATGCCGCTGATCCCTCTCAGGCGAATATCCATAATCACAACATCCGGACAGAGCTGACTGCATTTTTCAATTGCTTCTTCACCACTTTCGCAGGATGCAATCAATTTGAAACGCGGGTCATGTTTTAAAATAAACGCCCATGCTTTTCTGATCAGTGGATGATCATCGACAAAAATTATGGTAATTGGTTTCATTTTGGAAGTGCAAAGATCTTACACTTATCCATCATGAATCTTCATAAATCAACTAATCTCCTTCGATTTTCAATCAAAAGAAGACCTGTAATTTCCCGGAGACAGTTTTTCGGCGCGTTTAAAGAATGTGGTAAAATAATTCGGATCCCTGAATCCCATCTGATCCGAAATTTGTTTGATGGACAGTTTTGTTGAATGAAGAAGGTGTTTGATTTCGAGTAAAATCCTGTTCTGTATGGATTCCTTGGCGGACATTCCGGTGTGTTTTTTTATCAATGCATTCAGGTGATTCGGGTGCATGGCTAACTGCTCAGCATAAAATTTAACAGAATGTTCACTTGTAAAATACTGATCCAGCATTTCGACAAATCGCTTAATACTATCTATCAACGGCTGGTTTGATTCCAGATGCTGCTCCTGTTCAAATAACCGTTCTCCGAGTATCAGGAGTTCTACTATTTTTATTGCGACCATCTCGTTATTCACCATCTCCTGCTGTTTTTTTTCAGCCAGAATACTTTCAAATATCCGGCACACTTCCTCCGCATGTTCATCCGTGAGATGTATATACGGTTGTACAGCCGGGGTCAGCATTCTTTTATTCCCAATGATCTGATGAGAAAAGTTATTTTCCAGGAAGAAATCCATGTTGAAAAGAAGTACATAACCTTTGGTATCGGGCGCCCAGTTGCTACTGGAAGAGATCACGCGGGAAGGAACAACTGCAAGCGTATTCTTTTTTGCTTTATAACTGAATATTCCTGTTTTTACATCGCCCCCGCCTTCTGTAAGAAGACCTATACGATGATAGGACCACCGGTTAGGTGGTTCATTCCTCCTTGAATTACGCAACACGTCCTCGAACCGGTGAATCTGAACATTAAATTTATGGAGATAATTTTTGTCCAGATCCACCACACCTTCGCCCGTATATCGCCGTAACACTTTCTTGAATTCACTGATTCTGTGCTGATCATCCGGCATGATGATTGCAATTTACACCGATAAGTTAACTTTTTTTTATGGGATTGTAAAACGCAGCAATCGCATCCCAGGCAACTAAGTGTTTTCATGTATTAAGCTCATGTCATCGCTGCTATACAGCCTGACTATACACTGTCCTGTTAAGGTCAGTCGATGCTCTCAAAAGTCTTAAATCAAATGCCTTGCAAATATTCCGGGTGAAATTTCTTCCGAGCTCTGTTACTTCCAAATAACGTTCTGTAAAATGAACCAACCCGTCTTTTTGCAATTGTTCAAGTATGGGGAAAGTGAATGTCTTTAGCTTTTCATGATGCTGCTCACAAAATTTCGTTTCTCCATTGCAGCTGATATCCAGAATATATTTTTTAAATGTCTCGTCTTCCTGATTTAAGAAACATCCTTTTTCGACAGCCAGTTCTCTTTTATTGATGTGTTCATAATAATCATGCAGCGATTTACTATTTTGTGCATAGGCCGTTCCCGTATCACTGATGGCTGAAACACCCAGACCTAATTGCAACCGTGTATACTGCGTTGTGTATCCCATAAAATTTCGATGTAAAGAACCTGATCCCGAAGCCTTCAACAAATCATCATTTCCTGTTACAAAATGATCCATACCAATCTGCTGATAGTGATTTTGCTTAAATAATTTGACCCCTTCTCGATATAATGCCATTTTGAGATCTGCTGTTGGTAAATCTCCTTCCGAGAACAGTCGCTGGCTTCTGCTGGTCCATGGCACGTGGGCGTAACTGTAAAAAGCAAAACGGTCGGGGTGCAACGCAATACAGTCGGTGATGGTTTTTCGAATACTTTCCAAAGTTTGAAAGGGCAGTCCGTAAATAAGATCATAATTGACAGATTTGAATCCGATTTTCCTGGCGGTGTCAGATGCTCTTTTCACATTTTCCAAAGGCTGTATCCTGTTGATTGCTTTCTGGACAACCGGATCATTATCCTGCACGCCATAACTGACCCTTCTGAATCCCCAATTGTATAATGTCTGCAAATGTGCTTCCGTTGTATTATTGGGATGTCCTTCAAAACTGAAATTATGATCAGCATGAATCATCGAATTACCCAGTATAGCGTCTAACAATTTATCCAGGTTGGCCGGACTAAAAAAAGTAGGCGTGCCACCACCAAAATGAATTTCCCGGATAACCGGCACTTCATCCATCAATTCACAATACATAGCCCATTCGCTGATCAATGCCCTGATATATGCGTCCTCCACGCTGTGGTTTGTTGTAATTTTTTTATTGCATCCGCAATAGGTACACAGAGATTCGCAAAAGGGAAGATGAACATACAGACTGAATCCTTCCTTTTCATTCGCCAGCTGAAACTGATTCTTAAAAATTCTTTTCCATTGTTGAACGTTAATAGAATTATCCCAAAACGGCACCGTGGGATAACTGGTATACCGGGGAACGGGGACGTCATATTTTTTTAGTAAATCGCTGGATTCCATACAGTATTTATTTCTTGTTTGCCCGTTATTTTTGTTAATAGAAAAATCCATCCGCACCTCCAGGCCTTCCGGCCTGGTAAAATGCGCAGATGGATGGTTTTTCAATATAAATTGCGCAAACAAATTTATTATACCGGCTCACCTTGTTTAATGACGTAAACCCAGATGAAACATGATTAAAATCAGCTGCGGGCATAGCCATGGTTAAGCACGGACTTATTCCAGTAATACCTAAAATGCAAAAGGCATAATGGCCTATTTGAAATCAAAATATGATATATTTATGTACGATGCCTTTCCCTGTGAAACGCATATAATGAACGAATGTCCATGCATCGAAGTGCGTTTTACGAAGATTGACTAAAATCAATAACAGATGAAAATGAAAACCTGGGTAATTATTGCCCGCAGTCTGCTGGGGTTTATTTATCTGGTTTTTGGTCTCGATTATTTTCTTCACTTCATACCCTATCAACCCCTGCATACAGGCAAACCGGGAGCACTGGTCGCCGGACTCAAAGGCACGGGCTATATCTATCCCATGATGAAGACGATTCAGATCCTGGGTGGTTTGTCCTTACTCTTTGATCGATATGCTCCCTTCTCAGCGGTTGTACTTTTCCCGATCAGTCTGAATGTATTGTTGTTTCATACCATCCTGGTGCCGTCGGGCTGGCTGATGGGCGTCACTTTGATGGTTCCGAATGTCTTTTTGGGATATGCTTACAGAAAATATTATTCTGGCCTGTTTACGGCCAAACCGGTATTATAATTTCAAGGCCATGACAGTACATCTTTGAAAATGAAAAAGTTCATGTTTCTCCTGGTGGGATTGCTAAGTCTGGCCTGCATTCTCCATGCACAGTCTGAATGGAAACTGGAACGTGATAAAGAAGGGATAAAAATATATTCCAGTTATTATCCCGGTTCAAAAATCAAAGCCCTGAAAGTAGTTTGTGTGGTAGAGTCCACCCTTTGCCAACTGGCCGCCGTGATGCTTGATATAAAAAATCAGGACGAATGGTTTTACCATACCAGGAGCAGTATACTAAAAGAAGTATCCCAGACCGAATTATATTACCACGCAGAATTGACGTTCCCCTTTCCCGTCAGCAATCGGGATTTTATAGAACATATCGTTTTATCTCAGGACACGGTTACCCGGGTGCTGACGATGACCGTGCAAAATCTTCCTGATTTTATTCCAGCTCAAAAGGACTTCGTAAGAGTATTACATTCCGAATGCAAATGGGTCGTTACCCCCCTGGCTAAAAAATCACTACAGGTGGAATTCACACTTTTCGCTGATCCCGCCGGATCAATTCCCATTTGGCTGGTGAACGCGATGTCATATTACGGGCCCTTTGAAACATTTAAAAAGTTAAAGAGCCAATTACTTAAACCTGAATACCAAAATGTTTCCTTTGCGTTTATTACAAATGATTAGACAGGTCTTTTTTTTAAAATATTTGTAGGCAGATATTTATTTCCTCTTTCCTTTGGAAGCGGATCTTTTTGCTGCTTTTTTCGGAGCCGATTTTTTTGCAGCTTTTTTTGGAGCCGATTTTTTTGCAGCTTTTTTAGGTGCCGCTTTTTTCTTAGCAGCCTTTTTTGCTACTTTTTTAGCCTGTTTTTTTGGCGCAGGCTTTTTCTTGGCGAGTTTCTTTTTAATCGCTTTCTTAACGACTTTATATTCCTTTACAACGGTCTGCGTAACCGCTTCTTTTGCATCTGCCAGATGAGAACCGATGCTGCTGAGGATTTCGCTGGCTTTTTCCACTATACTGCTGCCTTCCTGCGGAGCAGGCATCGCTTTGGGTGATTTTTTTTCCATTTTTAAATTTACAATTCATATTTCTCAAAAAGAGTTATTTTTCTTTAATACCTTAAAATAAATACAGTTGGTATGAAAACCGTATTAATAGCTCTTTTGCTATTATGCCAGTGCACCGCCTTTTACTCCCGGCGTGATTACCTGGACGGCCATTGGCGATTCCATTACTTATTTAAATGATCATCATGACGAGACCGGCTACAGGATAACCAATGGATATATGGCCCTGGTCGCTGCAAAACATCCAAATATAGAATACATAAACCAGGGTCATAACGGATGGACCACGGTGGGCATAGCCAAAGAAATTGAAAATCTCGGGTTGACCAAAACGGATGTCTACTCTGTTTTTCTGGGCACCAATGATTGGTGGTCGGGTTTGCCTTTGGGTTCGATGGACGATTATATTCACGATACCGGATATAAAACTACGTATGGGGCATACCGTGTCATCATCAATAAGATCAGAAGTCTCAACGCCAATGCCAGAATTATTTTAATTACGCCGATGCAACGCAGCGATTTTGTATATATAGCTGACGCCCATAACAACGCGTACGGTTGTTATAAACCCAAAAACGGGCAGGAACTTTCACAGTTTGCCGATGCAGTGAAAGAAATTGGCAGGTATGAGCACATTACTGTCATTGACCTCTACCATAACAGCGGCATTACGGTAGAAAATGTTGTGAAATTTAAAAGGATGAAGGACCCCGTTACGGGCGTTTATCAAAATATGACATATCCCAACTACATCGGAATTCCTTTTCATCCCGGAGAGGACGAATATCCCTACCCCATTGATGCGATCGGTTATACTTACGACGGTCTGCATCCATCTGATAAAGGCTACCAGGTTATTGCCAATATGATTATCAATGAATTTAAAAAGGCAGGATACATTTCTACGGATTCTCTTAACAATAGCTGGAGTCAAACGAGCCAAGATACACCCGTTATGGTTTATGAATTTTTTACTCAGACAGAGGACATAATCTGATCATATATTTCGGTAAGCCTGGTCAGTTTTTCCTTTGATAATTTCAATTCGTGATATATTTTTTTTGTTTCCTTTAACTCGAGATTCCTGGAAAATGCCTGGTCTAAACTCCTTTCCTGATCAAGAATCTGAAGTTTCAATGTCGCAATTTCCGTTTGTAAATCTTTGGATTGCATAACCGATAAATTTTAATTTGAAAAAAACTTATCAGTCTGAAAGATGAAGGAGAAACAAAATTAGAGTCCTTAGTACTGTAATTTTTATTTGTAGCTCAAAACAAGGTTGAGGCTATAAGATGAAAGGTAAGGTACGCTTTATTTTTCGAAGTCCAGATTAGTAGGTTCTGCCAGATGAGAAATGTACGTGAAACTTTGAGATTCCTTCGGTTAAACAGAGTCAATAAAACCATATTTCTCCCGGATTTCAGTAAATTACATTCAGGTCTTTCATTTATACAAGCTTCATACCCGCTGGGTAACATATGATGAAGCGTCTATGTTTATACATCGTCATTTCAATGCCTTTGCTGCTGGCAGCGCAAACGGTTATCTCGATAAAGATTGATGGAGCCATTAATCCTGTTGCAGCAACATTTATTCATCGCAGTATAGAGAAAGCCACCGGTGAAAATGCAGCCTGCTTGCTGATCCATCTCAACACACCAGGTGGCCTGCTGAAATCGACACGTATGATCGTCGGTGACATCCTTGAATCTCCCATACCAGTCATCGTTTATGTTTCGCCTGCAGGAGCGCATG
The DNA here is from genome assembly GCA_963732055.1 of uncultured Bacteroidota bacterium. Taxonomy (GTDB): domain Bacteria; phylum Bacteroidota; class Bacteroidia; order Chitinophagales; family Chitinophagaceae; genus Puia. Next base: position 540,927 of record CAVSYG010000003.1, on the reverse strand, counting down.
CAGGATCAGCGGGTGTGTTCATTACCCTGGCAGGGGATATAGCTGCTATGGCACCCGGCACAAATATCGGTGCGGCCCATCCCATCATCATGCAGGGAACGCCCGATTCGATCATGAACAGTAAATCCACCAATGATGCGGCTGCATTTATCCGAACGATCGCGGAATATAGAAACCGCAACCTGCAATGGGCCGAAGATGCGGTGAGGCAAAGTGTTGCCATTTCTGCCAATGAAGCCCTCCAGAAAAACATTATTGACCTTATCGTATCAAATGACCGTGAATTGTTAAATCGGATTGACGGCAAACTGATTAAACATGATTCCAGCAGTTTCGTTTTACATACCCGCGGTGCAACCATTCAACTATTGGAAATGGGATTCACCGAAAAACTGCTGAATATTATCAGTGACCCCGATATAGCTTATATTCTTTTGATGCTGGGGTTATTGGGCCTGCTCTTTGAATTATTTAATCCGGGGATCATCTTCCCGGGCATCATCGGTTTTATTTCCCTGGTGCTTGCATTTTATGCTCTAAATACCTTGCCGGTGAATTATGCGGGACTTGCCTTCATTGTATTTGGCGTTGTCCTGCTCCTGCTTGAAATCAAAGTGGTGAGTCATGGCATGCTGGCCATCGGAGGTATTGTGGCGTTACTGACGGGATCACTGATGCTGATCAAGCCTGGTTCTGGTTTGGAGCTGATGCGGATATCCCGCGTCCTGATTATTTCTACCGTGGCGCTCACTTCCGCTTTTTTCCTTTTTGTAATCGGTATGGGAATCAAAGCACAGCGGAGGAAACCGGTAACGGGCATTAAAGCTTTGGTGGGTGAAACTGCATTCACATTGGATGAGCTCAATCCTTCGGGAAGAGTCAGTGTGCATGGAGAGATCTGGAATGCCGTGTCCATTACCGGAATGATCAATCCTGGAGAGCAGGTAAGTGTGACAGAGGTTAAAAACCTGGTTCTTTACGTTGAACATATGAGTGTTTTATAAATAAAAAATGAATCCATGCAAACAATTCCGGTATTTACTATGGTGGTGATTCTTTTCGCCCTCTTTATTCTGGCCAATTCCATCCGTGTGCTCCGTGAATATGAACGTGGCGTCATTTTCAGATTGGGACGTCTGTTAGCGGGTGGGGAGAAAGGTCCCGGCCTGATTTTTCTGATTCCCATCGTAGACAAGATGGTGAAAGTAAGTTTGCGGACGGTGGTGATGGATGTACCACCTCAGGATGTTATTACGCAGGACAACGTTTCGATCAAAGTGAACGCAGTGATTTATTTCCGCGTGCTGGAACCACATAAAGCCATCGTGGAAGTAGAGAATTTCCTGGTGGCCACATCGCAATTTTCACAAACAACCCTACGCAGTGTACTGGGGCAGTCCGAACTGGACGACCTGCTTTCGCAGAGAGAAAAAATAAACCTGCGTTTACAACAGATTATAGATTCTCATACAGAACCCTGGGGGATTAAAGTGTCCAACGTAGAAGTAAAACAGATCGATCTGCCGCAGGAAATGCAACGGGCAATGGCCAAACAGGCAGAAGCCGAAAGGGAACGCCGTTCAAAAGTGATTGCGGCAGAAGGAGAATTCCAGGCTGCCCAACGTTTGTCTGACGCAGCAAAAGTGCTGGCTGAACAACCCAGTGCGATTACGCTGCGTTATCTGCAAACGCTCAGAGAGATCGCCACTGAGAATAATTCAACGACAATTTTCCCCGTTCCGATAGATCTGTTGAAGCCGTTTCTGCATATTGAGGAACAAAAGAAAATACCATCGTAAATTAAGGTCTGAATATCTTCTGCGGGTTCAAGAATGAAAAGAATATTCAGTATTGATTTTACAAGAGGGCTTGTGATGATCATCATGGTGCTTGATCATGTTCGTGACATGATGCATGTCAGTTCGATCAGTCATAGTCCCACAGATTTGTCAACGACCACGCCTATTCTTTTTTTCACCCGGCTGGTCACTCATTTATGCGCACCCGTATTTGTTTTCCTCGCCGGCACCTCGGCTTATATATCCTTAAAAAACAAGGGCAATATTGCACAGAGCAGGCGCTGGTTGATTCAACGCGGTCTCTGGCTGATCCTGCTTGAGTTTAGTTTTGTCAACCTTGCACTCTTTTTCGATCTGGGGTTTCATACTCTTTTTTTCGAAGTGATTGCAGCGATCGGTTTTGGATTTATCGTTCTTTCATTATTGCTAAAATTATCCCCAAATGTGCTGGGGATTTTAGGACTCGTGATTATTTTTTGCCATGATCTGCTGTTCCTGATCCCCTCAAACCAGACCGCCATGGCAAATCCTTCTGTGATCAATTCCATTTTGTCTTCTTTGTTCAGCATGGGCGCATTCCCCGTATTTTCAGGACGTGTTTTCATCATGGGCTATCCGCCTGTTCCCTGGCTGGGCATCATGCTGGTCGGCTACTATTCAGGGAGATTGTTCGAATTACCCGCAGACAAGAGAAAAGGAATATTTCTGAAAACAGGTATATCGGCTTTGTTACTTTTTGTACTTATCCGTTTTGTAAATATATATGGCGATCCTTCGCCATGGTCAGTTCAAAAAAGCAGATTATTTACATTTATTTCTTTCATGAATGTTACGAAGTATCCCCCATCGCTCTTATTCTGTCTTCTCACGCTGGGTACCATGTTCCTGATACTTGCCTTTTCAGAACGCACGAACCGATTTGAACAGACCGTATCCGTTTACGGGAAAGTTCCCTTGTTTTATTTTCTGATACATTTATATCTCGTCCATTTCATCATGCTCGCGACCATTGTTTTTGCAAGGCTTTCATTGGTCGTCTCTGGACTTTGCTTCGGGAACTTTCGGAAGGCCAAAGGGTGCAGAGAGTGGTGTTGCATTTTGGGCCGTTTATCTAATTTGGGCTAGCTTTGTAGTTATATTATATAAACCCTGCCTTTGGTTTGGGAGATACAAATCGCAACACAAACAATGGTGGTTGAAATATATCTGACGACCAGACTATATCGAATCCGGCGAGGAATCTGAAAACGGATTAAAGTTTTATTTTTTCAATACAGCATACTTGGTAATCAATGTTCCCTGATCATTTACTTTTTCACTTTGGATGAGACGCAGATCAATATCAAGTTTTGCGTCAGTTGCAAAATTTTCGCCTGTTCCAAATATCTTAGGTTCGATTGTTAACCACAATTCATCTATTAATTGTTCTTTTAAGAATGAAGTGGCTATATGCGGTCCGCCCACCACCAGCATTTGCTGTTGGCCCTTGGATGCAAAACGGGAACTTAATTCGACCGGTGTTTCGTTTGTAAATTCCATTTGTCCGGGAACCTCAAAACTTTTATACTTGTCCGGATGACCCGTCATAATAATAATCTGATGATCCGGGGAGGGATTAAATGTATCAGCATTAAATGTGGCGCTGCCCATTACAATGAGTCGTGATTCATTCCATACATTTTTATAATAATCCTGATCCTGATGTGATGACCACAAACGGACATTCGGCTCACCCCATTTTGTTACTTTACCATCCAGTGAGGAGACAAATATGAGTATGGTTTTCATTATACCTTTTTAAGATTTATTTTTCATCAATTCTTTTACATGATCCGAAAGTCTCAGCGTAAGCGCTACCAGGGTAAGGGTTGGATTGGGAGCGCCCGCCGTTGTGAAACACGAAGAGCCTGCGATAAATAAATTGGAAATCCCATGCACTTTACAATTTGCATCCACCACGCCCTGTTTGGGATCATCACTCATCCGAGTCGTTCCCATATGATGCCATCCGCCTCCGGTAAAACCGGGCCATGAATGATCGTTCTTATCTGCCAGATAATCCATCAATTTGATCCGGCCTGCTCCTGCACGGCCGACTTCCTCACCCAGCAACTCATAGATTTTGCGAATGCTTCTTTTTTCAAAATCTGTAAGTTCCCAATGCAAATTAGCACGGGGAACTCCCAATCCGTCTTTTTCAGTATCCAGGGTTACCCTGGAAGAAGGGTTGGGTGCCTGTTCTATCCGGGTAAAACACTGATAACTATTACTACCCGATGCAGGGATATGTGCATCTTTTCCGGCCGCACTGTATCCTCCGAAAAAACGATCACCGCTTTTTCTCGGATCATCCTGGTTCCATCTTTCGATAGCTGGTTTTATTTTCTTTGCGATATCCAGTGGCGTCAGAGATACGGTACCATTTAGTATTTCAAATTCTTCCTGCTTTTTTGAATGGATGGCTAATTCAGCCCTTGCTTTTGTAACTCCAAAATTAAATGCATATAATTTTAAAGGAGACGGTTTGAAAAGCCAAAGCTCAGCAGACTTAATTTCCAGGTGTTCCATAAAATAACGACCGACCAGGTCGTTGTTATTGCCCAGCCCTTTTGAAGCCTGCTGGTTGGAAGCCAGTAATAATCTGGCATTCTGGATCGAACAACAGGCAAGAATAAATTTTTTCGCCCTGACCCTGTGCTGTTTGCCTTCAAAATTCTTTACCACCAGTTCGCTAACTGATGAACCGCTTTCATTAGTTTTTATATCAACCACATTAGCATATGTATACAAATGAATATTGCGCGACTCAACAATATTTTTCCTGTACTTCTCTCCGAATCTTGTGGGCGGACTGAATTGCCACATCTTATTCCGAATGACGGAATCGTTATTAACAAAGGGCAGCATCGCAGGATCGTTTTTCTGCCAATAAGCCATTTCATAGTTGTATGGGCCGAGCTCCAGTTTTTTTTGAGCCCTCTCATAGTAGGGATCCATATCTCCCCTGTTAATGGGCCAGCCACTGTGTGGCACCCAGTTTCTTTTTGCAAAATCGATCGGATCCATTGGAGAGCAAAAGCCTGCCCAATGACCTGTCGTGCCTCCGAAATAGTGCAGCCGGCTTGACATCAGCGGGAAGTAAGGCTGGCCGGTAGTTTTACCAGCATACAATTCCTGAACTTTTGAATCGTATTCAAATCCTCCCCCCTCCAGCAGGATCACTTTGTATTTTGTATTATCCCAATCAAGGGCCATGCTGATCCCTGCGGCACCGGCTCCCACGATACAAATATCACCTTCAATCAGTGTGTTATTTTCCAATCGTCGTCCGTCTGCATGCATGTGATGCTGTTATGGATTATTTACAAATAGGAGTGCACACTGACGGGCTTCGGTTACAGAAAGAATCCATCCCTTTACGATAACTATATTACCCGTTTCAAAATCATGTTCGATTTTCTTTCTCATCAGGTTTTGTATAAATGAGTGATCCGATTCGGATGAAACCGTATTTCCGGAAGAATCTGTAAGCAATAAAGTTTCGAGTTTATCACCACCTGTTTCTGATGGAGTTTGCCCGCGATAGACCATTCCGATTTCCTTTAGCGTCTTCAGGTCACAGATTTGCGCCAATTCTTCCGGTTTGGCCAGTATATCATAAGAAACCGAATGGCGCCGGTTGCAACTCATTCCGGTAACCAAGATGACCGTACCACCCATCGCGGTGAGCTGTAAGAATTGTCGCCTCTGCATCATAACACTAAATTAATTCGCAATATGATAATAAAAATATCCGGTTAACAAATAGTTTAGTGATTCCTATTTGTCAACCGGATTTCGGCTCACTTTACTCTCCTGTTATTGACCCTGTTTAACTTCCTTTACATACTTTGGAATTAACCCGTGGGCTTCCTTATGCGTCATGATGAGTGCATTGGAATCCGGTGCTTCTGCCAAACACATCACCACTCCCTCTTTCTCATCCACCCAATAATTTATAAGGTTTACACCATATTTCTTTTGCACGGCCAGATCTTTTTGATGTGCAGCAGCTACGTCACTTGCTTTTACATTACCCGCGCCGAGCTCGTGGAAGTCGAGGTATAGATTATTCCCTCCCTTTGCGGCAGCTTCCAATCCTTCTGAAACAGCGTAGACATGATCTGGTAATAATCCGTGTGCCTTGGCATGTGTGTTAACAATGGATGCGGTATCATAAGCCGAGGCCAGGCAATATACAGTCCCTTTTGCCGTATCTACCCAGAATTTGATAAACTCCACGCCATACTTTCCTTCTGTCGCGAGGTCTTTGGCATGGGCTTGTGCAACGGCTTCATAGGTTAGTTTGCCGGGTCCGACATTATGAACATCCAAGTAAAGTTTTTTCCCAGTGCGAATATTTGCTCCTGCACTCTGTCCTTTTACTGAAGTCAAACCACTGGTTGATTGTTGAGCCTTTACAGAACCGTTCATGATCCAGACTGCGAAAAGCAGGACCATTGAAAATAAATGTTTCATCGAAAAGATTTAATTGAAGTTTAAAAATGTTTCGACAAAACTATACACTGTAGTATCCGAAGGCTATAACATTTAGTTCAGATACTTGTAATTTTTCGACAGGTCACTATTTTTTAAATGGGATATTATTCATAAATACAAACTGAAACTGGAGTTTGTTCCCGTCCTCAAATATCTGATACATCATACCGGTCTCCAATCTTAAATAATTATTGATGGCATACCCTACCGCACCGTATATCCTGTCCTGATCAAATACCGGCTCATCGGTGCGCAGGAAAATCTCATTGTACGCCGAAAAGTAAAACACATCCTTCTGAATTACTTTCTGATTGATCGGAATATTAAAAGACAGGAAATACCTAAACCGCATGCTAAAATCCGATTCTCTAAAACGTTCTTCTATTCTGTAACGATGTTGAATGAATACGCGACCAAAGTTTTGCCGGGTGATGAACTGCTCATAAATTCTATTTTCAGTCCGGCTGGTTTTCTGATCTGTGCCGGCAATATAAGGCTCGGCATAGATAAATGCATAACCCAAAAGAACATTGTTATTATTTTCTGTGAGATTATATCCGATGCCCGTCCGAAATACTAACTGTTCCAGATCTCCAATAAAATTGAAGTTTCGATATTGCATTTCGTTCCACCAATTCCATCGTTTGTTTATCTGTTGATTTCCGAAATAGATAATCCAGTTGCCTACGTCACTTTTCTGAGCATAGGATTTCAGCTGTATACATGACATACACATCAAATAGACAAAGAAGAAAAACTTATTATGTGATCCAAATATTTTGAATTGTTTTCTCATAGCATCGGTACTGTAAAAATAACGGGGTTTGCTCCATTTTTTTGGCCAAGTTTTCGGCATCCATAATGCCCGGTACCTCGACAAATATATCCTCCAATTATTACCAACTGATCATTGTAAACCACCAATGGTCCCGTCTTTCTAACCGATGGCACATTGGTAATACAGTGATTGTTTCCAATGAATTATATTCAACAAAAGATATTTGCAATCGTCGTTGTTAAAAACTAACTTTAAAATAACCCATTTAAAAAGATCAGGGGGGGCATTTCCTGATGTTTTTCACCGGACTGATTGACTAATGTATAAGGTATATTCATTTTTTTGCAGGGTTGTTCATCGCCGTAATATCCTCCCAACATTCGGACCCAAAATGAATTGACAGCTTAAAAGCTATTTTAACTGTCAGATATGGCACTAAAAGAACTATTTGAAATAGAACTGATATGCTCGAATATGCCGTCCAGTGAATACCAGAAGAAAACCCTATTAACAATCTTAAAATATTCCTCATGCCCAAATTATTTATTATTCTGTCTGCCATTTCATTCATCAGCTCTGAATCCAAATCACAGGGATGCGTAGCCATTCGTAATGTTGCCGGCTTTGGCGAGTTTGCCGCATTAGGATATAAGGAGACCACAGACAAATGGATGATGAATATTAATAACAGGTATTTTCATGCAACACAGGCATTCAGAGGAAAGGACAATGTTACACCCCCGGATCCCAACAACGGCCTGAGTATTTACGAATACACAATGAATCTGGAGTTGAGCAGGATCCTGAGTAAAGGGTGGGAATTGGCAATCGATCTTCCCATTTCTTCAAATACCATTGTAAGTAAAGCCGAACATGCATCGGGTGTTCGTCATTCAACCAGTGATTTTGGAATCGGAGACTTCGTTTCACCGCTTATAAATGGCTGCTCAATACGGAAACGCCACGTAAGGGGAATATTCAGTTTGGCCTGGGTCTTAAATTTCCGACCGGTAATTATCACTCCATGGACTATTTCTATTATAGCAAAACTGATCCTACGCTTAAAATGCTCGCACCGGTAAATGTCGCCATACAGCTAGGAGATGGGGGTTTGGGCATTTCAACCGAGCTAAATGCCTTTTACATTTTCAACCGGAGTTTTAGCGTCTTTAGTAATTTTTTCTACCTGATCAGTCCGGTAGATGTGAATGGTGTTTCCAATCAGATTGCAGGCATTCCGCCCAATCCGGTTGCGGTTGCATCAACGGCTGACGTAAACAGTGTAACGGACAGTTATACTTTGCGCGCCGGAGGCAATTTTACATTCAAACGTTTTGTTGTTACAGCCGGTACGCGGTATGAAGGAGCGCCGGCCCATGATCTCTTTGGAAAGAATGACGGCCTGCGGAGAGTGGGTCATATATTTTCCATAGAGCCAGGGGTAGAATATAAATTCAAAAGATCTTTTATTTACACTTTTGTAACTGTTCCGATCCATCGGGAAACCATTCAGACCGTTCCCGATAAACGCGCAACGGATATAACAGGCATATACACCATTTCAGGTGGTGATTTGGCAAACGTCGTATATTTCGTCGGCTACGCGTTCACGTTTTAAAAATTACCCACCCATCTTATATTATACTACTGCAACATCATCGTCAGTTTCGCATTCATCATGGCGGGAATGACCTGTTCTGTTTTAATAGCAATCTTTTTTGCCGGATCGATATAATAAACCGTTACGTCCTTATCATTCTCATCATTTACCTGTTTCACTACGGTGGTATTTACCGATCCGATCATTTCATTTCCGGTAACGGTGAGAATTATTTTTTTCAACTTCTGCGTTTGTCCATCGGCCACATAAAAAGCCGTGGTATATCCGGCTGTCAATGGGAAACGGGCCAGCAGCATATCCTCACCGGCACCATCATTTAAGCAGAACCCATCGGGTTGCAAAGTTTTGCTGGTTATCTTTCCACTCATATCTACTGACACGATCACCGAATCGGGATGGTAGTCAATGGTTGTTTTTACCGGTCCCTGCACGGCAATTTGTTTCACACCGGACAGACTGCCCTGAACAAAGGAGGACATCGCGGTGAAGGCTTGTCCCATTACCGTCACGCTGTCTGATATGTTCCAGTTGCTACCACTCTGAGCAACGGTGCGGGTCATTGTTACCGGAAGTTTCTGTCCCTGCACCTGCAGATCGCCTGTGTAATTATACTGTCCTGCCGCCAGATCACCCGAAAGAGCAGGCTGTGCTTTCAACAGTGGCACCGTACTTTTCTTTATGAGCACCACTTTGCTGATGTCCACCGTATTTTCTTTTAGTCTTTTGGCTACATCGTCTGCCATGGATTCCTGATAGCGGGTGCCGCAATATTTGGCCAGGAATTTTTCTGAAGCAGCCACCATACCCAGATTATTTACGGGCTTTGCAAATCCATGTCCTTCATCGTCTGCCAGAATATAATCCACCTGCGCGCCTTTGTCGCGCAATGCAATCACAATCTGGTCGCTCTCTCCCTTGTTTACACGGGGATCGTTGGCGCCCTGCACGATCAGCAATGGTGCTTTTATTTTATCCACGCTGAACAAGGGACTGGCATCGTGCAAAATCTTTTTTCCTTCTTCGGTGCTCTGATCACCCATTCTCAACGCAAATATTTTTCTGCCCGATTCCCAGTATGGAGGAATGCTGGCCATGAGTGTAAATAAATTGCTGGGGCCTACAATGTCGACACCTGCCGTATAGAGATCGGGCGTAAACGTGAGGCCGGCCAGCACAGCGTAACCACCATAACTGCCGCCCATGATCGCTACTCTTTTCGGATCCACCATTCCTTTTGCAATCAGGTATTTTACTCCCCATGTAATATCGTCCTGCATCAACTTACCCCATTGCAGATTTCCGGCATCGAGAAAACTCTTGCCGAAGCCGGTGCTTCCCCTGAAATTAGGAGCCAGTACGATGAAACCGCGATTGGCCATTAGCTGGGCGTAGCCATTTAGTCCCCAGTAATCCCTTGCCCAGGGACCACCATGCGGAAATACCAGCAGCGGCATGGGTTTGCCGTCTGTTTGTTTTGGAACGGTCAGATATGCCTGGATTTCCAGACCGTCGCTGCTCTTATAACGAATTGACTGCATCGGACTCAGGTAGGCTTCGAACGCTTTCAGTTTAGACCGGAAAGTATATTGAAAGATTAGTTTCTTGCTCGCCCTGTCAAACAGATACACTTCCGGTACGTGTACATCGCTGGTTGCTGTGATCAATATTTTCTGTTCATCACTGGTGCTGCTGCTCCAGGCGAGTTGTCTGCCGGCAAATTTCTTATGCAGAATATTATAATCTGCTTCCAGGTTTTTATCATCAAAATAAATGCGCAGACGATCGTCATAATAGGTTGTATACTGAAGTTTATGGGTTACATCACTAAAAGCTGCGTCTTCGAGATCCACCCGATTCAGCGGGTCTTTTTCAACCAGGGTCGTTGTTCCGGTTTCCGGATCCATCAGGAGCAATTGTACAAAATTGGTTCCCTTATTGGAGCTTATATAGGCTTTCTTGTTGTCGGATGTGAAGGCATTTACCCCGGCATTTTCCAGCGGACCGACTTCATATATCTTATTTAAATTTCCCTGCGCATCAATATGCAATATTTCTGTGCTTCCATCTTCCGGGTTACGTACAGCCAGTCTCGGCGTTTCGGTCCAGTCGAATATCCAGTTGGTGATACGGTCTTTGTTCTCCCGTAATTTGACCAGCTTTCCTGTAGAAATATTCAGCTGGTAGAGATCGTGCCATTTCGGATCGCGGTCATTCAAACCGATCATGAGGACGTCGGGATTCTTTTTGCTCACGGCATAAATAAGGGCCCTGATTTTATCATTGGGTGTGAGGTTTCGTGCTGCAGGAATACCCGTGGCTTTCGCGGCCTCGTCTGCCGGATTCACCGCATATATATTGTAATTCTCGTCACCGCCCTTATCCTTCTGGTATAAAATATATTTGCTGTCGTGGCTCCAGAAATAGCCACCCACCGGACGTTCATTGGCTGTCAGCTGTTTCGCCTTTTCAAAGGGCTCATCCGTTTTCTTTACATAGATATTCAACACGCCGTTGAATGGCTTTAAAAATGAGATGAATTTTCCATTGGGGCTGATCTGGCCACCTGCAATCTCCGGGTTGCCTAAAAAGATATCCCTGTCGATAATGGGAACCGCCCCCGTTGTTTTTGCAGCTGCCGGTTTATTCTGTGCCTGTAAGCAGGTTGCGAGGGCTAAAACAATACAGGTTATTTGAAAGGCCTTTAATATGGGTTTCATTTTCTCATTTTTGTTAAAAGGATGTGACGGTATAATGGAGGTCTAAGTTACAGTAGCTGATATTCCGTGGTGCTTTTTTCTTCGAAATACTGAAAATACAAAATGTCGAATACAATTCCCGCGAAACATAAAGCCCAAAGAAGCTATGCGGGCATTCTTTGAAAAATACGGAGGTCTTCACCAAATAGTTTAACTTTATAATGTCCTTTCCGCGCCTCTGATTCAGTGCCGACCGTATATAAAATACTTCCCGGATAACCCTGCATTCACTCATAACAATTAGACTGATGCGGTATCTATTGTATTTTTTTTATCTCGAATGGTATTGGGGATTCCGCCTCGCTCATTTTATTATACGATATGAAATCAGCGGCGAGAAGAAATATGGCATCCGCACCATTGGTCATGATAATCTCTGGGGTGCGGTATCAGCTGAGGATCGCATGCATGTCAGTATATACGAGCCCCTGAATTATTACACGTCCAGCCGGTTATTTAATTTTTTGCAGCCAACCGATTTTTCATCCACACTTTTGGATGTAGGATGCGGTAAAGGACGTTTGCTGGCTATGGGTGCTGCCTATGGGTTTTCTGATATCATCGGCATAGATATTTCGAAAAAATTATGCGATATGGCCACTCGCGTTTGTGACGGCATAAAAACGAGGTATCCGCATATATCCTTTGCAATTGATTGTTCGGATGCCCGTCATTATTGCATTCCGGATACATGTGGGTGTTATATTTTTATTTAATCCTTTTGATTCAGTAGTTATGGAGGAGTTCATTCAGAAAGTATTTGAGAGTCTTGAACGGAAAAACCGACCTCTGAAAATTCTATACGCTAATCCACAATGTAAACAGCAATGGCTGGATGCGGGGTTTTATGAAATTGCATCCTTTACAAAGCTGAGATATTTGCAGGGGTCTGTATTAGAGAGAAAATAATAATTTGAATTATTTCGTAAAAAAAATACTTAAGAATTATGATCCGAACCCTGTTTAGTTTTTCTTTCAAAATAATATAGCCGTTTTGCGGCTTTATATTTTTCCCGTTTAAAATAATTTTGCTGCAGGATCCAACATATAATTTTACATTCCAAAGAGGCTTTGTCATTTTTACGGTATACTCTTTCGTCTCACCTGATTTTCTGTAATTAACAGACAGCAGATTATCCCCGATGATGACATCTTTTATAGATGCATTTCCCCATGCGTCTGGAAAATCCGGCCGCAGATTAATTTCTTTTTTATAAGCTAACGGATCTATGCCAAAAAAATAATGGATCAGGGGTATATTGATACCCCGGATATTCCATGCCTGTACAAACATTCCATAATCAGGAGAAACTTCATAGGTAGTGCCGGGTGTTGCGAAGCTGAATGAATTGAGCAACATTTGCATGTAGTACAGTGCTGTATCAGGGCTTCCATAGCGGCAGGCAATAATAGCCAGACTACCTGTAGCTGCCGGCATCACAGCGCGGTTGTAATTAAATTCCTTATCATGATGAAACGTTCCTTCATCCACCCGGATATCATCGGGCCTTTCTATCCCGGATATATACAGTCCGTATTTGTTTGTAAAAAAACCGATTCCCTTTAAAGTTTCCACCGCTTTCGATGTATCTGACAGGCCTGCATCCAGTGGACTGGCACCTGCATTATAATATACAACATAGGCCTTATATGGGTAGCTGCCGTTTTGAATAGATGTTTTCAGTTCGGTCAGTTTTTTTTGTGCCCATGCATTACGCGCCGGGTTTACTCTTTTTACCAATGCTGAGTCAATGATGCTGATTGCTTTTTCTTTGCCCGATATAAAATCTCCATATCTTTTTTCTGTGGGTACCCACCAATCCCTGTTTATATTTATCCGTAACTGCTCCGCTTTCTGACGGTAGGCTTTTGCTGCATCCAAATCTTTTAAAATCGAAGCCATATCAGCCATGGTTTTTAAAAAAACAGCGGTTGCCACCTGAACATCCAGCATCTCTGAATTCAGTCCTTCTATTTCTGCGCCCCCGTATCCTTCGATATAACCGTTGTGATCCGTGTCATGCTCCTGCAACCATTTCCATACTTTTTTGCCATGTTCATAATTGTCTTTCAGGAAAGAAATGTTGCCCGTCCACCTGAAAATATTCCAGGCGGTGATAATGTACCATTGCGATTCTTCCATTCTTCCTTTGTCGTATACGGAACCATTGGTTGATACTTCGTGAATGATCCTGCCGTTCTCTCCGTTCACCTTATAAGATGACTGCCTGAGCATTTTCCAGGAGCTGTAAAATATATCGGGTTCAATTGTACCATACAAGGCCTCGAATGCACTGGCCTGATCATTACTAAAAAACCATGGATAGTCGGGCAGACCTGCGCTCATGGCTCTTCCCATGGATGGCACATCCCGCACGAGCCAGTCACTACTATATTTACCCCACTGGTATGCTTCCATTATCTTTTTATCAGGAATTTCGATGGCAGCGTTTTTTTCCAATTGCTGATAACGCTGTTTTTTAGCAATAAATAACCGGGGTAAACCGCTTTTTACCAGCGCTATATTCCTGATAATTTCTTCTCTTTTCTGATCTGATCCGGAAATATAAAAACGTAAAAAACCTGTTTTCCCCTTTGCCACTTTTATCAAAACAGACAATCCCCCAGTCAGGCCCTTTCCCTGATATGTTGATTTTTCTGTTCCATTAAAATCTGATGACGGACTTTCCGTAGAAATACCGGCAAACCAGGAATTATTATTGTCTTTAAAAAAAACGGTACCCGTCTGTCTGTCAAAAGAGAGTAATTTATCTGTACTGTCGATCATGCCCGTTCTTTCGCCCAGCCATACGGGCCTCAGATTCACATCCGCTGCGAATTGTATGGTCAGTTCCTTATCAACATCATCCTCATTTGTAATGGCATATTCCACGACAAGTAATGGGATGTTATCAGGAACGAATTGTGTCCGGGTCACTTTTAAGTTTTGCCGGGGAATATTATACAAAAATTGGGATGTGAATGAATAAGCAGTAAAACTGTCAGCCTTATCCAGCCGCCGGGAAATGTTCGTCTTATTGTCTGAGATACTGAGGCGAAATCCATCCAGTAATTTAATCGGTTGTTGCCAGACACCTCCCATTTCGCCTGGTACATGAAAACCAACCTCGGGAAAATTACCGGCCTGATCACCGATAGAATAAAGACGGTCTCCGGCTGTTACACAGAGGTAACCGGTATTGTCCTTCTTTCCATAGAGGTGGGGCAGACTTCTGCTTGCTTCCAGTAAAGAAAAGCCAGATTGAGCCGCCGCAATATAAGGCAGTGTGAGCATGACCCATGCCAGAAAACTTCTTTTCTTATATGTAAATTGTACCATTAAAGGGTTGATATATTAAATCTTTAGCATGAAGCGGAATACTAAAGTAGTAATTTAAGCCAGATCCATACATTTGGTGTACAGATTATCATTTGTCTCTGCATTTTGTAACCAGGAAAATTTTCCATGAAAACAAAATCAAGAATTCTACTGGCAGAGGATGAGTTATCGCTCGGATACCTGATTAAAGATAATCTCGTGGAAGCGGGCTACGACGTAGTACTTTGCCCCGACGGACAAACGGCTATGGATCAATTCAACAAAGAACATTTTGATATCTGCCTGCTGGACGTTATGATGCCCAATAAGGATGGCTTTACCGTGTTAAAAGGTATTCGTCAGCAAAATGTCCAAATTCCCATTCTGATGATTACAGCAAAATCTATGGAAGAAGACCGGATTCATGGATTTGAGATTGGAGCTGACGATTATATTTCTAAGCCTTTCAGCATACAGGAATTGCTTAAGCGTATCGATGTTTTTTTGCGCAGGACGAGAATATTGCATTCCGAGAAGCCGTTGACTTTTCAAATCGGTAAAATCACTTTTTTATATAGTGAACAGCGGATCGTTTCGGGTACCGACATTCATGATATGACTCAAAGAGAAGCCGAGTTACTCTTGTTCCTTTGCAAAAATTCAAACAGACTTCTGACGCGGGAAGAAATTCTTGTTGAAGTCTGGGGCAAGGATGATTTTTATCTGGGCAGAAGCATGGATGTATACATGACCAAACTCCGTAAATATCTCAGGGCTGATGAATCTATCCGGCTTGAGACCATTCATGGAATAGGCTTTCGATTCCATGCTATCATCCATTTACAAAACTTACATCTGCGTTAAAATTTTTTAAGAGCTTGTTAATTCACAATACAGAAGATTGTGATCAACAGGGTTTTTTACCGACACCTTTTGCCTGTTCAGCGAATAGCGCGTTTGGCCGGGTTGTTGGATATGTAATTTTGATCAGGAATTTCATTATGAACAAATCAATTATTTAAAATCATTTAAAAATAAATAAGATGAAAAAGCTTTGTATAATTTCCGCAGTATCGTGGTTGCTGGCTGTTTCTGCCACTGCCCAGAATGTGGATCTTTCAATAAGATCATATGCTATCACCAAAAATCAAAAAAATGTATCCGATCCTTCATTCAGCGTAAATAAAAAAAGTGATTTAACAGAATTGCAACTGAAGAATTTCAGTAACCAAACCCGGGCAAACTTTTATTCCGATTTCGGTTATATTCCAATCAGTAATTGGGAAGTTACGGACCAGTTTGACAAAATCAGTTTTATGAAAAATAATGTTCTGTATACTGCCTATTATGATTCTAATTCCGAATTGGTCGGCACGATTTCCAATGCCACTGTTGCAGATTTACCGGCACATGCCATGGAGGATATAAATAAAAAATACAAGGGCTACAATGTGGGGAATGTAGTCTTTTACGATGATAATGAATCTAACCAAACAGATATGAAGTATTACGGACAGCAGTTTGACGACGAAGACAAATATTTTGTTGAGCTCCAAAACGATAAGGAAACAATCGTCGTACAGGTCAACACTGTCGGCGAAGTATCCTTTTTCCGCACATTAAAATAATTTCAGCGCTGGCCGATCCAAATTCACGGGATGGTTTTCATAAAGGCGAATAAGGCCCGGCAGTTCTGCCGGGCTTTCTTCATTATTTCAGCTTTCGAAATCTATCCGGTCGCTAAATGAAAACCAATTACCGGATCACATATTCAAATCAAACCTGTATTCGGCATTCTCAGTGGATCCTGAAATGGTTCTTCCTCGTAAGTTTTATCGAGTATCGAGTCATATGTATGCCCCTCCAGGATAAATTCCAGCAGATGATCATTCAGCGAATCTTTTTGTGTATAAAATAAGCCATGCGGTTCGCCTGCGTAGATCTTGAAAATCGCTCCGGGAATCAGGCTCGATGTTTTCCTGCCACTGATTTCTATAGGAACGTTTTTGTCGCTATCCCCATGAATGATCAGGGTGGGAACATTTATTTTACCCAGATCCTCCCTGAAGTCGGCAGTGGAATAAGATTTGAGACACTCCAGCGTAGCATGCGGGGATGCCTGCATAATAATCGACTGGTTCCAGTCGAGAAAAGCCTGGCTGACGGGTTTGCTCAGCAGTCCGACACCATAAAACGTTTTTGCAAAACCGATCCCGAAACTGGCCCTGTCCTCCCGAATCTTTTGTTCTGTTTCATCAAACAATGATTGTGGCAAGCCATCCGGGTTATCATCCGTTTGCAGCATAAAAGGTGTGACGGAACCGATCAGTACGACTTTGTCAATTTTTTCTGTCCCATAACGTCCAATATACCGGGCCACTTCTCCACCACCCATAGAAAATCCAACCAGGCTTATTTTGTCGACATTTAATTCGTCGATCAATGACTTCAGGTCTGCCGCCAGTACATCATAATCATATCCATGACGTGGCCTGTCGGATTTTCCAAATCCCCGCCGGTCGTAGGTGATGCATCGGATTCCTTTGCGGGTAAGTTCATTTACCTGATACTCCCACATTTGTGAATCCAGGGGCCATCCGTGTATAAAAATGACAGGTTTACCCCGGGTGCTGTCGTCATAATAAATATTGAGCGGTTCGGCTAAAGACGATTTTGATGTTTTATAGTATGGCATATAAAAAGGTTTTATCTTTATATAAAGCTTCAATTCCTTTGCCAGGTGACAATTGTAGATCGTTGCGGCTTGATTCTCCCGATCGGGGGATTCGATACCCGCAGAGGTAGTAGGTTCTACAGGAGGAAATCTGTTTAGTAAAGGATGCAAATAGTCCCATCCCTGATTAGCAATAAACGCTAGGGAAACCCAAAAGTTCGGGTTTTTTTGCAATTCATCAGAGTACCCCCTGATTCCGGTTTCCCGTCCAATGATTCAATACTTATATCTAAGAATCCTAAGCATTTCCCAATTAGACAACGAACCGTTGTGTAGGTAATTTTAGTCATACCCTCTTCATAACGACTAAACCTTTTACCATGAAACCGATCATTCAGTTCATTCTACTGATCATATTCATTGTCATTATGCATGTATTCTTTGGCTAAGTGTTTCCACTTACTAAAATATGGGTCAAAATTTCTATTGATATGGGCCAATTTTCATGAACCGCATAGGATTTCATGGTATTTATGATTATTTTACCGGCAGATCAATCCATCAGATCTTAGGAAAAACAAGCCCACATGAAAAAGACCCTTTTACCAGCGACCCTGTTTGCATTATTTCTATTCACAGCCTGCCAGAAAAACAATGACGCACCATCTACAGACAGTGCATCATTACCGAAAACTTATACGGAAGATATCCGTTCAACAGGATTTAATTCCCTGACGACGTATAACCTGACTTATGATGGGAGTAGCCGTCTCACGAGTATGACGGCCATACCCGAGCCGGCCATCGTAAAATTCGTATATAAATATTCTTCCAATAATTCACTTACCATGGACCTATATAATTCCAATGTGCTGAGCATACACGAAATATTATGGCTCAATACATCAGGTGCACTGGATAGTACATTTCAGTATAATGATACCAATGATTCATCAACAGAAAAATATATTTATAATTCCAGTAAGCAAATTCTCCAGATAAAAAATTATAACTACTCTTCTTCCGGTACAGAACTCGATCATACCACCGATTATACTTATGACAATTTAGGGAATGCGATAACCGAGTCCACCAGCGATGGAAGTTCGACCAATTTTACTTACTACACGGACAAGCCTAATACGTTGACCATGGGCCAGACATTTTTCCCTCAGGCCAAATATCTGATAAAGACGGCATCCAGTTCTTCCAGCGGCACGCCGGTAACAGCCACTCATTTCTATAGTTTTGACAGCAGCAATCGCCTGATTAAAGACAGTGCTGTTACAACCGGGGTGAGTGCGATTCTTATTAAGTCTTACACTTATTAGGCTGAAAGCTCAAAGTCTAAAGCCCAAAACTAATCTGAAAATTGTTTGTGGACTCATGGAATAAGAATTGCAGCAGTCATTGTTATATGATGACTCAATAATTATCCATGGCAAAAAACTATCAGAAAAGAAATTTTCCTGTTGATAAAATCCGGCGCTTTATCGAACCCGGCCCGATCGTACTTGTCAGTTCTGCCTGGAAAGGAAAGACGAATATCATGACGATGGGATGGCATTGCATGATGGAGTTTACTCCCTCCCTGTTCGGATGTATTATTTCGAATGCGAATGAAAGTTTTGAGATGATCCGTAGAAGCAGGGAATGCGTTATCAACTTACCAACGTTCGATATGATTGACCAGGTGATTGGCATCGGCAATTGTTCCGGTAAGGAAGTCCAGAAATTTGAAAAATTTGGATTAACGGCTGTGAAAGGGAAGTCGGTTAAAGCACCGCTGATCAAAGAATGTTATGCCAACTTTGAATGCCGTCTGATAGATTCCCGATTAGTGAATAAATATAATTTCTTCATATTTCAGGTAATGAAAGCTCATGTGGCAATTGCTCCCAAATATCCCCGGACGGTGCATTACAGGGGTGATGGTATCTTTATGGTATCGGGCAAGGAAGTTTCTTACCGCAGAAGATTTAAGCTCGAGAATTTGTAGGAATGATCCTTCATTTCCTGAAAGCAAAGGAAATACCTAATACAGCATACACCATACTTATTTTACTTGTTTCCAACGTATAAGTAGTATTTGTCCCACTGACAGTAATTTCGCCTACAGTTGCCTGTTCCGCCATATTCATTTCAAAAAACAATTCAACGCCGAAGGCCTTTTTTTCTTTTCCCAAAGGTATCCTGGCCATCATTGAAAGACCCGGTTTGGTTTCGGGAGTGGCTGACTGAGTTTGGAAATAAGAATCAGGAGAAATATTGACAACAAATATAGACGGTCCGAGGCCGAGCTTAAAATGGCTGTTTGGAAATGTAAATTGATATCCAAGTGTAAATTGTAAAACAGAATAGTTTATAACTACAGCAGTCGGAGTCCTGTATGCGTCTACCAGACCTGCTGTGGGCCGGCCGATCAGAAGATACAAGCTGCCATACTTTGTTATCTGTTTCCCGGCCATGAGTAAAAGGCAGGGATTATGATAAGTAGTTGGAAAATAGTGTGCCGTAAAAACACCTTCAGAATAAGGTGTAAAATGCTGGTCTGTGAGATCATTTTTTATCGAAGGCCCCGGGCCACCAATGCTGAATCCTGTGGAAAAACCAATAAACCATTTTGCAGTTTGCGCATGCATTTCCAAGTAAAATGAAAGAAGACAAATCAGGAGAAGAAAAATCCTTTTCATCCTTGCAGGTTTAGGTGCCATAGCTATTCTAAAAATATCATGATATGGCACGGAGTCCAAATTGTTTATTGCCTTAATCAATGAATTTTTCGATAAAATCGCAGAATAGAAGAGTTGATTCTGCTAATTCAGAATTTTTTGCAAAGTCCTGGACTCCGTAGGTTTTGATAAGTAATATATGCAAATAAAAAATGGACGGATAAATGATTTTTGCCAATAATATCGGCCATGAAATTAAAAAAACCGTTTTCGGAAGCAACCCATTGGATCATAGAGTCCCGACAAACCGAAATAGGTATATGATAATGATTCTCAGGGTTACTACTTTTCTCCCCAGACTTCTTTCATGACACCATCTAAATCTTGTAATGCCTTCGCACAATCTCCATGAAATGACGATCCATGCATAGTAGCCAATGTTTTCGGAGCTAATTCAGCCAGCTGATATAACAACGCTTTTGTCTTGTGATTATATGGAGTGTAGTCCATGAGCGGACCTTTTTCATAATTTAAGAGGGAAGTTTTGTGGGCGTCCAGGATATCTTTATCCGTTATTGCGACCAGATTTCCATTCTGATGAAACAGGTCGGAGCAAAGAAGTGTTTTATCAGTTTCTTCAAACATGACGCCTGCGTCCCATCCGTGCGGCAGGTGTGGAGTTCGGATAAACCGATACTTGCGCTTTCCAGTTTCAAGCACGTCGTTGCTTTTCATGGCGAGAGCGGGTCGCATTGCATAATCTGTCATATTATCCAGCGCTCCCACTTCGCTGCAAACAGCTTTTGCGTTGGGTGCAATTTGCAGCCATTCATTCAGTGCCCCACATTCATCCACTTCAAAATGACTAAAACCGATCCATCTGATTTGAGCAGGATCAATCAATGTTTTAACCGCGTCCAGCAAGAGAGGAAACATCAGTTTCAGCCCCGCGTGATAAAGCAGGGGTTCGTCGTCTTTGATCAGAAAATGATTAAACTGTAATTGGATCTCAGGCACAAATACTGAAATACGGTAGACATCCGGAGCAATTTCATTTATTTGATACATTCTTTAAAAAATTTATCGAAATGAAAAGTCTTGTAGGTTCGCTGCTAACTGAAAGAAAGGAAAATCAGTCTTGGAAGATAGTAAATAATAGATAAATACGGGTGTCGTCTCCTTGTCTGCTATTGCAACTATTGACATCCTAAACGACCTGATATTTCAATTTTAATTAACGGTTGAACATTTTGTAGTTTGGTGGCATCCAACATGATCATCATTTTAGCAGGAGAGCTTTAAAACGTGGCTCATTTCGTAGCGAGACATAGTCAGGATCTTTTTCGATCCAGTCTTTATTACCATATCCTTTGGCGAAAGCACGTTCCAGCAAGATCAGTGCCTGGTCCTTGTTCCCATCTTTGGCATAAAGGCAGGCCGCATTAAAGAGGGTTCCCGCATCATCGGGGTATATAGAAAAAGCCCGGTGTATCCATTCAAATGCCTCCTGCTTTTCCCCAAGATCATACAGTGAACCAGATCCAAGTGCGAGCGCCCTCGCATCTTCCGGATTGAGCTCCAGTTGTTTCCGGGCCTTACTGATCCCTTTGCGGATCACGTCTTGTACATTATCCTTTCCCATAATGCGCAGGGACTGTGCGAGCAGCAGCAGACTTTGAAAATCTTCCTGTCTGACTTCCGATGCTCTCAGCAACATCTCAGCTGATTTTTCTATATCGCCCCGGGAGAAAGAGGACCTGCCATAAAGATAATATGCATCATAACTGTTGGAATTTAACCGGATTGCTTCCAGGAATTCCTTTTCGGCCTCGTCATATTTCTTTCCGAGTGCGAGAATATATCCGCAGGATGAATGACTTTCCGCCAGGTTGGGTGCTAAGGTCAGTGCCTTTAGACTACTTTGTTCTGCCTCTGCCAGAACGGAAAAACTGCCGCCCTCCCATTCATATAACCATGATAAAGCATCCGCGAGTCCTGCATAAGCTAACGCGTATTCCGAATCCAATTTGATGGCCTTCCTGAACATATCGCGGGCGTCTTCCAACTTCAGGTTATGAAAAAGCTGTCTGCCTTTCAGAAAATATTCATAGGCTTCAACGATGGTCTCCGGACGGCGGATCGTTTCTTTTTCTTCGAGGGTCAGGAAACCTTTGATGGCGGTCGCCACAGAGTTTGCGATGTCTTCCTGGATGGAGAAAATATCTTCCAATTCCCGGTCGTATAGATTCGACCAGAGTTGGGATCCGGAAGAAGAACTGATCAGTTGAGTAACGATCTTCAGTCTTTTCCCCGATTTGCGTACGCTGCCTTCCAGGATATTGGTTACGTTCAAAGCCCTGCCGATTTCGCGCACATCGATGTTTTTTCCTTTAAAGGAAAAAGCAGACGTGCGTGCCACTACACGCAGATTATTTAATTGTGCGAGTGCATTCATAATTTCTTCCGAGATACCATCGCAGAAATAATCCTGTTCCGGATCGTTGCTCATATTGATGAGCGGGAGAATGGCGATGCTGTTTTGCCCGACAGGTTGTACGGGTGTTTCGGTTGAATAATCCCCGTTGCTTTTCAGTACTTCATAAATGCGCACCGGTTCCCGGACATTTTTCAATCTTTCTTCACGAATAAACCGGGTCATGATTCCTTTCTTATTTAAAACGTTGGATGAGACCGCTTCAGAGACATAGATGCTGCCGGGTTCTGAAATTGCCTGTATCCTGGATGCGATATTCACGCCATCTCCAAATACATCATCATTTTCAAACAGCACTTCGCCCAGGTGAATGCCGATACGCAATTGGTATTCATTGCCTGCTTTGCAGTTTTCCTGGATTTTCAAAGCGGCATTCACAGAGTCGGACACTGTGGTAAAACTGGCCATGATACCATCACCCAGTTCCTTTATAAATCTGCCGTTAAAAGTTTCAATGACCGGTTTCTGCAATTCCCTGTTTGTTTTCAGTAAAGCGAAGGCTTTCTCTTCATTGTTGCCCATCAATGCCGTATATCCGACAATATCCGTGAACATGATGGATGCGAGCTGACGGGACTGTGACAAATAATTTTCGGTTTCTCATAAAGGTATTACAATCGAGCTCACCGTAAAATTTGCCCAAACACCTTTTGTAAAATATTCAAAAAAGCCTTTTCGATAAATACCAGATCGGGAAGTTTTAGCGTTGTAGTCATTCCCTAGCCCGAATTTTAAAGTAGATCTTATGAAAACGATCAATACCATTATCATAATGACGCGCCGTTGCATACTGGTACTACAAATTTTGTTCGTTCACCGCACACAGTCCCGAATCCGAATCCGGCAACAAACCCGGTCGTTACATCGCAGATGACACACTGGTCGTGCGTCAGGTTTTGGAAGGACTCATTTGGTTATGCGCCTAATTATTGTCATTCGGATTTGCATTTTGATCCGGAAAGAATTCCCAGACGAAATCCGAAGAGCCCGTTGGACCCAGAGCTGACCTGCCGGTTGAAATAAACCCCCCGCCGCCC
This sequence comes from uncultured Bacteroidota bacterium, assembly GCA_963732055.1. GTDB lineage: Bacteria > Bacteroidota > Bacteroidia > Chitinophagales > Chitinophagaceae > Puia. The sequence continues at coordinate 517,238 of CAVSYG010000003.1, read as the reverse complement.
GCGGTACTAGTCAAAGAATAACCCACCGCGCCTGTAACGGGTGTTCCTTCAAAAGGGGTTTTTACTGTCCAGATATCCTTTCCAAAATCGTACTTCCAGGTATTGGCATTATAGCCAACATTCTCTCCCGTACTGAGGTAGGCATAGGGCGGTATCACAAAAGACGCGGCATTCCAGCGCGTTATGGTTGTATATGTATCGTCGTAGGTCTCATTACTCAGGTTAGATATCCTGCGTAACTCTGTCCAGTTGGGTGGCGGTGCAGCCGGATCAAACTTCCAGAAATCTGTCTGCATGACGCCATTAATATTCACTCCGGTTACGAGATATGCGGCATTCTGATATGTAAACACCGTGGCCCCGTATCTTTTATTCCCGCTGAAGCCAATCTCTGTCCAGTTGTCTTTTGAAGGGTCATATTGAAAAAAATCCTTAAAAGCAGAATTACCGTCAGAACCGGTCCCTACATAACCCCAATTTCCGATAGAGAATGCAACCGCCTCATAACGTTTGCCGCCGGGGAAATCAGGCTTTTTCGTCCAAACGTTTTCTTCTGTGTTGAGTTCATAAAAATCACTCAGGATATTGGTCCCGTCGAATCCTGTTCCAACATAGGCGTTTTGTCCGATACTGAATGCCACGGCGGAACTTCTTGGCATGCCGGGCAGATTGTTTATCTGTATCCAGGAATGGCTGGACTGGTTGAATTTCCAGAAATCCGCAAAGCGGGTTGTAAGTCCATTCCATCCTGTTCCGATATAAACCTCATCGCCGATCACAAAAGAAACGGCCTCACTTCTTGCGGGACCGTCGAGCTCATTTACGAATGCCCAGTTGCCGCTCTGATCCGACAGATTTGTTTTGGGTGTGCAGGAAATAAATGCAGAGAAAACAATTACGGAGAGTAGTTGTGGTTTGTGGGGTCCCATGGTGCTGTCTTGGTTTAATGTTTAGGACAGCTTAAAAATATTTTATTTTATTAAGGAGCATACTTGTGCATATCTACTTTCACAATCATTTAGAACGCTGTTAATGGAATGGCAAAAAATGAATTTTATTTTTTTTGTAAGATGCTGCCTGGGGATGGCTTAAATATTTGTAAATGTTTTAAACAACTGGAGTTGGTACGTCCGATATTTGCAGTTCATCTCACGATTGCCAGCCTGAAACTATGAAACCAACATTGCATGACAAGATCAAGGTATGTTTCTTTAATACTCATTTTAGGCAGTCTTACGGCCCTGAGTCCCTTTTCTATTGACATGTATTTACCCGGCTTCCCGGCAATCGCCAAGGACCTAGCTACCTCAGTCTCCAAAGTTTCTCTATCGTTAAGTGGCTTCTTTATTGGTATTTCTCTGGGACAACTACTTTACGGGCCGCTACTCGATCGTTTTGGCAGGAAAAAACCACTGTATATCGGATTGTCGGTTTATATCTTGGCCTCCATTGGATGTGCCTTTTCACATTCGATTGGTGCATTGATCTTTTTACGATTTATCCAGGCACTTGGCAGTTGCGCAGCCACTGTTGTTTCGGTAACATTAGTCAGGGATTTATTCCCTGTAGAAGATAACGCAAAGGTTTTTGCTTTGTTGATACTGGTACTGGGCGCTTCACCCATGATTGCTCCGACTGCCGGAGGATATATCGTGAGTTCATTGGGATGGCATGCCGTTTTTATTGTTTTGACGATCCTTTGCGTACTTATATTTCTATGTTGCATTTTCTGGCTTCCGGCTGGAAATGTACCTGATACTTCACTTTCATTAAAACCTGGTGCTATTACACGCAGCTTCTTATCCGTTTTTCTTACACCTCAGTTTTATACTTATTGTTTAACCGGTGGCATTGCATTTACCGGTTTGTTCGCCTACGTCGCCGGTTCGCCCATCGTATTTATGAATGTATATGGTGTTTCCCAAAAGACATATGGCTGGATATTCGCCATGCTATCCATAGGTTTTATTGGTTCAAGCCAATTGAATAATTTGTTTTTGAAAAAATACAAGAGTCATCAGATTCTTGAAGTTATACTTCCGGTCTATGTCGTTATTTCGCTGTTATTTATCATCGCTTCACAGATGGGGTGGCTTCATTTACCCTTGATTATTGTATTCATTTTTCTTCTTCTATCGTGTGTGGGCATTGCGAATCCCAATACTGCTGCGCTGACATTGGCACCCTTCGCAAAAAACGCGGGGACGGCTTCCTCACTGATGGGAGCCATCCAGATGGGTTTGGGATCACTGATATCGGTATTTATCAGTTTATTTGAAAAGCCGTCCGTGACTCCTTTAGCCATTGCCTTTGTCGCATCGTCGGTCCTTTCCCTGATGGTGTTGAAACTGGGCAGCCGGCAAATAAAATATCAGCTGAACTATTCAAAATAAATCAGATCATGACGGATCCGGATCAACAAAAACTTCGAAATGCCGGCATGTTTTTTATCCGGGTCTTGCTGGGAATCATCTTCTTTATGCAGGGATATGGAAAAATATTCACAATGGGTATTCATAAGGTTTATGAAAGTTTTTTTAAAGACTTTGAAAATACAATTCTTCCCAAATGGCTGATCGTTTCAACCGCTTATTATACATCTTATGTTGAACTGATCGGCGGTTTTTTACTTATAGCGGGCTTTTCTCGAAAATTTGCGATGTACCTGTTGGCGATGGATCTGCTGATTGTTTCATTTGGGCATGGATTCATGGAACCTATCTGGGATTTGAGTCATGTTATTCCCCGGGCGATTTTACTATCCGCATTGTTTTTCCTGCCTAAAGACTGGGACAGTTGGAATGTTGATGCATTTTTAAAAAATAAAATTTAATTTTTTGATACTGGCTTCGACTTAGCGGTAATATTCCTGCCGGATAAAGCGTTCTTTGATTCATAACCGATATGGCACAGAAAATGAATTTATATTCTTCTTCAATTTGTCGTTATTTCAAAACGATTTCAATATTCATACTGATTACATTCTTTTCAAGCTTTGTTTTCGCACAAGCAAAAGGAAGAGGCAGATAATCTGGTGCAGGAAGGTGTCGTTTTCCAGGATAAGGGAGATGTAGATTCGGCTTTTTCAAAATATTCACTGGCACTGAAAATGGACAGGGACAATCTTGCTGCCTTAGCAGAAATGGCTTACAGCTATTTATCCATTGATAAATATGAAGAATCCATGAGTTATTCCAAAAGAGCACTCAAAACACATCCTCATGACCCGGTGTTAAAAACCGTTTATGTCAGTTACGGCAATGCATTGGATGGGGAAGGGAAAACTGAAAAAGCCGTGGAGGTTTATGATGAAGGCATAAAAATTTTCCCTGATTATTTTCAACTCTATTACAACAAGGGTATTAGTCAGATCAAATTGAATAAAGCAGAAGATGCGCTGTTGTCATTTGAAAGATCTGTAACACTGAATCCCAAACATGCCAGTTCGCATAATGCGATTGGTCGTTTATTATTCATGACGAATAAGATTCCTTCCCTGATGGCCTTTTACAGGTTTCTGGTGCTGGAGCCTGATAGCAAGCGGTCTTCCGCGAATCTGAGTAATGTTCAAAAAATAATGAGCGCCCATGTGACTAAAAATGACGACAAAAATGTGACCGTCAATGTGAGTCCGGATATGCTGGATGTCAATAAGAAAAAAGAAAAGAACAATTTCTCTGGCGCTGAGCTGATGCTGGCGCTTAATTCGGCATTGGATAACGATAGTGCGAATGCCAATAAAACGGATGTCGAAAAATTCATCCGAAAATTTTCTTCTCTCTGCCAATATCTGAAAGAAGCTGAAAAAGACAACTATGGTTTCTACTGGGACTATTATGTTCCATACTTCACGGAGATGGATGATAAGGGCCTGACTGAGGTATTCGCTTATATCGCGTTCGCTTCATCTGAAGATCCGGCTGTGAAAGTCTGGCTTGAATCTCATAAAACCGATGTTACCGGCTTCTATAAATGGTCGGATGGGTTCGAGTGGAGAATAAACTGATTAGTTATTAATTATTAGTTGTTAGTTATTATAAATAGTAAGCATAAACTGCTTCGGAATATCATATTAAAGCTTCATATTCAGCCCGAACTTGTCAATACAGAGCAAAAACTGGTCATTCCGGATAAAACCGGGCAGTTCGGGATAGATGAGCTTTGTGACATAAAAGCAAGCCATGTGTAACATACTATCAAATCCAAAAACAACCTTTGCCTGTAAAGGACTATGTGCAAACTGCCGACGTAAATCAGTCTTATCAGATGAAAGACCCGAACGCAGAATAGAAGCAGCCATATCCAGCTTCGCTATCAGAAAGTCAAATACATCTGACTTTGTAAGAAAAAACGCGATGCTATCTACGGGTAAATGAGGTTAAGTCTTTATTCGGAACGCAAGCTGGTTACCGGGTTCTGCATGGCAGCCCGAATGGTATTCACTGCGATGGTCGTCATAGCAATGATCAATGCAGTAAGCGCCACTACAACAAACATCCACCATTGGATATGTATCCTGTATGGGAACCCATTCAACCATTGATTCATAACAATCCACGCCAGCGGTGTGGCAATCAGGATCGCAATTACCACCAGATACAAAAATTCTTTTGATATCAGCAGGGAGATACTCTGCACGCTCGCGCCCAACACCTTCCTCACACCGATTTCCTTTACCCTTTGTTGAACAATCAAAAGCACCATCGCCAGTAATCCTGAACAGGATAAAACGATGGCCACCGCGGCAGCAATACTAAAAAGAACAGACATCATTTTCTCGGCCTGATACCAGCTATTAATATTTTCATTTACAAAAGAGGCATTGAACTCCTGTCCGGGTTCAAGAACAGCCATTGCTTTTTTTACGGATTCCATACTCGCGAGCGGGTTTAGCGAAGCCGTTTTGATGAAACCATAGTATAAAGGAGCGTCTTTGCTGATGGTGAGTGTAAGTGGTTCCAGCTTTTCTTCCAGTGTATATAAATGGAAGTCATTGAAAATACCTACAATATGCCAGCCATGGGAACTGCTGTCCGCGCCTACCGTTTTTCCAACCAGGTTTTTATCATGAAATTGTTCTGCGACTGATTGTGAAATGACCACGCTATTGATCGTATCGGTTCCAAATGCTTTGCTGAATTCACGACCTTCCAGTAATTTAACGCCGAAGGTTTTCAGATAGTCATAATCTACCGACGCCACGTTGGTACGGATGGTTTGATTATTTACCGTAAAATCTGTTGTAGACTTCACCGTTCTGTGATCAGAGCCTCTGCCCATATTGATATTGCTCCCCGAGATAGAAATAATCCGCGGGTTATTTGACAGAAGGCTCCTCAGCTTTTCGATGGTCTCTCTTCCCTTTTCCGGATTATGTAACATCACACTGATTACGTAGTCCTTATCAATTCCGGTATCAGCATTCTGCAAATATTTGAACTGCCGGTAAATAATAAAAGTGGAGCTTATCATGATGCAGGCGATAACAAACTGCATTACGATCAGAGAACTTCTCAGGACACTGTTACGTTTGAGACTGATTTTTCCTTTTAATGTCTCCACCACGCGCAATCGTATCATCAGCCAGGAAGGATATCCACCGGCAACGAATGAAACAAAAAACAAAAGAGCGAAAGCCAACAATAGGAAAACCGGTTGCCAAATAACGGATTGAACAGAGATCTTCAATGGTTCAAATCCGCTGATGGAATGAAGCAGGTAATGAACCAATAAGAGTGAAACGATAAAGGCAATAATACAAACCAAAAAGCTTTCACTCCATAATTGCAGAAAAAGTTTCCATCTGGAAGCGCCCATACATTTCCTGACGCCTATTTCCCGGCTCCTGGTAAATACATTGGAGAGGTTGATGTTTACATAATTAAAGCAGGCAATAAATATGATCAGCATTCCAACAGTCAATATGGTAATGATCTGCATACTGCTGATCGCTCTATGGCCATTTACCCTTGTTGAAAAATGAACTTCACTCAGAGGCAGTAAGCGTGTCGCCATAACGTCTCCTGACTGATCTGCTTTGAGACCTTTCTTTGCCAAATCATCATACCATTCCGGAACATACTTTTTATCTATCTGTCTTAGTTGTCCTTCCGCTTCCCTGGGGGATGCTCCCTGCTTTAATTCGATGTATACACTGGGAGAACGGTCATTCCAGTTATTCCGGCTTATGGCATAATTACTCCGGTTTTCAATGCGTGTTACAATTTCAAAATTAATAGAACTGTTCGTAAAGTTTTTTACAACAGCTGTTACGATAAACTTCTGCATATTTTCTCCTGCAGAGGTTCTGATCGTTTTACCGATGGGATCTTCATTGCCAAATATCTTTTTTACGGCGTCTTCAGATAACACAACATCTGACAGATTCGCCAATGGGTTTGACCGATTACCCTTCAGAATGGGGAAACTGAACATTGGGAAAAAATCTTCATCCACCATCGCAACCGGTATGACGAGGTCCTTTCCTTTATACTCAACGTGATTTCCCCCATCTGTAATACGGGTGACTCTTTCGATGGCTGATGATTCTTTTTTGTAGACAGGCGCCGGTGCGTAACCAAATTGATTGGTGATCTCTTGTCCGTCCACTTTATTTTTGATCTGGTAAGCCTCATATATTCTCTCCCTGTTACGGTGAAAATTGTCGAAAGTAAACTGGGCGTAGACGACAAGCAAAATGATGATCCCGATGGTAAATCCTATGATCAGTCCGCCAAGGTTGATCACAGTGTGGAGTTTATTTCTGTATAAATTTCTCCAGGCGACCCTAAAATAATTTTTGAACATTGAAATTACTTTATGATCTCTGTAACCCACGAAAGCGGTGCCAGAACGATAATCTTTTACAAATCAGTGTATTGCTGATAACCGGTCAGATCAATATGTGCGATTTCAATACATAGCTGTACGATAAAATAAAACAGCACGGGCTTCTATTCATTGTTATTCAGCAAAAGAATATAAATGGAAGTCATGAGACAGGTCCAGAAATAGGCATGGTATTTACCCTGCGGATCCAGGGCCGGTTCCAGTACCACCCATCCGTTTTTTATTTCTTCTTTAAAATTATGGATCATACCGAATTGCTTTACCAGCTGAGGGTCTGAAATATTCACTTTATAATAGGGCATGACGCCAGGTGGTTCAAAATATTCCACATCAGCGTCGTAGGTTTTGTCCATAAAATTGAAAGAAACGCTTGTTGTTGTCATATAAAATAATTTAGGTGTCTCTGAAAAGAGGTATACCCGCTATACATGCAATTTCCCTGCCTGTCAGATTACATTCGCTAAATTTGATTGAAGAATTTAATTCAAATACAAAAACATTGAACGATGAATTCGGCCGATCTGAAACGTTTACAGGAGCCCATTAAGGAAAAATACCGTACAGACCCATCGTCCGCGATTATTACGTTGAAAGCCCAGGGGAAAGTAGGAGAAGGAATTTCCTGTAAGGTTGAAACCGGAAGGGCAATGGTTGAAGCAGGGCTGCATCCTGCAACGGGTGGCACCGGTATGCTTGCCTGCTCCGGTGATATGTTATTGGAGGCTCTTGTGGCCTGCGCAGGTGTTACGTTGAGTGCCGTGGCAACGGCCATCGGGGTCAACATAAAAAGCGGTTTGGTGAAAGCAGAAGGGGATTTGGATTTCAAAGGAACACTGGGCGTTTCGAAAGAAGTGGCTGTCGGGTTTAAAACGATCCGTCTGCTGTTTGATCTGGAAACAGATGCAACGTCGGAGCAAATGGCCAGTTTGTCCAAACTGACGGAAAGATATTGTGTGGTTTATCAAACGCTGACGAAAGGAGTCGGCGTTGAAACCAAATATCAGACGAAAAATTGATCAGTGATTCATAACTAAAATGAAAGAGATATATCAAAAGAAATTATTGATCAAGAATATGGTGTGTCAAAGATGCATTTTAACAGTCGAAACAATCCTTAAAGACCTTGACGTTCCATTCAGCAAAGTCGTTTTGGGTGAAGTAGATCTCGTGAACGATTTAAGTGCAGATCAGTTGAAAGGAGTTGATAAGGCAATTGTCAAATCAGGATTTGAGCTGATCGAAACACGTATCAATAAAATTATAGAAGATATAAAAAAACGGGTCCTCGAATACTTACTTGAAGGCGTACCGGACCAAAAACGCAGGTTGTCGTCATTTATTACAAGCACCTTACACTATGACTACAGCTATCTCAGTGACTTGTTTTCTTCTATTGAAGGCCTTACGATTGAAAAATATTTTATTGTTCTGCGCATAGAAAAAGTAAAAGAGTTAATCGTCTATGACCAGCTTTCGCTTACCGAAATCGCCTATCAGACAGGATTCAGCAGCGTACATCACTTATCCAGTCAGTTTAAAAAGGAAACGGGTATTAACGCATCTCACTTCAAGAAAATAGGTGCCGCCAGGCGAAAATCGATCGACGAGGCCTGATCCAAAAATTATATACATCTTCCCCTCAATAACGTAAGACCTACCCGGGCCTGCCGTGTTAGTTTTGTGTTGTAATTAATCAATAACAATAAAAAAACAAAGAACATGGAAACATCTATTAAGGCAGCAGGTTTATGTAACCCGAATTGCACATGCGAAAATTGTAACTGCGGACCGGTTTGCGGCTGTGGCGATTCATGCAGTTGATATCAGTCGGGAGAGGCGAGGCCTCTCTCTTTTTCTTGTATACGTTTAACCCATTTATCTCTACAATACCTTATTCCATGTAGTGCTATCTTTTAACATTATTTCCCGAAGAAGACGAATAGGTGGCTGGCCGTTATCGAGTAGTATATCATGGAATTTTTGTAATGAATATTTGTTGCCCTCCTGCTGCTGATAATCGGAACGCAACTTTAGGATCTCGAGTTTGCCAACGGTGTAAAATAAATAACCCGGATCGAAGGTTCCACGTAAAGCTTCCTGCCTGGAAGGTTTATCGCCCTGATGCCAGTTGTCCATAAAAAACTTTGTAGCCTCGTCAACAGTCATTCCCTGGGTGTGCGTTTTGACTGAAACACAAAGTCGGCAAAGTCGCAATAGTGCATCACCACTCTGGGCAAGACGAAACTTTGCTGCACGGATACTATCTCCGTTGTTGCCATAACCCTCGTCCAGCATCATCTTTTCAGTGTAGTGTGCCCATCCTTCAACAAATGCGTAGCTGGCAAAAATCTTTTCAATCTTTGTGGCAGAAGACGTTTTCAGATGCAGGAATTGTGTATAGTGGCCGGGATAAACCTCGTGAATGGTGACAACATCGGTCGTATAATAGTTAAATGATTTGAGCCAGTCTTCCTGTTGTGTGGGGGTCCATTTATTGTCTACGGGTGTGATATAATAAAAGGACTCTGTCGCTTTCTCATCGAACGGTCCCGGCGCATCCATGGAAGCTGTGCTCGTTTCACGCGCATACGGGGGTGTTTCTTTTATTGCGATTCTTACTTCCGAAGGAACGGTTACAATATGTTTATCGATCAGGTATTGCCGGATCGATTCCATCGTTTTGCGTGAATCGGATATCAGGCTGTCCGCAGACGGATGTTCTTTTTTGATGTCATTATACACATCCACTGGTTTTTTATGAGGATTGATGATTTTTGCCGCTGCATCGAAGGTTTCCTGTTCTTTTTTCAGATTAGACATGCCGATTTCCAGCACTTCTTCCGGAGTCATGGTGATTTCTTCACTATTCAGGAGCAATTTCATGTAATTGCCCCGGCCTATGGCATAATGATTATGCGCTTTAGGTAGTTTCTCTTTCTGAAGCCAGTCCGCATAGCCGTTGACCGCGTCAATCGCTTTTTTATTGGACGATTTAAAGTCAGTCATCAGCGTATCATTCTTTATGTCTTTAAGTGCAAGCGGCAGATCATTTCCAAGAAAGGATGCTGATCCTTTTGCGATCCGGATGGCCAGCTCTACCAGTGGTTTCGCCAATGAATCACGCAGGTTAGTCTTTGCGTTTTCATAATATACAGGTGCCGCATTCTCGATGGCAATAATAGATTTCAATCGTTCTTCGGGTGTTGCGAAATTCCGTTTTATATAGGTGTTTGCGTCGATGGCGCCTGCATAGCCCATTGGATTTGTATAGGGACTATGGATGTTTTCGAAAGTATATAGTTCAGAATGGATCTCATCGCGTAATATCCGGTAATCGATAAACATTCTTTTAGAAAGGCTGTTCGTATCGATGGCTGACAACTTTCCTGCTGAAACTTTCACCCATGCATACTCACTATCGAGCGCCTGCCGGCTGTCGTCCGTCAGTTTACCATCATATTCATGAAATCCCAACGAGACCGCCTGTGTTGGATTGTGATCCATGTATCCTTTTATGTATTCATCTGCCATCAACTGGAAACTGGAATCGGCCGAAACGGAGATTTCCGTCGGAATGCTATTTTTACAACCCGATATTAGTGAGGCCGATAATCCCAGTAACACAATTATTTTTTTCATGGCGGCGATTTCATTCAAGGTAGGAATTCCGAACATTTGTGGGCAACCATTCGTAAAATAATCACCACTTCATTCTGATCTAAGACTTTTCACAGGATTAGCCAGGGGAATACAATCTGAGAAAATATTCCTGAGTGGCCATCAGGGGAAATAGTTTTTAAGAAAGCGAAACATAAGGGAAAACACTTAGCGCCTTCGATCGAAATATTCTACTATTCGTAAATCTGCGAGTACTTATACTTATAATAAAATCAACGATTTCACGCTATAGAATATCTAAACAATCCGAATTGGAAACAGGTGTTTTACCGAACATAGTCCATGTATTGGGTATCATGGCCTTATTTTTCTCATTTCTTCCATTAATTATATACTGGTTTAAGGGTCTGGCAGAGAACAAAGCCTATATGGTCATTTCCATTTTCTGGATGATCAATGCGATTATCTATGCACCGGAGATATTTCACTGGCAATGGTATGTGGCAGTCGACGAGCAGATCACAAAATATTATAACCTGTTTGATGCACCGTTGATCCTGCTTATCTTTTATTACGCCTTCGAAAAGAAGATCTTTCTTTTCATGATATTGTCATTTATAGTTTTTGAGGCGATTGTGATTACGGTCTCTGGGTTCAATATGACCTCCAATGATCTCATTATCGGGGTAGGCAGTCTGCTTTGTCTTGGATTGAATCTCTGGGGGATCAACAAATTTTTCAGACAGATCAACCATACAGCCAGCGAAAAAGCATATATGTTTATTTTTGCGGGTTTTATATTCTACTATGGTTTATGTGTTGATTTAATTTATATTTTCAAATTCTTCCATTTTAGCAGGGGGCAAAAACAATATCAGGACCTGATTAATTATACCGCCATGGTGCTGTCAACCAGCCTGATATCTTATGGGTTTTGCATATATGCCCCTCCCGAATATAGTCAGGCTCATAGCCAAAAGTCTAAATCATAAAAATTAAAGGAGGCTGAAGACGTGAACCCGTTTTTAATAAATTCCCGGGATCAGCCTTTTAACTTTCGCCTTATAAGACTGAAATGACGTGCCAAATACCTCATTCATAAATTCTTCTTCTTTTTTTATCTTGACCAGAATGGCTGCGAGTAAAAATATTATACCTATCCATCCCCTCAACTGCCCCAGACTCATGGCGCATCCAGTAAAAGCTGTGAGAAAACCTGTATAAATGGGGTTCCTGGTGATGCCGTAGGGACCGGACTGAATCAGTTGATGATCTTTCTTTATTGTTATAGTTCCACTCCAATTTTCTCCCAGATAAATTCTTGCCGTCAGAGAAAAAATGAGTCCTGTGGCGCAAAGCAACAGACCGGCCATCTTCCATGCTTCCGATTGAAACAGAACCGGGCGGTATAAAAATGCAAACGAAATATAATTTTCGAAAAGAAGAGAGAAAGCAATCAAAACACAAATTATATATACAATTCGTCTCCGGTGCGGGCTGTCTTTTTATTGTCTTCTTTACAAAAATTGCCGATACGATCCAGTAGATGGTGATCGCAAACCACATCATCTTTTCAATATTCAAATAGTGCATGATTTTAATTTATTACTTTAAAACGATATTGCCCTATATTTATATAAATATAGCGTTTTCGTTCTATTTGGTCAAATCTTCCCGAATGATTATTTTTGAATATGAAACAATCATCCGTCATTCCGCTGGTTGAGAAATGGGAAGTTTTTTCCAGTGCAAATCCAAAAAAGGATATGTATGCTTTTGCAAGCTGGCTGCTTGCTAACAGAAAGGAAGATGTACAAAATAAAGATGTGTATTTGGATGAGGAAGACAGGGGCAATGCAACCCGGGTAGCGATACTAATTACCAGGCTGCAGAAATATCTGGGCTTATATATAAAGCCCGCCATTAGCCGGCTTGGTTTCAGCCGGGAACACGAGTATAACTTTCTTTACCAGGTATCCCGGATGGATAAACCGACCAAGAATAGTTTGAGTAAGGAGAATATGGTTGAATTTTCGACAGGAAGGGATGTGATCCGTCGCCTGATTGACCGCAAGCTGTTGATGGAAAAATCGGATCCGGACGATAAACGGGCCATGCTCCTGACACTTACTTCCTTGGGAAAGAAGACATTAGAGAAAAGTTATGAACAGATTTCCGAATCGTTTACCGATTTTTTGGGGGATCTGAATTCGAAGGAACAATCTCAACTGATTACGCTCCTGGATAAAATGAGCAGTTACCAGGCGAAAAAAAATAAAAAAGACATCCTTTCTTATCTATAAATTTTTCGAAAAGACTTTCTTTAAAATTATAGGGAAAATATTCTATAATACTAAATTATTTAGTAATTTGCCAGTCAATCGCCCGATCATTTTCATGACTACGGGTAGTAAGAACTGGTCCATGATTACAGCAAAAACAGATATTATCACCCGTTTAAAAATGGAGATTCTTCCATTGGAAGGGCTAAGAATGTCCATGGCAGGGGAAGCTTTAGATGCAGGACTGGGACCTATGAATCACGCATTTCCGCAAGGAAGTTTTCCATTGGCGGCAATTCATGAATTTATTAGTACTGGTCCCGAATCTGCGGCTGCAACTTCCGGTTTTATCTCCGCGCTCGTTTCCCCACTTATGAAAAAAGGGGGAGCCGTCATTTGGATTGGATCCTCCGGAAAGATATTTCCGCCAGCCCTTCAACAATTTGGTATTGAACCAGCCCGAATCATCTTTATCGATCTGCAAAAAGAAAAGGATTTGCTCTGGACAGTAGAAGAAGCACTGAAATGCCATGGGCTTGCAGCAGTCGTTGCTGAAATACCATCTCTTAGTTTTACCGTTTCCAGAAGATTTCAGCTGGCAGTTGAGCAAAGTCAGGTCACAGGTTTTATTCATCGGTCCAATCCCCGGATTCTGAATACAAATGCTTCCGTCTCACGCTGGAAAATAAACCCTTTACCATCTGAAACATACGATGCCTTACCTGGGTTGGGTTATCCGCGCTGGAATGTTGAACTCCTGAAAATACGCAATGGAAAACCTGGTTCCTGGCAGATGGAATGGTCAGACCATTGTCTCAATCATATCAGCAAACCCATCCCATCCATCATTCCGGAGCCAAAAAGAAAAACAGGATGAGATGGCAAAACGATTTGTTACAATATGGTTCCGTCATTTAAAGACGGACTGGTTCAGCATCCGCCAGCCTGCGCTTCGTGATATCCCTTTTGTACTTTCTGCTCCTGACCATGGTCGCATGGTTATTACAGCTGTCAACGAATGGGCCCTTGCAAAAGGTATTGAACCCGGTATGGTAGTCGCTGACGCACGTGCGATCTATTCTTCATTGGAAGTATTGGATGATGATCCTGCACTATCAGAAAAATTATTAAAAGCCATTGCCGAATGGTGCATCCGATATACAAATGTTGTAGCGATTGATCCGCCTGATGGCATCATCATGGATGTGACCGGCGCTGCTCATCTCTGGGGAGGAGAAAAGAAATATATCAAAGACATTCAACTAAAATTAAAAAACAGGGGGTACGATGTACGGGTAACCATTGCAGACACTATCGGCGACTGCCTGGGCCATCGCACATTATGGAGCTAACTCAATCGTTGAAAGTGGAAAACAGATGGAAGCACTGCTTTCTTTGCCACCTTCCGCACTGCGACTGGAAATGAACGTGGCTGATCGGCTGCATAAACTGGGTTTACATCAGATCAGGAATTTTATCAGCATGCCCCGTTCCGCACTTAGGCGCCGGTTCGGAAGAGAATTTATCCTGAAACTGGATCAGGCATTGGGAAATGAAGAAGAAGCCATCATACCTGTTGAACCCATCGAACCCTGGCGCGAAAGACTACCCTGTCTGGAACCCATTGTTACAGCAACCGGAATTGAAATTGCCCTGCAGCTATTACTTGATACGATTTGTCAGCGACTTCAACAGGAAGGCATGGGAATCCGCAAAGCCGTATTCACGGGATTTCGCACAGATGGGAAAATGGAAAAAATTGAAATCGGAACACATCGTGCCACACTCAATGCAAAACATCTGTATAAACTATTTGAAGATAAAATCTCAACGATTGAACCGGCTCCCGGGATAGAATTTTTTATGATCGAAGCATTGAAAACAGAAAAAATTTCTCCGCATCAGGAGAAACTCTGGGATACGACCAGCGGTTTGGAAGATCCGGGATTATCAGAATTGATGGACCGGCTGGCCAACCGTTTCGGCAACTCACCTATCAATCGTTTTCTTCCTGCTGAACATTATCTGCCTGAAAAATCTTTTAAAGAATCCGTATCGCCTGACGAAACATCCGGCACACCGTGGATGACCGGAAGGCCAAGGCCGATGCAACTTTTATCCAGACCGGAACGTATTGAAGTAACGGCACCGATACCGGATTATCCGCCTATGATATTTCGCTATCAGGGAAAATTGCATAAAATAAAAAAGGCAGACGGACCTGAACGGATCGAACAGGAATGGTGGATACAGGATGGACCACACCGGGATTATTATGCTGTAGAAGATGAAGAAGGTCAACGGTATTGGTTATTCCGTTCGGGCATTATGAGGAAAACGAAAAACCGAAATGGTTTATTCATGGATTTTTTGCCTAAGTATATGAAATATACCGAATTACAATTCACAACAAATTTTAGTTTTCTTCGCGGTGCTTCTCATCCGGAAGAATTTGTTGAACAGGCTGCAGCTTATGGATATACATGCCATCGGCATTACAGACCGGAACAGTCTGGCTGGCATCGTGCGTGCCCATGTAGCTGCCAGATCCATCAGGTATCCAGTTTCTTCCGGCCTGCCGGCTGGACCTGCTGGATGGGCCTAGCCTGTTGGCTTATCCGACTAACGTCGCCGGATATTCGCAATTATCCGGTCTCCTGACCACCGGTAATCTTCGGGCAGAAAAAGGAGAATGCCATTTGTACAAAGCAGATGTATATCATCAGCTTAAAGATATAAGGCTGATTGTAGTCCCTCCGGTCATATTGAACATGCGATTTGAATTTGATCTTTCATTCGAAAAACAATTAACTGAATATCAGTGACTTCTTTGGTGAGAGATCTTTATCTCGCAGCATCCCGTCGCTATCTTGGTGATGATGCCAAACAATTGTTCCGTCTTTCACAATTATCTTCCAGACTTGACATTCCGATGGTAGCGACCAACGATGTTCACTATCATGAACCCTCGAGGCGGCAATTGCAGGATATACTTACCTGTATCCGGGAAAAATGTACGATTCAAAATGCCGGATTTCGTCTTCATCAAAATGCAGAAAGGCATTTGAAATCAGAAGAAGAAATGCAAAGGCTTTTCCGTCAATATCCGGAAGCTATACGAAATACGCAGGAAATTGCAGAAGCCTGTCAGTTTAATCTCCATATGCTGAAATATGAATATCCGGAAGAAATCACTACAGGAGGAAGAACAACGCAGGAAGAACTCACCATGCTGGCCTGGAAAGGCGCGGATGAACATTTTGGAGATCATATTCCGGAGAAAACAAAAAATGCAATCCTTCATGAACTGACTTTTATTCGAAGAAATGAATTATGCTGCTTATTTTCTTACTGTATATGATATTGTGCGCTATGCCCGTGAACAGAAATATTCTTTGCCAGGGCCGTGGATCTGCAGCGAACTCAACCATTTGTTATTGTCTCGGCATTACTTCTGTTGATCCCTCTAAATTCGATTTGTTTTTGAACGGTTTATTTCTTCTGCGCGTAATGAACCGCCGGATATTGATGTGGATTTTGAACATGAGACGCCGGGAAGAAGTAATCCAGTATATCTATCAGAAATACGGACGTGACCGGGCAGCCATTGTAGCTACTGTAACACAGGAACGTCAGAGAGGATCCATCCGTGATGTAGGAAAAGCCATGGGACTATCCGTTGATACCATCAACCGGATTTCGAGTTCTGTCTGGGAATTCACGGAAGAATGGTTCGAAGGGAAACGTCTTACCGAACAAGGACTGAACCCGGACGATCAACTGCTTCGGAAAACATTGCAGCTCACCGAGCAACTCATGGGTTTTCCGCGGCAGCTTGGTCAGCATACCGGTGGATTTGTGATCACGCGGGGAAAACTATCTGATCTCTGCCCTGTGATGAATGCGCGTATGGATGACCGAACCTGCATCGAATGGAATAAAGATGATATTGATGCGATTGGGTTTCTGAAAATAGATGTGCTCGCATTGGGCATGCTCACCTGTATCCGCAAAGCATTTGATCTTGCAAAAGAGCATTATGGACTCGATCTCACGCTGGCAAATATTCCACAGGATGATCCATCAGTTTATGATATGATTTGTCATGCCGATACCATTGGTGTATTCCAGATTGAGAGCCGGGCCCAGCAATCCATGTTGCCCAGGCTAAAGCCACGTAGTTTTTATGATCTGGTAATTGAAGTAGCCATTGTAAGACCCGGACCGATACAGGGAGATATGGTGCATCCTTATCTGCGCCGTCGCAACGGGGAAGAAAAAGTCGAATATCCTTCGAAAGAACTGGAAGAAATTCTTGGCCGTACGTTGGGTGTTCCTTTATTCCAGGAACAGGCGATGAAGATCGCCATCGTGGCAGCAGGGTTTACACCCAGTGAAGCAGATGAATTGCGCCGCAGCATGGCAACATTCAAAGCAAAGGGCATGGTTACGAGATTTGAAAAAAAATTAATCGATGGCATGATGGAACGGGGTTATCAGCGGGAATATGCACAGCGGGTTTTCAAACAACTGGAAGGATTCGGCAGTTATGGATTTCCAGAGAGCCATGCGGCCAGTTTTGCCCTACTTGGTGTATGTTTCTTCCTGGATCAAATGGTATTATCCGGATGTGTTTGCAGGTGCCTTACTGAATAGTATGCCGATGGGATTTTATCAGCCGGCACAAATTGTGATCGATGCAAGAAAACATGGAGTGGAAGTCCGTCCGGTAGATGTGAATCATTCTGACTGGGATAATACACTGGAAGAAAAATCCGGATCCTGCCATGCATTACGGCTTGGCTTTCGTCAGGTTAAAGGATTGCGTGAAGAAGATATCAAGTTATTGATTTCTGCCAGAATAAAAATGTATTCCAACATCGTGATATGCGTAATGCGGGTATTTCGCAATCCGCATTGGAAAAATTAGCTGATGCAGATGCTTTTAATTCCATGGGACTGGACAGGCGAATGGCTTTATGGGAAATTTCCACAGGTAATGACCAGCCTGTGGGATTATTTGCCGGAAAGATATCCAATCCCTCGTCGGAGGAAAATATATCCTTGCCGCTGATGCGAACATCAGAACATGTTGTGCATGATTATGCGACCATGTCCCTATCTTTAAAAGCACATCCTGTAATTTGTGCGGGAAAAACTTGAACAGTTACATATTCTAACGACAGAGGATTTAAAAACACATCGGAATGGTGACCAGGTAAAAGTAGCAGGACTGGTATTGGTCAGGCAAAGGCCCGGCACGGCAGCCGGCATATGTTTTATTACAATTGAAGATGAAACGGGTTGTGCCAACCTGGTAGTCTTTGAAAACCTGTTCGATCAATTCAGGAAAGAAATCCTGCAATCACGATTGCTGATGGTGGAAGGCAAACTCCAGGTAGAAGGTGAAGTGATCCATGTGATCGTGCAGCGATGTTTCGACATGACCAGATTGATGCGTCGTCTTACGGACGTTGCTGACGATGAACTACCCATACTTACGCTGGCCAGAGCCGATGAGACCTCCATTCCTGCTCATGCGCAAGAGGATGTTTTCCATAAAGGAAGGAACTTTCGTTAGTATGGAAGACTGGAAGTCTGGAAGAATGGAAGTGGATTTCTTAATTTTAATTTTAAATCTAACTAAATACAAAAGCTGTCCGGATTTTAGATCTGAAATTGTCTTTTATAAAACATTAACGACATGGAAAGATTTATGCTGATCGTAAGAGAGGATTTAAAAAGAATCGGTCGTCTTAAAACGGAAGACCGTTTTGCGGCAGGACCCGACATGACTGACTGGATCAAATCCCTTATCGAATCTGGAAATTATATTGGAGGAGAACCCCTGGCGATCAATGGCAGATATGTAACTCAAAATGAAGTGCTGTCTGATGGTCCGTTTATAGAAGCAAAGGAGGGTATTAGCGGATATGATATTATTCTGGCAGAAAATCTGGAACAGGCTACTGCCATTGCACAAAGTTGTCCAATGGTTATGGAGGGATTTGCTATCAGGGAAGTGAGGCCCATTCAACCCTTTATTTTCAAAAACCCTGAATAGATTTTCTACCCTTTCTATAAACAGATTCATGCGGGATGGATAAAGTACAGCAGGAAACGGATAACTTGTATAAGCAACATTTTGGAAAACTGGTTGCATCTTTAATGTACGCTTCCCGTGATATTGATCCTGAAACTGCTGAGGATATCGTGCAGGACGCATTTTCGGCTGCCCTGATCGACTGGAGACTGCAGGGTATTCCCACAAACAGCGCCGGATGGCTATACAAGGTCTGCAGAAACAAGGCGCTGAATAAAATAAAGAAAGATAAACGCCTGGAACCGCTTTCCGAAAAACAAGATCAGGCAGCGATTGAGGTCCGTTTCAGTGAGTCCGTGTTTGATGACCAACAATTAAAATTACTATTTGCCTGCGCTCATCCGGATCTTGCCCCCAAGACGCAGGTTGTGATTACACTGAAATATGTTGTAAATCTAAGAGTTGAGTCCATTGCCAAAAATTTAGGGATGACAATAGACGGAGTGGACAAACTTCTTTTAAGAGCAAGGCAAAAGATCAGGGATGAAAAGATCCTGTTGGAAGAACCACATCCAAATGCACTTAAACAAAGGTTATCCATCGTTCACAAAATCATTTACCTGACATTTAATGAAGGATATAAGTCATCGGCGGGGAAAGAAATTTTACGGGAGGATCTTTGTGAGGAAGCGCTGTTATTGAACAAAGCCTTATTAGAGAGTTCGCTGAGCAATAAAGAAACCTCGGCGCTTCACGCTTTGATGTTATTTAACAGCGCGAGATTTAAATCAAGACTTTCCGATTCGGGAGAACTTCTGGATCTTGAAAACCAGGACAGGTCGATTTGGAATCAGGATCTCATCCAACTTGCTCACGAATTCTTTACCCGTTCGCAGGGTGAGACAGTATCCACCTATCATTTGGAAGCGGCTATTGCCTATTTACATTGTATAGCTCCCAGTTTCGAAAAAACGGACTGGCGAACGATTGTCGGACTATACGCCCGCCTGTTACAAATTTATCCCAATCCTTTTGTTGAACTGAATTATGCCATTGCTAAATATTATGCAGGGGATAAACAGGGTGCATTAGAAATATTGCATGCGTTGCAGGGACATCCGTTTTTAAACCAGTATTATATTTTGAACATGGCCCTTGGAAAATTCCAACAGATGGAGGGTAATAATAAACTTGCCAGGCAATACCTTTTAAAGGCCCAGAAGCAAACGACCCTGCAAAAAGAAAAAGATTTCATTGAGAAAATGCTCGATAAAATAGCGGATCCCGAATGAAGGATGCGGTTTTTTAATGAGGAATATGATAAAAATTTATTTGGAAAATGCTTTGATGATCTCAAAATTGTATTCAAGTCCTTCATAGAAATCATCCACCCGTATTCTTTCGTCTCTTGCATGCATACGAAAATCGTCCACATCGAGAAAAACACCCGATATGCCATAAGTAGGCATACCGGCCGCGCGAAGATATTTTCCGTCTGACGCACCAACACCCATCACAGGCAGGACCGGGATGCCGGGCCACATTTTTTTAGTTACCGTTTCCACTTTACCAATGATTTCCTCACTGACGGGAGAGGCAGGACCACTCTTTAATACCATCCTGACTGAAACGTGAATACCCGTATCATTGAGAACCTGCACAACCGTTTTTTCTGCTTCCTCCTGCGTCACACCCGGTAACAAGCGGCAGTTGACAGTGGCTTTTGCTGATTGAGGTAATGCATTGACTGAATTACCGGCGTCGACTACCGTTGTAATACAAGTGGAGCGCATCAGCGCATTATAATATGGAAATGTCGCAAGGCGGTTGATTACCGATGTATCCGGATTATTCTGCGCAACGGCTTTCATATCTGCTTCGAGTTGTCCGGTCTCCAGTGACGACATCGTAGAAAAATAAGACTTCGTTACATCACTGAACTGCACAGGAAAATCAAAACCCTGCATACGCACAAGTCCGTCGGCCAGTCGGTAGATCGCATTATTTTTGGTGGGCTGTGAACTATGGCCTCCCGGATTTTTCACTTCCAGTGTCAGATAAAAATTACCTTTCTCACTAACCTGCACCGGACGGAGAATTCTTTTACCTGCCTTTCTTTGCGGTTCACCCGCATCCATATTTACACAAAATGATGCATCAATCAACGGTCGATGTTTCTGCACGAGCCATTCCACTCCATCATAATCATCTGCGCTTTCTTCTCCGGCCGTTAGTGCCAGAATCAGATCACGGTCCGGAGTAAAGCCGGCTTTTTTTAAACGGATAAAATTTGCGACGAGAATGGCGGCGCCACTTTTCACATCCAGGCTGCCCCGTCCATAAAAATAGCCGTTGGTTTCTGTTAGTTTGAACGGGTTGTAGGACCAATCTTCCGGTTTAGCCTCAACCACATCCAGGTGAGCCAGGAAGAGCACGGGTGGTTGTTTCCCCGAACCATGTAATCTGGCAATCATATTTTGGTTGCGCGCAAAAGGGCCAATAATAACTATATCCTTTTCATCAAACCCTGCTTCTCTCAAACGTTTTGCCATGGCCTGAGCGGCCGGCGTGCAGTCGCCCGTTGAGTGTGTTGTGTTGATCTCTATCAGTTCTTTAAAAATGCTATGAGCGAGTTCCTGATCGGGACTAAGTTTTGAAATTTGTGTAAATCCCTGCTGAGACAGGAACAGCCATATGACTATGAAAACTTTCGGGATAAATTTACGGGTGCCTTGCATTCTGAGGTTGTTTTGTTTCATTCCGTTCTCTAATTTAAACTCTATTACACTTCCGCGGCCATAAAACTTGTCTCAAAACGGATTCGTTTTCCGTTATATCATTTCTCAGGATTCTCGGCAAATTCCCTTTAGACTCTCCCGGGAATGAATTTTGTATCTCCTGATGGGATGCCTATCAAACATTTTTTTAGTGAGCTGGGTCAGATTTTCAGAAATTCTTTCAAGGGTTTTTCAGACGACAAAGTGCTGAAATTAAGTGGGTCCCTCGCCTATACCATGGTGTTTTCCATGGGTCCGCTTATCCTGATTATTATTACCACGAGCAGCTTTTTTTTCGGACGCGAAGCCATTGAGGGCAGAATATATGGCCAGTTGGAAGGGTTTTTAGGACGCGATACAGCCCTGCAGCTTCAGGATATTATCAAACATGCAGCTATTAGCGGTAAGAGCACATTGGCAACTGTTATAGGCATCATCTTTCTATTCATAGGCGCTACAGGCATCTTTTCTGAAATTCAGGATTCAATCAATACAATCTGGGGTCTGAAACCAAAGCCCAAAAAGGGATGGGTGGCTTTTTTAAAAAACCGTTTGTTATCATTCTCCGTCATTATCGGGCTGGGGTTTTTATTACTCGTTTCACTGGCTATTTCGGCCCTGGTAGAAGCTTTCGGGAATCATCTGAAAATATTGTTCTCAGGTATTTCCACTATTTTGCTTTACATCATCAATCTCCTGATAAGTATCGGCATCTCCGGATTTATTTTTGCCGTGATCTTCAAAGTCCTTCCCGACGCCCAAATAAAATGGAAAGATGTCTGGATAGGTGCATTGGCCACTACCCTATTATTTTTACTGGGAAAATTTGCGATTTCATTTTATATATCCAAGAGCAGTGTGGGCTCTACATACGGTACCGCCGGCTCTTTGGTCGTGCTGCTGTTATGGATCTATTATTCATCAGTAATATTATATTTCGGCGCTGAATTCACTATGTCCTACGCCATGCTCTATGGTGATCCGATTAAACCGGCAAAATACGCCGTAACGATAAAAGAAGTTGAAGAAGAAAAAGGTGATATGTCCATTCAGGAAAAAGAAAATATTCCAGCCCATTCTTCGGGCTGATAATTCACCTTTTTTTATTGTCAGAATTTACATTTTAAGAAGCCTATGAAATTACAGATCCCGTTTCAGACAAAAAAAGCTGCCGGATATAATCCGGCAGCTCTATAAAGAAATTAATAAACCTTATTTAAGGTTCGACCACATTCAGAATTTTCTTCAAAAAAATCATCTGCTGATGCAACACAGCGGTGTAGATGGATAATAAGATCTTCTTCATTAAGATGGATTTATTTGGTTTTAAAAGATTGGTTTTGCTTTTTAAAGCATAAATAATGCCATTAATAAACGACATAACGGATAAAATATTGGCTTTTATATGTTAAAGAAATGGGTATTTAAAAAAATTTACTTCTGATTATCAGCACTTTATCGCCCCCTGTGAATAACTTTTATCAGTATCCCGACAGCCGGACGTATAAAATGCCATTCAGTGTTACTATCTGGTTACTATCTATTGAACCGGACGGCCGGTTATTTTTATTAATTTCGGGGCTGTTTAACACATTGATTATGCAACTTACTGCCAGACTGGTACAACTTCTCCCTCTTCAATCGGGCACCGGAAAAAACGGACAGTGGAAGAAACAGGATATTATAGTAGAAACAGAAGCAACTTATCCAAAGAAAGTTTGCATTTCAGTTTGGGGAGACAAAATTGAAACTGCCAGCCTTCAGCCAGGCAGTTTATTGAAAATTGACTTTGATGTTGAAAGCCGTGAATTTAATGGCCGCTGGTATACTGATGTAAAAGCCTGGAAAATCGAAGCTACGGGTGTTGCGGTTGCATCAGGTCCCGAAAAAGTGATGAGCAATATGGGTCCGGAAAATATCAATAATGATGATGATCTTCCTTTTTAGGAGCAGATCATCGCTATCTTATTAAATTTCAATGAAACGGCCCCTGCAAATATAAAATCTGCAGGGGCCGTTCCTGATTTTATGAAAGGATCAATTCTTTCCCAACTGAGAAAAATCACCGTAAAGTGTTTCAAAAACTATTTTACCGTCATTATTAAAAGTGTCGAATTGTACGAAATCCACCCTGAGTGTATTCCCGGTCTTTTTTGATTTTCCAAACCAGGTTCCCCATGACTGTACAACTTTCTGATTTCCGTCGATATAATTCAGATAGTCGGGATAACCAACTGTCTTGATCCGGATACTATCGTAATAAGTAAAATCACCATTCCACATTGTATATGCATCAGCTATTGGGACTTGTTTCGGCATTCCCGAAGCCCAGAATTTTGCCGTATCGGAATAAACTTGTTTGGCCGCCGCCATATCATTATCCAGATATGCTTTATTAGCTTTGTCTACGAGCTGAATGTAGGGGTGCTTAATGTAAATAATTCCATTCTTTTCTTCCTGTGAAAACCCCGTGAATACGATGATAAGAAAGGCAATTGTAAGGATAAGTTGTCTCATGTGATGATTTTTAGTGGTTAGAGCTAAAGATATGTATAACCCTCATGTAAATAGTTCCCCTAATTTTGCAATTATTACTCAATTGGAAAATCTGATGCCCACAGAAGACGGTTGTTAAAACTCTTCCAAGACGAAATCCAGTCCTTGTTTCAAACGCATTTCGTTAATCTGATCAGATGGAGAATTATCCCCAGGTAACTGCGTCCCTGAAGAAACTGGTTGAAACCGGTAAAACACCTGGCTTGCAGTACATTGTACTGAAAGACCGGATCACCTTATATCATCAAAACCTCGGTGTCGCTGAATTTGAATCCAATAGAGCCATTGATAAAAATTCATTTTTTAATGCATGTTCTGTTACGAAAACCTTCACTTCTCTCGCCATCATGCAACTGGCAGAAGCTGGTAAAATAAAATTAACCGATAGCGCTTCCATTTATCTCGATGGATTGCCTTTTCATAAAGAAATAAAAATATATCACCTGCTCTCGCATACTTCCGGATTATCCAATCCGATTCCTCTGCGATGGGTCCATCTGCAGTCAGAAGAAAATGAATTTGATTCAAACGAATTCATCAGAAATGTTTTGAGAAAACACAGCCGGTTGAAGAGCGAGCCGGGAGAAAAATTCATATACAGCAATTTAAATTATCTGCCGCTTGGCCAAATCATAGAAAAAGTTTCAGGCCTGTCGTACTGTGACTATATCAGGAAAAATATATTTGCAATGATCGGCTTGGAAGGACGTCCAATGGATTTTATTGTACCAGATGAAATTCATTATGCGAGGGGTTATCAGAAAAAACTATCATTGATCAATCTGATTCTCGGTTTTCTGATTGACAGGAAAAAGTTCACCACCAGATCAGGTAATCGGGCGTGGATAAAATTCAATAAATATTATGTAAACGGAAGAGCATATGGTGGACTCATCGCCAATGCTTATTCATTAACAAAGTTTATTTACGAATTGTCCAGACCTCATTCTGTTTTACTGTCAGATACATGGAAGGAAGTCTTATTTACAAAGCAAAAAACCAATAACGGCAACGAAATTGAAATGACCCTTGGTTGGTTCACAGGAAAATTAAATGAAGTTCATTATTTCGCTCATGCCGGAGCCGGTGGAGGCTATTATTGCGAAATGAGGTTTTATCCTGATAATAATATGACGACTACCATTATGTTCAATAGATCCGGGATGCGTGACGAAGGATTTCTTGACGAATTGGACCGGCATTTTCAGCCGGTATAAATCGGACCGATTGAAATCGGAACAGCTGTTCAGCACCTGGTTTTTCTACTTTCTGTTGTAATGCAGGACTTAATGTGTTGAATATTAAGCAGTTAATATTGCGGCTTTGCAATGGTTACAAAACTTACATGACCGGTTACTAATAAAAGAATTCATAGTCCTGGAAAAACCGACAAACCTTTTGTTTTTACCCTAAATCCGTGTTTATGAATAAGATTTCAACCCCTTCCGAATTGCAGGCAGCCCTGGAAAAAAGCAGGCACTATGCCATTTTGAGCCTTCGAATTGCATTTGGATTTTCGATGATCCTGTGTTTATTCGCATTATATCTGTATATCACTGTCACGCCAGAAAAATTATTCAGTAGGAATTTCCATCCCTATGAATTACATACTATGAGGGGATCTTCTAATAGCTCCGCTATCAGAGAGGCATATATAACAGGTAAAATGGACTCGGTCATCTGGGAATTTAATTCCTTAAATGCGCCGCAACCGGAAGAATACCTGCTGGCTGGTATCGCCTTCCTGGAAAAAAACCAGCCTGAAAAAGCAATAGAAACTTTTAAGGCAATGATTCAGAAAAATGAAAACTCCAAAACAGATTTTTTTGAACAGGATGCCGAATATTATCTGGCCATGAGTTATCTCGGCAACCATGAACCGCTAAAAGCCATGCCCATATTTGAAAGGATAAATGCCGATTCTGAAAATCCATATAACAGCAACGTCAGCGAATGGTTCCTCCTGAATGTAAAAACTTCGATCGCCAAAAAATAGGCGCTACTCCCCATATATCTTTTAGACTCATCATCCGGAATCCGGCCATCAACAATGGCCGGATTTCAAATATCATATCATATTTTAGCCAATTTTGCCTGAATAGCCTGCCGGCCGGTTTCAGTTTTTGCCAGGCCAAGTGCTTTTTGAAAATTCTCAACTGATTTTTTATTGTCAATATCCATCCACAATTCTCCCAACAGGCCAAAATAAAACGGATTTTCGACGAGATTTAATTTTTCAGCTTCGATAATCGCTTCTTCCTTACCATTTACTTTTGATAATGCATACGTTCTGTTGAGCGCGGCCATGGGTGAATATTGAATTTGCAGTAACCGATTGTAAAGCTGTAAAACATTTTCCCATTTTTCTTTTGTATCCGTTTTTTGTGTACTCCAATAAGCGATACCTGCTTCGAGATGGTATTGTGAAATCCTGTCCCCGTTTGCAGACCGATTCAAATAATATCCTCCCTGGCTGATCAGTTCGGGGTTCCATAAACCGGTATCCTGCTCATCATATAAAACCGTTTCACCGCTTTTGGTAAACCGGGCTTCAAACCGGGAAGCATGGAAACACATCAGTGCAAGAAGGGCGTTCGCAGAAGTTGTATTGGTCGCTTCGTTTTCCACCAGCATTTTACACAATCGCATCGCTTCAAAGCATAATTCTTTGCGAAGTGTTTTATTTTGACTGACAGAATAATACCCTTCATTGAACAATAAATAAATCGTTGCCAACACCACTTCCAACCGCGATTCCATTTCCGAAGCGGCAGGCAGACTGATATCCATTTTTTCTGCCCGCAATTTTTCCTTTGCGCGGAACAAACGTTTATTGATCGTTTCCTTGTTTGTAAGAAAGGCATCTGCGATTTCTTCGATTCCAAAACCGCATAGAATACGCAGCGATAGCCCGATTTGTGCTTCAGGGGAAATAGAAGGATGACAAATCGCAAACATCATTTGCAGCTGGCTGTCGATAATATTTTTTGGTGATAAATCTATATCCGGTTCCAATGAGGAGGCCGCATTACTTTTTAATTCGGGAGCGATTTTATGTTCAAAAACGTTATTCCGCTGCAGATGATTTCTTGCTTTGTTCTTCGCCACACTATAAAGCCAGGCGACCGGATTTTCAGGCAGTCCGTTCATCCCCCATGTTTGTGTGGCTGTCAGAAAAGTATCGCTGGCAATATCTTCAGCAATTTCTATTTGCTCAAAACCGAAACGTTTGGAAAGTACAGCAACAATTTTCCTGTATTCCATTCTGAATAAGTGCGGTATAACTGCCTCGTTCTTCATTCTCCCCGAAGTTAATAAGCGTCCGTCACTTGGGATTCTGTACTCTTCGAACTTCAACGCTATTCCCCTCTCCTTTCAAAATGGGACAACCGCTGGCCATTTTTACCGCGTCGTCAAAGTCTAATGCCCGAATGATCGTATACCCCGCAATGGACTCCTTGATTTCTGCAAATGGACCGTCTGTGATAACATTATTGTATTTCAGAACCCTGCCTTCTGTTGATAAGCCTTTGCCGCCGACGAATTTATTTTGAGCAGCAATGCCTCCAATCCAGTCCTGATACTGTTTCATATATTCCTGCAACAATTCCGGCGAAGGTTGTTTTTCCTTTGTCAATATGTCGAGTCGGAAAAGCAATACAAATTCTTCCATGATCCTTTTTTTAAAGTTAATGATTGTGTTGAAAACCCGTTTCGTTATAATCAGTATATCATTATATAACAATCAGAAAAAGGAAATTGGACATACCGCCTCCAATAAAATTAGTCTACCGTTTTGGTAGATTTATATAGAGTCCCTATATTTAAGCAGGCAGCAAACCTTTCACTGGAGAACCGGAAGCAGGAAAATAAAGGAAAAGGATACCGGATAATAAATTTAATTTTGTTTCCCAATCGTAGCATGTTTGACATTGACAAAAGACTGATTTCAACAAACGATTTTTAAAATAAACAGCATCTATATGGCAGACCAGAAAACTCAACAAACGGCTCTCGGAGACGTAGCAGCCAGGCAGCTGGCCATTGCAACCCGTACGGTTCCACAAATGGTAACCATCAGTCCCCGCTGGCTGACAAGATTATTAAACTGGGTACCCGTTGAATCCGGTGTTTATCGTCTGAATAAAGTAAAAGATGCAACGGCTATCGAAGTAGATTGTTCTTCACGTGATGAACGTACATTACCACAAACCTTTGTTGATTATATTGAAAAACCAAGGGAGTACAATCTGGCGGCGGTGCAAACTATTATCGATGTTCATACACGCGTATCGGACTTATATAGTAAGCCATATAACCAGATCAGCGAGCAATTGCGTCTGGCAATTGAAACCGTAAAAGAAAGACAGGAAAGTGAATTGATCAATAATAAAGAATACGGACTTCTTAATAGTGTGGCAGCCTCCCAGATAATCAGCACGCGCACAGGTGCACCAACACCGGATGACCTGGACGAGTTGCTGAACAAGGTGTGGAAGGAACCTGGCTTTTTTCTTTTGCATCCGGCAGCCGTAGCGGCATTCGGAAGAGAATGCACCCGTTGCGGTGTACCGCCGCCCACAATCTCTTTATTCGGTTCTCAATTCATTACGTGGAGAGGAATTCCACTGATACCTTCGGACAAAGTGAAAGTGGAAAACGGTAAATCTAAAATCATTTTACTACGAACAGGCGAAAGCAGACAAGGGGTCGTTGGCCTGTTTCAACCCGGATTACCCGGAGAGCAAACACCTGGTTTATCCGTTCGGTTCATGGGTATTAACGATAAGGCCATTGCGTCGTATCTGATATCATTATATTGTTCGCTTGCTGTACTCGTGGATGATGCCATTGCTGTTTTGGATAATGTAGAAACCGGTAAATACCATGAATACAAATACTGATCAGCCGTTTTTTCCGGATGAAAAATTATTGCAGGAGCTGGCTAATCGACTGTTTAGGGAAAATGAATCTTACAGTCCTTTGCCGGTAATTGGTCACTATGCGCCGATTGATGAATCTCCATCTGATCCGAGAAATATTTCATCATACGATACCATTCCCGCTGGAATTCCCCAGACACATTTCGCGAGCTTTGGTATTCCTCCTTCAGCAGGCGGTGCAGGGATTTCATCCGGTGCGCTGAATCCAATAAACGAAATTGACCTGAGGAACCGGGATGAAGTGATGATTGAAAAGCAAAATACGGACACAAACAAATTGCCAAAATCTGTTGCGGGCAGTGGTATTTCTCCTTCTGCACATCACCAGGGCAATGAAGTAGATCTTGCCGATCCTCAGACATCTTTACCTGATCCTCACTTCCCTGCAGACAGTAAAGTGCCCTCATCAGTTGCAGGAAGTGGCATTTCTCCTTCCGTCAAATACCTGGAACATACCAGTAAGATATCCGATACCGAAGAAGAAGAACGCCTTCCTGCAGATATAAAAACAATTCTTGAATCCATATTATCATTTGATTCAGGCCCGCAACTGCCCTTTAATCTGACGCAGGTTCAAAACGAAGACTACTATTTTCTTCAGCAGCCCGTGGACCTGTCTGGCAAAACAAAAAATCATTCTTCCATTAAACCCACCGGAAACCCAGGTCTGGTAAAACCAGTGTTTGAAGTTGATATCATAAAAAAGGATTTCCCCATTTTACAGGAACGTGTGAATGGACGACAGATTATATGGCTTGACAATGCCGCTACAACCCAAAAGCCCAGACAGGTCATCGACCGTATCAGTTATTTTTACGAACATGAAAATTCAAATGTACATCGGGCCGCACATGAACTTGCTGCCCGTGCCACAGATGCCTTTGAGGGAGCAAGAGAAAAAGTAAGGAGTTTTCTAAATGCAAGATCCGCAAATGAAATTGTTTTTGTACGTGGCACAACCGAAGCTATTAATCTCGTGGCAAAATCTTATGGGGATCAGTTTTTGCATCCGGGCGATGAAATAATTCTCAGTCACCTGGAACATCATGCCAATATTGTTCCATGGCAACAGCTGGCGCAAAGGAAGGGATTAAAAATCCGGGTCATTCCGGTAGATGATGCCGGTCAGATCCTAATGGGAGAATATCAAAAATTATTAGGCCCGAATACTAAGCTGGTTTCATTTACACAGGTTTCAAATGCATTGGGAACAATAACGCCCGCAAAACAAATGATAGAGCTGGCGCACAGCGCGGGCGCAAAAGTATTACTGGATGGTGCTCAATCAGTCTCACACATGCGCGTGGACCTTCAATCGCTAAATCCGGATTTTTTTGTTTTTTCCGGACATAAGATTTTCGGGCCCACGGGTATCGGAGTAGTATATGGGAAGGAAGATTTGTTAAATCAGATGCAACCCTGGCAGGGTGGTGGAAACATGATCAGGGATGTTACGTTTGAGCGTACGCTATTTCATGATGCACCCGGACGGTTTGAAGCAGGAACGGGTAATATTGCCGATGCGGTCGGTTTGGGAGCAGCCCTGGATTATGTAAATAAACTGGGTATAGACAATATCAGCCATTATGAGCATTATTTATTAATCTACGCGACCGGTCTCATGCGGGAAGTACCCGGCCTAAAATTTATTGGCACCGCCCGGGATAAAGCCAGTGTGCTTTCATTTATACTGCAAGGTTACAGTAATGATGACGTTGGAAAGGCTCTGAATGAAGAAGGAATTGCCGTCAGGACAGGACATCATTGCGCACAACCGATCCTTCGACGTTTCGGTGTTGAGAGTACTGTCAGACCTTCTCTCGCTTTTTATAATACCTGCGCAGACGTGGACAAATTGGTATCGGTTCTTCACCGGTTAAAAAGGCAATAGCTGATGCTGTATTTTCAGCGATAAGTAATTACTGAACAGCATTCGTTCGTAACCGGACAGTATTCACCCATTGTAAATAATATAAGCATCTGATAAACAATAGAATATCAGACTGGCACTTTCTTGGGATTGAAAAACACAGAATCAGCTGTCCATTCGATAAAAACTGCTATCAATTTACTGTCCTTGCTGGTTTCGAGATGACCGGAACAATGAATATTTCAAAAATTTCGAAAACCGAATGATCATGTTAAAGAATTATTTCAAAGTTGCCTTTAGAAGTCTTCTTCGGAACAAGGGATTTTCTGTAATCAATATTCTCGGACTTGCGATCGGTATGGCAAGTGCAGCCATTATTTTGTTATGGGTTCAAAATGAAGTCAGCTATGATCGCTTTCATAACAAGGATAAGCGTCTATTTGAAATATGGCAGAATGATTTGCGTGATGGTGCCCTTCAATCAGGCACACCTACTCCTCAATTGTTGGGACCGGCTCTGAAGAAAGATTATCCTGAAATTGAAAATACCGCGAGGATCGGGTGGAATCAATACATTTTATTCGGATATCAAAATAAATCTGTCAAGGTGAATGGCACCTGGGCGGATCCGTCTTTTCTGACAATGTTTAGTTTCCCCTTAATCAAAGGAGATCCCAAAACCGCGTTGCTGGACCCGCATTCTGTTGTTCTAACTCAAAGTGCAGCAAAGAAATTATTTGGAGATGAAAACCCGATGGGAAAAGTGCTGAAGTTTGACAACCAGGAAAATTTCATGGTCACCGGTATTATGAAAGATGTTCCTAACAATACTCAATTCGATTTTGAATTTCTGAATTCATCTGCATTTCTCGAATCCAAGGGATGGATGGATGCCGATTGGACCGATGTCTCGATACGTACTTTTGTATTACTCAAACCGAATGCAACGGCAACCGAGGTAACTGAAAAAATAAAAGATATCGTTAAGAAATACTCACGAGGTCTGTCCAAGTCAACAGTGTTTTTATATCCTGTAAATCAGTTGAGATTATATTCAAAATTTGAAAATGGAAAACCTGTCGGGGGCCGTATCGACATCGTTCGAATATTTTCACTTGTCGCCTTGTTTATACTGATCATTGCCTGTATAAACTTTATGAATCTTTCCACCGCCAGAAGTGAAAAGCGGGCGAAGGAAGTCGGCATTCGAAAAGTGGCCGGTGCATTAAGACGATCCCTGGTTTTACAGTTTCTCATTGAATCGATTTTTATTTCTATAATTTCCGGTTGTCTCGCTTATTTACTCCTTGTTTTATGTCTGCCCGCATTTAATCAGCTCACACAAAAGCAATTGTTCATCGACTATAATAATATTTATTATTGGGCGGAAGGAATCGGGTTCATACTTTTTACCGGTATATTGGCAGGAAGTTATCCGGCATTTTTTTTATCCGCTTTTAAACCGGTCGCTGTTTTAAAAGGAGCTTTCAAAAAAGTAAATGCCTTAGTCACCCCACGAAAAATTCTTGTAGTTTCTCAATTTACGTTTGCGATTGTGCTGATTGTTTGTACCATCATCATACTTCAACAGGTAAAATTTGCCAGGGAAAGAAAAACCGGGTATGATAGAAATAATCTTGCTTATGTTTTCTTAGAGGGTGATATTCCCAAAAATTATGAGTTCATCAAAAACGATTTGATAAACTCCGGAATTGCCATTTCGGTAAATCAAACCATGGCACCTCTGACACAAAGCTGGAGCATGGGATCCAGTTTGAGCTGGCAAGGCAAGGATCCTTCCATGCGGATAACTTTTGACCGGTCAACGACAGACGGGAATCTCGCAAAAACGATGGGTCTCCGGTTCGTTGCCGGCAGAGACATAGATACAAAAAGCTTTCCAACGGATTCAACAGCCTGCGTTGTCAACGAATCTGCAGTTAAACTGATGAAATTCAGGAATCCTATTGGACAGACCATATTTGATGATCCGGTAAGCTGGCATATTGTAGGTGTTATTAAAGACTTTATCCTGACTTCACCCTATGAACCCACCAGACCTATCATCTTTAAAGGACCGAAATATGGAAGAAACGTTATGAATATAAAGTTCAGTAGCGATCATTCCACTTCCCAGAACCTGGCTTCCACCGAAAAAATATTCAAAAAATATAACCCGTCATATCCATTCGAGTATCACTTTATAGATGAAGAATATGCGAAAAAATTCGACGATGAGAAACTCACAGCAACACTCGCTGGATTGTTTTCCGGATTAACCATTTTTATTTCCTGTCTGGGTTTATTTGGACTTGCAACGTATATGGCTGAAAACAGACTGAAGGAAGTGGGCGTCAGAAAAATTTTGGGAGCATCCGTCTCCAGTATTGCTGCTTTATTGTCGAAGGACTTTTTAAAACTTGTAGCCATAGCTATTCTTATCGCATCTCCGCTGGCCTGGTATTTTATGAACATTTGGCTAAGCGGGTTTAACTACCGGATACAAATCAGTTGGACTGTATTTGTGATAGCCGGTGCTGCTTCCATGTTCATTGCCCTGATAACCGTCAGTTTCCAGGCTGTCAGAGCGGCTGTCGCAAATCCCGTTACCAGCCTTCGCTCAGAATGAGCTTCGGCTTGTCAGGAAGTCTTCACCGGGATTTTATCGGATGACAGGTCTGGCGAAATGTTAAGTGTGAGGTTTTAAATTTTGCCTTTTGAACCAAAAATAAAAAGGCACACCTGAAAAAGTCAACAACAGCCCGATCAGTGAATCGCGCGTATTTACAATCAATGTGGTAATAACCAGGGTCAGAGAGAATAATATTACAATTACCGGAATAATGGGATACCCGATGACATTATCGGTAATTTTTTTCTTCATCTTCATTTTGATAAGCCCGGCGGCACTGAGTACGGCAAAAGAATAACCACAAACTACTATAAGATTGGTAAGCTGATCAAACGTTCCCGTAATCACCAGAAAAGAACTCCAAACGCATGAATATATCAATGCTATATACGGTGTTTTAAAAACAGGATGTACAAAAGCTGCTTTCCTGAAAAACACTTTTTCCTGTGCCATGCGAAAACTGATCCTGGGATATGTTATAATGCATCCGGTCAGTGCGCCAAAAGTGGAAATAAAAATAAGCACCAGGATTAGGGAAGACCCTAATCTGCCGAACAAAGTTTCAGAAACAACGGCAGCAGCAATTTTGTCGTCGGGAATGGAGGCCAGTAATTCAACTGAAAACACCCGCATGTATACATAATTCAGCAGAAGATATAAAATCGTCACAATGCTGATACCGCCAATGATCGCATAGGGCAGGTTTTTTTCAGGATTTTTTATTTCTCCCGAAACAAAACTGACGATGCTCCAGCCATCAAATGCCCAGAGTGCGCTGACCAGAGCACCAAAAAAACCACTATATAAGGCGACACCGGTTAATGCATGGTCATTGCCAGCCTGCTGAAGCAATTTCACCGGCCCTCCCGCATATAAAAGACCGGCAATTATCAAAAGAAGAATGCCCATGATTTTTGCTGTTGTCACCAGATTATTCAGAATACCTGAATTTTTTACGCCGGTAATATTGTACCATGTTAAAAGAATGATCATGCTGATTGCGAGAATCTTTATTGATAAACTCTGGAAGGGGTAAATAAAATGAGCGATAGAAAACTCATTTTGGGAGGGTATAAGGGATCCAAAATGAAATAAGGCGTCTGCCGATTGTGAAAATACGAAGGCCAGTGCCGCAATGGAACCGCATCCGATGATTGTAAAAACAGACCAACCATATAAAAACGCAACAAAATCTCCATATATTAATCGCAGGTACTCATAGAATCCACCCGTCTTATCAGTCAAACCGGCAAACCCGGAATAAGTAAATGCGCTGAACATGGTGATCACCCCGGCTGCGACCCAAACCCATAAAATATAGTGTTCACTCATCAGTGCGCGCGACATCGGTGCAATTTTCTTAAAGACACCCGAACCAATCATGATACCTGCAACCAGCAGGATGCTGGTGGGGAGTCCGATCACTCGCTTAAGCGGAATTTTGGTGCGGTCTTCGATTTCAGGCATATTTTATAGTTGTCATTGCCAGAATGATTTATCCTGCGCTGCAACGTGATTACCTTCGCTTTTTCAGCAAATCTTCAATCCGCTCATCCGGTATAAGATCTGTTGTTTTAAGGAGTTTAATTTTCCCGCAATCAGGATGTGTAGCATTCAGAACATAATTATATGATTCTGGTAATACTGCGGAGGGAACTTTAAGAATAGGGAAAATACCTTCATCATACCATTTATTGCCGATGGGCTGGCTTTTAGAATAATCATTAAATTTTCGCCATCCGGCAGGAAGGTCCTTAAATTGAACAAACTGTATTTTCATCGTATCGGGTATCTCCAGGATCATGGTTTTAAAATCCTGGTTAAATCCGATACCCTGCCTGCGAATCATATTCTCCAAAAAAGCAAGTGCGATCGACTCAGCGCAATAAATCACTTTGCGGCCGCTTCCATTCCAGCGGCCTGCGAATCCGGGCGCAATAATCTTCCTGCTAAATGATTTATGTACAATCCGATAAACGAGCATGATGGAAATTAAACGGCATACCCATGAGAAAGGCGACCCAATTCATCTTTAACCAGATCAACACCACCGGGCGTTGTCAGCCAGTCTATCGGCTTCTCTTTGGAGTTCCAAAAAGGTTTTTCCAGCCAATCATTAAACTCCTCTATGTTGCCGAATATATCTTCGCCTTTTCTATACAGCGCAATCAACTTAAGAAGATGTTCGCTTTGTATTGGGTCCAAGGGCTTTTGTTGTTCCTTATAGTTATGAACTGTTCGGGAGGAGATATTTATCAACAAAGCCAGTTTTTTTTCAGGCATATGGATTGAATCGGCAAATTCGTAAAATAACTTGGGTTTAATTCCTTTACGCGCAGAAATTACGAGTTCAAAAGCTGACTGCAAATCGAGGCTTTTAAACCGGTCGCGGACTGAAACAGGTATTGCAGATGAGATAGCCATAGATAGTGAATACAAGATAGTGAAAATTTTCCATATACAAAGCGAAAATATTCACTAAATAATAAATCCACCATTTCTGGTGGATTTATGCGTTGAACAGGGTTGTATTATCTAAGACTTTATAATCCTATGATTCATTCGGTTTTCCTGACGGTTCAAACGGTATTGTTCATGCTTTGAAATATGACCACCATGTCTGTAAGCCATTCTTCTTTCTTCCTGGCGGATACGATGATCACGACGATGCATATGATAAGCCTGACGTTTGCTGATATCACCTCTTTTCAATTTCTGATCGATCCGATGATGCTGATCCTTTAAACGCTGATTTACTTCTGCCCGACGGGGATGGTTTTTTGCGAAGCCATCCTGTGCCTGGGACACATTTGCCATTCCGAGAAATGCAATAAAAAGCGCGGAGAATAGTAATTTTGATTTCATTGTTTTTTATTTAAGTGCTTTCGCACGGTACATAAGACCTGAAATCAAAACCGGAGTTTAATATCCATTTGGTATTAACAGTTTCTTTCGAATTGCAGACGCGCTATTGACTTAGAAATCATCCCGCCCGGACTCTACGCTCAAAATCCCATTTCGTCTGCACTCGGTCCGTAGGATCCCGGAATAGGTACATTCAGCAGTCTCAGAAAAACCCCCATCTGTGCACGATGGTGTATGGTTTGGGAGATGGCCATTCTGATAACGTTTTCTTTTGAAATGGTCATATAGACTTCTTCACCATTTCTCATCGTCCAGTCATTCTGTAAA
The DNA here is from genome assembly GCA_963732055.1 of uncultured Bacteroidota bacterium. Lineage (GTDB taxonomy): Bacteria > Bacteroidota > Bacteroidia > Chitinophagales > Chitinophagaceae > Puia. The sequence continues at coordinate 480,476 of CAVSYG010000003.1, read as the reverse complement.
TATTCGTCATTTGTTTTTGACAAAGATTCCAAAGCCAGTTTTTGGTTATCCTCGAATGCCTTCAGCAGTTCTTTATTATTATCAATGGGGGTTGGTTTATAATCACCGGTAGCAAAATCAAGCACTTCCGTATTGATGCCAAGCGGAATCCAACCGGGTAATTCTGCAATATGGGTCGCCAGCTGTCGTATGGTCATGCTTTTAGGGTGGGGTTTCCAATCATATTGATCGTCCGGTACAATCTTCAGTATTTTACGGGTGTTGTCTGCTTCTTCCTTCAATTGATTTTCGAAATAAGATGTAATCGTGTTCATATTATTGTTTAATGATTTAAACAAAGTAAACACCGACCACTGACAGCCCTATGGCAGAGCAAAAAATTAAATTAATATTTTACGGGCAGGAGGTTCATATAATCATCCAACGGCATATGTTTCGGAATGGTAAAATTTTCTTCCGTGCATTGAATTCTCAGGATTCGTGAAACGCGGAAATCGCGATAATCCTTTTTATTGTGACACCATCCGATGAGGTGCCAGCTGAGCGCGTAAAATATAAGCCCGATCGGTTCCAGTTTCCTGACAGAGACCTCTTCCTGTTTATTCGTATATCCGATCTCCAGGATTTTCTGGGAAGAAATGGCCTGTTGAATGCGCGTCAGGTAATCAAAACTCTGAACGAAGCATACGGGCACCTGCAGTTTGATATTCGCAGCCAGTTTCTCAATAGAATCTTTCTGGGAAGACCGCAAAACGGATTTTACTTTGGTGAGAGCCGAAGAATAATGTTGATGAATGGATTTATCGGCAAATGCGGAAACAATGGATTCCATTAACAACAGTGCGTTCGCTTCCTCCGTACTAAAAGAAACCGGTTGTAGGAAATATCCATTCACGATAAAGTATCCCCGATGAGGCTCAAAACTGACGGGAATTCCCTGTTCATTAAGTGCCTTAATATCCCGGTAAACAGAACGTATACTGATATTGAATTTCTCAGCTATTTTTTCGCCCGTAACGAATTTTTTGGATTGGAGTAGTGTAAGAATGCCAAATAATCTGTCGATACGGTTCATGTTTCAAATTTACCACATTCGTTGTATTGACTTCGGCTCTAAAATTCGTTCTTTTTGCAATTAAGGATGCCGGGCTTCCCGACAGGTGTGACCTGACGGGGGAGTCAGCAACGGGTACGGATCCAAAACGGAGCACCAAAATAGTTAGTTTTTATTTACTAAAAAAATTAGTGTGTATAAAATATTTATACTAGTTTTGAATAATCAACTACTTTAAACAGATAAAAAATACGCAATGTCAAACGCAGAAAAATTAAAGGCGCTCAAGTTAACCATTGATAAGATTGATAAGGACTTTGGCAAGGGCAGTGTGATGATGATGAATGAAAAAAGTACAGAACCCATGGAAGTAGTTTCCACCGGTTCCATCGGTCTGGATGTAGCCCTGGGTATTGGCGGTTTGCCTCGTGGCCGGGTTATTGAAATTTATGGACCCGAATCTTCCGGTAAAACAACCATTGCGACACATGTGATCGCTGAAGCACAGAAAAAGGGTGGGATGTGCGCCTTTATTGATGCGGAACACGCTTTTGACAGTAATTACGCCAAGAAATTGGGAGTGGATGTGGACAATCTGCTGATATCACAGCCCGATTATGGCGAACAAGCCCTGGAAATTGCCGACCGGCTGATTCTTTCAGGTGCTCTGGATGTTGTTGTGATAGACTCTGTAGCAGCCCTGGTTCCCAAAGGAGAATTGGAAGGGGAAATGGGTGACAGTAAAATGGGCCTTCATGCCCGCTTGATGTCACAGGCACTTCGTAAGCTGACTGCTACCATCAGTAAGACAAATACCATTTGCATATTCATTAATCAGCTCCGCGAAAAGATCGGAGTGATGTTTGGAAATCCGGAAACGACTACCGGCGGTAATGCTTTAAAATTTTATGCTTCCGTTCGTTTGGATATTCGCCGGATGGCCCAGATAAAGGATGGAGAAGAAGCGATCGGGAACCATGTTAAAGTGAAAGTGGTGAAAAATAAAGTGGCCCCGCCGTTCCGCAGCGCAGAATTTGATATCATTTTTGGTGAGGGCATTTCAAAAATGGGAGAAGTCATTGATATGGGTGTGGAATTCGGTATCGTCAATAAGAGTGGAAGCTGGTTCAGCTACGGATCAGACAAACTCGGGCAGGGACGTGATTCCGTTCGTCAATTACTACTCGATAATCCGGAACTGGCCTCAGAAATCGAAGCAAAGATTCGTGCGAAGATTAAAGAAACCCAGGAAGGCGTGGCACCGGAAAAATAAGAAGAGATTTAAAATCTTGGGTTGGTAAGTTTCAGACTGTTCGAAAGGACAGTCTTTTTTTTTGAACGCGTGCTAATTGAATCTCATCTTAAATAATCACTGAGCAGATTATCCGGGTAAGTACAATAAAAATTGATGTTTGCACACGGAAATAGCGGGCATAAAAAAGGGGTCAGAATAAAAATTCAACCCCGTTTTAAAATCCAATATCCTATGAAAAACCGAGGTAAAGATATACGTAAACATTCACATCCACAAGATGTAAAACCAATTACCCCGGAATCTTTAATTATTTTTTACAAGCTGTTCTGAAATAACCGTATTTGTCGCTTTATCTGTCGCCTTCAAAATATAATTCCCTTTTTGTAAAGCCGACACATTAACGATCTGCATTCCCGCGTCCACATCCTGTATAAATTTTATTACTCCGTACGCATCCATAACCTGTATATTCAAAGCATGAGAAGAACGGACAATTAATAACTTGTCTACCGGATTGGGATAAAATTTAAAATCAGCATCCGAAACGGAATTCACATTGACAGTTTTTGAGCACAACTCCCTGCCATCTTTCCCGGTAATACGAATCCGATAGGAGACTGCGCCGTCACCTGCAGTATTATCGGTCATTGAATAAACTGAATCTGATCCGTTAGATGCTTCCATGGCACTGATTACTTCAAAATGGATGGCATCACTACTTTTCTCAACAATGAAAAAATCTTCTGCTTTAACAGATGGAACTGTCCATCGTAAGATTGCCTGACCATTTGAAGTTGTAACCGTAAAAAGACTGAAAGCTATATTAGACTCCGGTGAAGTAATATTTATACGACCTATATGGTCATTTGCTGACTGACCGAACGATGCACAGCATAGGAGGGCTGATAAAAGCCATAACTGAAGTCGCTTCATGGGATAGTAAATGTGGATAAACTGTGGACAAAATCTATGCCATTTCCCAAATTAGGAATGAACACGAGCGATTTGTACAGCCCGAGCCATATTCCTCAGAGTACCCACACATTTATCTGAATCCAGTACTGTAAAGGGTTTGCGGCCATGGTCTTTCCAAAATGGGAAGGTTTAAAAACCTTATAAACAAAAAATGCAGATCTCTATTTCCTGATTTCCCTTTTTGGGTCGATCGGTATATTGATCTTCCGTACAGAATTCAACCCTTGCTCTGTTGGATGCAGGCATGGGAGCTTCGCAAGGATTTTGCTCCCATCTTAAAGGGCATCACACCCCCGGGAATCGTCCGGACCACGACCGCTTCTCGTTTAGGCTTAAATTGTGATTAAACCCTTAAGTATGAGTATCTATAAAATGGCAGCCAGCAAACGGATAGCCCTGGTCGCACACGATAATAAAAAGAAAGAGCTCATAGAATGGGCTACCTATAACAAGACCGTTCTTTCCATGCATCGACTTTTTGCCACCGGAACCACGGGAAAAATGCTGGAAAAAGCCCTTGGCATCTCCATCACGAAGTTTATGAGTGGCCCACTGGGCGGTGATCAGCAGATTGGAGCAAGAATCGCAGAAAGAAAAATTGATGTGCTGATTTTTTTCTGGGATCCTATGGAAGCCCAACCCCATGATCCGGATATTAAAGCTTTGCTTCGTCTTGGAGTCGTGTGGAATATCCCTTTTGCCTGCGATCGTTCCACGGCTGATTTTCTGTTGACTTCTCCTCTTATGCACCAGGACTATGATGTAATTCAGCCGGATTATTCTATATACCTGAAAAGACCTGACAGATAGTTCAATGTTGCTATCTTTAATTCAATCAATCATTTGATAGTCTACAACCTGTTCATGTGAAAAAAACACTGAAAATCAGTTTACGCATTCTGGCTGTACTCATCGCACTTATTTTGCTTGCCTTCATCGGTGGGTGGATTTATCTGAAACAACATAAAAAAGAAGTCATTGCCTTTATTGAATCTGAAGCGAAAAAGGGTCTGAACGGCGGAACACTCCATATCGGAGATGTCAGCATCGGTTTCAAACATACATTTCCAAGGATGGCGTTTACCATCGACACCCTCACACTTCGTGACAGCTTATGGTTTCAGCACCATCACGATCTGATATCCGCCACACGGGTATATGCTACACTTGATTTTTTCAAACTGATTATTGGTAAAATAAATATCGGACGGGTTCAACTTGAAAATCCGCATATATATATTTATACTGATAGCAACGGCTACACCAATACATCCCTGTTCAAAAAGAATAATCCACCAAAGAAAGATGCTCCTAAAAACCTGGACTATCCCATTCTGGAAATAAATGACGGAAGTCTGGCCATTGATAAAAAAGACAAGAATAAATTCTTCGGTTATAATATTAATTACCTGGAATGCGTCATTCATGGAAGTCCGGAAAACGGAGCCCTTAAAATTGATGTCGATCTGGATTGTAAAGTACAACGCATGACATTCAACCCTGAAAAGGGACCTTACCTGAAAGACAAATCTGTGGTTGGCGAATTTCGGATTGAATTCAATAAAGATTCCAAAATTCTGCAATTCGAAAAAATCAAACTGGCCGTTGACAAACAGCCATTTGTGTTTACCGGTAAGTTTTACCTGGCGGAAGTGCCGACTCCCTTTTTATTATCCTGGGAAACCAGTAAACTGCCATTTCGAAAAGCAGCTTCATTTCTGTCGAATAACATCCGTCTCAAACTGGATTCTTATGATATTTCAGAAACCATTACACATTTAACCGGCAGTCTGGATAATTCAGAACCGGAATATAAAACGCCCCTCATTCATTTACGACTTAATGTGGAAAACAGGACCATCACCACACCGGTCATAAACATAAATAATGCGTCTTTCACTGCAACTTTTAATAATGAAGAGGTAAAGGGCAAGGGTCACGAAGATTCCAATACGGTAATGCATTTTTCGCCTTTGAAAGCTGACTGGGAAAAAATTGATTTTAATTGTGATTCCGTCGTCATCCGTGATCTTATACATCCCAAAATGAATATTCATATTGTTTCCAATTTCCCACTGCAAAACATCAATAGTCTGCTGGATGAAAATGCGCTTTCATTTACAAAAGGTTCCGGGAAAATAAACCTGAACTATAGCGGGTCACTTGAAAAAAACTATGATAGTTTACGATCAATAACCGGTACATTCAGAATGGATTCTGCAGGTCTGGACTATATTCCCAGGAATCTGCAATTTGTCAACGGCCAGGGAAATGTACGTTTTCAAGACAAAGACATCTATATAGAACAACTAAGCCTCAACTCCGGCAGTTCCGATCTGTTGATGAATGGAAAGATAAAGTCGGTATTTTATCTGATCAATCAAAAAAATAATAAACTGACGGTCGATTGGAGTATCCGATCAAACAAACTGAACCTGAATGATTTCACATCGTATCTGAAGCCGGTACAAGTGAAAGCTGCTCCTAAAAATAAAAAATCTTCCCTGGCGCAAAGCCTGACACAATTCACTGCCTTGCTTGAATCAGCAAATTTCAATCTTGATCTGGGCGCCAAACAATTAATATATAAAAAATTCAATGCTGAGAATCTGATGGCGAATCTCGAAATGGACGACAATGCCATCAACCTGAAAAACATCAAGCTGAAACATTCTGGGGGAAGTATGTCCATACAGGGCCTCATTCAAAATCTGCCTTCGTCCAATCCCTTTTCTTTCAAAGCACAGTTGCAAAATGTGAACGTGAGTAAAATTTTTTACGCCTTTAATAATTTCGGCCTGAAATCTCCCACTGACAAAAATATAGGAGGTACTTTAACAGCCGATGTAACCATGCAGGGTGGGCTCACTACCAAGGCGCAGATCATCCCGGGAGAAATGAAAGGATTTGTAAAATTCAATTTGCATGATGGCCAGTTGGTCAACTTTGAACCTGTACAAAAAATCCAGCAAACTGTTTTTAAAAGCAGGAATTTTTCTGATATTCAATTTGCGGACTTGCATGATTTATTGGAAATAAACGGGGACAATATTATCATCAACCGGATGGAAATCCGCTCCTCTGTAATTACCATGTTCGTTGAAGGTATATACAATACGAAAACGGGCCCTGATCTGAGTATACAGGTCCCGCTCAGTAATTTGAAAGCCAACAAAGATTCAGTGCTGGTCAATAAAGGCATCTCCAGTAAAACGGGTGTCAGCGCCCGTCTCCGCGCGCAAAAGGGCGATGATGGAAAAATAAAAATAAGCTGGGATCCTTTTAACAAAGCAGGCAAACAGATGAAAAAAAAGAAGTAGGGAGTCTCCTTCCTCCAACAAATGAACCAATCGATGTTGCGATTCCCAACGGCTTAAAAAACCGCGTTAAACGTTCATGGTTAAGCCTTCAGCCAAAGAAATTTTCTTTCAAAAACCTTAACTTACAGGTTCTCTAAAAGATAAAAAAATGGAATTTAAAGTCCATTCAGCATATACACCTGCCGGCGATCAGCCGGAAGCCATTCATCATTTAACGAAAGGCCTTTTGGAAGGAGAAAAATATCAGACTCTGCTCGGTGTTACTGGTTCAGGCAAAACGTTCACCATAGCGAAAGTCATAGAACAAGTTCAAAGACCCACGCTGGTACTGACGCATAACAAAACGCTGGTAGCTCAGCTTTATGGAGAATTTAAACAGTTTTTCCCTGAGAACGCGGTCGGATATTTCGTTTCCTATTATGACTATTACCAGCCGGAAGCCTATATGCCGGTAAGTGATACCTATATTGAAAAAGACCTTTCCATTAATGAAGAACTGGACAAATTACGGTTGCAGGCGACTACACAACTTCTCAGTGGCCGGCGCGATATTATTGTTGTGGCATCCGTGAGTTGTATTTATGGTATCGGAAACCCGGAAGAATTCGAAAACGGAATTGTTCGCATAAAACGCGGACAAACCATTTCCCGCCAGGGGTTTTTACATGCGCTCGTGAATTCACTATACTCCCGCGATCAGTTCGAGTTTAAACGGGGAACTTTTCGTGTGCAGGGTGATACTATAGACATCAATCTGCCATACCTGGATTATGGTTATCGTATCGCGTTTTTCGGTGATCAGATTGAAGAAATAGAAAGTTTTGAATTAAAATCCGGCAAACGCATCATGCCGATGGACAATGCGGCCGTTTTTCCTGCCAACCTGTATTTAGCACCCAAGGATATGATCACCCAGGTGCTGGCGGAGATCCAGGACGAAATGGCTGCGCAGGTTTCCTATTTTAAAAGCACGGGAAAATTTATAGAAGCCCAACGCCTGAGTGAACGTGTGAATTTCGATGTTGAAATGATTCGCGAACTGGGTTATTGCAACGGCGTTGAAAATTATTCACGTTTTTTTGACCGCAGAAAACCAGGCACAAGACCCTTCTGTTTACTGGATTATTTTCCGAAGGATTTTTTATGTGTAATAGACGAAAGTCACCAGACCATTCCGCAGGTTAGCGGCATGTATGGCGGAGATCGAAGCAGAAAGTTAATTCTTGTTGACTACGGATTCAGACTGCCCTCCGCACTTGATAATCGCCCGTTGAATTTCCACGAATTCGAGACAATGACAGATCAGACTATTTACGTTTCTGCTACACCCGGCGATTATGAACTTGAGAAATGTGGTGGCGTGGTAGTTGAACAGGTGGTCAGGCCCACGGGCTTATTGGATCCCCCCATAGAAATCAGACCCAGCGTGAACCAGATAGACGATCTGCTGGACGAAATCGATAAACGGATTTCAAAAGGAGGTCGCACATTAGTAACAACCCTTACCAAAAGGATGGCAGAAGAAATGGATAAATATCTGCACCGGCTCAACATCAAATCCAAGTATATTCACAGTGAAGTCGAAACGCTGGAAAGAGTAGAAATCCTGCGTCAGCTAAGACTGGGCGAAATTGACGTATTAGTAGGAGTAAATCTATTAAGAGAAGGACTGGATCTGCCGGAAGTTACACTGGTAGCCATTCTGGATGCGGACAAAGAAGGATTTTTAAGAAATGAGCGTTCGCTCACTCAGACAGCCGGTCGCGCCGCCCGCAATGTAAATGGCCTGGTAATTTTTTATGCAGATAAAATGACCGAAAGCATGCAGCGGACGATTGATGAAACCAGTCGACGCCGTGAGAAACAGGTACGATACAACGAAGCCAATGGAATCACGCCGACGACGATATTAAAATCCAGACAGGATGTATTTGCTTCCACGTCTGTACTGGACATAAAAGGTTTCGATGAGAAAAATCCTTATGCCATTGCAGGTGATCAGGATCTCGTTGCAGTCGCTGCTGAGGAAGAAGCAGAATATAAGACCATACCACAGATGGAAAAAGCCATTTCAAAAATTAAGAAGGAAATGGAAAAAGCGGCAAGGGACCTGGATTTTATGGAAGCAGCCCGATTGCGGGATAATATGTTTTCGCTTCAGAAAAGATTAACGGAATTGAAAAATTAAGTTGGATGATGAACAAGAAATTGTTTCTGCTGGATGCTATGGCACTGATCTTTCGTGCATACTATGCATTAATTCGTGCACCACGTATCAGTTCAAAAGGGAAAAATACAAATGCCCAGTTTGGATTTACCAATACGCTGGTAGAACTCATGAACAACCAAAAGCCATCTCATATGGCGGTCTGTTTTGATACGGAAGCTCCTACAGAACGACATATTGATTTCACCGATTATAAAGCAAATCGCCAGGAGGCTCCTGAAGATTTGATCATTGCGATTCCGGATATCAAGAAAATTGTTCGCGCGTTCAACATCCCCATTATTGAACTCGATGGTTACGAGGCAGACGATGTGATTGGCACACTAAGCAAACAGGCCGCCGATGTGGGTTATGAAGTTTTTATGGTTACGCCCGATAAAGACTATGGTCAACTCGTAAGCGAAAAGGTAAAGATCTACAAGCCCGGCTATCAGGGTGGCACTGTTGAGATCATCGGACCAGAAGAAGTGCTTGAAAAATGGAATATCAAAAACATTCAGCAGGTGATCGATATCCTCGGCCTCATGGGCGATTCAGTGGACAATATACCCGGGATCCCGGGTATCGGAGAAAAAACGGCTGCCAAACTACTGGCAGAATATGACACGCTTGAAAACATTTTAGAAAATGCAGAAAAAATCAAAGGTGCTGTTGGCGAAAAAGTGAAGGCCGGAAAAGAACTGGCTATCATGAGTAAAAAACTGGCTACCATCATTACGGATGTTCCCGTTCAATTTCACGAGGAGGATTTCAAACTGAAAGATTGGAACAGGGAAGCGCTTCGTGAGATTTTTATTGACCTGGAGTTCAGGGCGGCCGCCAAAAGAATTCTCGGTGAGGAACTGCCGGGCGCCAATGGCCAAACTGCAGTTCCCGATGGAGTGCAGCAGGATCTTTTTGGAAATGCAGTGACTACAACGGAAAAGAAAGAATTAGCAGAAGAAAATGAAACGGCACCTGCCCAGGCAGAAAAAAATATTTCGAATACAAAACACGAATACATCTGTGCAGATACTCCGGAAAAAAGACTGTCACTGATCACTCAACTATTGGGAGAAAAGGAAGTATGCTTTGACACAGAAACTACGGGTATAGATGCAAATAACGCTGACCTTGTCGGCCTCAGCTTTTCATGGAAACCCGGAGAAGCTTTTTATGTTCCTGTTTCAGCAAACAGAGATGCAGCCATTGAAATCCTTTCAGAATTTGATCCTCTTTTTGAGAATCCCGACAGACTGTGGATTGGTCAGAATGTTAAATATGATTTGCTCGTTTTGAAATGGTATGGCGTCGAAGTCAAGGGGAAAATATTTGATACCATGCTTTCACATTATGTGATTGATCCGGAAGGAAAGAGAGGCATGGATCTGCTGAGTGCTCAATACCTCGGTTATGAGCCGGTTCATATCGAGGAACTTATCGGGAAAAAAGGAAAGGGACAGGGTAATATGCGGGATGTAGCCATTGATAAGATCACTGAATACGCAGCGGAAGATGCTGATATTACTTTGCAATTAAGAAATACATTCCTGCCATTGCTGGATTCAAAAGGTGTAAGAAAAGTTTTTGAAGAAGTTGAAAACCCTTTAGTAAAAGTTCTGACGGATATGGAATTTGAAGGTATCCGCGTGGATATGGATTTCCTCCGTGAATATTCAAAAATACTTGATAAAGAAGGGAAACAGGCCGAAGAGAATGTGTATCGTGAAGCAGGCGTACGCTTCAATCTTTCTTCACCTAAACAACTGGGTGAGGTTTTATTTGATAAATTAAAACTTGATCCGAAAGCCAAGAAAACAAAAACAGGCCAGTATGCGACCGGTGAAGATGTTCTTTTGAAACTGGCTCATCAGAATAAAATAGTAGATGATATCCTGGCTTACCGTGAGTTAACCAAATTGAAATCCACCTATGTGGATGCACTGCCGGCCATCATCAACCAAAAATCCGGTCGTGTACATACCAGCTATGCGCAGGCGGTAGCTGTCACCGGACGTTTATCAAGCAATAATCCCAATCTGCAGAATATTCCTGTGAGAACCGAAAGGGGTCGTGAGATTCGCAAAGCGTTTGTGCCCCGTGATGAAAATCACCTGCTTGTTTCAGCTGACTATTCACAGATTGAATTACGCATCGTGGCAGCTATCAGTGGTGATCCGAATATGTGTCTTGCCTTTAAAGAAAAAAAAGACATCCATACTGCCACGGCCGCCAGGGTTTTTAATGTAGACGAAAAGGATGTGACCAAGGAAATGCGCTACCGTGCAAAAAGTGTAAATTTTGGAATCATCTACGGACAAGGAGCATTCGGTCTTGCGGACAATCTGGGAATCACGAGAACAGAAGCGAAAGAAATTATTGACAATTATAAAAAACAATTTGTCAATATTCAGAAATACATGGATGACACCATTCAGTTTGCACGCGAAAACGGATATGTGCAAACCCTGATGGGACGAAAAAGGTGGCTACGCGATATCAACTCCGGCAACTTTACCGTCCGGGGATTTGCAGAAAGGAATGCTATCAATTCCCCGATCCAGGGTACAGCCGCTGATATGATCAAGCTGGCAATGATTAAGATTCATGAGAATTTCAAAAAAAATAAGTTCAAATCAAAAATGTTGCTCCAGGTGCATGATGAATTGGTTTTTGACGCGCACCGGGAGGAGGTAGAAATAATCAAACCCATTATCATCGATTGTATGCAGACAGCCCTTCTTCTTCCCAATGGGGTTCCGGCTGAGGCGGAAATCGGTTCGGGGGTAAACTGGCTGGAGGCACATTGATTGGTTGACGTTGCGTTGGCGCTATCGATAACGATTAACAGGATATTAATCACCAATCATACCTTTTATACATCGTTAAGCGTTAATTGTAAGGTATTAAGCCCTTAAAAAAGCCTTGGCCTCAGCCTTAAGCTTTCTTCTTAATTAACATTTCCTTTCACCAAATTGAATAAACTTTAGGGTACGAATTTGGTCTTAATATTCTAAAACAATCCCGATGGACCTTTCTACAAAGATTCTGAACCGAAAACGCTTTCATATGAAAATGAAGCAATTAACCATAAAAAGCTTGTTTTTATCAGTCTGCCTGCTGGCTTTTGGATTTAGCCGGGCGAATGATACCGACTGGCCAAAAGTCATCAATACCTCAAACGGCACGCAGATCAAGGTGTATGAGCCTGAACCTGAGTCTTTTAAAGGGAATACACTGATGTTCCGGTCAGCCATATCCGTGCTGTCAAATGGCAGCAACGATCCGGTTTTCGGCGCTTTTTGGGCCACAGCCAAAGTAGAAACTGACCGGGATAACAGGACCATGACGATAAATACACTGGATGTAACTTCTATCCGGATTCCGGCAATAGAAGGACAGGATACCATCGATTATATTGATGATGCCCTGGAAACTCAGTTCCCTCAGGCAGCCGGACCTATCTCACTGGATGCAATAGTAGCCACTCTAAATCAAAATCAGCAGGAGACCAAAATTTCACAGGGGATATCGAATAAGCCACCAAAAGTGATGTTTGTGACTCGTCCGACTATGCTTGTCCTGATCGATGGTGACCCCAAATTGCAGTATAATAAAGATCTTAAATTGGATATGGTTGTAAACACGCCGTTTACAATTATAAAATACACCGATGGACATTACTATTTATACGGGCAGAAACACTGGTTTGTCTCTAACGCAGCGACCGGACCTTATGGATATACGAATGGTCAGGTTCCCCCGCCTATAGAATCAGCTGGTTCCCTGATTGCCAGCAAACAACAGGCAAACAGTGCTGATAATGCAAGATCATCCACTAATCCTACTACAATAATTCCAGATATTGTTGTCAGTACCGTACCAGCCGAACTCATTCAGTCCAATGGAGAACCCAACTTTACGCCGATTGAGGGAACGAATCTCCTGTATATGAGTAATTCGGACAATGATATTTTTATGGATGAAACTTCGCAAAAGTATTTTGTCCTGATTTCCGGCAGATGGTTTCAAACAAAGAATCTGAATTCCGACAGTTGGGTATATATCGCTGCGGATCAGCTTCCGGCTGATTTTGCAAAAATTCCTCCGGGTTCTCCAAAAGATAATGTGTTGGCAAGTGTGGCAGGTACCGAAGCAGCCAGGGATGCCGTGATGGATGCAGAAATTCCACAGACAGCCAAAGTAGATCGGCATACAACCACTACAACGGTCACTTACGATGGCAGACCCAAGTTTACGGATATTGATGGAACCAATCTCCAATATGCGGTGAATACTTCGTCCACTGTATTACGCAATGGAGGAGACGGCAGGTTTTATGTGGTTGATAATGGCGTTTGGTTTGTTTCCGATAACGCGACCGGACCCTTTGTTGTAAGTACCGTGAGACCTGTAGATGTCGACCTGATTCCACCCAATGTACCGGTATATAATGCAAAATATGTAAACATCTATGACGTAGATCCTAACTATGCTTATATGGGATATACGCCCGGATATCTGAATAGTTATGTTTATGGACCGACCGTTGTTTACGGAACCGGATATTACTATCAGCCATGGTACGGAGCATACTATTATCCCAGACCCTGGTCCTGGGGATTTAATTTCGGATATACACCTTATTTCGGTTGGGGTTTCGGTTGGGGATATAGTGCAGGCTGGTTTAGTATAGGTTTTGGTTTTGGATACGGGTATGGATATGGATATGGCGGATACGGATATGGTGGATGCGGATGGTGGGGCCCGGCCTTCTATCACCCGGCTTGCTGGGGAGGATGGCATGGCGGTCCAAGGCCCTATGGCTTTTACGGAAGTAATTTTTACGTCCATAATAACATACATGTTAACTACGCCAACAATGTATATAGGAACAGGGGTGGCGTATCCAGCCAGAGTTATTATCGCACAGGAGGTATAGCAACCAGAACGGCGAATTATAATCGCCCGACCTTGAGTTCAACCAGACCGGGCGGAACTGTAAATCCGGGACCAAACGGTACAAGACCAAGCAGTAGCAATAACTATAACAGACCCACGACGAATGGATCGGCAGCTGGAAGGCCCGCCACCGGCTATAATTCTTCCAATGGATCGCAACGACCTTCTGTATATTCCGATCGTCAGGGAAATGTTTATCAACGGGCTCAGCCAAACAGCAACTGGCAACAAAGACAAAACAGGACCTGGTCGCCGGTAAATAACTCAAGGCCTGAGGTACAGAATCTCAATGCCCAACAGATGAACCGGAGTCGCGGTGAGCAGCGCGCACAAAACTTTCAAAGAATACCATCCAGCCCTTCATCAGGAGGTTTCCATCCTTCCAGTGGCGGAGGTTCACGATCATACTCCGGTGGTGGAGGAGGTTCGCACCCATCCTCCGGCGGTGGTGGCGGAGGTTCACGATCATCCTCTGGTGGCGGCGGTGGAGGCTCAAGAGGCGGGGGCCACAGCAGATAGATCATTCATATCTATTAATATAAAAGCAAAGACCTGGTAATATACCAGGTCTTTGCTTTTCCGCCGGTGCGGAAACCAGCTTCCTTATTGAATTACCCGTTTTCTTTAAGCATATTGATTCCTCAGATCCCTGATTTCATCATGGGATTCCCTGAGTGTAGACTGCTGACTGGTCAGGAGTTCCCGTAGGAATGCTGGCAGCCGATCGGTCTCCAGGGCCTTTTTATATGCATCCTGCGCAGCATCTTCTCCCCTTTCACAATTAGAAAGAACAGTATGCCTGCTCTCCCCTGTGAAGACAGCCTTCACGTCCATCCAAGCGCGGTAAATTTTACCCATTTCTGTGCTCCCCTTCTCTACATCCCCATGCAGAACCTGAATTTCATGCGCCAGATCTGATTTTATTTTCTGGCTTTCGACGATCAATTGATCGAATAGTGTTTTCAGATCGTCGTCATTCTGCTTCAGCTCTTTAATAGCCCGCTCATACCCGGCGATGCGATCATTGTTTATCATCACCAGATCATTCAATACCTCAACAACCTCCTTAGACTTTTCCATAAAATAGTTTTTAGTGTTATAATTTTCCTGAAAAAACCATACCAGCGGATTCGACATAAGCTGAACGATAATATGTTATGACACTCATTTTCGGGAACAGCCGGCAGATCTATAGTTCCCATTTTATGTTTAACTTGCCCCTCTTAAAAATTTAGCCTTCTATATGGAATATTCCAAGATCATTGCGATTACCGGACTACCGGGTCTTTTTGAATTGATCAGCAGTAAATCGGACGGTGGTATTGTGCGTTCCCTGGACGACAAAAGCACCAAGTTTGTTTCCAGCCGGGTACACCAATTTTCACATCTTGAAAGCATTGAAGTTTATACTACCCGTCATAATGTGAATCTGGTTGATGTATTGAAAGCAATGGAATCGAGTAAAGAAAAGTTGCCGGACGATAAAGATTCTTCTGAATTGAAATCGTATTTCGAGAAAGTATATCCTGAATTGGATTTCGACCGGGTATATGCGAGCGATCTGAAAAAGATGGCGAAATGGTACTCTGTGCTTTCCAGGAACCAGGTGGAAATCAAATTATCCGAGCCTGCTGAAGAACCCGTGGAAGAAGTGGTTGCAGAAGTAAAAGAAGAAAAGCCTGTAAAGAAAGAGGCTCCTGCCAAAACAGAAAAGAAAGCAGCCGAAGAGAAGAAACCGGTGAAGAAACAAGCCGAAACAAAGGTTACAGAATCAAAAGCGGCGGTCAAAAAATCTGATAAAAAAGAACCAAAAGAAGTAAAGACTGCGAAGAAGGAAGTCACAAAAAAAGCCGCGCCAGCTGCCAGTAAAAAATCAGCCGACAAGCCAGCTGCAAAAAAATCAGCTAAAAAGAAATAATCGTTCAAACAGACATGTTCGTAATCCTGCCCAAAAAACTTTTTATAAAATGAAATCCTTATCTGCAAATATTGAAAAACCCGTACGTGTTTTTCTGCCTGAAAATTTTATTATCAGCGACTGGAATTCGATCTCTTCTTATTTCGAGGACCTTGCCCAGCGACCACTGCAAACTCCGGCTGATCTTGAGAAATGGTTGAAAGACATGAGTGAGCTGGAATCTGTTATTAGTGAAGATGTTTCCTGGCGTCATATTCGTATGACTTGTAATACGGAAGATAAAAAACTGCGGGACCATTTTACTTATTTTATGATGGAGGTTCAACCAAAGATTCAGCCCTATGCGGATCTGTTGAATCGCAAACTGATCAATTCCCCATTAACCGCTTTACTGGACAAGCAGAAATATTTTACTTATCTGCGTTCGGTGAGAAAAAGCATCGAACTTTTTCGCGAAGAAAATATTCCCATTCAATCAGAACTCAGTGTGTTGGGTCAGCAATATGGAACCATCTCCGGTAAAATGACCGTTACGGTTAAAGGGCAGGAATATACTTTACAGCAAGCCATGAAATTTCTGGAAAATCCAGACCGGGTTTTACGTGAAGAAGTATATCGAAAAGTGCAGGAACGAAGACTTCAGGATAAAGATGCGCTGAATAATTTATATACAGAACTCATTAAGCGTCGTGATCAAATTGCAAAGAATGCCGGTTTCGCCAATTTTCGGGATTACAAATTCGTTGAAATGGGCCGGTTCGATTATACCAAAGAAGACTGCTACCGTTTTCACGATTCGGTAAAACAGCATATTCTGCCTTTGGTGGAAATCATCAATCAATATCAGCAACGCAAACTGGGCCTCGATGTTCTAAGACCCTGGGATATGGATGCCGAACCTGCCAATCAACAACCACTGAATCCTTTTAAGACAGGTGATGAACTCCTGGAGAAAACGGTAACCTGTTTCAGTGACCTCCGGCCATTCTTTGCAGAATGCCTGCGGACGATGAAAAAAATGAATCGCTTTGACCTGGAAAGCAGGATCGGTAAGGCACCCGGTGGTTATAATTGCCCACTGGCTGAAACCGGCGCACCGTTTATATTCATGAATGCAGCAGGGCAAATGCATGATGTTACAACAATGGTTCATGAAGGGGGCCATGCGATACATTCATTCCTTTCACATCATCTTGAATTGAGTGCCTTTAAGGAATATCCAATGGAGATAGCAGAAGTTGCCAGCATGGCGATGGAGCTATTCAGTATGGAGAACTGGGAGATTTATTTTCAAAATCCCGAAGACCTGAGAAGGGCAAAGATCCAGCAACTGGAACGGGTGATCACGATTTTCCCATGGATCGCAACAATAGATAAATTTCAACATTGGGTTTATGAAAATCCAAACCATACCATAGAGCAGCGCACCGAAAACTGGTTCCGGATCTATAATGAATTTAATTCCAAATCCGTTGACTGGAGCGGGCTCGAAATTTATCAAAAAAATATCTGGCAGAAACAACTGCATTTGTTTGAAGTACCGTTCTATTACATAGAATATGGCATTGCACAATTGGGTGCTATTGGCATGTGGATGCAGTTCAAGAAAAATAAGGACCAGGCACTGGATCATTATATACAGGCGCTCTCACTGGGAGGAACAAAAACTCTTCCTGAATTATATGAAGCTGCCGGATTGAAATTTGATTTCTCCGGTACCTATATTAAGGAGCTGATGGACTTCGTAGAAAGTGAACTGAAATTGTTAATGAATGACTAATGGGGTTTTATGCAAGTAAAAATACCACGAAAATGGTAGGGAAGTTTCTTGCCCGATTGGTTGCAGGCCGTTATATTTGCAGACAGCTTGATCAAATACAACTTTTTTTAAAATAGCTACTAATCAGAGCCTTAACCAAAAGTCCCGGTGTTTCCACATCGGGGCTTTCTTTTTCGTTGATCGTTAGCCCTGCCTGCCGGCAGGCAGGCGTTGATCGTCGATCGAATAAAAAGCCTTGATTAATTGTAAGTGGCAGGAAATTTTGATCATCTACTGACCATCGGATCGCGACTAATTCACTGTTTCCTTCAACAATTCATCAATCTCCTTTTGCATTTCCGCCAGTTCATCTTTCTTAAGACCATCGGTTATCGATCTCACATTTCCGTTTTTATCTACGAGTGCAAAAAATTGTGTGTGAATAAACTGTTCGTCAATAGGCGAGAGATTATTTTTGGGATCGTCCAGCAGATAACTCAGTCTCGCAGCCAGGTATAGTGAATCTTTTGGGCCCGTCAGAAAAAGCCAATGACCCGCGTCAACGCCCAGCGAATCAGCGTAGTGTCGCATCCTGCTTACACTATCGGTAGAGGGATTCACTGTATGAGAAAGAATAAGGAAATTCGGTTCATTCTTATATCTTTCATATACGGGTCTCAGGTTGGCATTCATCTTCGGACAAATGCCGGGGCAGGTTGTAAAGAAAAATTCTGCGACGTATACTTTACCCTGAACATCATGGTTGGTTATTCTTTCCCCCTTCTGATCCAGAAAAGAAAAGGGTTGCACCTGGCTCAACCTGGGCAAACCAACCTTGCCATATCCGGGGATGATTTTGGTAAGCAAAAAGTAAAATGCAAGGATGAGGGTGAGAAAGAACAGGGTATAAAACCAGATTTTCTTCGACATAGGTGCGAAATTACTCCACTCATTCGGGAGGAAAAAGTTTGACCTTATATTCTATCTTTGCAGGTCTTTTATGAAATGGATAAACGGTGACTTTATTGGAATTGGAGCTTCTATTGCCTGTGCAGTCCATTGCGCTGTTTTACCTCTTTTTCTGTCCGGACTGTCCATTTTCGGGGTGAATATCATACACAATTTTTGGTTTGAAACCGGCATGATCGGACTGGCATTTTTGATAGGCATCCTTTCATTGCGCCACGGTTTCAGTGCGCATCACCGGAGTCCAATTCCGTTTTTGCTTTTCACAGGAGGTATCTTATTTCTGTTTGCAAAGCAGTATTGGCATGATTATGAGCTGATTTTGTTGCCTTTTGCCCTTATTTTGATCATTTCTGCGCATATTTTCAACTTTCGATATACCAGGATTGTCATAGATGCAGGGAAAATTAAAAAGTAAAAGGCCATTGGTCAGGCAGATCCTTTCCTTTTAGCCCTGAACTTTTCGAACTTTAGCCTTTAAATTGATTAAATTTGCACTTCAATCAGGTGATATGATAAAAACAGGCAATCCGGTCATTAGTATTTACACAGAAATGACCCCCAACCCCGAAACCATGAAGTTTGTTGCAAACAAGCTGCTTTATCCGGGGAAAAGCATTGATTTTCCGGACGTGGAATCGGCAAAACCATCCCCGCTCGCCGTCGAACTTTTTGGATTCCCTTTCATTAAAAGTATTTTCATTGCCAGCAATTTTGTAACGCTGACCAAAACTTCTGATACAGACTGGGCTGACGTAATTCCTTCCGTCCGTCAATTCTTAAAGGATTATCTGGAAGACGGTAAACCCGTAGTCAATGAAGAAGAAATTACTGTCGCCCATTCGGATGGCAATGCCATCGGTGCAGACGATGACGACGTGGTAAAACGAATCAAGGAGCTCCTGGAAAGTTATGTCAAACCAGCTGTCGAAATGGATGGTGGCGCCATTCAATTCAGAAGCTACAATGAGGGTGTTGTCAATCTGATGCTTCAGGGATCCTGCTCCGGTTGTCCTTCTTCCATGATCACACTGAAGGCTGGTATTGAAGGCATGATGAAACGCATGATTCCCGAAGTGAGGGAAGTGGTTGCTGAAGCAGAGTAATGCAACAGGTCATATCGCAATTACTAAACGACCTTCATCAAACCACCTGGCTTGAGTTTATCGCCGTTATTCTGGGAATCGCCAGTGTCATATTTTCCCGTAAAGAAAATATTCTTGTTTACCCCGTAGGTATGATTAGTACAGGCATGTTCGTCCCCCTGTACATAATTCACGGATTATACGCGGATGCGTCTGTCAATCTATATTATACTGTGATGAGTATTATAGGATGGATCATGTGGTCGCGTAAGTCTGATGGAAAGACCATGTTGCATATTACCGCTTCGACGAAAAAGGACTGGATAAGTACATTTATCTTTTTTATTACCTGCTGGACTGTTTTATACTTTCTGCTCAGCCGCTTCACTGACAGTACTGTTCCGATAGCAGACAGTTTTACATCCGGCGCCGCTTTCACCGGAATGTGGCTTATGAATAAAAAGAAACTTGAAAACTGGACCTGGTGGATCATTACAAATCTCGCATCCATTCCCCTCAACTTTTACAAACATCTTGTTTTTGCCAGTTTTGAATATGTGGTTTTACTGGTCCTTGCAATTATGGGTTATATTACCTGGAGAAATAAACTTCAGCATGCCGTTGCTTAAAAAAATTGTGGTAATCGGTCCTGAATCTACGGGCAAGAGCACGCTTTGCGAACAGCTGGCTGACCATTACAAAACCGAATGGGTTCCTGAGTTTGCCAGAAATTATTTATTGGAAATCAGGCGTCCTTACACTTATGAAGACCTACTTTATATCGCCGAATCACAGGTAGAACTCGAAGACCGTATCTCCGCTTCCACAAAAACGCCGCTACTATTCATTGATACAGATATGTATGTAATGAAAGTCTGGTGCGAGTATGTTTTTAAAAAGTGCTACGGATTTATTCTTGACCGGATAGCAACAAGAAAGTATGACGGTTATCTTTTATGCAATACGGACCTGCCCTGGGTTGCTGACGAGTTAAGGGAATATCCTGATCTGGAATCCCGGGAAAAATTATTTCACATGTACAAGGATCTGATGATTAATCAGTCCACACCTTGGATAGAAATTTCAGGGGACTATGAAGAACGGTTGCAGCAGGCAATAAACTTTGTAAGTGTGGTGAAAGTGGAAGGGTAGAAACATTTTCACATTGCGTTGAGCGTTACGTGTTCCGCGTTGGGCTATTGTAGTAGTTTAATCACATCGGGATCATCCTGCAAATGATGCATCTGGCCGAGTATCCATGGATATCTCGAAGCTACATGCTTTGACATGGGCCTGATCGTAAATACCCTTGGATTGGGCAAACAGCCTGCAATCATAGCCGCTTCACTGCGGTTTAAATCCTTTGCATGTTTACCGAAATAAAATTTAGCCGCAGCGTCGATTCCAAATACCCCCTTCCCCATCTCACTTACATTCAAATACATTTGAAGTATTCTTTTTTTCCCCAGATTTTCTCAATCATAAAAGTAAAATACACTTCCATCGCTTTTCGCATCCAGCTCCTGCCCTGCCATAAAAAAACATTCTTCGCCACCTGCTGGGAGATCGTGCTGGCTCCGTGAAGAGATTTACTTTTCTGATTATGTTTCATGGCCTTTTCTATGGACTTAAAATCAAATCCATCATGATCAGGAAAAAGCTGGTCTTCAGAAGAAATAACGGCCAGTTTGGCGTAGGGTGAAATGGCATCCATGGGAACATAATTGCGTTTCAGGCCATAACCGTGAAAAAGACTTGACAGCTGTGTGAGTGTAACCGGCGGATTGATCCACTTTAAGACCAGGATATAAAAAAATTGCGCAAAAAATAAAAACAGAAAGACCCGTTTGATCCATCTCCAAATGCGCGGGACAATTCCTTTTGTTTTTAGAGGCATCAGATTACTTTGCGGGTTCAGTTGGCTTTACAGACGGATTATTCTTCTCAGGATTGTCAATGTGCATATTCAAATAGTGCAAAGTATATTTTTTACCGAGTTTATAATCGGAATACCGGGCTCTTCTCAATAATATTCCTCCGATAATAAAAGCCCCGGCAGTAATCCATCCGGATGTCTTTACCCAGCTTCCCGCGCTTTCATTGGTGTATAGTCCATTCACCACATTCAGAACGATCACACCAACTCCTGCAACGATTAACAAGGTCCCGTCATTTAAATAATTCCATTTCGTATTATCCTGCCGGATGGCATCTATTTCATGAACATGAAACGGAATATTATTCAGAAATACACTGTCATTCCGTAAAGCCGTAATCGTACCGCCCAGCCATTGGTCATAAACAGTATGGAAGCCAATAGACATGCCTGTTTCGAAGGTCTTGATATTACGCCCGTTTTTCTGAAGAATCAGTACATCCGTTTGGGATAAACTGATCAACGGCATCAGAAAAAAAACGGAAGTAATAAATTTATTCATCCTAAAAATTAAAGCAGGCATCTATAACTAATGCCTTCTGAACAGAACAGTATAAAGCAAAAATATACCGAATGCGATGAGTATGGCGCCAGAGATCTTATTGATGATGGCCAGGTTGTGAACGGTTAATTTTTTACGCAACTTTCCGGCCATCATGACTTTCCCCACATCCGCCGACATATTGATGAGTAAACAAATAGAGAAAATCATTATACGCTCACTCAATGTATGTGTCAACGCAAGTATCGACGCATTTCCCAACCAGAAAATAATTACACCGGGATTCAGTGTATTAATAAGAAATCCGGAAGCAAAAATCCTGAACATTTGCCCTGTACTTAGATGATCAGCATGTTCACCTTCCGTCGCTCTCAAAACCACTTTCTTAAAAAAGAAAAAATATACACCCATGGCGATCAGAAAGCCACTGCCACCATACCCGATTAAATTTTTATGCTCGAGCAGCCTTGCTACCCATTCCGTAAAAACATTACTGAGAAATACAAGGATAAAATCACTAAGCCAAACGCCTGCTACAAAACAGAAACCGCCCTTATGACCAACGGTTATACTTTGCTTTATGATGGTGAAAATGATCGGACCGACAGATAATGCAAGCACAACTCCGAGCGCTAATCCTTTCAATATGGCTTCGACCATGCGATATTAATTTTACCGGTCCTACACGAAAATAACGGAACCCGGAAAATAGAGTAATATTTCTCATTTTAATTAATAATCAATAATGTGCCCTGACATCTGTCTGCTCGAGGAAATTTTGCCAGTCCTTTAGCAATTTACCCTTGAGCACCCGTGGAAATTTATGTTGCCCCCCTTCTTTACCGGCAGATCGCATAAAGTCTATAAATATTTCCGGCGGCAGCACTTTTACTGAAATGTCTTTCAGAGCACTCTTACGTTCAACGGCATAATCATCATTTAAACGTTTGAGATTTTCATCCAGCTTATCCCGAAGGACCACCGGATCCACGGGTGAATCAGAAGCTACATACCACTGATGTGCAAAGAACAGACCATGTGGCACCCCCGCAACTGTAAATTCAGGTATTGATATATTCAGCTCTTCGCTGACAAATTGAATGGCCTGGTTCATATTATCGACGCTGAGATGTTCCCCTACCAGGCTCAGATAATGTTTGGTTCTGCCGGTAATTATGATTTCACTTTTCTCTTTATCAGTAAAGCGAATCGTATCCCCAATCAGGTATCGCCAGGCACCGGCAGCCGTACTTATCAAAATCGCATAATCACGGCCCTCTTCCACCAGGTGAATTTCCAATGCCTCCGGACGAGCTACAATATTCCCCTCGCTATCGAAGTTTTTATCGTCGAAAGGGACAAATTCAAAGAACAGGTGCTGGCTGGTCACCAGCCGCATGCCTCTTTCATCCTGGCGATCCTGGTAGGCGATAAACCCTTCAGAGGCAAGATAGGTTTCAATATACGTTATGGGTTTACCCAAAAGCTTTTCGAAACCCAGTTTATAGGGTTCGAAAGAAACACCCCCGTGTACAAAAAAACCAAGATTTGGCCAGAGCTCATGTATATTATTCAGCTTATACTTTTCGATGATTTTTTCTACACACATCTGGATCCAGGCTGGTACACCTACGATGAATCCGATATCCCACCCCGGTGCCTGTTCTACAATTTCTTCCAGTTTGCGTGTCCAGTCACGTGTTTTGGCAATCTTTTTACCTGGTTTATAAAAAGGGCTGAACCAAAAGGGCACTTTCTTGGCAGAAATTCCGCTGAGGTCACCTTCATAATACCCCGGTCCTTTTTGCAGATCGGTGGATCCGCCGATCATCAACCATCCTTTGCCAACACTTTTCATCGGAATATCCCGGTAATTACGAAGGCTTAGCAATTGCCGGACCATCACGATTCGATTCCCGCGCAACAGGTCATTAGTAACCGGAATATATTTACTGGCTGACTCCGAAGTACCCGAACTTAGGGCGTAGTACTTTATTTTCCCCGGCCAGCAGATATCCGGTTTACCCTCCAGTGTCTTGTACCACCACTCCTTATAAATCTTCGTGTAGTCATAAACGGGAACATTTTCCTGGAAACTTTTTACCAGGTTGCGATTCAAAAGTATCCGGTCGAAATGAAACTTTTGCCCGAATTCAGTAAAGCGGGCTTTCTTCAATAATTTTTTGAGGACTTTTATTTGCTGGCGCCTCGGGGATTTTTTTGGCAGTCGCAAAGCCCGCGCTAGAGAATTGGGTAATTGTACGTCAATCAGCGCCATTGAGAATCGGAATGTTGATGGACATAAAATTAAGTGTTTTTAAGGTGCTTTCGTTGGTATCGGATAAATCAGCAAGGGTGCACTTTCATTATTCGTCCGGCTGATCGCTGTCACAAAATACCGGCTGCTGGAGTCTGACATTAAGGTCTTCAGACTAAATCCTGTTACCGGATTTGAATTATTGGGTATGAAGCGGAATACAAGGGCAGAATCAATATTAAAGTTGCCTTCTGCTTTATACACGGCAAATCCTCTCAACCCATCTGTGAGATTTCCTGCACCGAAACGAAATGACAGCGAATCATTTTGTGTGATGACACGTACAACAGGGATGGAAGGACGTACACTGTCGATCCATGGCATCGGCTGGATCAGGGCCGGGTAGTCATAAAAATGTTCGCGCAACGTATCATTCCAACCGAATGGATTTTTAAAGAATGAAGTACTGCTGAAGTAAACTTCCCCCCCGATATCCGGAAGTTCCCGAATGGCATGGAGTTGTCTTGGCAATTGATTCCTGTCCCGCCAGTATTCATTCGAACCGGCACGGTAAAAACCCAGCCCGATATAACAGGGCCTGTCAAAATGATTTTTGCTCCACCAGTTCAGTAAGATTCCAAATGGCGCATTTTTTTGCTCAAATTCCCAATACAATTGCGGTACCACATAGTCTATCCATCCGTTTTTCATCCACAACCTGATATCAGCATATAAATCGTCATAATTTGTTTGCCCTGCACGTGTATCGCTCCCAAGAGAATCTTTTGATAAATTTCTCCAGACGCCAAAAGGGCTGATTCCAAATTTGCAATTTTTCTTCACTTCGCGAATGGTACGATGTAACATCAGGATAACGGAATCAACATTACTTCTTCTCCATGCTTCCTTGTCCATACCCTGACCATATTTCAAATAAGATGCATTGTCGGGAAATTCCACGCCACCAATTCTGTAAGGATAGAAATAGTCATCGAAATGAAGGGCGTCTATATCATAACGGGTAAGCATATCCCGAATCACCGCATTCACATACAATTGCACTTCCTTATTACCGGGATCGAGATATCCGGTTTCTCCATAATTTAGAATCCAGTTCGGGTGCTGCTTGCTGACATGATTGGGGGAAATGGAAGAACCATTATGCCAAACAGTTTTACGACGCTTATGTTTTCCGTGTTTTGTAACAACCGTGGTATAGTGTCCCAATTGGAATATGGCACGGTAAGGATTACACCAGGCGTGAAATTCCATGCCCCTTTTATGGGTTTCAGCAATCATGAATTCCAGCGGATCGTAAAATGGTACAGGAGCTTTTCCCTGTTGACCCGTCAGCCATTGGCTCCAGGGTTCTATATCCGAAGGATAAAATGCATCACAGGCGGGTCGTACCTGAACAATCACAGCATTCATTCCATTGCGCTGATGCATATCCAGCTGACGTATAAATTCAGCTTTCTGTAATTCAGTACTATAATTTCCGGCACTTGGCCAGTCAATATTATCAACGGTGGCAACCCACACTGCCCTGAACTCATATTTAGGCTGTGAAAATGCGAAGAGAGACGAAATTAATAGTAGAACAAAGAGAAGTATTTTCATAAGGATCTATCCGGTAGTGACGGTTTCTGCAGAATTATCTTCAGAAGGGTTTTCAATTATCCTGACTTTATCAAGAAGAACATTCAGAAGCTTCGCTTCTTCGTTACTGAGATATTTAAATATAGATTCCATTTCTTCATTCATTCCGTCCATAGATTGTAATAGTTTCTTCCCTTTATCGGTCAGTAAAACGTCCACCAGCCGCCGGTCTTCCCGGGAAATTGTTTTTTTTACCATCCCCTTTTTTACGAGCCTGTCCACAATGCGGCTGGTATCGCTCATTTTGTCGAGCATTCTTTGTCTTATCTGCAAGGTGGATAATGGCTGTCCGGCTCCGCGTAAAATCCGGAGAATATTAAATTGCTGTTGCGTTATATCAAATGGTTCAAACCGTTTGTTTATTTTTTCATTTACCCAGTTAAATGTATAAATGAGGTTAAGAATGGCTTTCTGATATTCCGAACGGAATACCTGTTGATTAATGTCTTTCTCTAAAGTCATAAAATTACTTATCCATCGAAAATTCCTTCCTCTGCTTTGATCAGTCTCCCCATACTTTCACGCCTTCACTGCAATTGGCACAGATGTCAATTTCTCTCCGGCCTTTCAACATCTTTCTGCGAAAATCGACGTATTCGCGGTCTTTCCAGATTTCTTTGAAAGGTTTATTTTTCAGATCGCCCATTCGATGTTTTGCATCCTTATCAAAACAACAGGGTACTACGAGCCCGTCCCAGGTTATAACAGGCGCATGCCACAGCCGCCAGCAATGGTTTTGCAAGCGGTTTTTTGATTCATACGTCCCGTCCGGTTTTTTTCGGTATCTCGAAATATCCGAGTATTGTGGTATCAGCTGATTCGGATCTTTTTCATAATCATAAATCTGTGCCGATTTGAACCGGATACCATCCACCCCCGTTCTGTGTGCAAGTTCTTTTGCCTGTTCCATCTGATGCTCATTGGGCCGTACGACCAGAAACTGGAAAAAGATATAAGGTGTTTTAGAATTTAATTTCTTCTTCCATTTTACAATGTTCGCAGCGCCTGCCAATACTTTCCCGAGGTCGCCACCTTTGCGATACTGGCTATACACTTCCTGGCTGGTACCATCCAGGGAAATAATCAGCCGGTCCAGTCCGCTTTCAATTGTTTTGCGCGCATTTTCGTCATTGAGATAATGGGCGTTTGTAGAAGTGGCTGTATAAATATTTTTTGATCGAGCATAGGCAACCATTTCCAGGAAATCAGGATTGAGATACGGTTCTCCCTGGAAATAAAAAGTAAGATAGAGCAGTTCGGGAGCCAGCTGATCGATCATCCCACGAAAAAAATTCATTTCCAGCATTCCTCTGGGCCGTGTAAACGACCGGAGTCCACTGGGACATTCGGGGCATCTCAAATTACAACTGGTGGTAGGCTCAAATGATATGGAAACCGGAGAACCCCATTGAACCGGTATTCGGGTCCATTTACTGACGTAATAACTGGATAAGACCACAATCCCGTTCCATGCTCTTCGAAGACTTAGCTTGGTGAAAAGATTGATGGTATCATGCCGGTTGAATTTGGTCATATCACCTGTAAAATTAGTTTATTTGCACACGTTTACCTATCGAAATGGCCAAAAAGCAGAGCAGGATCTGGAAGATCATCGTTTTTATATTCAGTACCTCTATAATCGTCATGCTGGGTATGATGATTTATCAATGGATAAGTGAAAAAAAGACAGCATTTGTTGAGTATCGTGAATTCGGGATCAGTATCCCCGTGAATTATTCAATTCATGGTATAGATGTTTCCAAATATCAGGATGTTGTGAACTGGCAGTCAGTAAAGAATATGCGCGTGCAGGATGTTTCCATCAGTTTTGTTTTTGTGAAAGCGACAGAAGGTTTGGGAAACGAGGACCAGATGTTCAGCAGGAACTGGAAAAAAATAAAAGAGGCCGGTCTGATCCGTGGCGCCTACCACTATTTTTTAGCAACCAAAAGTGGCAAGGCGCAAGCTGAAAATTTTATCAATTCTGTAACCCTTCTACCGGGTGATCTGCCGCCGGTATTGGATATTGAACAAACTTATGGCGTTCCGCCTGAAAAATTAAGACAACGTGCAAAAGAATGGCTGCAAACCATACAGACTTATTATGGAACGGCCCCTATTATTTATACCAATGTTGATTTTTACGAGCGATATCTGAAAGATGATTTTGATGGCTATCTACTATGGGCAGCACATTATTTGCAACCTTCCCAACCACGTATTTACCGGAGCTGGAGTTTCTGGCAACATAATGAACGGGGACGGGTAAACGGATGTTATACCATCGTGGATTTCGATGTATTCAATGGCGATTCGCTGGAATTTCAAAAATTGCTCATAAACAGGTAATAATTATAAAAATGAAAAAGGCTTACTGCGTTTCCACCTGCACAACCTGTCAGCGGATCATGAAAGACTCAGACCTGATCAAAAAAGGATATGCTTATCAGAATATCAAAGAAGAAAAAATCACAGCAGCACAACTGGATGAAATGAAGGCCATGATAGGAAGTTATGAAGCCCTCTTTAGCAGAAGAGCCCTCAAATACAAAGCCATGGGATTGAAGGATAAAAAACTGACGGAAAAAGATTATCGGGATCTGATCCTGCAGGAATACACTTTTCTAAAAAGGCCAGTTATCATTTCCGGAAAGAAAATATTTTCGGGCAGTGAGAAGAAGACGGTTACTGAAGTGATTAAACTTAAATAGTGTGGTGAGTGTAGAGGAATAGAAAATGCCGGCAGGCAGGCAGGTGGGAATTCAAAATAATAAATCCCTCGTTTTGCCCCGATGAGTATCCTTTGCTAACCTAATAGGTAGTCATTGCCTACCCGGGTTTCGGGTACCCAATGAGGAGGATCCGGGTACCCAAAGAGTACCCAAAGAGGAGGATCCGGGGAGAAATGACGTTAATCAGAGAATTTGTGCGGTTCTGTCAGGACCTCCCAGGAGACGAGATCTCTTGTCTGGAATACAAAAAGTCCCATTTAACTGTCCACTTACAGAGACTTTCACAGAGACCTTATAGAGACTTTCCGCTTGTTGGCAACCGTCATGCTCGTAACATGCTTCTATCCTGCTAATAAATGGAGTTTTAGTCCTTTATTATTCTGAGCTTGGCGTAATTCAGCATGATTTTTTTCTCGCCGCCCGATTTAAAATTTACCGTTGCAATCGGATTATGGGCCGATCCTTCCATCTTCAGCACTTCACCAAATCCGAATTTCTGATGTTCGACTTTATCTCCTGCCGCCAGGTTTGATGTGTCGCTCGGCGCAAAATCTGCTGAGGGAATATGAACCGCCGCGGGTGTTTTTGCACTCGCAGAAATATAAGAGGGTTTTGCCGGCTCGCGACTTTTCGTTCCGGAATCATCCCCGCCATTGTAACCACGATTGAGACGATCATATGCTGGTCGCCCTCCCCAGGATGATCCGATCTGATTTTTTATACCGCCGCCCGCATAACTGCGATCCAATTGATTATCCGGAATCTCTTCTATAAAACGGCTTGGATCATTCTGAATAACACTTCCGAAACGGTAACGTGAATTCGCATACGTGATCCAGAGTTTATGTTTGGCCCTTGTAATCACAACATAAAATAATCTCCTCTCTTCTTCCAGTTCTTCCCTGGTGTTGATGGACATCGCATTGGGGAAAAGAGATTCTTCCAAACCGGCTGCAAAAACACAGCTGAATTCGAGCCCCTTCGCCGCATGAATAGTCATAAGCTTTACGGTATCTGCTTCCGGATCTTTTTGATCGGTGTCAGTAAGTAAAGTAATCTGCTGCAGATAACCGGACAATCCGGCCTGGCCTCTTTGTGTTTCCTGCGTATTGATATTGTCGATCAGAATTCCGTCTTCATCAATGATGCTGCGGTTTGTCTGATCGTCAACCCATTCTTTGATACTGTTCAATAATTCCTGAATATTTTCGTAACGAGCCAGTCCCTCCGTCGTTTTATCGTTGAATAATTCCCTGACAATATTTGTTTGTTTGCCCACATGGGTTGCCACTTCGTACGCATTTTTTGTATTCAGCATACTCGAAAAACTCTTTATCATCTGCACAAACTGTTCAATGGCTTCCAGCGTACCTGCTTTGTATCCCATGGAAGATGCGCTGCAAAGGACATCCCACATGGAAATATTTTTTTCATTCGCCATAAGAACCGCCTTATCCAGGGAAGTCTTCCCAATTCCCCTTGCAGGGAAATTGATGATTCTCTTCAGGGATTCTTCATCGTTCGGATTTACAATAACCCGCAGATAAGAAATAAAATCTTTGATTTCTTTACGCTGGTAAAAACTGATGCCGCCATAAATCGTATAGGGAATAGCCATGCGGCGAAGACTTTCTTCAAATGCACGGCTCTGGGAATTGGTACGGTATAAGATCGCGAAATCGCGGTTATTAAAATGATTCCTGAGTTTTTGTTCCTGGATGGTATCCGCAACAAATTTCCCTTCGTCATTGTCGGTCATCGTACGCACGAGGCGTATTTTTTCACCTTCAATATTTTCCGTCCAGAGGTTTTTTGGTATCTGTCCCTTATTTCGCTTAATGACTTCGTTGGCTGCCGTAATAATACTTTGTGTACTCCGGTAATTCTGTTCCAGTTTCACCACTTTCACATCTTCGTAATCTTTTTGAAACTGAAGAATATTTTCGATCGTGGCTCCCCGGAAACTATAAATACTTTGGGCGTCATCCCCTACCACACATACATTCTCGTAAACTGCTCCCAATAGTTTTATGATCTCGTACTGAGCCGGATTGGTATCCTGGAACTCATCGATCAATATGTATTTAAACTTATGCTGATACTTGTGCAGGCTTTCCGGGAAATTCTTGAGAAGCTCATAAAACTTGAGTAAAAGGTCGTCAAAGTCCATCGAGCCATTCTTGAAACATCGTTTGGCATAGGCCTCATAAATCTGGGCAATGGCGGGACGATTACTTCGGATGTCTTCCTGTTGTATATAATAATCGGTGGCGTATTCTGCGGGTGTGATGAGTCCGTTTTTAGCCTGCGAAATCCGGTTGTACACGATATTGGGCTTATAGTGCTTATCGTCCAGGTTTAGTTCATTGACAACCGTCTTAACTACACTTTTGGCATCGTCCGTATCGTATATCGTAAAATGATGCGGATAACCCAGTTTTGGGGCTTCTGCGCGTAAAATCCGGGCAAAAACGCTATGAAACGTGCCGATATAGAGGTTTCTTGCCTCATTAGTTCCTAAAATCCGCTCAATTCTTTCCTTCATTTCCTTCGCCGCCTTATTCGTAAATGTGAGGGCCAGAATATTGAAAGCGTCCACTCCGGTCGAGAGCAGATGTGCTATGCGGGTCGTAAGGACTTTGGTTTTACCACTCCCCGCGCCGGCAATGATCATCAGCGGTCCGTCGATATGAAGTACGGCTTCTCTCTGCGGCTCATTCAATCCAATAAGGTAATCCTGCATGCTTGCAATTTACGAACTGCCGGTGGCAGAACCAGTGGTTAAATTATACAGTAGATGATGCGAATAAGGCCTACGCTTTGGGTGCCGATTTTTTGGGTGGTGAGGCTTTTCGAACCCATCTTGAAACCTCAATATTGCCTACCATGAAAATAAGCATGCCTTTCCTGAATTTAAACCCGTCAACCCTTAACAGGTTTTGAAGAAAAGCAGATTCGTTATAGCCCGCGCAAAACATACGGGTTGTAATCATTTTTTCACTGAAGTGTATGGTCACGCTATCGGAAATAAAATAAGTTCCCGACATTCTGTTACAACCGGTATTTCCGGAGAATTTGGCTTCCTTGACATCAAATTGCATTTCAGGGAAATGTCCCCCCGCCGTATCGAGTTCTGATGCCGGTATCAAATTCCATTTGCCCCCAATCTTCGCAAAAGTCATCGATTTTTTAGGTGCTTCCACATTCGCCGAATCCACTTGTGCCCAGGTGGTCGAAATCAGCCCGAATAATAAGGCTGTCAGTATAAAAGATTTTAACTTTGTACGCATATTTTTTATCTGAGATATATAATTATTTTGAATCATGCCAGGATTTGAATTATTTGGTGAAGAAGAACGAAAAGAAGTAAACGAAGTTTTGTCTACCGGAATACTCATGCGTTATGGTTTTGATGCTGCCCGTAAAGATATATGGAAATCACGTGAGCTGGAACAGGCTATATGCAACCGTTTACAATGCGGATTTGCGCAACTTACTTCCAGTGGAACATCGGCCCTGACCACTGCGCTGGCAGCCTTGGGGATCGGTTTCGGCGACGAGGTCATCATGCCATCCTTCACCTTCGTAGCCAGTTTTGAAGCAGTGTTGAGTGTGGGAGCCATACCTGTTCTGGTAGACGTGAATGATTCACTAACCCTGGATCCGGTAGCTGTACGAAAAGCACTTACACCCGCAACTAAATGTATCATGCCGGTGCACATGTGTGGCAGTATGGCCGATATGGATGCCATACAGGAGATTTGCCGGGATCATCAGTTGCTCCTGCTGGAAGATGCCTGCCAGAGTATCGGTGCTTCATATAAAGGAAAATTCCTGGGCACCATTGGGGACGCAGGAACTCTTTCCTTTGACTTCGTGAAGACAGTAACCTGTGCGGAGGGAGGTGCCGTGCTGACCAATAATAAAAAGACTTACACTAACTGTGATGGTTATACGGATCATGGTCATGATCATATCGGTAATGACCGGGGTGCTGAATTGCACCCTTTCCTCGGTTATAATTACCGGATCTCAGAATTACATGCGGCTGTGGGCCTCGCCCAATTCCGTAAACTGGACTCATTCCTCGCTATCCAGAAAAAAAATCACCAATTTTTGCAGGCAGAACTGGCAAAAATTCCCGGAATAAAGTTCAGAACCATTCCGGATCCTGCCGGTGACAGCCACACTTTTCTAAGTTGGTTTATGCCAAGCC
Organism: uncultured Bacteroidota bacterium; assembly: GCA_963732055.1. Lineage (GTDB taxonomy): Bacteria > Bacteroidota > Bacteroidia > Chitinophagales > Chitinophagaceae > Puia. Next base: position 447,674 of record CAVSYG010000003.1, on the reverse strand, counting down.
GACAACTCACCGAGGCCGTCGTAGCAGAGATGAAATCCCAACAAATATTTGGCGGGAACTTCTACTGGTTCGATCATAACTGGCATTATTTCCGCAAATGGGATCACCTGAAAACAGTATCTGCGTTAAACAGACTGAGCCCTGCACAATCCATTGCACTGGAAAAACTGAACACCCAGGATTTCAGTAAGAGCGATGCTGTTATGGGATGTTGCATCAGCACAGCCATTGGGTTACTATGGACTGAAGACCAGCTACAGGAAAAAGCTGCCAAGTTAACCGCCGCGATAAAGAAAGTAATGGCCAAAAATACCTCGACGGCACAATTCATGGAATTAAATCCGGCAGACTGATTTTCCTTTGTTAATTTTTGCCTTCCATGGCATTACATTCAGCCAGTGAACCCAGTCTGAACCGAAATGGGATGTGGGTCGCTTTTTCAAATTCCCATTCCCGTTTACAAAAGAATCCGGATTGGAGGTAGTACAAATTAGCAGGTTGAATATAAGAACCATCCATTTCCCAATTAAATCCTTTAAAGAGATTCTGTTTGATCTGAGCCGAAGCTCCCATCTGTTCTCCTTCCACAGGACCCGGGGAACTGGTCATCTGAGACGCGTGTAAAGGCTGACCGGGGTATATTTTGGTAACCGGAGCTCCGGGGTATGTGAGGTCCAAAAAGTCATTTTTCGGCTTTATGGCACTAATATTTTGTCCCCATCCACTCAGACAGGAAATCATTGTAAACCAAACAACAAGAAAGAAACTAAGACGTTGCAGCCGATTATTCATAATTATATCTAAATTTACGGCGTGATTTTTGTGGAAAGGGCAAATTTTTTTAAAATTTGTTCTTTCGACTTTAACCCCTCAAAGATGGCATTAAGTCAATCATTACAGCAGAAATTACTCCAAAAATTATCTCCCCAGCAGATTCAGCTCATGAAACTGTTGCAGGTTCCTACTGCCAATCTGGAAGAGCGGATCAAGGAAGAACTGGAAGAAAATCCTGCGCTCGAGGTTGCTGAAGAAGATCATGACGATGGATTGACGGATGATACAAAGGACGAATTTGAAACTGCGGAAGAAGAATTTGAGCCGGAAGGAACCCAGGACGAGTATGATAATATCGACATCAGCGATTATGTGAACGAACACGACGATGATGTTGCTGACTATAAGCTCAGGGACGATAATTACCCGGATGCAGAAGAAAAGCAAACGGTTACACACAAACTGGAAACCAGTTTTTACGAATTACTGCTCGATCAGCTGGGTATGTTAAAACTCAATGATCGAGACCGCAAAATAGCTGAGCAGATTGTAGGGAGTATCGATGACGATGGCTATCTCCGTCGTGAAACGGCTTCCATTGTTGATGATCTGGCCTTCCGACAGAATATTGAAAGCAGCGAGCCGGAAGTGGAGTCCATCATTGCCCGTATCCAGCACTTCGATCCGCCCGGAGTAGCTGCCCGGAATCTGCAGGAATGTTTACTGCTCCAGCTGGAAAGAAAAAAGAATGAAGCGAAAAGTGTTGAACTGGCCATCAGTGTGCTGTCGGAATATTTCGACGAATTCACAAAAAAACATTACGATAAAATTCAGCGCGGACTGAATATTTCAGAAGAAGAGTTCAGGGATGTGATCCGGCAGATCGTAAAACTAAACCCCAAACCCGGAGGTAATCTGGGCGGCGCCGGCAAAGGAGAGGGTTATGTGGTTCCGGATTTCTTTATTTTCAATAATGCCGGTACACTCGAGCTCACATTGAACTCTCGCAATGCACCGGATCTGCGTATCAGTGATGGCTACCGGGATATGCTAAAAGATTATGACCGTGGTTCAAAAAAAGATAAACGGCAAAAAGAAGCCGTACTCTTTATCAAACAGAAAATTGACGCTGCCAAATGGTTTATCGATGCAATCAAACAAAGGCAGCAAACCCTGATCAATACCATGCAGACGATTATGGATTATCAGCATGAGTTTTTTATTTCCGGTGATGAAACATCGTTAAAACCGATGATCCTGAAAGACATTGCAGAACGTACCGGATTGGATATTTCCACGGTGAGCAGGGTTGCCAACAGTAAGTTTGTACAAACAGAATTCGGCACCTACCGGTTGAAATTTTTCTTTAGCGAATCTCTCAGCACGGATAGTGGTGAAGAAGTATCTACCCGCGAAGTGAAAAAAATTCTGAGTGATCTGATCGGCGATGAAAGCAAAAAGAAGCCACTCAGTGATGAGCGGCTGACTGAATTGCTGCAGGAAAAAGGATATAATATTGCCCGGCGCACGGTAGCAAAATACAGGGAACAGCTGAATATTCCGGTAGCAAGATTAAGAAGGGAGCTTTAATTAAGCTCAAAGCTCAATGCGCAAAGCTTAAAGCTTTCTGAATATCTTTCGCTACAAAATTTGCAACCGTCACTGTCAACTGTCAACTAAATGAGTACAGCCTCCGATTATCTGCAGCGATCTGTCATTGACAAACATCCGTCTCCGGCAGTTCGGTTCTTTGCGCATTTTTTTTCAATCCTGTTTCATCCATTGCTGATTAGTTCTTACGTTTTCGCCTTTCTGATTTATATACATCCGGCAGTATTTGAGGGAGTGGACCGTCACACCCGGAACCTGCGGATGTTCAGCATGGTTTTGTTCACCATATTTTTCCCGGCTATCAGCTTGTTTCTTGCCTGGAGACTCAAACTTATAAAGGGTCTTTCCCTGGAAAATCGTCAGGATCGTCTGGTTGGATTCATCGTTACCATGTTTTTTTATTTCTGGGCGAGTTATGTTTTCAGAAATCTGCAGGATGTACCCGCAGTAGCCGCTCATTTTGTTCTTGGAACATTTCTGGCAGTCTGCGGCGCCTGGATGTGTACCATTTTTTACAAAGTAAGTCTTCACGCCGTAGCCATGGGTGGCCTGATTAGCTTTTTTATTCTGTTTGGTAACGAGGATCCTTATGTTTCGGGGCTTTACCTGGTCTTGCCCATACTGATCTGCGGACTGGTGTGCTCATCGCGCCTCATACTGGGTGCACACAACCGGTTTGAAATGATAACCGGTTTTTTTGTCGGGGTTATGGCACAGGCAATTGCCTGGTTAATCTGAAAATTCTATCCTGATCATAGTAACCTCCGGCTTTTGCTTTGAAGGAAGATTAAAACGAATGGTTTTACCGGAAATATTCAAATGGGGATCAAAACCATATCCCTTCAGGGCATCTCTAAAATCTGAGAATTGAGTTCCCGTTTCACTTTGAAAAAGAATTCCGGAGACCAGATCGAAACTGTTTTTATCTGTATACACAGGAACACCGGCATAATTGCCAGGAATGTCCAGGCTTATAATATGTTTCGTCTTATATGTATAGGGTGAAATGATGTACAAAATATAAAAATCGGCCCTGCGTCCATCCAAATATTTATCAGAATGAAAAACCTTTATCTTTTTATCGATCTCCCCATCTGCATACACGGTTGCCCGCTCCGGCAATCCGATCAATCTGGCGGATCCCGTCATCCATTTAAGGATAATCGGATGTCTGTAAACAAAAAGTGTAAGAAAAATCAAAAACAGGATGGAGAGTGCAAGAACTATTTTTGAAGTTTTTTCTTTCATCAGTATATTTCAAAATACCCGGCAAAAATGCTATTTTTTTCCCGTTGGCTATAAAAACTAATCCCTGACTGATCTGTCACCTGTCAAAAAAAGAAAAGCCCAATCATAGGGTACGAACCTAAATTGGACTTTTTCACCTTCAAACCATCGGAGTTTACGTCCGGTTAACCGTTTAATATTTTTGAACCCTGCAGGTATTTTTTAGTCGGGTGATATATAAAAAAGCAGGATCCTCCTTTCATATCTTCAATCACTTCCTTTACATCCGAATTCGGGATGGCCGGGCAACCGAAACTTCTTCCGTTAAATTTATTTGATTGTAAATATTGTTCTCCGACATATTTCGATCCATGTACCACGATATTCCTTCGGTCGGCCTTATCATTAAATCCTTTTTCTAATCCGTGAAGTTTCATGGCATATCCGTGCTTGCCTGTATATGTCATTTCAGTTACATAAAAACCAAGACTGCTCTTATGTGAACTCCATTTATTGGAGAACGATTTTGCATATTCACCTCCGGAACGACGTCCATGAGCCACATACGTATTAATCAATATTTTTCTGGATTCCAGATCTACAACATATAAGCGGCGGTTTCTGGAAGACTGGCTGAAATCGCATATCGTAATGATATTGCTTCTACTGATCTTATGTTCTTCGAGTAGTCTGAGATATCCTTTGTAGGCATAAGCAAATACTTCGCGCTGCAGACCTGATTCTTCCAGGTTCGCATCGCAATACAATGCGCTTACGGTGGCTTCAAATTTAGCGGAAGCCTCGGAAATTGTCTTTGTCGATGGATAACCTTTCAGTGGCGCAGCTATCAATCCGTCTCCGGATTGGAAGGTGGAAGAAAAAGATAGTAACAATGCGACGGATAGCACACGGTATTGCATTCTCATGGGTCGGGGTTTTTTCTACGGGTTTTTTATAAACGGGTCTGCTACTAAAATATTATTAGATTCTTGATTATGCAATGATTCACCATATGTTTTTTTATTGTACTGCTCTTAAATAAAGATTTAAAAGGGCATTTCGTAAAAGTCCAGGGAAAACTCCGTATCTGGCCCGATTTTTTACTTTATAATAATTGAACAAGCACGTAATTTCACGGCCAACTGGTAGTAAATGGAATAGTTATGGCCTGTTACTTGTTTGTAGTAATATTCGCAAACACGCATTCAAAATATTAAGGAAATGAAAATATTAATATTGGTAAGACATGCGAAAAGTTCACATTCTTTTGATGTGTCTTCTGACTTTGACCGGCCGTTAAATGACCGGGGATTCAGGGAAGCTTCCGAAATGGGAAAAAAGCTTTTAAAAAAAAATACGCGCATTGACCAGTTTGTTTCCAGTCCTGCCCTCCGCGCAAAAACAACGGCGGAATTATTTGTAGCTGAGTATGACCGTAAGCAGAAAGAAATTCTTTTGGTTCCTTCACTATATAATGCGGATCCTGATGCTTTTTATGAGGTCGTTGGCAAATTGGACGATGCGTACGATCATGTTGCTCTTTTTTCACATAATCCGGGTATTACTGATTTCGCAACCTCTCTGACAAGTGCCCATATCTCGCATATGCCCACCAGCTCTGTATTTGCGGTCACAGCACCCGTTGATTCCTGGAAAGATTTTTCTTCTGCAGAAAAGAGTTTTTTATTTTTTTACAAACCGGAAGAGAAGCAGAAAGCCTAAATCTCAACGCGCAAAGCTTTTAGTTTGATTTATTGTATTTTCTTTTTGCTGAGACAATTCCTTTAAAAATTCTTCTATTACTTCGTGAAGGTTTGTGTCAGGTATGTCGGGTAATATCAATTCTGCTTTTTCAAAAGTTTTTATTGCCTCTTGCAGATTGAAGTTTTTTTGAGCAACAGAATACATCCATTTTTTTTTATGTAAATATTGTCCGAGATATTCCTGTTCCGTTTGCCCGGGTGTTGGAATAAGAATGGCATTTTTTTTCACCGCCAGAAGGTCCATAATAGTACTGTATCCGCTACGGGCAATAATATATTCGGAGTCATTCAATAATTCATTTAATTCATTTGAAGGCAGGTGATTCCATATCTGTATACCGTCCCCGATAAAAGGAACGGACAAATCAGACCCCGGCAGACCACGCACTACGACCGTGTTTAATATTTCATTCGAAAGCTGGCTGAACAATATGTTTTCAAATTCCGTTCTATGTGGCTCCGGGCCGGAGATAAGAATTAGCAGTGAATTCTTTTGGTGTTTTTTTTCTGAAATATGAAAGCGCGATAAGGTCCCTATATATTTCACCGGAATGGAAGGCAGTTTGGAAGGGTGGGAGAGCAGGCCCCCGACCGACCATTCGCCTTCCACATCCGGTATCCAGCAGGCGGAAAATTTTTCAATGAATGCATAATTCCATTTTAATAGTCTCCTATCTGCCCAGCGACCAATCCCCGACGTTGCTCTTATGCCGGATTGAATCTGAAGTTGGTGCGTAATAAAAATACAAGGACATGATTTATGAAAAAGTCCGTACCGGTTATCGGAGATAATGGCATCTATCTTATGATGGTGAAGGATCGCCTCCAGCCATCTGTTTTCCTTTTTTATTTGCCGCAATATAAAAGGAAGACGAAATAAAAGACCCCATTTCAATAAAACACCCCTTTTATAGCGGATATTATACCCCTGGGTTTCGATGAATTCAATCTGGGGAAATTCGGATTTTAACAGGGTTTTTTGCGCAGAATTAGCTGCCACGACAACCCGGGCTCTTTGTTGAATTAATTCATTAATAATTGGAATACAACGGGTTGCATGACCAAGACCCCAATCAAGTGGTGCGACCAGCACAGAAGGGGGACTATTTGGCATCATATTAATTTTCTAAAACTGGCAGAAAAACCTGAAATTACCCGCAAATTTTTATAAATTAGTGGAAAGAATCTATGAGAAATCCGCTTACCCTATTGATCCTTTTATTAATAATGATTACAATTGTAAGCGTGAGTTGTAGTTCCAGCAATGGTATTGGAGGCAGCAGCAAAAAATGCGGTTGTGGGCTCAACAAAGGCATGGTCGGATACTAAAATCTAATTGCAATGAAAACACCGGATAGAGATTTGCTTGTCCTAATGAAAGATGAATTCGTAACAGAGCAGTTCATGGCCTGTGAACTCGAAAAATTAAACGATCTTCTTTATCAGTACGAAACACTTGAAACCTTCTGCGTTGCCCATGAAGTGTTCGATCTGAATAGTTACAAAATTTTAAGGGGAACACGTTATATCCAACGTATCGTCAGGCAGCAGGAACTGAAACCTTTTCAATTTCTCTGTAATAAGAATTAATTTTTTTCTCAGCTATTCAGCATCAATGGCATGACCAGCATCAGCAGGTCTTCTGCTTTGTCCTGTTCCACTGGTTTTATGATACCTGCTTTGGTGGGTGTAGACAATTCGATTCGGATTTCATCAGAAGCCGTTGCATTCAGCATTTCTATCAGGAATCGTGCATTAAAAGCAATGGACATATCCTCACCGCTGTACTGGCATTTCATTCTTTCATTTCCTTCAAAAGAAAAATCAATATCCTGGGCGGCGAGTTGTAATTCACTTCCATGAATGCTCAGTACGATTTGGTTGGTGCTCTTGTTGCTGAAAACACTTACGCGGCGAAGGGCGCTCTGAAAATCACTACGGTTCACCGTTAGCTTATATGGATTGTCGGCCGGTATCACCACTTTATAATCCGGGAATCTTGCATCAATCAGACGGCAGCTCATTTGTAAGCCACCGAAATTTGCAAATAAATGATTACTGTTATAGGTAAGCTTTACATTTTCATCTGAAGAGGGTAGGGCAGATTTTAATAAATTGAGGGGCTTTTTTGGAACGATCAGTGATTCCGTTTTCGGGCATGCAATGTCTGATCTCTTATAACGGATCAGCCTATGCGCATCGGTGGCCACAAACTGGATGGATCCGGGGCTCATTTCAACCAAAACACCCGTCATCGCCGGCCGCAGATCGTCATTACTGACCGCGAATAATGACTTATTGATCGCTGTAGCCAAAACAGACGCCGGAATTTCAAATGAGGTTGTTTGATCAGCAGAAGGATCTTTCGGAAAATTATCCGGATTTTCACCCATCACCTTATATTTCCCGTTATCGCTCGTTATCTCGACTGAAAATTGTTTATCGATGGTAAAAGCCAGGGGTTGATCTGCAATGTTCTTAAGGGACTCCAGCAGAATTTTGGCCGGGATACATACTTTCCCGGTTTCTTTTGCCTCCACATCCAGCTGAACCTTCATCACGGTTTCCAGATCGGTCGCAACAATGGTGAGCCTGTTTTTCTCTACTTCAAATAAAAAATCTTCCAGTATGGGCAGAACGGTGTTGGCACTGATCACACCACTGATTTGTTGCAATTGTTTAAGTAAAGCCGATGATGATACAATAAACTTCATGAATATTGACTTTGGAACGAAACTACTGATTTTTTTGGTAGAGCCGCAGGCGATTATCAGAGGGTGAATATCCTTATAATAACTTGTGTATTTTTTTATATTTGGGGCATGCCGACCTCCGGTTCTTCATATTCCCGTATCAGAACATCGCCTGAAAAAGCGCTGCAGAAAATAAAACATTATTGCGGATACCAGGAACGAAGTCATGCAGAAGTAAAACATAAGCTGTATTCCCTGGGTTTATTCGAAAAGGAAGTAGAGGAACTGATTATCCGATTGATTGAGGAAGAGTACCTGAATGAAGAGCGATTCGCCATCGCGTATGCCTCCGGAAAATCCAGGAACAACGGTTGGGGAAGAATAAAAATAAGGCATGGACTTCAACAGAAAGGAATCAGCAAATTTTGTATTCTAAATGCTCTGCAATCACTGGATGAATCCGAATACAGGACAGGTTTTCATCGGATTGCCGATAAAAAATGGCGCTCGCTCCAGTCTGAAAAGAATATTTTTGTGAAGAAAAACAAATGGCAGCAATTCCTCATACAAAGAGGATTTGAACAGTCCATCATTAAAACCTGGTCTTTTCCGGAACAAGCGGCTGGACCTGATACAGAATAAACCACAGATATGGCCAATCTCCGGATTTCCCTGATACAAACCTCGCTCCATTGGGAAGATAAGAAAGCAAATCTGGACATGCTGGAAAGAAAAATTGAGGGCATTCCGGGTAAGCCCGAATTGATTGTTTTGCCTGAAATGTTCAGTACAGGATTCAGCATGAATAAGGAATCTCTGGCTGAAACCATGGATGATTATACGGTCAACTGGTTGCGTAAAACAGCAGCTAAAAAAGGAGCGATCATTACAGGCAGCATGATGGCAAAAGTGGCAACGACGGCTGAAACAAAGTTTTATAACCGGATGATCTGGATGCTTCCAAACGGGGAATTTGCTTTTTATGACAAGCGGCATTTGTTTGCATATGGTACCGAAGACCAGCATTTCAGTGCAGGAAATAAACGCCTGATTACATCTGCAAACGGATGGAAAATCAACCTTCAGATATGTTATGACCTCCGGTTTCCTGTCTGGTTAAGACAATCTCAGACAGAGAAGCCCGCAAAGGCTCCGGAATATGATCTGCTGATCATATCCGCAAACTGGCCGTTGGCAAGAAGTCTGGCCTGGAGAACACTCTTACAGGCAAGGGCCATAGAAAATCAATGTTATGTTATAGGCGTTAACCGGACGGGCCACGACGGAAAAGGATTGGAATACGGTGGTGAGTCCATGGTCCTGGGTCCCTCCGGAGAACCAGTCAAAATAATGGGCGCCGCAGAAGAAATATTCTCGCATACTCTTGACCGTGAAAAATTGGAGGACCTTCGGATTCGGTTACCTTTCTGGCGCGACGCGGATACTTTTTTCATTCAACCATAAATTATGAGGCGGGCATTTCTGGCAGACGAAATATTTACAGGAAACGAAACACTGAAGGGGCATGTGCTGCTCATAGAGAATAACATCATTTCGGGCATTCTGCAGCCCGGTTCTCTTCCGTCCGATACAACTATTGAAAAATACCCTGACTGTTTTATAACGCCTGCTTTTATAGATCTGCAATTGTACGGAGGGAATGGAAAATTGTTTTCCCATTCACTTGATACAGAATCCCTGGATGCTACCCGCGCCTATTGCATGGCCGGCGGCTGTTCGCGCTTTATGATCACTATGGCAACCAATTCCATGGAGAATTTCTTAAAGGGAATCGATACAGCAGGAGATTATCTTTCCTCCGGGAAAAAAGGACTGCTTGGCCTTCATCTGGAAGGCCCCTGGATCAATCCGGTAAAAAAGGGGGCGCATATTGAAGCGTTCATTAAAAAACCACCCCGCAAAGATGTTGAACTGCTTCTTGAAAAAGGAAGAGGCATTGTCAAAATGATCACACTGGCACCTGAACAATGTGATGACGAGATCATCCACCTTATCATGGATCATGGGATCCTTGTTTCCGCAGGACACAGCAATGCTACTTACCAGCAGGCCAGCCATGCATTCAAAATAGGCGTTCCGGCGGCTACGCACCTGTTCAATGCGATGTCGCCGCTGCAGGGCAGGGAACCGGGCATGGTAGGCGCCATTTATGATGATTCGAATGTGATGTCAAGTATTATTTGTGACGGAGTTCATGTTGATTACGCTTCCGTACGTATCAGTAAAAAGATAATGGGGGAACGTTTGTTTTTTATTACGGATGCTGTTACATCTATTTCCGAAGGTTATTATAAACACGTTTATAAGGGCGATCGTTACACACTTCCGGATGGAACATTGTCGGGATCCTGCATGACCATGATGTCCACTTTAAAAAATTCAGTGGAAAAAGCCGGAATCTCCCTGGAAGAATCTCTCAAAATGTGTTCGGTCTACCCTGCCGGTCTGTTGAAAGATCCTTTTCTCGGCAAAATTCAAAAAGGACAGCCGGCGGATTTTAATATTATAAATAAAAAAACACTGGAACTTACGTACTCAGTGTTTCATTGAAAGCAATTTCTGAAACAGATAATTTTCCGTGCCACCCGTCCAACCGGACTGCTCATAAATAATTTCATTTTTATAGACGATCAAACTTTGTGGAAGATTGTTTGAGTGCAGTGCTTTCCGCAAATCCCCATACAGATCTGAATAGGCCTCAAAAGTCCAGCTGTTCTGATTATAAACCGGTCTCAGCCTGTTCGCCAGTTTGCCTTCATCAATCGAAACCGCCATAAAACGAAAGGGCAGCAAACTCTGCCAGTGTTCAAGATTCGCATTGATTGAATTTAGTTCCGTGATACTTTCGTCGGATGAAACGGACCAGAAACAAATCAGAAAAAGCGAATCTTTTTTTGCAAACACTGAAAACGGTTCAATTTTTCCCTGAAGCGATTTAATTTTCGCCTCCTGAATGGATCCCTGCGCTGAAGCACCGAGCGAAAATAAAACCAGGCTAAACATCAAAATCACTTTCATGTTCAACTATTTGTTTTCCGGATCATGACTGGTCAGCGCTTCCTGCTGCGAAATAAGCTCTCTTACTTTCATCGCTTTAAAATCTATCCCTTCGCGGATGGCTTCCGATGTGGGGAGCGCCCATACATCCGGCAGAATACCTCGTCCGTTTTTTACGCGGTCCCGGCTGACCACCATTCTGAAACGCGGAAGCCGGAAACGCAGGCCGGTATTGGGAAGCGTGACATCAGGAATAATCCAGGCTGTATTTCCGTAATATCCTCCGCCCGTTTCCTCGCCAACAAGCGTTACGTTTTTCTGCCCTTTCAGATCCCCGGCGAATAATGTTGTGGCAGAAAAGGAATTTCCACCGATCAAAATAAAAACCTGACCGTCATAATGATATTTTTCTTTTGGAGAATAGTAATGTTTTTCAAAATATCTGAAATGTAATTTGCCATCCTTGCCCTTTCTGGTCACAGCAGAAACCAGTAGTCCGTACCAAAAACCATTTTGAATATATTTTTTGTATTCGGCGGGAGGCTTGATGGTATATAGTGAGTCGGCCAGTTTAAATTTATGATCGGCAATATACCTTGTCAATAAAGTGGATAATCCGGCATCGCCTCCGCCATTCGACCTTACGTCAATAATCAGATTCTTTATATGATTTTCCTGAAGTACCCTGAAGGAATTCTTAAAAAATTTCCTCAGATGATTCGAACGGTCGAAAGTGGTAACGGTCATGAAACCGGTTTTCATAACAGTATCCAGTTGCAGGTTTACCGAGGACAGATAGAAAGTAGGTTTTTCCTTTTTCTTTCCCGACCCTTTCGCCGGAGGCCCATGATTCAGGGTTTTTTTGTTCATGGTATCCGCCCTGAAATCATAAGGCTTTACGTATGTCTGGCTTTCCAAACCCAGACTGTCGATATAATGTATATCGAATGAATCGGTCAGTCCAATGACATTTTTATAGAGATTGGCAAAGGCGAATCCGGTACTCAGACTTTGATATTTTCCATTCATACTATAACCATCGGTGGTAATATAATTGAATAAAGTATCCGTCAGTGCCTTGGTTGTATATCCATTGATGGATGTTACAATCGTTCCTCTTTGCAATATGGGATCCTTTCTCCTCAGATTGGCAGAAATCACCATGGTATCCGACCAGAATTTTAAGGCAAATGGAAATGCCAGGGAAGAAGCCGTATCAATATAGCGGTTGAATGCTTTTGAACCTTTAATGCTCGTATGTCCGCAATCCAATTTTGAAATCACATAAGCCAGTACATCACGGAATTGAATTTCCGTCAGGGAATCATGCAGCGATTGAAGACCCTTCTCAAAAAAATAGTCCATACTATCCTTTGTCGTGTACCAGTAAATGCTGGGGTGCGAGCTTTCGAGGATAGAACGGAATAACGAATAGTCCGCCTGCAGTTCGGCAGGTGGATATTTATATTGAGGATTATATGCTTTACGTGAAGAAGAACAGGAAACCGCCAGGATGATGCACAGGCACAACCCAATATTTGTTTTCAGTTTCCGGATCTTCTTCAGGCGATCGAAAAATCTCATTTGTTAAATGCATTCCAGCCCTGAGCTGTGATGTCAAATTTATTTCCTCCCTTTGTAAGGATTTTAGCTCCTTCTTCAGGATCTGTTATATACCCAATCACGCTGATATTTTCATTTAAGACCAGTTTGTCATAGTCATCCGGGCGGATCGTGAATAACAATTCATAATCCTCCCCTCCACTCAGCGCACAGGCAGTAGGGTCGAGTTCGAATTTGTATGCTGCATTGCGTGTTTCATCCGCTATTGGAATTTTTTCTTCATATAATAAGCACCCCACATGGCTCTGCTTACAGATATGCAGAATTTCAGAACTCAGCCCGTCGCTGATATCAATCATCGACGTTGGCGTAATTTCCTCTTTTTCAAAAAACTCGATCGTCCCTTTGGATGCCTCCGGTTTTAGTATTCGTCCTATAACGTATTTTTCCCCTTCTAAGTCTGGTTTGATGTTGGGATTTTCCAGATATATCTTCTTTTCCCTTTCCAGAAAAATAAGCCCCAGATACGCTGCGCCCAGGTCCCCACTACAGCATAACAGATCGCCTTTTCTGGCAGTTGAGCGTTGCACAAATTTATCGGGAGATACTTCGCCAATGGCGGTGATAGAAATAATAAACCCTTTTTGCGATGAAGAAGTATCCCCCCCTACGATATCCACGCCATATTTTTCACAGGCAGCATACACGCCTTCATAAAACTCATCCAACGCCTCCAGGCTGAACCGGTTACTGAATCCAAGTGAAATCAGCAGCTGGGTGGGTGTGGCATTCATGGCATAAATATCACTCAGGTTGGCAATCACCGATTTGTATCCTAAATGGAGGAGGGGTGTATAGACCAGGTCAAAATGAATATTTTCTATAAGTAAGTCTGTGGTAAGTACGGTTTGCTTTCCAAAATGATCGATGACTGCCGCGTCGTCACCGACGCCCAGTATGCTCGATACGTTTTTAATTTCAATGTTTTTCGTCAGGTGATCTATCAGGCCGAATTCACCCAATGAAGAGATTTCAGTACGGGGCTCCATAATTAAGTTTTATTCATTGATGAATCATTTCTTCCCGTCTGATGCAGGATCTCCGGCGATCCATTTCAGTAATTCAGCATGTATTTTACCGTTGGTTGCCGCAATTTGGGGTTGGTAAGGCGAGTAGGGCTTCCCGCTAAAGTCGGTCACCTTTCCTCCGGATTCCTGTACAATTAAAAATCCTGCGGCGCTGTCCCAGGCATGAAGTTGATGTTCATAAAATCCATCAAATCTGCCGGCAGCAACCCAACAGAGATCCATTGCCGCGGATCCCAGACGCCGGACCGGTACGCCTTTCTTAATGAGCCGTGAAAAAACCTCCAGGGGTCCGTTCGGTTCATCCGAGTAAGAATAGGGGAACCCTGTCACAAGACAGGACGTCTCCACTTTTTTTTCATCCGACACATGAATGGTCTGTTCGTTTAATGTAGCGCCATAACCCTTTTGGGCAAAATAAAATTCATTAAAAAACGGATTATAAACCGCCCCCATCAACATTTCCCCATCCTGTTCAAGACCAATGGAAACACAACAAATCGGAAGTCCATGGGCAAAATTCACAGTACCGTCCAGTGGATCAATGATCCATTTGTATTCTGAATCCGTAGGCATATCACCGGATTCTTCACTCAGTATATAATGATCCGGGAAATCATTCCGGATGATATCCATAATGGTTTTTTCCGCGGCATGGTCTGCTTCTGTAACCAGATTGTTGACTCCTTCTTTGTTCGAAATCTTAAATTCGCTGCCGTAATATTGCTTCAGGATGCTGCCAGCCCGTTCGGCCGCCTTAATCAGCGTGGTTTTTAACATGGGGCAAAGATAATAAAGCCTCCGTTGAGAGGGACGGATTGACAAAGACTTACCTATGATTTTATCAGTCGTCATCGTCAGTTATAATGTTAAATATTTTCTGGAACAGTGTCTTTCTTCATTAAAAAAGGCGGTCGAAGGCATTTCTATACCCGGTGACAGTACAGAAGTGTTTATAATTGATAACGCTTCTTCCGATGGAAGCCCTGATTTTCTGGAGCCCTTGTTTCCGGGTTTTCACTTCATACGGAATAAAGAAAACAACGGTTTTGCAAAAGCAAATAATCTGGTTATCCCGCTTTGCAAGGGAGAGTTTATCCTGTTTCTGAATCCGGATACGATTCTGGCAGAAGACAGCCTTAATATATGTATTTCTTTTCTCAGGGATCATGCGGACGCGGGTGCAGTGGGGGTGCGAATGATCGATGGCGCCGGACGTTTTCTGAAAGAATCCAAACGAGGCTTCCCTTATCCAATTGCATCTTTTTTCAAACTGACTGGCCTTACCCGTTTATTTCCCCGATCAAAAATTTTTTCATCCTATTATATGGGCCATCTGGATGAAGAGCGCACGCAAGTGGTTGACATTTTATCCGGCGCTTTCATGATGATTAAACGGTCCGTGGTGATACAAACCGGAGGCTTTGATGAACAGTTTTTTATGTATGCGGAAGACATAGACCTGAGCTACCGGATTGATAAAGCCGGATTCAAAAATTATTACCTGCCCGCAACTACCATCATTCATTTTAAAGGAGAAAGCACACAGAAAGACTTCCAGGTATGTAAAAATGTTCTATTCCGCCATGCAATTGTTCATGAAAAAACATTTTAGTAATAAAAGTTTTTCATTCCGGTTATATACGCTGACACTGGGATTGCGGCTGCGGCAGGCCCTGTCTTTTATAAGTTTGCCATTTAAAAAAACAGCATACGGTTCAATAACCGGCACACCTGTTTTTATAAAAGGAACTTCGGGGATTGAGGAAAAATTTAAACAGAAACTGGCCGATTATCAAATTCCGGTTTCAGAAATCGAAAAAAAAGAGAATGCCATTATTTTTTATGAAAGCGATTCTTTTCCATGGAAGGGAATCATTGCAGAGATCGGACGTGAATCGGGAAGGCATTTATATTATTTCCACGGTGCGGGAACACATGCCATCATAGGCAGCCATTCCGGAGCGGACCAGGGAGAGGTTATTGTATTATGAAGCTGATTCATTTTATTTCGAAAAACAGAACTTTACAAAATCAATAAAAGGGTATGATCAATAAAAAGGGTATGCCGAATTTAAATGATATAAAGAACCTGCTGCAGAACAACAAAATCACGGAATTTGTAAAGCTGAACAAACTTTCTTCGAGGGACATCATCGAGTTCACAAACCGGTATACCAATTGGGCGGGTAAGCTTTTCCAGCATATTGACGTAAAACATGCGGCCAGGGTTTTTAAATTTCTGCGCAAGAAAAAGCAGGAAATCATTATCAAATCCCTGCCGGATGAGAAGGCAGCCGAACTTCTGAACGAACTGCAGCCCGATGACCGTACCGCCTTCCTGGGATTATTGCCAGGCAATGCCGTCAAGGAGCTGTTGAAAATTCTGGATCCTGAAACAAGGGCGG
This sequence comes from uncultured Bacteroidota bacterium, assembly GCA_963732055.1. Lineage (GTDB taxonomy): Bacteria > Bacteroidota > Bacteroidia > Chitinophagales > Chitinophagaceae > Puia. Next base: position 431,532 of record CAVSYG010000003.1, on the reverse strand, counting down.
AAACATTGAAACTGCTGGGTTATCCGGAAGGATCTGTCGGTCGTCTGATGACCCCGGATTATCTGGCGATAAAAGAATCGGATTCGGTGCGCCAGGTTCTCGATATTATCCGAACCCGTGGACAGGCAGCTGAAACCCTGAATTTTCTTTTTGTAGTTGATGATAACGGGGTTTTGATCGACGACATAAATATCAAAGAATTTTTAGTGGTCGATCCTTCCACGCCGGTAGAAAAATTAATGGATCATCAGTTCATTGCGCTCCCCGTGAATGCTGCCCAGACCGAAACCATTGCCATATTTAAAAATAACAGCCGTTTTGCCCTTCCGGTTATAAATGAATCCGGTGTCCTGCTTGGTATAGTTACTTCGGATGATGTACTTCGATTGTCAGAAAAAGAAAATACCAGGGAAATTCAAAGGATCGGGGGTTCCGAAGCATTGGAAGAACCCTATACAACTATTTCCTTTGGTCACCTGGTAAAAAAACGTGCAGGATGGCTGGTCATTCTCTTTCTGGGGGAAATGCTAACGGCCACGGCTATGGGTTTTTTTGAAGGGGAGATCAGCAAGGCGGTTGTGCTGGCCCTCTTTATTCCGCTGATCATTTCGAGCGGGGGAAATTCCGGCTCACAGGCATCCTCCATCATTATCCGCGCCATGGCCCTGGGTGAAATAAAATTCAGGGATTGGTTTTATGTTATGCGCAAAGAAATCTTCTCCGGCATCGTGCTTGGCTCCATCCTTGGACTGGTAGGTTTTTTAAGGATCTTTCTCTGGCAGCAATTTCATATATATAATTATGGTCAGCACTATTTACTTGTCGCTTTGACAGTCGCGTTTTCCCTCCTCGGCGTGGTTTTATGGGGCACCATTTCGGGTTCGATGTTACCGATACTGCTCAAAAAATTAGGCGCAGACCCGGCAGCCTCTTCTGCTCCTTTTGTTGCAACACTGGTGGATGTGACCGGATTGATCATTTATTTCACTGTAGCCGTGGTGATTATGCGTGGAACCCTGCTGTGAGCCTACGGCTCACAGCAAGTATGGAAGAATGGAAGTATGGAGGTATGGAAGTGGTCTACAACTATCTCACATGTTATTTTGACTTCTTCTTCTTAAATACTGAATAAATTCCCGGCTTATCAAACAGAGAAAAGTGCAGGATAAAATGAGTTTTAAGCTTTGGGCTTTAGGCTTTGCGCTTTAAACACCGGAACCGTGCTGCACGGCTCACCGTACATAATGGATTTGGCTACCGGTCTGAGTAATTTCGTTATTTCAAGGTAGGCAAAATCACCAATCGGTTTTTCACCACACCCTTTTATCACAATCCGCTGGTCTTTGTACTCATTGGGATCGATCGCCTGGATTCGATTTGTCAAAATCTGTCTGAGAACAGCTGTTTCGTCCCCCATGATAATGTCCTTTGCATAGGGTTGAAGATATGTGGTGACAAGCATGTAGGCCCAAACGGGTATTACAGCATCAGCCGAACAATAAACTCCAACGATTTTATCTTTGTATACTGACCAGTCCGTCGTTAAAAGAGCAGCGCGAAAATCCTTTTCCTTTAGTATCAGCTCCATAAAGAGAAAGGGTTTCAAATCGAAAATCTGAATATCCTCAGTTGGGAAAAAGGACTCCAGATCCAGCGTTACCAGTGCGCTCTGACTTACTTTATTTATTAATTCTTCCTGCATCACATGCAAAGATAATCATAAAGCGCAAAGCCTAAAGCGCAAAACCAGTACAATTAGTTAATTCTAAAATGATTGAAAACTGATCCAGATAGTTTACTTTCAGAATATAAGGCATCCCATTCTTAGCTTTAGGCTTTAGGCTTTGACGCCTTAAGCTTTAGAGGAATTTTCCCCGGTCGTCCTCGATTTTGGCTTTTTTCTTCAGGGCATCAGTTCCTGAACGCTGAATAAGTGTTTCCTGTGACTGCAGCATAGTCTGTCTGGCCTGTTCAGGGTCCACATTATAGTTTGCCTTGGCACTCACAGTAACCACCTTGAGCACAAATACCCCTTCATTACCGCCGACCGGTTGGGAAACTGCCTTCCCGATCAAAAGTTTATCAAAAGAATATCCAACCACTTTCGGTTCGGGTCCTATGTTCGGTATATAGGGAGAAGAAAACTGAAGGCTATCCACATGACTGACCGGTTGCGAAAAAGCGGTTGCTACTGCTTCCAGAGTTGCAGCAGATCCGATCTTGCCCGAAATGATGTCTGCCTTTTTCTGATTTCTTAAAATAGGCTCAATCATGGGTCTCACTTTTGTCAGACCAATAGTGCCTTTATGATTGATATCGTTTAGGACGGCCACAACATATTTATCTCCTACTGAAAAAGATTCAGATACCTCACCTTGTTTGGCGCCATATGCCCAACGGACCAGTGAACGGCTGGAACCCATTCCCTGAATATTAAAGTCTGTAGGCTGAATTTCAGGAGCTGTAATGGCGTGGAGATTTTCCTTTTTCACAGCAGCTTCAAAGGCAGTTTTATCGCGATTTTCACCGGCAAACTGGCTGGCAAGACCGGATGCATTTTGATCTGTTTCCTGACTTGGTTCAATACGGCGGGAAAAGTAAGCGATTTTGAACGCCGGTTCAAAATTCTTCTGATCCATGATTTCTATCAAATGATATCCGAACTGGGTCTTCACGATCTTTATTTCTCCTTTTTTACCATTGAAGGTAAAATCTCCAAATTCCTTTACCATCTGGCCCTGGCCAAAATATCCGAGGTCTCCTCCTTTTATCCGGCTTCCTTCATCTTCTGACAAATGAAAGGCGAGGCTATCAAATTTTTGTCCATGATCCAGCAGTGTTTTTATGCTGTCAATTTTCTTTTTTGCCGTACTGTCGTCGATTTTCGGCTGATTCGTTTTCGGATCATTCAGCGCTACAAGAATATGACGTGCGCGAACTGAATCGGGAAGTGTTTTAATGTCCATGATCCTTGCCAGTACAAAATTACTTCCGTCCAGATAGGGACCAACCACTGCACCTGTCTGGAGTGCCATCAGGGAATCTTTTCTGGAGCCGGTTAGTTTGGACTTCGGCGTATAGGTTTCTGTAAAATTTGTTTCTGTTCCGTTTTTTGTAAGAAATGATTCCACGTCTGTTGTTGATGCAAACTCGGGCCTGAGGGTTTGAACTTGTTGGAAAATCGTGGCGCTGTCACCGGCAGTAGGCGCGGCGCTGAAGCTAATGTAGCTGATGGTGCGGGATTCTTCCTGTGCAAACTGATTCTTGTGGTCATCCAGGTAAGTCTGGATTTCCGCGTCCGAAATTTTTATTGTACTATCGGCAATGGTTTGATAAGGAATTTTTACAAAATTAACCGAAGCAATCTGGCTGTTATCGGCGTTTGTTTTTTCAATCATCCATTTGGGAACATATGAGCTTTGGGCGAGCAGGGAAATATATTTTTCTCTCTGTCTGAGTTTCACAAACTGAGGCAGGGCCTGTTCAAAAAAATTCTGGGCCATTGCATAGTTCTGGTCCGATTTCCTGTTGGCTTTATATATTGTTCTAAGCTGGTTGATCCGGGACGCAGCCTGCTGGGCATCAAACATTCCTGTATTCGGATCCGTAAATGCTCTTTTTATTTCCTGAACGGCATTGGGGCCGACCAGCATATCATTCAATTCCTTATCGCTGACATCTATGCCCAGTTTCTGGTACTCGGTCGTCAAGACGGCATTTTCTTCAAATTGTTTCCATACCTCTTCGCGAATATTCTGGGAAAGCATATCATTCACGGGATACCCCTGGCTCTTATATTGATCTTCGCGCTCTGATACCTGTTTTTGAAAATCAGCATATTCCAGTTTTTCTCCATTCACCTGTCCGATCGTACCGGAAGTAGAAGCCGCCGCCCGGCCACCAATCGAACGGGCGTCCATGAGCAGAAATCCGATCAGACTCACTGCGATCAATCCAAACACGAGCCAGGCTGCTTTATCTCTTATTTTCTGAATGATAGACATATATATATAATCGGTTTTTTTGAAAGGATGGCAAAAATAGCTGAAAATTGGTTATGAACAAATTGTGGAAAACAGGCAAAGGCCCGCGGACACTCATTTAAACGGCATTTCTTTGTATCAATTTTGATGACGGAAGAAATGACGTTCGTTTTACCGTGAAACAATCAGAATGAAATGGAACCTGTATACACAAGTATTAGGGTATAACTGGATTTTTTAGGGGATAAACACCCTAATGTATCCCGGTTTTCTGTGAAAGGAATGAGTAAAGAATTGTAATTATGGTTGTTATTTCTCCGGCCAGTGAACAAATGACCGGTTGTACGGTTTTTATTTCAAAAACTGTTACTAAGTATTTTTCCCTATCCGGATATTGCTGTTCGAATGTTTAATACTTAGAAAGTCAGGCTGAGCACGCATCCGGGTCTGTGAAAATGTTGTGTATAGCTGTGGATAATAATATTTATTCTTAAAAACTGACATTATGTGGAAGGTTTTCCACATAACAGTCGTTATAATAATAATAGATCTATTTATATAAATAATATATTATTAATTACTATGGCAGTTATCAACATCGATGAAGCAAAAATGCAGGTGGACCGGAAAGGATTCCTGGATATAAAGGTGGATCCGACCCTGGATCTTTTTTCCGAGATTGAACGATTAAAGAAAGAAAAAAATTGCGTGCTTCTGGCGCATTATTATCAGGATGCCGATATTCAGGATGTTGCTGACTTTATAGGGGACAGTCTGGGGCTTGCGCAGGAAGCAGCACGCACCGAGGCCGATATGATCGTATTTGCAGGTGTTCATTTCATGGCAGAGACCGCTAAAATTCTGAACCCGGATAAGAAAGTTTTACTGCCTGATCTCAAAGCAGGCTGTTCACTGGCAGATTCTGCACCGGCGGATCTGTTCAGAGCTTTTCGTGAGAAACATCCCGATCATCTCGTGATTTCCTACATCAACTGCACTGCAGAAATAAAAGCATTGAGCGATATCATATGCACTTCGTCGAATGCAGAAAAAATTATAGAGAGCCTGCCATTATCACAGAAAATTATTTTCGCTCCGGATAAAAATCTCGGAGCTTATCTGAGGAGAAAAACCGGCCGTGACATGTTGTTATGGAACGGCGCCTGCATTGTTCATGAGATTTTTAGTGTAAAAAAAATATCTGAATTAAGAACGCGTCATCCGCAGGCAAAATTCATAGCGCATCCTGAATGTGAAGAACCGGTTTTACAAATGGCTGATTTCATCGGATCTACCACGGCATTGTTGAAATACACGCAATCCAATGCAGCAAAGGAATTCATCGTGGGAACAGAGTCAGGTATTATACATCAGATGAAAATTTCTTCTCCTGATAAAATATTTATACCCGCACCACCGGAAACAAATTGCGCCTGCAATGACTGTCCGTATATGAAACTGAACACGCTGGAAAAACTTTATTTGTGTATGGAATATGAAACACCCGAAATTCTGATGTCTTCAGATTTATTGAAGAAGGGACGTATTCCCATCGATCGCATGCTGGAGATTAGCAGACAATACAATCTTTAGTTATTAATTATTAGTTATTAGTTATTAGATAATTCTTTCATCGCTAATAACTAACAACTAATAATTAATAACTATCTCCCCATATACACCATCAGAATCTGAATGTCCGTGGGATTTACACCGCTGATTCGACTGGCCTGACCGAGTGTCCGGGGTTTTATTTTTTTGAATTTGATAAGAGCTTCCATGGAAAGAGCAGACAATCGGTCGTAGTCAAAAGTTTCCGGAATGGAAAGTTGCTCCAGTTGTGATATTCGTTGTACAAGCTCTTTTTCTTTTTTGATATAAACTTCATACTTGAGCTGGATTTCTGCCTGCTCGAGCGAATGCGGGGCGAATTCCCGGAGTTTCTCGTCCAAAGCCGGAATTCCTTCACGCATCATGGAAAGTTCAAGGTTGGGCCTTAAAAGCAGGGTAGCTGCTTTCTGTTTCTGAATCAAGGGGGACATCTTTTTTTCACTCAGCATTTCTTCAGCTTCGGTAGGATCGACAGACGTTTCCTGCAAAATCCGGGTGATTTTCAGGACCTCCATTTTCTTGCGATTCACTGCTTCCAGCCTGGCTTCCGAAGCAAGACCCAGGTTATAACTTTTCTCGGTAAGACGTATGTCCGCGTTATCCTGTCTGAGCAGGGTTCTGAATTCGGCCCTGGAAGTGAACATTCTATAAGGTTCTTCTGTCCCCTTGCTGATCAAATCATCAATCAACACGCCGATATATGCCTCACTTCTGTCTAAAATTACAGGCTCAAGAAAATTGATATTTTGATGTGCGTTGACACCCGCCATCAATCCCTGACAGGCTGCTTCTTCATAACCCGTCGTACCGTTTATCTGACCGGCTAAAAACAGATTTTTGACTATTTTGGTTTCCAGGCTATGATTGAGCTGGGTTGGAGGGAAATAATCATATTCTATTGCATATCCTGGTCTGAACGCCTTGAAATGCGCAAAACCGGGAATATTACGAAGAGCTTCGTATTGAACTTCCTCCGGCAATGATGTGCTGAATCCATTTACATAAATTTCTACCGTGTTCCATCCTTCGGGTTCTATAAACAGCTGATGTCTCTCTTTGTCCGCAAAACGGTTTAGTTTGTCTTCAATGCTGGGGCAATACCTGGGTCCGATTCCGTCGATCCTTCCTGCAAACATTGGACTCCTGTCAAAACCCGTTTTTAATATATCGTGAACAACCGGATTTGTATAAGTGATCCAGCAGCTTCTTTGTTGTTTAGGAAGGGGGATGTCCAGGTAAGAAAAACCAACAGGATGTTCGTCCCCTTTTTGTTCTTCCATTTTGCTATAATCCAGACTTCTGCCGTCAATTCTGGGGGGTGTTCCGGTCTTAAGGCGGTTTGATTCAAAACCTTCACTTACTAATTGTTCAGTAATTCCTGTGGCTGCTTTTTCAGCCATCCGGCCCCCACCGAACTGTTTTTCGCCAATATGAATGATTCCATTTAGAAATGTACCGTTCGTTAGAACAACTGCTTTGGAGTAAATCCTGTTACCCATACCTGTAACCACTCCCCGAACGGTTCCTTTTTCAATGATCAGGCCACTGACCATGTCCTGATAAAATTCAACCTTACGGGTGTTTTCCAGCATTTCCCGCCAGGTGGCCGCAAATAACATACGGTCGCTTTGTGCCCTTGGACTCCACATGGCAGGTCCCTTGGATTTGTTTAACATCCGGAACTGTATCATGCTCTTGTCAGTCACAATGCCCGAGTATCCGCCCATGGCATCGATTTCCCGGACGATCTGACCTTTTGCAACTCCGCCCATTGCAGGATTACAGCTCATTTGGGCGATGGTTTGAAGATTCATGGTAATTAAAAGCACGCTGGAACCCATATTGGCTGCCGAAGCTGCCGCCTCGCATCCCGCATGACCTGCACCGACTACAATAACGTCGTATGTTGAAAACATTCGGCAAAAATACCTTTTATAAGCTTAAGGCGTAAAGCGCAAAGCCTAAAACAAATGTATCATTAGGGAATAGGCGGTCTATAGATTGCTTTGAGGATCGCCCTAATCTGAAAAATTGCTTGCACTTCACGTCTAATCATATAGAATTGTTTCACGTGAAACAATTCTATTAAGGCAAATATGATGGGATGTGTTGAGCCCGGAGATCTGAATCTTGAATCGTAGGTTAAAATAACCAGGTGGGTACCCGGATCTTTTCAAGACCAGGACGGCCAATCTTTTTGGATATAATGGTTGTGACCAAAGTCTGGTAACAATAAACGGTTCAAACCAGATCAGAAAAGCAATGGTAGGCTTCTTAAGGGGCAGCTGGTTTCCAAGAGGCATACTGATTGTTATGTTCCACGTGGAACAGAGGGTAACTTAAAAATAAGCTTTAAGGTATTTATCTTCCATTGACCTCATTTTCGCTTTATCTCTGCCCGACTTATCCTTGTAACCGCAGAAGTGTAAGACTCCATGGAAAATTACCCTGTGCAACTCCTCCCGAAAGCTGGATCCCATGTTTCGGGCATTATCATACACACGGTCAACGCTGATATAAATCTCCGCGATAAGAGGTTGTTTCGCTCCGGAAAATGGGAAGCTTAAAATGTCAGTGTAAAAATCATGATGAAGAAACTGACGATTCAGACCCAATAGGTATTCATCGTCGCAAAAGACGATATTCAACTCCTCGAGAACTTTCTTTTCCTTTTTAAAAACGGAAAGAATGAATTTTTTAAGAACACTGCGATTGGGCAGGGTACAGGGCTTGAGAAAGTGAAATTGAACCGCGATTTTTTTACTCATGTCATTTCCGAAAATCGTAAAGCTGATTGACTCAACAAAACTACTTTTGTTCCTACAATGAAAAGACTTTCTGAGTTAAGAACCGGAGCCCGAGCCAGAATCCATTCCTTTGAAAAGAATGACGTTTTTTTAAAATTAATGGAAATGGGTTGTGTACCTGGTGAAATTATCAAAGTGGAGAAGATAGCCCCTCTGGGGGATCCTATATCGATCGCTGTAGCCGGCTACCAGCTTAGCCTGCGCCTGGATGAGGCGGACAACATTTTTGTGGACCCGATACCGGCATAATATCACACATAATATTTTGACTATCAATCGATTACATGAAAATTGGGTTGTACTTTGGTTCCTTTAATCCGGTTCATCATGGCCACCTGATTATCGCAAATCATGTAGTGCAGTCAACGGAACTCGAACAGGTCTGGTTTGTGATTTCTCCTCAAAACCCGTTGAAGCCAGCTGCCGGTCTTTTAAACGAATACCACCGTCTGTTCCTTGTCAAAGCAGCCATTGAAGGTGAAAATCATTTAAGGGCAACAGACATAGAATTCAAATTACCAAAACCTTCCTATACAGTAGATACGATCGCGTATATACGTGAACGGTTCCCACAACATATATTTTCAATCATCATAGGAAGCGATAGTTATCAAAATCTCCCCCGCTGGAAAAATCACGAATATTTACTGGAGAACATTGAGTTTTATATATACACGCGTGCAGGATTTGAAAACATACCGGTTTATAAGAATGCGCGACCACATATTCTCGAAGCGCCCCTGCTGCAAATTTCGGCTACTCATATCCGTAATATACTAAGGGAGGGAAAATCGATCCGGTACCTGGTGCCCGATGTTGTAAAAGAAGAAATAGAACGTAACCGTTATTACCTCTAAACATAACCGAGTTTTTTTCTTTCAGCCAGCGGCAGAGACCGTGCAACCAGATCATAAGAGTCGTCAATCATTTCACGTATTTTCTTTGCGGGTATCTGACCATTCAGAATCACTGTATTCCAATGTTTTTTATTCATGTGATATCCGGGCAGCACTGAACTGTATTCCTCCCGCAGTTCTTCTGCTTTTTCCGGATCGCATTTCACATTGAACTGCAAGGGTACATTGTCCAGGCCCATGAGCACGAAAACCTTTCCTCTCACTTTAAAAACCAAAGTTGATTCGCCGAACGGAAAAGATTCTGTAGCGGATTTTTTTTCCAGGCAATATTTTCTGATGGTTTCCAGATCCATAGATGAATGTTTTACATTTAGGGAAGCCAGTACAATTTTAAAAAAATATGCGATATTCTCTGATTTTTTTATTCCTGTTGATCAACGGCATTTCCATAGCGCAATCCGGTAAAAAAATTCATAACCAGGCTATCCTGGCAGATACACATAATGATTTTTTAAGCAAAGCAGTAGACGCTCATGTTGTTTTTGACAGCGATCTGACAGGAATTACCCAAACAGATTTGAAACGCATGCGGCAAGGCGGCGTGAAAGTACAGGTCTGGTCGATATTCTGTGATGAACATTATGGAAAAGGCTCCGCTTTTAAATACGCCAACCAGGAACTTGATTCCCTTTTTGCCATAGTGGGCAGGAATCCCAAAACCATGCAGATTGTTTATTCATACAAAGAACTCATGCGCGCTGTTGCAAATCACAAAATCGCATGCATGTCAGGAGTAGAGGGCGGCCATATGATCGAAGATAATCTGGATTACATCGACAGTTTTTATAAAAGAGGAGTGCGTTATATGACGCTGTCATGGAATAACAGCACATCCTGGTCCACATCTGCGATGGATGAATCTGAGCGCGCATTTATTGTGACGCCTTATGGCCTGAATGATTTCGGAAAACAGGTGGTTAGGAAAATGAACCAACTGGGTATGATGGTTGATGTTTCTCATATCGGAGAGAAAACATTCTGGGACGTGATTGCCACTACAACCAAACCCGTTATTGCTTCTCACAGTTCTGTGTATGCGCTTTGTCCTGTGTTCCGGAATCTGAAAGACGATCAGATAAAGGCGATTGCAAAAAACGGAGGTGTGATTCAGGTGAATTTTTATTCGGGATTTTTGGATTCAACCTATAGTAATAAAATCGATGCATTCGTAAAACTTCATAAGACCGAGTTTGATTCAATGGCTTTGACAAAAAAATCCGGTATGATGACCGGTGTTTATTTTTCACAAAAATATAAAGATGATTATGAACGTATGCGCGCGCCTTTTTCACTTTTACTCGACCATATTGATTATATCGTGAAACTGGTAGGTGTGGATTATGTTGGATTGGGTTCGGATTTTGATGGAATCGAGTCTTCTCCCGTTGAATTGGACGGGGTAGAAGACTTTCCAAAAATTACGGATGGACTCATAAAAAGAGGATATAGTGAATCTGATATTAAAAAAATTCTGGGAGAGAATTTTCTGCGTGTATTAAAAGCAAACGAAAACTAAGGGAAGTATAAGAGTGTAAGAGTATAGGAGTATAAGAGTGCGATAACTACATTAATTCACGACACTTGTATTAGTTTTAGGCCTTAGGCTTTACGCTTTGGGCTCAATACGAAAGCATTTTCTCAACCGTTTCCCATAGCCTTGCATTGGCCAGGAAGTTTTTCTCGAGTTCGATATTAAATGGAACAGCAGTATCCAGCGAGGCACAACGAAGAACCGGCGCGTCCAGCATTTCAAAACAATGCTCTCCGATCCAGGCACTGATCTCACCACCGATGCCTCCTGTTAATGTGTCTTCGTGCAAAACAATCACTTTACCGGTTTTTAAAACCGTTTCACGAATGGCTTCATAGTCTAACGGAAGCAGGCTGCGCAGATCGAGAATATCAAAAGAGATATCGGATTTTTGCGTCGCCAGTGACAGAGCCCAGTGAACACCCGCACCATACGTAATGATGCTGATATCGTTTCCACTATTTACGAGGGCCGCTTTACCGATTTCAATGATGTAATAGTGTTCAGGCAACGGTCCGTTAATACTTCTGTATAAAACTTTATGTTCAAAATATAGTACGGGATTGGGATCTAGTATGGCTGCATTCAACAGTCCCTTGGCATCTGCCGGCGTGGACGGATAGACTACTTTTAATCCGGGTACGTGTGTAAACCATGCTTCGTTACTTTGAGAATGAAAGGGGCCTGCCCCTACACCAGCCCCTGTGGGCATTCGTATGACGGTATTGGCTGCCTGTCCCCATCGGTAGTGAATTTTTGCCAGGTTATTAACTATCTGGTTGAAGCCGACTGCCGCGAAATCAGCAAACTGCATTTCCATGACAGACTTATAGCCTTCCAGGGAAAGTCCCAATGCCGCACCTACGACAGCACTTTCACAAAGTGGCGTGTTGCGTACCCGCTCTCTTCCGAATTTCTCCAGAAAACCTTCCGTAATCTTAAATGCGCCGCCATATTCGGCAATATCCTGCCCCATCAGGATCAGGTTATCCTGAGTTTCCATACTCTGCCATAATCCTTCCCGTATTCCATCAATAAATCTTTTCACAGGAGCTGTTTCAGGATCGGGAGAAACGGATTGAACCGGAACCTGATGGGGAGCTGCCTCCGCATACATGTCTTTTAGTTCATTTTCGGTTTCGGCCAGTACCGGATTATTGTGAACTGATATAGCGGATTCGATGATTAAACGGAATTCGTTACGGATTCCCTGCATATTTTCTTCACTTAAAATACCCTCACCGATCAGCCAGTTTTCGTAGAAATAACAGGATCTTTTTTACCCCAGATCTCAAATAGTTCTGCAGGGATATATTTTGTACCGCTGGCTTCCTCATGGCCACGCATCCGGAATGTCATGCACTCAATCAGGTAGGGTTTCTGTTCGCGGATACAAAATTGGCGGACTCCACGCAGGGTGTCATAAACGTCCAGGATATTATTTCCGTCAATTTGAATAGATTCCATTCCATAACCAATGCCTTTGTCAGCGAGCGTCTTACTCCGGAACTGTTCTCTGACCGGAGTACTCAGGCCGTATCCGTTGTTTTCGATAATAAATATAACGGGCAGATCCCATACGGCAGCGAGGTTCAATGCTTCATGAAAATCGCCTTCTGAAGTCCCCCCTTCGCCGGTAAATGCAAGAGATACTTTCGCCTCTTTCTTCAGGATATGAGCCAGTGCGACACCGTCAGCCAGTGCCAGCTGAGGACCCAGGTGCGAAATCATACCACAGATATGATGTTCTGATGATCCAAAATGAAAACTTCTTTCTCTTCCTTTACTAAACCCGTCCAGACTTCCCTGCCATTGTGCAAAAAGCTTTTCTAATGGCATTTGCCTGCCTGTAAAGACACCCAGATTGCGATGCAGTGGCATGATCCATTCATCCGGGGCAAGGGCAGATACAACCCCGGCGGAGATGGCTTCCTGACCAATACCACTAAACCATTTGCTGATTCTTCCCTGGCGAAGCAGGACCAGCATTTTTTCTTCTATCAGTCTTGGGAAAAGAATGGTTCGATACAGATCCAGCAAAATATGATCAGAAAAATCTTTGCGGTCAAAAAACATACACCCGTTATTTTTCTAAATGGCTGCTGGCTAATTTTCCGTCCGTGTAGACTTTTTATACAGAAAGGAAGTCAGGATAGAAAGCAGGAGACTGAAAAGCAGTGCCCACCAAAATCCATCCACTCTGAAACCATTGACGAATTTTGCGGCCAGCAGGATAATCAGCGCATTGATCACAAACAGGAACAGGCCAAAAGTAAATATGGTAATCGGTAATGTGAGAATGATCAAAAGTGGTTTTACGAAGATGTTCAGAAGCCCCAATACAACGGCCAGAATTAACGCGGTTACAAAAGACTGGATATGTACACCACTTAAAATGTAGGAAAGGGCAAAAGCAACGACGGCAGAAATGATAATTCTTAAAACGATATTCATAACTGCAAATTTTTGATCTGTGAAAATACAGAATCCACCAGTTTAAAATACGGCGAGTTCATAAAAATCACCGGCTTTCAGGTATTTATTGGCCAGTTCCTGTAATGCCGCGGGCTGAATACTTTTAATGGTTTCGATCCCATTGTAAAAATAATCTTCCGAAAGATCATTTAGGATCAGGCTTTTCCATCGTCCGGCTACCTGGAATGGTCCATCCAGGTCGCCCAATAATGTCCCGATCATAAAATTCTTTGTCGTTTTCAGTTCTTCCTCAGCTACCGGCTCATCACAAAGTCTTTTCATTTCCAGGTAAACCTCCCGGATGGTATCTTCTGTTACATCTTTCCCGGCCTCCGTTGAAATCATCAGCGCACTTTCCTGGATAAGATTTGTCAGGTAACTGTGAATGCCATAGGTATATCCCTTGTCCTCCCGGATATTGGCCATAAGCCTTGATCCAAAAAAACCGCCGAAAATATTATTCAGTACCTGCATTTTTTGAAAGTCAGGGTGATGCCGGTTTGGAAAATTACGCGCTATACGAATGGCTCCCTGTACACTCTCAGGATCATTGGTTACGCGATATTTTTTTTCTTTTACGGGAAGAATGGCGATGTCACTTTTTTCCGGTTTGACAGATCCGCTGAGCGGCAGGCTTCCCAAATGGGTTTCTATCAGATTTTGAATATCCGCAGGCAGAGGGCCGGCGACAAAAATCACGCAACGGCCGCCCAGATAAAACTGATTATAAAATTCTTTTACGACTTCAATATTGAGTGCTGCATAGTCATCCATAGAACTATAACGTCCATAGGGATGTTCAGCACCAAACAAGTAGGTATCGATCAGACGGCCCGCTATGAAATCATTTTTACGCAGATTCACCTGTAGCCGCTGCTGCATATTTTTTTTATATATCTCCAGTTCTTCTTCAGGAAATATGGAATCGACAATGAGTTCAGAAACTACAGGCAGTAATTCTGCAAAATTTTTCTTCATACAATGCAGAGAGAGCTCTGCTGTTTCGTGACCTGCCGAACGATTCAGATAGGCGCCATGATATTCAAAAAAGTCGTTGATCTGGTAGGCATTCTTAGTACGTGTTCCGTTTTTGAGCATGAAATTCGTAGCAGGGGCAACCAGGTTTTGTGACTCATAATAATTTCCTGCATAGAAAACGATATTCATCATGAGCGTATCCACGGTGCCCATATCGACCAGGTAAACTTCTACTCCGTTCCGCAGGGAAATCTTCTGATGTGGCGGAAGGTTTAACTGAAATTTTACTGCATCGATGATTTCCGGTACAGTTTTGCGATTCAACATAAGGTATAATTCAAAAAGTTAATTATTGCTATAATAAAAAAGGCTGCTGCTGTTTTTCTCATCAAACATGGTCGCACTTAAATCACGGATCTCTGCGGCGGTCACCTCGAGGTATTTGTTCAGCTCAGTATTCATAAAGGCTACATCTCCCATCAATTCATACATAGCCAGGTTTGAAGCGCGGTTCATCAGGCTCATGTCTTCAAAAAGGATGGCAGATTCAGTTTTATTTTTCACTTTCATCAATTCTTTTTCCGAAATAATGCCAGAACTTAATTTATCCAGTTCTTCCCGTATGGCCTGATCTGCTGATTTCATGGATACGCCCTTTATCAGTTTGCCTTCAATCAGCAATAAGCCCGGATCCGATGATCCAAAATGGTAACACTCCACGTTACTGAACAGTTTTTTTTCTTTCACAAGTGTTTGAAACAAGCGGGAAGATCCGCCTCCACCCAGCAATTCACCGATCAGATCCATTGCATAATATGACTTATCTGTTCTGCTACCCACATGAAATGCTTTATATAATGCATCCAGCGGCACGTCTGCCTTTACTTCCATTACGCGGGCTTTATCCTGTTTTGGCTCAACCGGAAGATGGCGTATGTATTTTTCTCCAGGCGGAATATTGCCAAACCATTTCTCTGCAAGCGCGAGGGCTTTGTCTGTTTGAATATTCCCGGCCATAACAAGGATGGCATTTGCAGGGCAATAATGCTTGTGAAAGAAGGCTTTCACATCAGCCAGTTTTGCATTTTCAATATGTGAAAGTTCCTTACCAATGGTCATCCACCGGTAGGGATGTTTCTGATATGCGAGCTCTCTCAATTTAAATGCGACATCTCCGTATGGTCGGTTTATATAGTGCTCTTTAAATTCTTCACAAACTACTTTACGCTGTACATCCAGGCTCTTCTCACTAAATGCCAGGGATAACATCCGGTCGCTTTCCAGCCAGCAGGCAGTTTCAATATTTTCTGCCGGCAGCTGTATGTAATAATTTGTGAGATCGTTGGTAGTGAAAGCGTTGTTCTCGCCGCCAGCCATCAAAAGCGGACCTTCAAAATCCTTTATGTTTACCGAGCCACCAAACATCAGGTGTTCAAATAAGTGGGCAAAGCCGGTCTTATCCGGATTTTCATCCCTTGCACCCACATCATAGAGCACATTTAAAACAGCCATGGGCGTGGAATGATCCTCATGAACAATAAACCGTAATCCGTTACTGAGCGTAAACTTTTTATAATCAATCTGCATGAAATGAAGTTCAATTCTTTGAAAAGAAGTGCAAGGTAATAATCCTATAATAACCAGAAAGGAAAGACTTAATA
Organism: uncultured Bacteroidota bacterium; assembly: GCA_963732055.1. GTDB lineage: Bacteria > Bacteroidota > Bacteroidia > Chitinophagales > Chitinophagaceae > Puia. The sequence continues at coordinate 415,569 of CAVSYG010000003.1, read as the reverse complement.
GATACTTTTCACTTTCATGCTCATTTCGAGCAGGCCTTCAGGCCGCCGGTTGACCAGGAGCTTCACTTTGTCTCCGGTATTTTGCAACATGGATTTATAAAGCTGGAGGTTTTGGGACAGATTATCGTTCACACCAATCACCACATCATCCACTTTAAGACCTGCCTTTTCTGCGGGAGAGTCTTTCATTACATCACCCACCCGGATTTCTCCTTCTACCCAATACAATCCGAGGCCGGTGTAGGAGTAATCAAATTGATCACGATAATGTGAATTGGGAGTGAGATAGAAAATCTTTTTATCGTAATTTAAAATAATGTTAAAACGGCGTAAGACATCGTTTCCAATCAATCCGGCCAGGTAGGGATAAGAAGTCACATTGTATTCATCGTCAAAAATATGGGTTGGAACATTCCTGAATCGGTAGGGTCCCAATTTAAACTCTTTCAATATGGTCACCTGCATATTTGCTTTTCCGCCCATACCCTGTGCCTGTGTGGGCAGCGGTTTCTTATCCGGATAAAGTAAGGCGCTGTCCCTGATAAAATCAGAATTCAGTAACAGGCATAGTCCGGCTCCGGTGTCAAAATAAAAGCGGGGATTCATTTCCCTGGAATCCCTGATTATCGCACTCTCCACGGGCAGGCTTACAATATTTGGTTTAAGAGCGTATCCGCCATTGGGATATTTGATGTTTCCTTTTGTATATACATAGATCTGACTACTGTCATAATCGATTTTTACAATATAGCGGGATAAAAAACTATATCCGATTATACCATCAATACGATCGCCATATACGCTGCTCAATATATCATAATCGCTCACATGGAAATTGAGACTGTCTATCTGAAGTGTCCCTAATTTCAGGGATCGGTCATTCACATATCTCAATTGCCGGACACCACCGATGCCCATAATTAATTTGTCGGTTAGTACCGGCGTAATATTCAAACGAATGCAGGTGGTGGAGTCAAGAGAAATGCCCCCGCTTCCTGTATCCATAATAAAATTCAGTGTATCGGGGTATCCTACCAGCTGTGCACGAACAACCACCACACCACCGGTAAAAGTTGTGAATGGAACCTGGGTGATGAGTTTTGCGGAATTATTAGATTTCTTCTGGGCAACAACAGTGCAGCAGCACATCATGACCAGAATGAAACTGAGGAGAGTCTTATGGGTAGCGGCAATCAGACAAACTTTATACTTATCGTTTGCAGTATTCATGATTCAGAAGCGATCGATAGTCTTGGTGTAGATTATAATAAATAATAACCTATCTGTTAAATCTACTAAATTTTTTGCAGCTTCTGTTCCCGTTTATAAAATTATTGAATTGAAAAATGGCTGCCCTACATTTGCTTTTTAAGCTCAAGGTCAAAAGCCTGAAGCCTAAAACCAATGCAGGGTCGGTTGGTTGTTATGCATTAAAAAATATTCAGAATGGATTTGTCAAAACTTTATGCGAAGGCATTGCAATTTGATTTTCTTACTGTCGAGGAAGGCACAAAGCTTTTTAATAATGCACCGCTGGCTGAACTGATGTTTGTTGCGGACGAACTGCGACAAAAACAAGTCGAACATGGAAAAGTTACCTGGCAGATAGATCGCAATGTAAATACAACCAATGTTTGTATCGCGAATTGTAAATTTTGTAATTTCTACAGGATACCCGGTCACCCGGATGCTTATATTACAGATATTAATACTTATGTAAGGAAAATTGAAGAAACTTTTAAATGGGGTGGGGACCAGTTGTTATTGCAGGGAGGTCATCATCCGAAACTGGGACTGAGTTTTTATACTGATTTATTCCGCGAAATTAAAACGCGATATCCGAATCTAAAACTGCATACGCTGGGTCCTCCCGAGATTGCTCACATCTGTAAACTTGAAAAAAAATCTCATCGCGAAGTCATTCACGCCCTGCGTGAAGCAGGAATGGATTCACTGCCTGGCGCCGGAGCAGAAATTTTGGTTGACCGGGTCAGGCGCCTGGTAAGTAAAGGGAAATGCGGAGCACAGGAATGGCTGGATATTATGAAGGAAGCCCATCGTCAACATATAACTACTTCGGCCACTATGATGTTTGGTCATGTCGAAACCATCGAAGAAAGATTTGAACACCTGGTAAAAATCAGGGAGGTACAAGCGATGAAACCAAAAGATGCAAAAGGATTTCTGGCTTTCATACCATGGACTTTCCAGGATGCTGATACTTTGCTGGCCAGAATCCGTGGTGTCCACAACCTGACTACTCCCGAGGAATATATCCGGATGATTGCGATGAGCCGTATTATGCTTCCCAACGTTAAAAATATCCAGGCGTCATGGCTGACTGTAGGTAAGGAAACGGCCCAGATTTGCCTGCATGCAGGTGCCAATGATTTCGGGAGCATCATGCTGGAGGAAAACGTGGTCAGCGCTGCCGGGGCACCCCACCGATTTACCAGCAAATCCATCCAGGAGGCTATAAAGGAGGCCGGGTTTAAACCCCAATTGCGAAATCAGCAATACGAATTCCGGGAATTACCGGCTTTTATGGAAGAGCAAGTGATTGATTATTAGGACTTAAGGCGGAAAGCATAAGGCGCAAAGCATTCTCAGATGCCAGCCTTAAATGGTTGATCAAACTTGATAAATAAATATTCAAAATTGACAATTGTGTAATTGAACGTTGCTTTAAGCTTTTCGCTTTACGCCTTAGGCTTAAATAAGTATTTTTTTTAGATAGTCTGCATAACCTAAAATCACATTTTCTGCGTTAAAGGAATAGTCCTAGACCATTCCAATAAACCATGCAAAGCCCCTTCCGGAAACTTGTACGTATTTCCATCGTATTATTTGCCACTGTTTTACTGTGCAATTTTTTTGCATATTACCTTGTAAATAAGAAATCCGCCGAAAATGAGGAACTAATATTAGCCCGGTCCCTTGCCGGCCGTCAACAGACCCTCAGCCAGGTAATTGCAAAACAGGCGGCCATCATCAATGGTGGAATATATGGCGATGCAGAAACCTGCCGGCTTAAAGACAGCCTGGCGATATCGCTGAGTGATTTTAGTAAACAACAGGAGCAATTGTTGACATGGGTAGAAGGCTCCAAATCCCCTCTTCCTGCACATCTTTTTAAAATCCGCCTGCTTTTTTCCTATATCAATCCCTACTACTCCAGTATCAGACAAATTGGTCAGGATATTATACAGGATGATTCCGTCATTTTTCAGATAAACAAACGGCTCTATTTGCATCGGCTGATCGAAAGTGAAAGCAAATATTTACCGCTGATGAAGGATATTACCGGTCAGTTTACCCTTCTTCTGAACGAGAAAAATAAAGAATCCTCTGCTATCGAAGTCGGCAAAATGCTGTCTCTCATTGTCGCGATCATCTGCCTGATCATCCTTGTGCTTGAACCCGCATTCAAAAGAGGGGAGACAAATTTCAGGGACCTGCAGAATGCAAAAAATGAATTGCAGGTTGAAAAAACACAATTGGATTCACTTCTTATTTCGCAGGATGAAGCCATCCAAACTCTGTCTTATGCAATGACCTATGCAAAGATGGGATCATGGAAAGTAGATTTTGAAACCCGGGAAGTTGTTCTGGGAAATGAATTCAAAGAGTTGCTGGTAATGGAAGAAAATGCTTCAGGGAGATTACTCCTGGATGAATTCCTGGAAGAGTTTGTAGTACCGGAAGATTTTCATAATGCAGAAGATGAGTTCGGCGAAATATTTCTGAACCGGGACAATCTGGGATATGAAAGCTCATTTTCATTTCGGGTAATCACCCGCCATGGCTGGATGCGATATTTATTTTTAAAGGGTAAAGTGGTAGACGTAAATGGGTGTTTTGGAATTGCCCAGGATGTCACATCGCAGAAAGAGTCGGAGAATGCCCTGGTAAACAGTGAACAAAAATTCCGCTTGCTCGCAGAAAACTCTGAAGATATTATTAGTGTTCACGCAGCAGATGGCACTACCTGGTATCTTTCTCCGTCCTTAACGCATGTACTCGGTTACGAAGTAGAGGAAGTGATTGGAACTCCCGTTCTGGACTATGTGCATCCCGAAGACCGCCATAAATTTTCCAAGCAGGACAGGGGCCCGGAACTTTTTTCCCAGGAATCGCTGATCATCCGGTACAGAGTTCGTAAAAAAGACAATAATTATCTCTGGCTGGAGACAATTATAAAACCTGTTATAGATCATAATGAAGTAATCAAGCTGGTATGTACTTCCCGCAATATCACCGGACAACGCATTGCGCAGGAAAAGCTGAAAAAGAAAGACCAGTTGCTGTATGCAGTATCACAAGCAACACACTTGTTGCTGAGTAAAACGGATCTGAATCAGGCCATTGCTGCAGGAATTGAAATTCTGGGAACAAAAACACTGGTAACCAGGGTATATGTTTTCAAAAACCGGCAGGATGAAGCAACGGGGAATTGGTATACATCCATAATAAACGAGTGGAATTCCGGTGGAAATAAATCAAGGCTGGACGATCCAAAGATGTCCAACCTGAGTTTCGAGACGATTGAGCCGATCATGAAACCGATGATTGAGCGACATCCTTTTGTTAGTTATCGTTGGAAGGAAACGGATGAACGTCTTTTGGGAATTTTTGACCGGCATCAGGTAGAAGCCACTTTATCGATTCCGATTTTTGTAAATGATTTCTTCTGGGGTTTCGTGGGTTTTGATGAAATAACGCGGGACAAGGAATGGACCGAAGGAGAATTTTCCATTCTCCAGTCCTTCGCTTCTTCTCTGAGCGCGGCAATCCAGCGTAAAAAAATTGAAGACGAACTGATCCAGGCAAAAGTGCTCGCTGAAACAGCAAGTCGCACCAAGAGCGAATTCCTTGCGAATATGAGTCATGAATTGAGAACGCCGATGAATGGAATCATCGGATTTACCGATCTGGTGCTTACGACGGAATTACAGAAAAATCAGCGTGACTATCTGAAGAATGTAAAGAAATCGGCCTATGGGTTATTGGAGATCATCAACGACATTCTGGACTTCTCCCGTATCGAAGCAGGCAAATTACTGATCGATAATACCTTATTCAAGCTGGACGAACTCGTGGAGGAAACGATCGATATACTGACCCTGAAAGCATTTGAGAAAAAACTCGAAATGCTTTACCGGGTTGATCATGATATTCCGTCCCAACTGATGGGTGATCCGGTTCGTATACGTCAAATCATCGTGAACCTGTTGGGCAATGCGATCAAGTTTACGAAAGAGGGAGAGATTTTTGTTTCTATCAGGAAGCAGGGAGATTACTTTTTTCATGATGACAAAAAGTATTTGAATTTTATTATTGAAGTAAAAGATACCGGCATCGGTATTGCAAAGGATAAGCTGCAAAAAATATTTGAAAGTTTTACCCAGGCAGACAATTCAACAACCAGGAAATATGGCGGTACGGGCCTGGGGCTCGCGATTTCAAAAAGTCTGGCTGAACTGATGCATGGCACTCTTACTGTTGAAAGTGAGGCGGGTAAAGGGAGTGCATTTTCCCTCTGTATGCCATTGGAGATTGCAAACGATCAGCCTGAGATTCAGATTCAACCCAAACCGCTGTTAAAAAAGGTATTGGTAGTGGATGATAATCTGACCAACCTCCAACTGATGGAAGAAACGTTGAGTTATTTTCAGATATATTGCGAGACCGTTTCAAACGGCTCTGACGCATTATTGAAAATTGAATCAGCAACTTCATCCGGTCAGCCATTCGATTTAATTATTACCGATCATCATATGCCGGGCATGGATGGTATCAGTCTCGTAAAGAAGATCAAATCATCGAATCCAGCCGTCAATCAACCATTTATTCTGATGCTTTCTTCACTTGAAAAAAATCTATATCAATATGAAGCGGATAAATCCGGCATTAATAAATTTATTTCAAAGCCGGTAAAATTACACGAGCTCAACAGCACTTTATTGTCGCTGTTCGAGAAGAATATGCAAAATGATTCCCTGCATCCTTCATTTGATTCTATTGAAAAAATTACACAGGCAGCCAGTATCATGGTTGTCGACGATGACCCGATTAACATGTTGCTTATCTCCGAAGTGCTGAAGAGAATGGGATTTGATGTGATCCAGATGCAGAATGGAAAGGAGGTCATCGAATCGTTGCCGCATTATGATCCGGTGCTGATATTTATGGATGTGAATATGCCCGAGATGGACGGTTATACTACAACCCGCATCATACGAAAAATGCAGACCGCACAGTCAAAAATTCCAATCATCGCACTCACAGCAGATGCCATGAAGGGGGATAAAGAGCGTTGCCTGGATTCGGGAATGAATAACTATGTTTCCAAGCCGTTTAAAATGGAAGAAATAGAATCGGTATTGCGGGAGTATGTATTACTGGTTTGACAGTTGACGGTTGACGGTTGACGGTTGACGGTTGACGGTTGACGGTTGATGGTATTTGTAACCAATCAAGCTAGTCAAAGTTTAGCACTTCCAGACTTCCAGTCTTCCATACTTCCACACTTGTTTTAGTTTGCCGCGGTCATTGCGTTTAGCTTGTGCTCACCTTCATACACGCTCAATTTTACTTTCCAGATATTCGATTCTTTTTCCAGGGTGAGATCGATTTTCAGATTCTTCATTTCATTTACAGCAGGAAGCAATTCGAAACTAATCGAATTCATATTATGCATTTCGGTAGGCGTGAGGTATTGTGCGTTGATAATAAAAGGCTTTTGCCCGTCTATTTTGATGATGGTATTTTCTATCTGGTCGTAAATCTCTTTAAACTTTGCCCGGGCCTGCATAAAATTGGGTGAATTGAACGTCGTGCAATTCCAGTCATATACTTCATTGTTGGCAACATTATATTTTCGGATACTGCAATAGCTGGCACCAGGGACAGAAATGGTTGACTTGTATTCGACCATTTGTGCGCGCTGGGTGATCATATCACCACGGATATTGTGAAAGCGGTTTGGAAAATCGCGGATTACTTTTTCTAGCGCAACATTGGTCTTGTTGGAAAAAACATCGTCCTGTGAGAAAAGCCACATTGCATTCAGCAACAGAGCGAGGGTTATCAGAGTGCTTCTCATAGCTTTGGATTTGGGAACTAAAATATAACAAAAAACGGTGAGATGCAATAGGAGAAATACGGTTTTTCGCCGCAGATGGAAGGGTATAGATTTGGATCTTGGCCCTAAGTATTTATATGTATAGCAGAGCTTTAAGCTTTGCGCTTTCCGCTTTAAGCTTAGCTAAACAGGTATTCCACATCTTCACGGGAAAGGCTCTTCACGAATCCGTCATCATCAGCAATCAGGTCTTTTGCCAACAGGCGTTTCCGGTCCTGTAATTGAAGAATCTTATCTTCAATGCTGTCCTTACAGATCATTCGGTAAGCGAAAATATTCTTGGTTTGCCCGATACGGTGCGTACGGTCGATAGCCTGTTGTTCAACAGCCGGGTTCCACCAGGGATCTACGATATATACATAGTCTGCTGCAGTCAGGTTAAGGCCCACACCCCCGGCTTTGAGTGAAATCAGGAAAACACGACAACTGTCATTATCCTGGAATTCGCGTATGGCCTTTTCACGATCTGTTGCAGTGGTGCTGCCGTCAAAATAAGCAAATGGGATTTCAAGTTCGATGAGCTTTTCTTTGATCAGGGCCAGCATGCCCAGGAATTGGGAGAATATAAGGGCCTTATGATTGCCGATATTTTCCGAAATTTCCCTTGCCAGCTCATCCAGCTTGATGGAATGGTTTGGATATTTATCCGTTTCATTTAAAATGGCCGGGGAATCACATATCTGCCGGAGTTTCATCAGACCCTGCAAAATAGTAAGTTGTGATTTCTGAATTCCCTGCGACTCAATGGTGCCCAGAATTTTATCGCGATAATCATTCCGGTAAGCATCATATACCTTGCGTTGCTCTTCTTCCATTTCACAAAACAGAATCGTTTCTGTTTTTTCCGGAAGATCTTTTGCCACCTGTTCCTTCGTTCTGCGAAGTATGAAAGGAAATAAAAGTTTTCTAAGGTGGTCCTTCCGGTCAGGCTCACCAAATTTATCAATCGGTATGGCAAACTCCTGACGGAAAAATTCTATGCTTCCCAGCATGCCCGGGTTGAGAAAGTTCATTTGCGCAAAAATGTCAAAAGTATTATTCTGAAGCGGGGTACCGCTCATGCACAACCGATGTTTTGCGCGCAACAGGCAGGCCGCTTTCGTCACTTTGCTGGCGGGATTCTTTATGGCCTGCGATTCATCCAGTACTACATAATCCAGGGGCATATCCATCAGCAGTTTGATATCACTGCGCAGGGTGCCATAAGTGGTGATGATGACCTGAAAATCATTCAGCGCTTCTTTGTTTCTTAATCGCTCGCCGCCATGGTGAATCCGGTAAGTGAGTCCCGGAGCAAATTTCTTAATTTCATTTTCCCAGTTGAATATCAGCGTGGTCGGGCAAACCACCAGGGCGCGCAGATGCCCGTAATGCTCTTTATAATGATGGAGGAAAGAAAGTGCCTGGATGGTTTTACCCAAACCCATATCATCCGCCAGTATACCACCCCAGTTTACTTCGTGCAGGTAATTGAGCCAGTGAAATCCATGGACCTGGTAAGGTCGCAGGGTGTGTAACAGATGTTCCGGTGGATCTATCTCCTTTATTTTTTTGAATTCCTTTAGCTGCTCATATTTTTTTTCCAGGTGAATGATCAGCTCTTCTTCATTCCGGTTTTCATATAATTCATCAATCACACTCAGGTGATAACGGGATAATCGGAGTTCATTGCTTTTTCCTTCTCCCACCCGGAAGAGCAGCGCATATCTTTTTACCCATTCGTCCGGCAAAACGCCCAATGTGCCATCTGTCAGCGGAACAAACTGTTGTTTATTCGCCAACGCCTTCTTTACATCGGCAATGGATACCTTCTGATCACCAAATACGATATCCACCCGGGCATCAAACCAGTCAGTACTGCTGCTGATATGAATTTTCGTCTGCGGACGGGAAGTATTAAAACGGAAATTTTTCAGTGCATCGAACCCTTGCACGGTTACTTTCATTTCCTGCATGGCATCCATAAACAGAAAAAACCAGTTATTCTTCAATACATCGCTCCCCCGCAACGCCAGTCCGGATGAGCCCTGAGGTTGTATGAACTGAGAATGCAGGGATTGGAGTTGTGTGATGAAAGCGGTTTCTTTTTCCTTGTTGCGCTGGATGAGCAGCACTTTATCTCCATCCGGCACCAGGAGCTGATCTTTTCCGATGGATGTGGTTTCAAATCCTTTATATGAAAAAACAGGCTGGAATAATAAGTAATCACCTTTTTCCTGCAGCAGGACTTTTCTATCCGGATCCCCGCTCTTGACTTCCCTGATCAGATCGTTTTCAAATTCAACATGATATTCTTTCTGAAGAGGGATAACAAAGTTTCGCAGTTGGGCGGGCCAGTCAGATTTGGAGATGGTCATCCGGCCATCCGTAAATTTTGAAATGACAGCAATATCCTCAGGTTTGTCCCACAGATAGAGACAATTGTTTATAAATAGAATGACCTGGCTGTTGCATTTATTCTGGGTGAGATCAATGGACTGTCCGGTGATACGGGTATAGGCCTTGATCTCTATATTGTTTTTATTGGCAGATACCTTAAAAGAAGGACTTACCGGATCGGGTGACAGATTTACCGACTGCAGGTTGGAAGTTTTGAATGGCTTATGACCGTTCAGGAAAAAGATGAATGGATTTTCAGAAAGTTCGGTAAAGAGCTTTCTGTAACGGGGATGCAGATATTCTATGATCAGGGCCTTGGTGTCGTCAGGGAGTTCCTCTCCTTCCGTATGAATAATATTCTCCCACATTCCGCTGAAAGGCGAATTGCGGTTGAGGTATTTATTTACCTCCTGTTCCTGCGTCTTCCGGAGGGAAAAAACCAATTGACGATCTGCTTCATTTAATTTTTCTGTATTTACAAACTTGGCCAGTTCGAGTTTTTCAATCTTTCCCACATAAGCTGTCTGTTGTTCGTTGCTCTCACCACTGATGGCGTCCAGCAGGAAACCAGGATATGACTCATGGTTGAAATTAAATACAACACCAAGCCGCTGGGCTGAACTGGCTTTTTGTTCGGGTTCCAGCACTTCTTCTGCAACTTCACTTTCAATTTCCGGTTTTGGCCTTGATAACGCGGCAGGATTCACGCGTTTGATGCTGGTATCCAGCACACGCAGAAATGGCTTACCATCTTTATAGGAGAATTCAAATCTGCCTTTTAGATCGTCATTCAAAGAATATCCGTATGCTTCGAGTAGTTTATTTTTCTCCTTATCCCAATTCCGGATGCTGTCGAAATAATATGAACCATGCGCCTGTAATAACTGGAGAAATAAAATCACTTTGGGGAGGCAAAGCGGATGATCTGTATCGGGATATGTGGAACTGGTGTCAAAATTTCTCTCTTCATTTTTTCTGATGACCACCGGATATTTAACGCCTTCAATTTCTACACTGGCTTTTACCGTTTCATCGGCTGCCAGCAGTATGCTTGCTTTTTTTGATTGTAAATATTTGCCTGCTTCTTCATATACTTCCCGTGAACAAAGCAAACGAAGTGTCTTCAGATCAATCGACTTCATCTTAATAACAGTATGCGACTGATCGTACTGAATTTCTTCAGCTTTTAGCATATTCCGGTCTAAAAGTTCCTGAAGCTGAATCAGCGCGGCTGCTTCATGGCGGCAGATATCTCCCAGATTATAAGGGCAGCTGCAACGGACGGAAAGAGACTTTGCGTCGCGGAATTTCTGAACAAAAACCTTATAGTATGTGGAATAGCTGTCATCCTTAATCCGGAAAGTCACGGTTTCGAAGAGCTCATCATATTCAATAAGCTCAACGTATCCTATGGCGTGAATCTTCTTACCCCGGCGGATAACTTCATCGGTTCCATTCGTGTAAACGTATTTAATAAGGTGCGGTAGGGCCATTCAACTTGTCTGTTTTCTACGTGCCTATACCAGAATAATTCAGTTCGGAAAAGGCTAATCTGCAAAAGTAAAGGAAAAATATTATGACTTGAAAGATTTGACGCTTCTTTTCCGGTAAGCAATGCTAAAGTTCATCCGAAAGAGCCTGGTTTACCCGGTAACCCGGGGTTTTTACCGCATTGGATGACCATTCCAACCTGATTTTATCATATGGCAAATGACTCTCAGGCATCCGTATCCGATGAGTCACGGCCCGAACAGGAAACCGGTTAAAGTCAGGTTATATAAACTAAACTAACTTAATTTCATAACGGTTTGGAATGCCTTTTGACAATATATCTTTGTACCCGGTCCTTCGCAAACAGATCTTCATGATACGAAGCATTTTATTATCGTTTATTTTTATCCTTACCTTTTTCCCATTTGCCCATTCACAAAAGCTTCGTAAGGCTGACAAGGAGATCATTGCAGAACTGCAGACCGATATCAATTATTTAACAAATGACAAACTGGAAGGACGGCGGTCAGGTACGGCGGGTGAAACACTGGCATCTGATTATATTATTGCAGATTTTGCGAAAGCCGGACTGAAACCGATGGGTGATAGCGGAACATGGCTTCAGCGTTTTGAAATATATGACGGAAGAGATATCAGCCACAGTGTTTTTACAATAAATAATTCAGCCCTTCTTCTGAATACCGAATTTTTCCCCTTACCCTTTAGTGCCACCGGCAAAGTGGAAGGTTCTCCGGCTGTGGCGTTGCAGGAAAGCGGTTCTCCCTGGTTTTATGATATGAAAGAAGTTATTGAAGCGGCCCAGTCAAACCCTCATTTTGATTTGAATAAATTTTTACGGGAAAAAACAAAACAGTTTGCCGGAAAAGGCGCCAGCGCGGTGATTTTTTATAACAGTTCGAGAACAGAGGACGGAATTGTATTTGATCCTGCTGAAGGAATCCGGGCGGAGAAAATTCCCGCACTCTATGTAACAAAAACAGGCAGAAAAAAATACCTGAAGGATATTTCACAAACACTGGATGTGGAAATCGATGTGCAGATGGAAGAAAGAAAAAGATGGGGCCATAATATCCTGGGATACCTGGATAATGGAGCACCTTATACCGTTGTCATAGGGGCGCATTACGATCATCTTGGTTTCGGGGAAGACGGTAATTCATTATACCGGGGAACAGAAAAAATGATTCACCCGGGTGCGGATGATAATGCAAGCGGTGTCGCGGGTATGATAGAGCTCGCCCGGCTATTGAAAAAAACAAAGAATCCAAAAACAAATTATCTGTTTATCGCTTTTTCCGGAGAAGAATCCGGTCTGATCGGGTCAAAGCACTTTACGGAATATCCAACCCTGCCTTTGTCGAAAATCAGCTATATGATGAACCTGGATATGATCGGCCGGCTGAATGATAGTACGCATACACTGACGATCGGAGGTTATGGCACATCGCCCCAATGGCCAGATCTGATCAATAGCGCTATGAATAAAAAACTATTCATCCTGAATGTTGATTCAAGTGGCACAGGTCCCAGTGATCATACATCATTTTACCTGAAAAGTATTCCGGTGTTATTTTTCTTTACCGGTATTCATTCTGATTATCACAAACCAACCGACCGGGCAGATAAAATAAATTATCCGGGTGAGTTGCAGGTGATCAAATTGATTTATGTGATAACGCAAAAGATGGATGGAATGAATAAACCGGTGTTCGCAAAAACACGTGACAGGCAATTTGGTGTGGCACCCGCTTTTAATGTTACACTGGGCATAATGCCCGATTATAGTTTTCCCGGCAGTGGTCTGCGCATTGATGCAATCAGCGAAGGCCGTCCGGCTGAAAAAGCTGGTTTAAGAACCGGTGACATCATTACCAAACTTGGGAACTATTCCGTTATATCGCTGCAAACTTATATGGATGCGCTTTCAAAATTTAACAGGGATGATCAGACGACCGTCGTATTTTTAAGAGGGAATGAAGAAATGAAAGCAGCCGTCCAATTTAAATAACGATATGAAGTCTTTGAAGCTGGATATGGATAATATGGAGGGAGATTTTTTTGATTGCTCCCGGTTGTTAGGTATCGTCGCACCTTTAAAAGGATATCGTTTCTGCTGGCAGCTGAATCGCCAGATGCGGCTTGATTTCCGAATAACCAACCAGATTGAAATTCCGATGATACGGAAAAAACGACAGTATTTTTTTACTGTATATGAATGTCCGGAGCCACATCGGACCCTGGTTCACTATCTGTATAATAATCAATTTGACGGGGAATTCTTACTGCCTCAATTCAGACACTTTGATTTTTTCTGGCTGTTGAAAGGAGATGCTGTCTCCGATGAATTGATGATTGAGATGATGGACTCCATTAAATCCATTACCGGCGTACAAATGGTAACCGAATTGACCCACACGAAAATTAAACACCGGGAATACCTTATTTTCTAGTTATCAATTATTAGTTATTATTTAATCGTTAATAACTAATAATTAATAACTAATAACTAATGTTAGCTGTTCATACTCGCCAGAAACTCTTCATTGCTTTTTGTACCGCGCATACGTTTCAGCAATTCATTCATGGCTTCTTCCGTATTCATATCGTTGAGATAAACACGAAGCAGGTTCATGCGCTGCAGGATCTCTCTTTCAAGTAAAAGATCATCACGGCGTGTAGAAGATGCGACCAGGTCGATGGCAGGGAAAATGCGCCTGTTGGCCAGACGCCTGTCAAGCTGCAATTCCATATTACCTGTTCCTTTAAATTCTTCAAATATCACTTCGTCCATTTTGGATCCCGTATCAATAAGGGCTGTTGCCAGAATGGTAAGGGAACCGCCGTTTTCTATTTTACGTGCGGCACCGAAAAATTGTTTGGGCTTCTGCATGGCATTGGCTTCCACACCACCGCTCAGTACTTTGCCCGAGGAAGGAGCAACGGTATTATGTGCACGGGCCAGGCGGGTGATGGAGTCCAAAAGGATCACTACATCGTGTCCGCACTCTACGAGGCGCTTGGCTTTTTGCAATGCCACCGTGGAAACTTTTACATGTTTTTCAGCCGGTTCATCAAACGTGGAAGCGATCACTTCCGCACGTACAGAACGTTCCATATCGGTAACTTCCTCCGGCCTTTCATCCACGAGCACAATCATCAGATAGCATTCGGGATGATTAATGGCGATGGCGTTGGCAACCGCTTTCAGCAGCATGGTCTTACCTGTCTTGGGCTGAGATACGATCAGACCGCGCTGGCCCTTGCCAATCGGGGTAAACAGGTCGATGATTCTGGTTGAAAAATCCGAAGGATTTACAAAAAGATTCAGTTTTTCAAAAGGGAAAAGCGGGGTCAGATAATCGAAAGGAACACGGTCCCTGACATCATCCGGAGATTTGTTATTGATCGTCTCCACTTTTAACAGGGCAAAATATTTTTCACCTTCCTTCGGTGGACGAACCGAACCGTAAACCGTGTCGCCGGTTTTTAAGCCGAATAATTTTATCTGCGATGGTGAAACATAAACGTCATCCGGGGAAGAGAGATAGTTATAATCGCTGCTGCGAAGGAAGCCATATCCATCGGGCATCATTTCTAAAACCCCTTCAGCCTGGATTACTCCGTCAAATTCAATATTGAAGGTTTCATTGCGGCGCGGAGGATAAACCTTTTGTTGCTGGTCTCCATTTCCCGGGCGGTTTTGCTCCGGCGACGATCCACTCTCTTCGCTGCTGTTTTCCTGTTCGTTCGCCCGACTGTTATTATTGTTAATATTTTCAGAACCGTCTGATTCTTCTGATTCCGCAGCATGACGCTGATTCGCGGAATCCGGTCTCGGATGTACGGGTGGTTTATTAAATTCGGCCGGCGCTGCTATTTCATGCTCCAGTTCATCTTCCTTCTTGCGTAATTTTTTTACGATGGGCTTTTCTTCCTTTCTCTTAAGATCTTTTTTTGGTTCCGGCTTTTTAAGTTTCGGTACCGGGTCTCCGCTTTCTACAAAAGCTTCCTCGCTTGAATTGGCGGTCGTTGTCTTTACAATTCGTTTGCGCTTGATGCTGCTGTCTGCGCCGTCAGCTTTCTCACTTGGCGTGAGCGCCTGTTTATCCAATATCTTATAAACGAGTTCCTGTTTATCTAATTTTTTGGAGTTGGGGATCTTCAGCTGCTCAGCAATATCGAGCAGTTCGGGAACGAGCATGTCGTTTAGTTGGAGTATGTCGTACATAATAAAACTTGAGAATTACGGCAGTTAGAACTGACCTGTAGGAAAAGAATTTGTGAATGTATATTGATTAAAGACGAGCGGAATGACTAAAACTGACGGTTGCGAGCAAAGGATAAGAAACGAATCAGCCTGATTCCAATGCAATGATAATATAAAAACGGAAAATCTAAAAAAATATTTCAAGGATTATCTTTGCCCTCTTTATTCACTCGCAAGTTTAAAATATCTAATGTTTAACAAACGTACCAAAATCAGGGAAGCGCTCAGGATGCCGGCAGGATCATCTGATATAACAGTCATGGGATGGGTCAGAACCCTTCGTAACAACCAGTTTATTGCTTTAAATGACGGATCCTCCAACGAAAACCTGCAGATTGTTCTTGAGTTAGGTCTGTTTGACGAAAATCTGTTAAAGAAGATTACGACAGGTACTTCTATCCGGGCCGTCGGAAAGCTGGTGGAATCTGTGGGAAAGGGCCAGCTCGTAGAGTTAAAAGCCAGCGCCGTTGAGATCCTGGGATTATGTGATGCGGAAAAATTCCCTCTCCAGCCGAAAAAGCACAGCCTTGAATTCCTCCGGGAAATAGCCCACCTGCGATTCCGGACGAATACATTCGGCTCGGTGTTTCGCGTTCGCCATGCGCTGGCATTTGCCGTACACCAGTTTTTCAATGAACGCGGGTTCGTTTATCTGCACACACCCATCATTACAGCTTCAGACGCCGAGGGGGCCGGTGAAATGTTTAAGGTAACTACGCTGCCTTTTGATAATACACCCCGCGATGAGCAGGGATCGGTGAATTTTAAAGACGATTTTTTTGGAAGAGCTACAAATCTTACGGTAAGCGGTCAACTGGAAGGCGAGCTGGCATCCATGGGCTTCTCAGAGATTTATACTTTTGGTCCCACCTTCAGGGCGGAAAATTCCAATACAACCAGGCATCTGGCTGAATTCTGGATGATTGAACCGGAAGTAGCATTTAACGACCTGGAGGATAACGCAAACCTGGCGGAGGCATTTGTGCGATACCTGATAAGTTATGTATTGAAAAATAACCGCGAGGATCTGGAATTCCTCGATCAGCGTCTGGCGGAAGAGGATAAACAAAAGCCACAGAATGAGCGTAGTGAAACCGGACTGATTGAAAAGCTGGAATCTGTTGCCAGCCAGAATTTCGAACGGATCACCTATACCCAGGCCATTGCGATCCTGTTGGAATCGCCGGCCTATAAAAAGAAAAAATTCAAGTACGAATTATTCTGGGGTGCTGATATGCAGAGTGAGCATGAACGGTATCTCGTGGAAAAGCATTTTAAAAAGCCAGTGATCGTGACCGACTATCCAAAAGAGATAAAGGCATTTTACATGCGTCAGAATGAAGATGGCAAAACGGTAGCCGCAATGGACATCCTGGCACCGGGTATTGGAGAGATCGTAGGAGGATCACAGAGGGAAGAAAGATTGGACATGCTGGAAGCCCGGATGAAGGAAATGCATATTCCCGTTGAGCAAATGTGGTGGTATCTGGATTCCCGCCGCTTTGGTACTGTCCCCCATGCAGGATTCGGGCTTGGCTTTGAGCGTATGGTTCAGTTTGCTACAGGCATGACCAATATTCGCGATGTGATTCCATTTCCACGCACTCCAAAGAACGCGGAGTTTTAAACACGATGAACGTAGGGGCTGGAAGCTGGGCAGCATCCTACGTCCTGCGCCCTTCTCCCTGCGCATCCCGTCCATCACTAAAAATAACCGCCTTACATTTTATTTTGTAGGATAAATGCCATTCCGATTTTTATAATCGGCTTATTTTCATCCTGTTACAATTTTGACATCTCATTTATTATGAAAAGTATTGACCTTTCTATGGTACTTTGTTTTGCATAGTACTAAATAACTACTTACATTTGTACTGAGAGTGGGAATCACTCAATAAATGTCAAGACCATGAATATAGAAAATACACAGAGCCAGATGCGCAAGGGTATCCTGGAGTTCTGTATTCTTTCCATTATCCGGCGCGGAGAGGCCTATCCTTCAGATATCGTTGAAGAAATGAGGTCTGCCAACCTGAACATTCTGGAAGGAACCCTTTACCCTTTACTCACCAGATTGAAAAATGCAGATATGCTTACCTACCGTTGGGTGGAAAGTAATTCCGGCCCCCCACGTAAATATTTTTCCCTTACTGAAAAGGGACTGGCGTTTTACAGGGAGCTGGAAACAACCTGGAAAGAACTCGCCAATGCAGTGGATGCCCTGGCAAATAAAACAGAAATAAGAGCAGAGAATCCATAATCAACCTTAACAATCTCCAAATAAGCGAACAATGAAAAAGATTATCAACATAAATTTTCACAGCCGGGTTATCCCGATTGAAGAAACTGCATATGACATATTGCGCAAATATGTTGACAGTCTGAAAAAACATTTTGCAGGCGAAGAAGGTGGCGACGAAATCGTAAACGATATTGAAAACCGCTTTGCAGAACTTTTTTCAGATCGTCTTAAAAAGGGCGCAACCTGTATCACAGATGCTGACGTAGAAGAAATCATCACCAGCATGGGACGTCCCGAAGACTTTGATCAGGACGAAAACATCAATACAAACGGGAACAGTAATAACAAAACCTCTTCATCATCTTTTGCTGAGGAAGCCGCATCAGAAGAACCCCGCCGTCTATATCGTTCAGAAAATGATAAGATGTTGGGTGGTGTTTGTGGTGGTATTGCAGCCTACCTGAGAATAGATTCTTCTATTGTAAGAATATTATTTGCCTTGCTGACACTCGGACTTGGAACTGGTATCCTGGTGTATATCGTTTTGTGGCTCGTGCTCCCGCCAAAATCAATGGTCACCCATATCCGGAAGAGACTTTTCCGTGACCCTGAACACCGTGTAATCGGCGGAGTGGCCAGCGGACTCGCCTCTTATTTTAATATTGAAATATGGATCCCTCGGGTAATATTTTGTCTCCCGCTGATTTTTGGAGTCCTGAAAACCATCTCCCGGCACGCCTGGTTTGAATTTGGCGACTCCTTTTCTTTTATTGCGAGTAGTTTCGGCGGCGGCCTGACCACCCTTTATATTATTCTCTGGATCGTTCTTCCGGAAGCTAAAACCGCTTCTGAGAAACTGGAAATGCGCGGAGAAAAAATAGATCTTGAATCCATAAAGAATACGATCAAAAGCGACCTGGAAGGATTCAAACAAAAAGCAACGGTAGTAGGTGGAGAAATAAAACAGAGGGCTGAAGAGTTCGGAAATGAAATGAAGAGCAGGTCTGGTAACATCCGGAAGGATCTTTCAAATGTGAATGTTCCGAGCCGGGGTATTGGACACGCAATCGGTGTACTCTTTAAGGCTTTCTTTTTATTCATTTCGGTGGTCGTGACCTTTGCGCTGGTAACCGTGCTGATCGGTGTTTTATTTGGCGGAGCAGGTTTACTGCCTTTAAAGAATTATTTCATCCAGGGATTCTGGCAGAATATCATGGTGTGGGGCGTTGCCATCCTGTTCCTGCTGTTACCCGTCATTGGAATATTGACATGGCTGATACGTCGTATCATCGGAGCGAGGAGCCGTAATAACTATCTGGGATATACATTTGGTAGTTTATGGGTAATCGGACTGATCTGCCTGATTTTCCTGGCTGCGTCCGTAGGAAGACATTTCAGCGCTCCTTCATCGATTCATGATGAAATCGAACTAACCTCGCCAGCAAATGGTAAACTGACTGTTAAAATCGACGATTCAAAACCATATTATATTGACGATTCTGGCGACTGGATGGGGATGAACTGGCGCCACGATGGCCCCTTTTTCAACTTGACAGACGACAGCCTCACGCTGAATACAGTCCGCATTGATGTCATTAAAAGTAAGGATAGTTCCTGGCACCTTGAACGCGTGAAAAGCAGCCTGGGGAATAATACGGCAGAAGCCAGGAACCTGGCATCACAAATTGTTTTTCCGATAGAACAGAAAGACAGCATCCTGGCCCTTTCAAGAGGATTTATTATCACGCCAACTCAACTATTCCGCAATCAGAAAGTATTACTGGTGATCGAAATGCCGATCGGAAAAAAAATCCTGATGAACAGAAATCTGGACGATTACAAATGGTTCACCGTGAACAGAAAACGCTGGCGTAATAACGGAATTGACATTGAATGGAACGATTCGGACAACGACCACGCAAATTCCTGGACTACAGAGGTAGAATATGTCATGACTGAAAACGGACTGGAAAGAACCGGCAAAAATTTTCGGGACAATGGTGATAATGAAGAACAGAACCGGAATGTGTTACCTGACAGCAATCAAAAGAAAAATCCAAATGGAGATTACCGTTATCATAAACCAAAAACCACCCGTAATTTAAATGCACCGGCCCCTGAAAAGACACCTGAAAATAAGGATGTCGAATCCAGTGAATCCAGCGCAACCCTTGTTTTACTGACCAACCTCAGCTAGATTGGAATCTTACGACGGATAAATGGTCCCGGCCTGAACGCCTTTGGCGGAATAACCGGGACCATATTATTATTGGCTGCCTGCAGCGCAAGTTTTAATTTCGCGCTCGGTTTGTTAAACTGCAAATGGTTATGAAAATCACACCCTTTACACATAAACACCTTGAACTGGGTGCAAAAATGGCTGAATTCGCCGGGTACAATATGCCGATCAGTTATTCAGGCATCAACGATGAACACCTGGCAGTTCGGAATAATGCAGGTGTTTTCGACGTGAGTCATATGGGTGAATTTATTCTCAAGGGACCCGGTGCCCTTGACCTGATACAGAGTCTTACTTCCAACGATGCGTCCAAACTCTCCGATGGTCAGGCGCAATACAGCTGCCTTCCAAATTCAACGGGGGGCATCATTGATGACCTGCTTGTTTATTGTATAAAAAAGGATGATGTATATATGCTGGTGGTGAACGCCGCCAATATTGAAAAAGACTGGAACTGGATCAAAAAAAATAATACCGAAGTAAAGCTGGAAGACATCTCCTCCAAAACATGTCTGTTGGCTATTCAGGGACCCAACGCAACAAAAATTTTGCAGCCCCTGACATCCATGGACCTGATGAATCTGAAATATTACAATTTTGTAAAAGGTAACTTTGCTGGCGTAGATAATGTACTGATCAGTGCAACCGGTTATACAGGAGCCGGAGGAGTTGAAATCTATTTCGAAGACAAAAACAATGCAGCCGATAAAATATGGGAAGCTATTTTCAACGCAGGAAAATCGTTTGGAATAAAACCGGCAGGTCTTGCTGCGCGTGATACCCTGCGACTGGAGATGGGTTATTGTTTGTATGGAAATGACATTGACGACGGTACTTCTCCGTTGGAAGCAGGATTGGGATGGATTACGCGCTTTACTAAACCATTTGTAGGCCGGGAAGTAATAGAAGAGAAAAAGAAAAAGGGCTTGCAAAAAAAACTGGTTGGATTTGAATTGCTGGAGAAAGGCATTCCCCGGCACGGGTATGAGATCAAGGATTTTTCGGGCGCTACGATTGGAGAAGTCACGTCAGGAACACAATCACCTTCACTGAATAAGGCCATCGGCCTGGGTTACGTGCGGGATACTTTTTCAAATGTCGACGCAAAAATTTATATTAAAGTCCGGGATAAACTCTTACAGGCCCGTGTTGTCAAACTCCCGTTTCTATCTTAATACGGCTGATGATACAGAATAAGTAGAGGATAATTTATTGAATTTAACGTCCGCAATGCCGAACACCAAACCTTTTTTATATACTTCCCTTTCCCCCGCATTGTTGCATTTGTATAATGTATCTCAGGCAACAGTTGTTATAATAGATGTGCTGCGTGCTACTTCTACCATCGCAACGGCATTATACAATGGAGCAAAACACATTGTACCTGTAGACAGCGTTGCAAAATGTATCGAACTGGGCCGTCAGATCAATTGTGTCACTGCAGGAGAAAGAGACGGAAAGATTGCGGAAGGGCTTAGCTATGGAAATTCTCCGTTTGAATATGACCGTGAGTTTATAAAAGGGAAAATCCTGGTACTTACTACAACCAATGGTACCCGACTTCTGCATATGGCGCTGGAAAGGGGCGCCCGGGAAATTGTAACAGGCTCTTTCGCAAACCTGAATGCGGTTACAGAATATCTGCTGCAACAAAAAAATAATGTCATTCTTGCCTGCGCCGCCTGGAAGGACCGGATAAACATCGAAGACACATTATTTGCGGGAGCAGTGATTGAAAAGGTCCGGGATTATTTCAATATAGAATGTGATGCATCGCATACGGCTGTTAATCTGTATGAGAAAGCGGCCGGCGATTTATTTGGATTTATGAAAGAAAACAATGCTTCCCACTTCAAACGCCTGATGGCATATGGACTGGAAAAAGATATACGCTACTGTCTGGAACCGAATCAGGCAAACGTATTGCCAATCTATGAAGCAGGTAAATTGAAAATTTACTGATTCATCTCCCAAACATCCATTTTTCTTTCAAATATTTCCAGCGGTAAACACCCGCCATTCAAAACTTCGTCATGGTAGGCAGAGATATTAAATCTCTTACCTAATTCATTGGTATAACGTGTTCTCAGTTCGCGGATCATCATCGCACCGGTTTTGTAACTGAGTGCCTGACCCGGAATGGCGATATAACGTTCTATTTCTGCCGTGGCGCCCTGTTCACTGATTGGTTCATTATCCATCATGTATTTGATGGCTTGTTCTCTTGTCATTTTTTTCAGGTGCATACCCACATCCACCACAAGCCGGATGGCCCGGTGTATCTCATCGCCCAGTGCACCCATATATTGAATAGGGTCGGTATAAAGACCCAATTCCTTACCCAGCGATTCCGAATACAATGCCCATCCTTCACCATATGCGCCGTACCAGGAAAATCTTCTGAATTTTGGAAGCAGAGTATCTTCCATCTGCAAAGAATTTTGATAATGATGACCGGGAATGGCTTCATGCAGAAAAAGAGATTCCATTCCTGAAGAGACATTAAACTTACGGGCGTCAAGGATCGGAACATAAAACACACCTGGTCTGTTTCCACCCGGATCTCCGGCTATATACTCTGCGCTTGCACTGGCTGCACGAAAAGCTTCTGTCTGACGGATTTCAAACTTCATTTTTGGTGTGTGGCCAAAAAGTTTTTTAAGATTTGGATCTATGGTTGCCTGGATTTTTCTGAAAGCATTCAAAACTTCCTCGGGAGAGTTATAAGGTGTGAAGCGGGGATCCGTTTTTATGTAGTTAAAGAATGCCGGCAGATCGCCCTGGAATCCGGTTTGCGTTTTTACCAGTTCCATTTCATCATGAATTCTTTTTACTTCTGAAAGTCCGGTCTGATATATTTCTTCTGCCGTATTATTGGTCGTTGTCCAGTAACGAATCAGGTATTTGTACAATTTAACGCCATCAGGTAAATCATCAAACCCTATACTGCTGCGACTTTTGGGAAGGTATTCGTTTTGCAGGAAATCAGCTAGTTTCTGATAGGAAGGTATCAGCGTTCCGGTAATCAGTCCGGTTAGCTGAGCAGAAATTTTTTGTTTATCCTCATTGGTGAATGAAGAGGGCATCAGTTGAATGGGCGTGTAGAATATATTTTTTGCAGTATCTGTTATCGACATGTTCTGCATTTCTGGAATCATTTTTTCTACAAGGCAACGGGGAAGAATATACCCGTTCGTCAACCCTTTTCTGAAGTAAACAACAGCGCTGTCAGTCCAGGCCTGGAACTTACCGGCTCTTACGATCCAGTTATGATAATCTTCAACCGTTTTAAATGGCTGTATACCGGTGCCGCTGCCCATCTGGCCCAGGAACAGCGGAATGCCTTCAAATTGGTTAAAAGGCATATACTGGACATTGGGCATCGTAACATTGTTAATGGCCAGATGCAGGTCAATTCCTTCAAGATCCATTTTAAGTTCTCTGAGAAGAACATCATAGCTTATCTGGTCATTCCTGTTAAGATTGTCCCGGTCAAAAACAAGTATTTTGTTTAAATAACCACCATAGAAATTTCGCAGGGTATCCAGATAACTATCCGTAAAATCCACAGGCAGCTGATCGTTATAGTGTTGATCACCATTTTGTGTCGCCTCTATGGGGAAATATTTCATCCGGTCGTTGTAATAATCATTAAGCACCTTCCCAAAGTCTTTATTATCAGGTACGGACCTGTCGGGATGCATGAGTTTGCAGGAAGAAATAACACAGGACATAAATAGAAACACGTAGACAAAAAATTTCATGCAATAAATTTGGGAGCTAAAGCTAAGCAATTCATTAATTAAGGTAAATAAGGTCAAAATAATTTTAAGTATAGAAATGCTTGGAATTTATTTTTTCACATATCTTCGCCGGACTAAACTGCTTGCCACCCGTATTTCCTACCTTATGCATCCCTATATCGTATTCATCAAAACTGTATTTCTCAAGTAAAAAGTGCACTACCAGCGGATTGGTACAACAATTGCTGTGTGCGTTATATATTTTTAAGTATATCGATTATTAATTAACTCTTCTTAAAATGATTCTTATGAAGCTTAGGTACATTCTACTTTTCTCTGTTTCGTCACTGTTGATGTTCTCCTGCGTGAGCACCAAAAAATTTAAAGAAATGCAGGCCAAAATGCAGGCCCGCTATGATTCATTAGCCGCTGAATACGCAAAACTTCAGGGTGAATTGAAGACATGTAACGATCAGACTGCAAGCCTTACGTCTAAGAACACAGGCTTACAGGGACAAATAGACGAATTAAACAAACAAGTTGCCTTCCTGAGAGAAAACAACACTCAGGCCCTGAAACAACTGGAAGACATGTCAGTGATTTCAGGCTCACAGGCTGAAAGCATCAAGAAATCGCTGGAGAATATAGGAGCGAAAGACGCTTATATCCGCGATCTGCAGTCTGCAATGGCACACAAAGACTCTATGAACATGGCGCTCGTCATGAACCTGAAGGGTGCTGTTGGAAACGCCAATGATTCTGATGTAAACATCAAAATCGAAAAAGGTGTTGTTTTCATCGACATTTCAGACAAAATGCTTTTCAACAGCGGAAGTTATACCGTTTCGAAAAATGCAAAGGGTGTACTTGCGAAAGTGGCTGCTGTTCTGAAAAACCAGCCGGATGTTGAATTCATGGTTGAAGGAAACACCGATAACAAACCATTCAAATCCGGTGTTTTAATGGACAACTGGGATCTGAGTGTTAAACGTGCTACTTCTGTTGTTCGCATTCTGGATAAAACATACGGTATACCGCCTGCAAAAATGACTGCAGCTGGTCGTGGCGAGTTTGTTCCATTAATGCCGAATGATACAAAAGATGGCCGTGCAGCCAACCGCCGCACAAGAATCGTGATTCTCCCACTGTTGGATCAGTTCTTCAATCTGCTTGAAACTAAAAAAGGCTAAGCTTTTTTTCATACGAAATCATTTTAGAGGTCCCCATTTTTGGGGACCTTTTTTTTGAAATGCCGTCAACACATCACTTTCATATAAAGGGTGGGAAGGGTAGAGATGTAAGTATTCAAAATGATCCCGCACGTGCGGGATAGAAATAATGATGTGGAAATTACGGTGTTACATAAAACACGGTAACGACGCATGTTTAAAGGCATCCGGGGTTTAATTTTTGATTACTTAAGTGAAAGACACTAATCAATGCAGGATAAAACGGTTGATAAAAGAACGGATACTGCATCGGCAATCATCAGATCTGATCCTCAAGTCATTTATAAAGCATTTTTAGATCCGGAAGCGGTTGCCCGATGGCGACCGCCAAAAGGGATGACCTGCCATATCTATGATTTTAATCCAACGATTGGCGGAACCTTTCGGATGTCATTTGATTACACGGATTCACAACATGAAACGGCCGGTAAAACCTCGAAGCACTCAGATATATTCCATGGCTGTTTTCTTGAACTGGTTCCTGACAAACGGATTGTGGAACAAGTGGAATTTGAATCCGGTGAGCCTGCATTCGGCGGTGAGATGACCATAACGACAACCCTCGTACCGGTATATGGAGGCACAGAAGTAATATTTATTGCAAAGAATGTACCTGCCGGTATTCGGCCCGAGGATCATTATAAAGGCATGATATCAACTTTGGAAAACCTGGCTGAATTTACGCGCAAAGCTTAACGCTCAAAGCGCAACGCATCTTCACATTGTCATTTCACTTATTACATTTTGAATTCTTACATTCTACCCTTTCCACATTCACCACATTATAATCTGGAAAAGTGATGTGAAAATTTTTGAATGAGAAAGGTGCTCTAGTATCCTCTTACATTTTTCCCTTCCATGTAGTTGATAAATGCCCGGTTGACAACTTTGTTACCGCCGGGTGTGGGATAATTGCCGGTGAAATACCAGTCTCCGGTATTGGTCGGACAGGCTTCGTGAAGGGATTCGATTGTCTGATAAATCACCTGAACCGGTGTTGTGATATCCGGCGGCGTGATGAGTTGCGCTATTTTATCAGAAATTTCCTGGGTAGTAAAAGGCTTGTATACCTGACGAACAATGTTTTCTGTATGGAGTTGTCCTAAACGTTCCAGCTCCTTGCAATGATCGTACATGTCGGACAGACATTTTTCCTTTTTTCGTTCATGCATGAGCGTTATAGCTGCGCGGAAAGCAATAAAATCACCCAGTTTGCTCATATCGATTCCATAACAATCCGGGTAACGGATCTGCGGAGCAGAAGAAACAATAATAATTTTTTTAGGCTCAAGCCTGGCCAGCATGCGCACGATACTCTCCCGCAAAGTAGTTCCACGCACGATGGAATCATCTATCACCACCAGGGTATCCACATCTTTTTGCACGGTGCCATAAGTAATATCATATACATGCTGAACCATTTCATTGCGGCTGGCATCCGCGGTAATGAATGTTCGCATCTTGACATCCTTGGTTGCAATTTTCTCAATCCGGATTTTCCGGTTAATCATTTGAGAAAGTTTTTCTTCTGTAATGTCCTTTCCCCAGGACATGATCCTGTCGATCATGACTTTTTTCAGATAGTCATCCAGTCCCTTCCACATACCGTAGAAAGCAACTTCGGCTGTATTGGGAATAAAAGAAAATATACTGTTTTTCAAATCGTGATTGACGGAATTCAGGATCTGTTCGCTCAGGTTATAACCAAGCGCAATTCTTTCACGGTAGATCTTTTCATCACTTCCCCTTGAAAAATAAATTCGTTCAAAACTGCAGGCACGGCGTTCTTTGGCGGGAATAATTTGTTCTACTGAAAACCGGCCGTCAGATTTTGCAATCAGGGCAGTTCCCGGCATCAATTCGAGGACTTCGTTCTCTCCTACATTAAAAACGGTGCGTATGGCAGATCGTTCGGAAGCAGCAATGATGATTTCATCATTTGCAAAATAATACGCCGGACGGATTCCGTGCGCATCACGGAAAACAAATCCGTCTCCGTTACCTACCAGCCCACCGACAGTAAATCCGCCGTCGAATAATGGAAGGGCTTTTTTGAGTACCCGTTTCAGATCCAGGTCCTCAGGTTTATTTTCATCCGCCTGGACGATATAATGATGTATCACTTCCATCATGGCTGCCAGGTCACTCTGTTTCTGAAATTCGCCGGGTTCAATATTGATCAATGCGAATAGTTCGTCTGTGTTTACCAGGTTGAAATTGCCGGCCAGAGCGAGGTTGCGGGCAGGGATGGTATCTCTTTTTATAAAAGGATGGCAGAATTCCACATTGTTTTTTCCCTGTGTTCCATAACGCAGATGCCCAAGCAGAAGCTCCCCCATGACAGATATATGGCCTTTTAAAAGTCCCGGATGTTTGATAATATCGGGTTGATATTTTTCAAGGTCTTTTACTTCGTCATTGATCTTTGAGAATATATCAGCAATGGGCTGATTATTGTTGCTGCGTATGCGATGAAGAAACGGATGGCCGGGTTCTATATTCAGCTTTACGGAGGCAACGCCCGCCCCGTCCTGACCGCGGTTATGCTGTTTTTCCATGAGCAGGTAGAGCTTATTTAAGCCATACAATGCCGTACCATATTTCTGGAGATAAAAGGAGAAAGGTTTACGAAGTCTGATGAATGCCAATCCGCATTCATGTTTTATTTCGTCGCTCAATTTTTACTTTTTAGTGACAGGGTCAAGTGGGAACCTGCCTAAACGAAAGTGAAGCGCAAAGTTAATTCATTTTAAACAAGTCTGAAGAAGTATGAACAGTATGGAAGACTGGAAGTTTGGAAGTGCTGAATTTTAACGAACTAAATTAACCGCTAACTCTCTAAACGATTAACTAACAACTAACAACTAACAACTAACAACTGCCAACCGTCAACCGTCAACCGTCAACCGTCAACCGTCAACCGATCAAATCACCATAGAACTGGTATTCATAAAGTGAATCAGCGAAGCTGCATTCTTCAGTTTCAGCTTTTTAAGAATATTATGCCGGTGTACTTCGACTGTTTTGATGGAAATTTCAAGCTTCAGTGAAATATCCTTGGATGAACTGCCCTGGCGGATCAGATTAATTACGTCCATTTCTCTTTCGGTAAGTGTATGAACAGCCGTATTAGTGGCTTGATCCTCAGTATTATCCGCAATCAGATCTTTCATCTCTTCGCAAACGAATTTATTCCCTTTGGACACTTCTAAAATGGCAGTCACCATTTCCTCACGGGATGAATTTTTGGTCACATATCCACTTGCACCAAACTGTAGCATTTTCTTTGCAAAAGCGGGCTGTGAATGCATGGTAACGCCAATCACACGGGTTTCAGGGGAAAGCTCCCTGATCTGTCGGGTAGCCTCAATGCCGGAAAATGGAACCATATTGATATCCATCAGAACGACGTTCGGATGAATTTCTTCAGTCATTTTAACCGCTTCCTCAGAGTTGGAGCAGGATCCGACAACTTTAAAACGGGAGTCCCTGTTTAGTATATAAGTCCAGGTTTCCCTGATCAGTTTGTGGTCGTCAGCTATTAAAATCTTAATCATATCCGGCGTGTTTTCAATGGCATTAAGTGGATTCATGAACTGGATCGGGAATTAGATACTTGTAATATACTATAAACTGAACGAAAATCGGAGCCATGGGTAGTCGATTTTCCCGATTTCTTGTCGTGGCTCATTAATTTGAGGTGGTAAACTGACGGGTTTGCCATTTTGAAAGGTTACCGCAATTGCGATAGTCGCCATCGATCATGATATAGTAAGTTGAAATCCGGCTTTGGAACCAGGATTGCAAAACCCTGTTCTTTTTTTGTTCCAGTGCGCGCTGGGCAATCCGGTTATAATCATCCTTCAGATTTTCACGATGCGGTTCGGATTTGGAAATAAGATAAACAATCCGGACTCCTTTTTTACCTCTTTCATCTGTAAAAACGGACGGTTGCGAATACTGACCTGAGCTCAGATTGGCCTTCTTGAGGAGTAAAACCATTTCCTTATCCAGCTCATCTATTTTTAAATAATTGGACCCATCCCGTGCCATCAGAATTCCGGCAGTAAATTTCGCATTTTCATCATCGCTGTATTTTGCCACCGCTTCACCAAAGCCTATCGTGCCGGCTATCGAGTTGTTGACGCACGGAATCCAGTTTTTCCGTCGCTGTATTAATTTCAGGTTGTGTAATCTGCGGTATACGAAGGATATGGCGAATGACCGCATCATCACCGTTCCGGCTCACCATTTGAATGATATGATACCCGAACTTGGTTTTAATAACAGGCGAAATCTGCCCGTCTTTCAGGCGGAACGCAGCTGAAAGGAAAACAGGATCCCATTGTTTTTCAAGGCGGTTTAACTGATAAATACCACCCTTGTCCTTGCTTCCGGGATCATCTGAATACAATGAAGCAAGCGTTTCAAATTTTTTATGCCCGCTTTCAACATCTGCCTTATAACCATTCAGTTCCTCTATCGCGAGCAGTTCGATATCCCTGCTGGCTTTCGGGTAAACGACAATGGTGCCAATCTGCAATTCGGATTCATAAAAAAGAAGACTGTCCTTGGGTATTTTTTCGTAATATTCCTTTACTTCCGTTGGGGTAATCTTAATGCCTTCCACGATTTTTGCCCGCATACCGGCAGCCATACGCTGTTCCTTGATAGGTTGGCGAAATTCCTCCCTCATCTGATAAACAGACCTTCCTGCAACCTGTTCCAGGGCTTCCTTGCTTCCGTATTGAGAAATGAAATACCGTATTTTCTGGTCTATTTCTGCATCAATTTCTTCCTCCGTTACGGGAATAGAATCTTTTTCAGCCTGTAATACAAGGGCCTTTTGAACGAGCATTCCGTCCAGAATCTGACAGGGATCCTGTTCCTGACCGCCTTGTCTTTTGATATCTTCGTTCGCAATAAAGATTTCTGATTTCAGAACGATTTTATCGCCTACAATACCTACAATTTTATCCGCCACTACTTTTTGCTGTGCCAGTGTAACTGTCGCGGTCAGCAGGGAAAAAGCAGCAAAGATTAATTTCTTCATAACTTTTCAAAAGTACGTTCTCTAATTGTCAATGGTTAATTGTCAATTGTTAATTCTTAGGCTATTGACAATTAACAATTGAACAATTGACAATTATAAAGTGCGCTTCACTTCCTCTTCCTCGTACGCCTCTACGATGTCTCCCACATGATAATCCGTGTAATTTTTGATCACCAGACCGCATTCCATACCCGATGGTACTTCCTTGGCATCATCCTTAAACCTTTTCAGGGATGCAAGTTCTGCAGTAGCACCTTCACCTACCGGATAGATCACGATACCATCGCGAACCAGCCGGATCTTTGAATTCCGGTATATTTTCCCGTCGAGTACATAACAACCGGCAACGGTCGCTTTGTCGAATTTGAACACATTCCGTATTTCCACATTAGCCACCACTTTTTCCTGGATCTTGGGTTCCAGCATTCCTTCCATCGCGCTCTTTACTTCTTCAATGGCATTATAGATAATGGAATAGGTCTTGATTTGCACACCTTCGTTTTCTGCAAGCCTTCCGGCCTGTACCGAAGCTCTTACATTAAATCCTACAACAACAGCATCGGACGCCGTAGCCAGCAACACATCGCTTTCTGTAATTGCACCGACGGCTTTATGAACCACACGGACAGCAATTTCCTCCGTGGACAGTTTCTGCAATGAATCACTCAGCGCTTCGACGGATCCATCCACGTCTCCCTTGATAATCAGATTCAGCTCTTTAAAGTTGCCAAGTGCCAGACGGCGGCCGATTTCATCCAGCGTGATATGTTTCTTGGTGCGGATACCCTGTTCACGTGCCAGCTGACCGCGCCGGTTGGCAGTTTCTTTGGCCTCTGCCTCATCCGCAAATACCTTGAATTTTTCACCGGCCTGAGGAGCACCATTCAGTCCCAGTAACAATACAGGGGAAGAAGGCGGTGCGTCTTCAATTTTCTTATTTCTTTCATTGAACATGGCTTTGATACGGCCAAAATACTGTCCGGAAACCACCAGATCTCCGCTTTTCAGTGTTCCGCCCTGTACCAATACGGTAGCCACATAACCCCTTCCTTTATCAAGGGAGGCTTCAATCACAGTACCGGATGCTTCCCGTTTCGGATTAGATTTCAGATCCAGGATTTCTGCTTCCAGCAGGATCTTTTCCAGTAAAAGATCAACATTCAGTCCTTTTTTGGCAGAAATCTCCTGGCTCTGGTATTTACCACCCCAGTCTTCTACCAGGATATTCATACCCGCCAGTTGTTCCTTTATTTTTTCAGGATTTGCTCCGTCCTTGTCAATTTTATTGATGGCAAATACCATCGGCAGATTCGCCGCCTGCGCATGCGATATCGCTTCTTTGGTTTGCGGCATGATAGCATCATCCGCTGCAATAACGATGATGGCAATATCTGCAGCCTTGGCACCACGGGCACGCATCGCCGTAAAGGCTTCGTGACCCGGCGTATCCAGAAACGTAATTTTTTTGCCATTGGCCGTCGTAACCTGGTAAGCACCGATATGCTGGGTGATACCACCAGCTTCACCGGCCACCACATTGGCTACGCGGATGAAATCCAGCAATGAGGTTTTACCGTGATCCACATGGCCCATGATGGTAACAACAGGAGAACGGGGTATCAGATCCTCAGGCGTATCTACAACTTCATCTTCTTCAAGTTCCAATGCATCATCGATACCGATGAATTCAACAGTATATCCAAATTCGCCTGCCACCAGTTCAATCACGTCAGCTTCCAGGCGCTGGTTGATGGACACCATCATACCCAGGCTCATACATTTGCTGATGATATCGGCATAACTCACGTCTATAAGGTTAGCGAGCTCGCTGACACTGATAAACTCAGTAACCTGCAGCTTGGTGCTTTCCTGCTGTTCGCTGCCACTGGCCTCTGCATTTTCTTCCCTGCGTGCCCGGCGGTATTTTGCCTTACTGCCTCTTCCGCGCCCGCCCGTCCCGGCCAGTTTGGCCTGGGTTTCGCGGATCTTTTCCTGAATTTCTTTTTTATCAATTTCTTTCTGATCGCGGGGAGTAGCTGAGCTCCGGTTTGTAGCACTGGCCGGTGAACGAAGATCGCGGCGCAGAATAGGTTTTGCACCACTGCTCGGGCGTGTTGGTTCACGTTGTACAGGTGTTCCGGTCCCCGATGGTTTCCCGTTATTATTATTTCCGCCTTCCCTCTTTTCAATGGGAATGCGCTTTCTCTTCCTTTTCTCATCCAGTTGTTTGGGCTTTTCCGTTTCAACGGGTAAGTCTATTTTCCCCAGAATACGCGGCCCCTCAATCTTGTCAACTAAAATATTCTCGATGGTTGCGTCCTCTTCCTTTTCGACTTCCGCCGGGACAGAGACTTCTGCAACAATTTCTTCCGGTTTATCAACGGGTACAACCGGTTTTTCTTCCGGAGCAACAATCTTTGCTTCAGGTTCTTTTTTCTTTGCTGTTTTCTTTGGTCTGGTGGAAGAATCGATCAGCGAAAGATCTATTTTATCAATGATCTTTGGCCCTTCAATTTCAGGAGCTTCGATCTTGATGGTTTCTGGTTCTTTCCTGGGTTCTTCAACTTTTGCAACTACGACCGGTTTTACTTCCTCAATAACCACGGGAACCGGTTCTTCTTTTACCGGTTTCTTTTCAGGACCTTTCCGGAAGAGAACAGTTTCGTCCTCTTTCTTGCGCTTAGCCTCTACACTTCCCTTAGGAAGATCAATCTGGTTACTCTTGATCTTAGCTACTTTGTCTCCCTGGAATTCTTGTTGGAGGGACCGGTACATTTCGTCGGTCAGCTTGGCGGTTGGTTTCAGATCGTCCTTACTAAAGCCCTTACCTACCAGGAAGTCCACCAGCGTTTCCTTGCCGATGTTGAATTCCTTGGCTGCTGCCATTAAACGTGGTGATGTCGTTTCTGCCATATGAATTGTGTCCATGAACTGCCGGTCCGTCCATGGACCAGCGTCATGTTGTTATAAATAATTTATAATGAAGAACTCCCGTAATCATAAAATCATGATTAAAGGTTTATTCTTTTTCGAATTCTTCTTTCAGTACCCGACGTACTTCTTCTATCGTTTCTTTTTCCAGGTCGGTTCTGCGTTCAAGCTCTTCTACAGATAAATCCAACACACTATGAGCCGTATCGCAGCCGATTCTTTTCAGTTCATCAATGATCCATGTCTCAATTTCATCACTGAATTCATCCAGATCAATATCAAATTCAGTTGTTTCGCCTTCGTTGTCACGGAATACGTCGATGGAATATCCGGTCAACTCCTGAGCCAGCTTGATATTCACTCCTTTTCTTCCGATCGCCAGCGAAACCTGGTCTGGTTTTAAATAGACATTTACATGCATCTTTTCGCTGTCTATGTCCATGCTCGTAATCTTGGATGGCGTCAGCGAACGTTGAAGCAGCAACTGAATATTATTCGTATAATTGATGACATCAATATTTTCATTTTTCAATTCACGTACGATGCCATGGATACGGCTGCCCTTCATACCTACGCAGGCGCCCACCGGATCAATACGGTCGTCGTAAGATTCCACCGCTACTTTCGCTCTTTCACCCGGTTCACGCACAATTTTTTTGATCACGATCAGCCCGTCAAATATTTCCGGTACTTCTATTTCGAGCAGTTTGGAAAGAAACAGCGGACTGGTGCGGGAAAGAATGATGACCGGTGAATTATTCTTCATATCTACTTTCTTCACGACGGACCGGATGCTTTCACCTTTTTTGAAATAATCCTGTGGTATCTGTTCTGACTTGGGAAGAATCAACTCATTGCCTTCTTCGTCCAGCAGTAAAATTTCTTTTTTCCATACCTGGTAAACTTCCGCATTGATGATCTCTCCAATACGTTCGCTGTACTTTTTTACGAGTACGTTCTTTTTCAGGTCACCGATACGGCTGGCCAGGGTTTGTTTTGCCGCCAGGATTGCCCGGCGTCCGAAATCGAGGATCTCAATTTCTTCATAGAGGTCTTCTCCCACTTCATAATCCGGTTCCAGTTTAACGGCATCGCTGTAAGCTATCTGTGCCAGGGGATCTTCCACCGTTCCATTCTCTACAATCGTGCGCCTGCGCATGATTTCAAGGTCTCCCTTTTCGGCATTCACAATTACGTCAAAATTCTCATCACTCCCGTATTTTTTACGCAACAGGGTTTTGAATACATCTTCTACCACTTTCATCATGGTAGGACGGTCAATATTTTCGGCTTCCTTAAAGTCCTGGAAAGCTTCGATTAAATTGATACTTGCCATGGCGTTCCTTTTTTTATCCAGTTAAAAAACAATCTGGATCTTTGTTGATTTTATATTGTTGAATAAATAACTATGTGAACTAATCTCTTTTCTCTTCGGTTGCAGTTTCCCGTTGGAAACCTTGCCGGTGGCTACTTCCAGCACAATCCCTTCTTCATTCACTGCCATCAGCTGCCCTTCCTTCAGAGAACCATCCTGGAACTGAACCTCCACCAGCCGGCCAATATTCTTTTTATATTGCCTTAACGATTTCAGCGGTTCATCCAGTCCGGCGGATGATACTTCCAGTGAAAAATCACCGTCAGGGAACATCGCCGCCTCTTCCAGTTTCTTATAGAGCTTTCGGTTTACCTGTACACATTTCTCAATTGTGATGCCGGAATCTCCATCCAGAAAAACCTTTATATTATTTGTTGGTTTGATCCGAAGATCTACCAGGAAATAAACCGGTTCTTCGTCGAGGATTTCCCCGATCATTCTCCGAATGCTTTCAATTTGGGTTTCCTTGTCCATACGAAAAGAAGAAGGGAACGATTGCGTTCCCTTCCTGTTGTTTCACTATACCGGCTGCAAATTTAACGGTTTTATTCGATTCCTCCCAAATCTGGTATTTAAATTGCCCTTAGGTTTTAACAGTGTTTTTGCCGCTGCTGCATTAATTTTGTATGACATGAATGTTTTTGTCCTCGCGATATTAATATACCTGCTTTACCGGTTCATCGCCGGCTTTCTGATCCCGGTAATCCGGACGACCAGTCATGTGCGCCAGCAGTTCAATAATATGAATAAGCCGCCCCAGGAAGGCCCAACGCCAAACGCTCAAGGCCCAACGCCCAACACCCAACGATCCAGCCAAACTTCAGGAACCTCAAAAGTGGGAGAATACATTGATTTTGAGGAAGTCAAGTAACTTCTGACCGGAGGTCAGAATTACAGTATGGAAGACTGAAAGTCTGGAAGTCTGGAAGTGGATTCTCTGCCAACCGTCAACCGTCAACCGCCAACCGTCATCGAAAATTCACCAAAGTATATCAGTAATAAAGAACCCCGGCGGCAGATAAAGCCCCTTTAGTCCCGTTTTTAGCGCTCCTTCCACATTTATAAAGGCATCGTCCACGAAAAGCGTTTGTTTCGGATCCAGGCCATTTTCCCGGATAATCAGCTCAAAACCACTGGTATCTGGTTTACGGTGACCCATGGAATGGGAAAAATAGGCTTTTTCAAAAAGGTCTTCCAGCTCACCGGCAAAGGAGCTCCGGTAGATTTCCCGGAACTTATCATAATGAATGGCATTGGTGTTACTGAAAAGGAAAAGCCGGTACCTGGATTTGATTTCTTTGAGCAGGGAAATCCTTTCCGGCGGAAATTGAAGCAGCAGGGCATTCCAGGCATCAATCACAGCTTTGTCACTAATTTCAGCAGCCGAATCACTTGCTTCCTCCGTGAGCAGTTTTTTTATCTCTTTCAGAAATTCTTCATCAGAAATCCTTCCGGCTTCATGATCACTGAAAAAAGAAGCAGCGAACCCATGACCGAAATAGTTTTCAATATTTTTTATTCCCAATCTGGAAAAAGCCTTTAAGGTTTGCTTCACGTCGATGTCCATGATCACACCGCCTAAATCGAAGATTATATTTTTTACGTTATCCATTTTTTATATCTAAAGCCCAAAGCTCAAAGCCCAAAACCAATACAGTTTTAGAGTTTATTCTTCACGACGTGATTCCGTAATTTGTAATTAATAATATTTAATAGTCCTTAAAACATCTTCATTCTCACATTAGTTTTAGGCTTTGCGCTTTGCGCTTTTAGCTTAACTAGTCTTTCGCCTTTTGCTTCAAACCAGTTTTAGGCTTTGGGCTTTGGGCTTTAGGTTCTAAACCTGTAAGATCTGCAACGCCAACATCCCGCGAATTACCACCCGCGAATACTTTAAATGCGCCCGGATCATACACCCATTTCAAATCACTGTTTACATATTTCAGGTCTTCGGTAGTCAGACTGAAACTGATCTCTTTGCTTTCACCCTTCTTCAGATAAACTTTCTGGAATTTTTTCAATTCCTTTACCGGCTGGGTAACAGTGGCTACCATATCACGGATATACAACTGCACTGTTTCTTCACCATCAAAACTGCCACTATTAGTAACCGTTAGTTTAACGGTCACAGGCTGAGACGGAGAAATCGTTGAGGTGCTGAGCGAAATCGGACTATAATTAAATTTCGTATAACTCAGCCCATAACCAAACGGATACAACGGATCATTGGGCATATCCAGGTAGTCCGATTTGAATTTCGTATTGGCATCGCCGGTTGAATAAGGACGACCTGTATTTTTTGCATTATAATAAATCGGGATCTGTCCCTGACTCAACGGAAACGTCATCGATAATTTTCCGGATGGATTGTAGTCGCCGAATAAAACATCTGCGATCGCATTGCCGGCTTCTGTGCCCGGAAACCAGGCATCGAGTATTGCACCCACATGATCATTCTCCCATTTAAGTATCAGCGGTCTCCCGTTGAATAAAACAACCACCAGCGGCTTGCCTGTTTTCACCAGCGCCTTCAGTAAATTCTCCTGGCTTTCAGGGATCGTGATGTCACCCCGGCTGGAAGATTCTCCACTCATATCTGCCGCTTCCCCAACCACCGCTACCACCACATCTGATTTGTTTGCTGCAGCAACCGCCTCGTCTATCATTGCCTGCGCAGTTCTCGTTTCCGGTTCAATCTCAACACCTAATTTATTGGTACGGAATACGAGCATCGTATCGTCCGAGATATTCGCTCCTTTGGCATACACGATATTTACATCATGAGCAACATTTTTTATTCCTTCCATCACAGTAACAGATTTTGACGGGTCGCCCGACACCGACCAGGTGCCCAGCATATTCCGGTGATTATCTGCCAGCGGACCGACGAGTGCAATCGTTCCGGATTTTTTTAATGGCAGCAGTTGATTATTATTTTTCAATAACACAAAGCTATGTGCCGCCACTGTGCGCGCCATTTTACGATTATCCGGTGAGAGCAGTTCTTTGACCGCTCTGTCTGCATTCATCCTGTTATATGGGTCTTTAAATAATCCGAGTTTATATTTTGCTTCCAGT
The DNA here is from genome assembly GCA_963732055.1 of uncultured Bacteroidota bacterium. Lineage (GTDB taxonomy): Bacteria > Bacteroidota > Bacteroidia > Chitinophagales > Chitinophagaceae > Puia. Next base: position 378,377 of record CAVSYG010000003.1, on the reverse strand, counting down.
ATGCGGCGACAGGCCTGGTCAATTTCCTTCTGTGTTATTTTTCCCGATTGAAAAGATTTTTTCAATGTATTCAGATATCCTTCACTCACCATGTCCATATCCAGCCCTGCGTGCAGCGCGAGCGCAGAGATGGTAGACAGGTCACCCATGCCATGCGCTTCCATTTCACTAAGCGAAGTATAATCTGAAACGACCATGCCATTAAATTTCCATTGATTACGCAACAGATCCGTCAGCAGCCATCGGTTGCCCGTGGCCGGTATACCGTCAATTTCATTGAATGAACTCATAATGGAACCACAGCCTGCATCAATCGCGGCTTTATAGGGAGGCAGGTAATACTGATACATTTTGATCCGGCTCATATCCACCGTATTGTATTCGCGTCCTGCTTCCGAACCACCATATAATGCAAAATGTTTTACACAGGCCATGACTGTTTCATTGTTGTTCAGGTCTTTGCCCTGGTAACCATGCACCATGGCGGCTGCGATCTGGGAACCCAGGTAAGGGTCTTCGCCGGATCCTTCTGAAACCCTTCCCCAGCGCGGATCACGGGCGATATCAACCATGGGAGAAAAAGCCCAGGCGAGACCATCGGCGCTGGCTTCACGTGCAGCGGTCCTTGCTGTTTTTTCAATCAGGTCCATATCCCAGGTACAGGAAAGTCCCAATGGAATCGGGAACATCGTCCGGTGCCCGTGTATGACATCCAGTCCGAAAATCAGCGGGATATGCAGACGTGAATCTTTTACGGCAATATCCTGCGCCTGTCTTACTTTTTCCGGACCCGTGATGCCGAACAAACCACCCACATTGCCCGCGCGGATTTTATTATCGACGTCTTTACTGACCACGGTACCTGTAACGGCACCGCCGGGGATGACCAGATTGAGCTGACCGATTTTTTCATCAATGGTCATCCTGCTCATAAGCTTTGTGATGAAATCATTCATTTTGGCATCCTGCGCCTGTGTCAGGCTCACAGAAATCAGTGCTAAAAAAATCACCAGAACCTTTTTCATGTTCGTTTATTTTGATAAGTAGGGGAAAATTTCTTTTTGCCAGATCGCGTAGCCTTTTGCATTCATGTGCAGATTGTCTTCCAGAAAAATATCTGTCATGATGGATCCATCCGCATTCAGCATTTTATGATATACGTCTACAAAAGCCGTGTTAGGTATAATGGACAGATAGGTCTGGATGAGCAGATTGGCTTTTTCCATTTTTTCTTTTAGTCTGACCCGGCTCGGACTGGGTTTGATGGACACAAATACAATATTCTCACCGGGCAATCCTACACGGATGGCTTCGAAAAGAACCCTGAAGCGTTCAAATACCGAGTCTGCTGTGACGGAATCGGAGGATGCGAGATCATTGTCGCCGCAATAAATAATTACCTGTTTTGGATGATAGGGAATAATGATATCATTGGTATAACGAACCACATCTGGAAAAGTCGATCCGCCGAAGCCCCGGTTGATAATGGTAAAACCCGGAAAATAATTGTTTATATCCGTCCATTTTCTGAATGAAGAACTGCCGACAAAAAGGATCGCATTGGCCGGCGGCGGATTTAATTTGTCCTGATTTTTAAATGCCTGGATTTCATCAGCAAAGGGCTGTGCGAAACTTTGAATGGATGCAAAAATGCAAACGATAAAAAGAAGATGTTTATATAATCTCATGGTAGTCGTTTTTAATGAAAAGATCATGGTGCCGATTTTGGTGCTTTTACTTCAATCGGTTTCGTTTTTTCTGAAATACCATTTTCGTTGAAGGATTCAATGGAGAAATAATATGTTCTTCCTTTATCCATCGGTTTAAAATAATATTGATTGTCGTTATAGATCATCACATTATTATACAATTTATCAGCCGCAATGCCCCAGTATATATTATATCCTGTTGCGTTGTTGACGGTGATCCATTTGATAAGCGCGTTACGCGAATCATTTTCACTCCGTAAAACGATGAACTGTTTTACGGTATCTGGTTTTTGCCCCGCTCCTTTTCCAAAAACACGCAGACCGCTGATGGCAAATTTACCGGTTGGCATGTGTATGTTTTCCAATTTTATAAAACGCGTACTGACAGGTTTGGAAAGTTCCAGGTAATCATGAGGAATATCCGTCTGGTTATGGGATTTGTCAGCCATGATATTCCAGGTTTTTCCATCTGAAGATTCCCAAAGAATATATTGATGATAGAGGCCGGGTATTTTTCCGAGAAAAGATGAATCCACATCCTGGTCGGCATAATTAATCTGAACTGCGAAGACAGTACTCAATGCTCCCAGATCTGTTTGTATCCATTCATGGGCGGCTCCGGAAACGGCACTCCAATACGTGCGGATATCCTCATCCACGGCATTGTTGGCCGCAAAGCCACCGAATGTGGAAGAAACCTGAACAGGTTTATTATAGTTCAGCAACATCCATCCCGTGAAATTTCCATTCAGATGATCTTTTTTTTCTGCCGGAATAAATTGTGGGTAATCACCAAAGGCGGTATTTGAATACAGGATATCATCGCTGTCAAAACCCGCCGGCCAGATGCCAAGCCTTCTTTCAAAATTATTTTTCATATTCACGACCATCGTGGATATATGCCACCAGTTTCCAAAAGGATCCTGGTAAGTGGATCCATGACCCGCACCCCGTGCAAAACCACCCGGTTTATATGAAAATGGATTACTCGCCTGATAGGTAAAAGGGCCCAGGGGATGGTCAGAAATATATACACCATCGCCATAACCGCGAATCTCGGTACCCGGACCTCCATATTGTAAATAATATTTTCCATGATGCTTATTCATCCAGGCGCCTTCAATAAACGGATTCAGAAAATTATTATCGTTGTATTCTCCGAACCGTTCCCAACCATGTATATCATCATGCAGTTTGATCAGCTCTTTGTGTTCACCCATAGGCTGTAAAGTTTTCCTGTCAATTTCCCATCCGTAGATGGGATAAAGATTACTGGAACCATGATAGAGAAAAATCTTACCATCATCATCCAGAAATAGTGCCGGATCCCAGGCACCCGCCTGGAAAGAATCTACGGCCTCCTTCCATTGATCCTGTTTTGGATTCGTACTCATCCATAACGGGAAATTTTTTGCATAAGTTGAACCGATCACCAATAATGTGTCGCCCAGCACCAGTGTGGCCGGTGCACAGAGATCGTCATATACATGATGCCAGGGTTTTAAAAAAGAACGATGTATAAAATGCCAGTTCAGCATATCGCTGCTCCACCAATATCCCCATTGATTGGTGGAGAATAAAAAATAGTCGCCCTTATACATTGTGATCACCGGATCTGCCGTAGCCCGGTGACGGCCCGCTTCAGAAAAATTGGGAATGGGCGTGTATCCGTAATCAATATTTATCGGATTGCAATAGGTCTTTTGCTGGGCTGTTGCATTATAAAAGACAATAGCGGACGATCAGAAGACAAACAACCCTTCTCAGCAGTGGAAAGTTTTTTTTCATGCAGCCAGTCGAATGGGATGCTAAGTTATTTATTAATAGGTGGCTGGAAGTCTAATTTTTGCAGACCCCGCTGCACTTCTTCACAACTCATGAATAATTTCCATAAAAGACCGGAGCGATAATTTTCGATCATCGAAACGATTGGACCTTCATCAATGGCCAGGTAACTCCTGGCATACCAGTTTTTGGATTCATTAAATGCATCTACAAATCCGTATGATCCCCAGATTTTATTTCCGAGATCGTAATAAAAATGTTTCAGCGCCTTCATGGAATATTCGGGGGTATAAGGAAAGGAAGAAAGCGCTGCGGTCGGACTGATTGTTCCGAAATCATTCTCGGGAGACTGTGCATTGTATCCATCGTATGTATCGCTGGCAGTGAGTCCCCAGCAGTTTTCGCCATATCCTTTAAAATGCTGGGGGTTCTGAACGCAATATTTATAATTTATCAACGTGTGATTGTGGTTCTGTTCCCAGTAATCGGCATATTCATCTTTCAGCAGATGCGGGTTCAATCCCATAAAACTATAGTGGGCAAAGAAAAGCGGACCACCATAGGGAAATCCCAGCGGCAATTTGATGCCATAGTATTCTTTTCCGTTGATGAAGTGATCACTCTTTGGCCAGCACTTGTGATATACATCGGCAGTAATCGGATAAGTGGGTGAAGAAGCGCCGAGCACATAGGTAATCAGGCATTCGTCCCAGCCAGTGATTTCGATATTCATACTCCATCCGTTATTCGGACTCCAGTGCCAGAAATAGGCGTTCCCCATATCGCGTTGTTGCCAATTCCATTCCACCTGAGTCCAAAGGCCATTGATGCGGTTGCGTAATTCTTTTTCCAATGCAGTATTTTGATTGAAATATTGGCGCGCGCATAATAAGCCTTCAAATAAATAGGCCGTTTCTACCACATCGGCGCCATCATCCTTTCGCGAGAAAGGAATGGTAATACCGGTTGCGCCATTCAGCCAGTGTGGAAAGATGCCGTGATAACTGTTTGCCTTGCTTAAGAATTTTACTGACTTCAATAAATGTTTTACCGCCGTATCCCGTTTGATCCAATGGCGCTCGGTAGCAACGATAATGGCCATGACACCGAATCCGCTCCCCCCGATTGTTACGACTTCGTTACCATAGGCAGGCGTCGTATTACTGCGTTCACGGGCGAGACCGCTTACGGGATGAGAGAAATCCCAGAAATATTTGAATGTTTGTTTTTGTACCAGGTCAAGCAGGGCGCTGTCGGAAATCGGATGACGGCCTGCCCCGCGAAATGCGGGGTTGACAGCTTGCCCCGCGAAATGCGGGGTTGACGGTTGACGGTGAGCCGATGAACTGTTGGACTTAGTTTTTTCTACGGGCACCGCAACCTGCGCAAAAGAAAATGTGGAAATCAGTAGAAGCCAGCAAAAAATTCCTTTTTTAAAGAAAGAATCAGGCATAAACATTTAATTCAGATTCGGAGATTGAAAACCGAGGCTCTTCATGCCCGTTTTTATTTCCGGACTACTCATGAACAGGTTCCACAGAAGACCCGAACGATAATTTTCGATCATGATGATTTCCGGTCCCTGGTCAATGGCAAGATAAGAATTCGCGAACCATACATTCGTCAGGTTGAATGCATCCACAAAACCATAATTTCCCCAGAGTTTATCACCGAGTTTATAATAAAAAAAACGAATGGCATTCATGGATTGCGTTGTCGAATAGGGGATGGACGAAACAGCAGCAGTTGGACTAATTACACCATCGTCGTTAGTAGGTGAATGCGCTGAATAACCAGACTGTTCGTCACTGGCAGTGAGTCCCCATATAGCTGTGCTATACCCGTTAAAGCTATGCGGATTGTAAACGCAATAACTATAATTTATAAGCGAATGATTCTGGTTTTGAGTCCAGTAATTCGCATAAGAATCTGTCAGATTTGTAGGATTAATTCCCAAAAAGGAATAGTGCGCGAAAAACAGTGGGCCGCCGAGATTGGGACCGAGTGGAAGCGTATAACCAAAATATGTAGAACCATTCTTTATTCCTCCATTTAGGGCCCAGCCACTGTCATAAACCATTTTTGGTATCCGGTTAGAATCAATGGGTGAAGAAGCAGCCAATGCATAAACGATCATAGCTTCATCCCATCCTGTTATCGGCTGGTTAATAATAAATCCAAGTGTCGGGCTCCAATGCCAGTACAAAACACTTTTCCCACCCTGCCTGAACCAATTCCATTCAACACCGTTCCATAAATTATTAATGGCTGACCGGAGTGATGTTTCAACCGGATCGCTACCGTTAAAAAACTGCCGGGCGGTTAACAAACCTTGCATCATGTAAGATGTTTCTACCAGATCGGCGCCATTATCATTGGGACTGAAAGGAATGGTTGCACCGGTGGTGCCGTCCATCCAGTGAGGGAAAGCGCCATGATATCTTTGAGCCTTGTTGGTTAAAAAATTTACGATGGTATCGATTCTTGAAAGTCCCTGTGCCCGTGTAATAAAATTTCTTTGTATACCGACAATTAGTGCCATCACGCCAAAACCACTGCCACCCGTGGTTACAGTCTGCAGATCGGAATTGCGTTCACGTGCCATTCCTGAAACAGGATGTCCGAAGTCATAAAAATATTTGAATGTTTGCTGTTCAACCAGGGTTAGCAGGGCGCTGTCCGTGAGTTGTGGAAATTTATCTGTTGAATCGATGGCCGTTGTGAAATTAACGGTAACCTGGTTTGCCAGGGGGGCACCAGCCGTTGATTTTAACCCGGTTGTAACTGTGACCGTATATGGTGTGACGTTTTGGAGTGCTGTTGCGGGTGTTACAATCAATATACTGTCGTTATTCGCATAAGAAAAATTATCCGAAACCGGGGAGCCCGCTCCATTCATCGTAACATTTGTGGCTACGGTTGATTTATCGACAGGAGATGAAAATGAAATTTTTATCGCAGGAGAAGTATTCGCATTGTAAAAAATCGTCCCATTATATGCGCTGTCATTAATGGTCGTTTTCACCCAGTTGAATGATCCACTACCAGTCTGACTGGAGGTATTATCCTTTTTACATGCAAAAAAAGTGAATGTGGTTACAATGTATAAGAGTACTGATTTCACGGGCTGATAATTATATGTGCATACATACGACCGGGAAAAAAAATTAACAAGTTTAAAAAGGCTGTCTGAGTACAGACAGCCTTTTTGCAAGTGATCAAATTCTTTTTATCTACCCGCCTGACCGTTTAAAAATAAACCGGACACTTCCTGTTGAGTCAGCGCCTTATTGTATATTCTCAGTTCATCCATCTGACCTATAAAACAGGTTTTAGTAGCCACCTGGCCAAATAATCCATCAGGCCATGATCCTATAATGATTGTTTTTGGAGGATCTGAAGTGAAGCCCAGAGGTCCTAATAAAGTTGCCTTGCTGCCGTCTGTGTAAAGTGTATTCAGCGGGACATAAGCGACAGGAGAAGGGTAGGGAGCACCTTGTGGAGGTGCAGGCGAAAATGCAGTATTGGTTCCTGTGGCATTTGCATCCTGATACACAACATAGGCGCCTGTTCCTGCATTATATGTAACTACCAAATGTACCCATTTACCGATGGCCATGGTATCAAATGTTTCCGGAACGAAAAGCTGGTAAGCCGGCGAATTCAAATCATTGAACCCTGTATGTATTTTTACTGAATCGAGAGCATGCGATTTAAAAGGTTCGATTTCAGTTACCATTTCACTCTGAACAGTTGTTCCCGATAAAAAAAACATACCCTGGGTCAGCGTATCCGGTGCGGCCAGTTTAAACCACATTGACTCCGAATAGCTGCCGATATTTGTGTAAGCGCCACCACCGCTGGGCACAGGTAAGGTATAATAAGATCCCTGTGCTCCCTGATAAGAATTACCCCTGATTCCCGCTGAAGAAAAAGTTACACCCGAACCGACGGCCGTTGCAGTTAAATTGCCTTTATGATCGTTCGCATCTGCATCAAATGGGAAGTAAGCGATCAGGTTACTCGCTGCCACAGAATCGGATGAAACATAACCACCAATCAATACCGGAGGCGGCGGAGCCGTGCTTCCGCTACTATCTTTAGAACACGATTCAATACTTATCGCTGCTAAAATTATCCCTGCAATCATTAAGAGGGAAAACTTACTCTTTACTTTTTTCATACTTTTTTGATTTTTACTTTAAAATGAATAAAGACGTAGACTATATTTTTTATCTGTCTGCAAAATTAGTACCCGTTGTTTTGTGTGAGCCTTCCACCACTTACAGCTATTTCCGCTGATGGTATGGGCAGCAACTCATTTTTACCCGCAACAAAATTTTTCCCTGAAGCCTGCATGACCTGTGCCGCACGCCCCTGTCTGACAATGTCCCAAAACCGGTCGTGTTCCATAGCGAGCTCCACACGACGTTCATTCCATATGGCATTTCTTAAATCTGTTTGCGAACTGGCCGTTGTTGCGGTTAACCCGGCCCGGCTGCGTACCGCATTCAGATTGCTTTGCGCACTTGCTGTATTACCCAGCTCATTATCTGCTTCTGCTTTTATTAATAATACTTCTGCATAGCGTAGTAAATGCACATTTTTTTGGCATAAACCACGGTTGTTTATAAAAGCTTCAATTTGTGCCTTCGGACCACCCGGAGGAATCTGACTGTGATAAGCTTTATAATTATAATAAGTATGCACACCCATTAACGAGGGCACAACAAAACCATCGAATAAAGTATCAGGGGGGGAAGTAGCTGGCAGATCAATGATGGTTGATGCTTTCCTCAAGTCTCCGGCTTCATATGCTGAAACCAGATTTGCAGTCGGCATACAGAGTCCAAACCCATCATCACCCAGCGGCAGAAAGAAACCGGGATTATTCCATGGGGTTGTTGGAATACCCATCCCGTTATCCTGCCTGGGTCCCTGGAATTCTACATATTCCGGTATACCATAATCTACACTTCCATACAATCCTGTCTCTACTTCAAATATGGATTCCGGACAATTATCTCCTGCCTGCCTCCAGAGAATCGAATAGTCAGGCATTAATTGATATTGACCTGAACTGATCACATCCTGCGCCAGACTATCCGCTTCCACCCAGTTTCTTAAATAAATATCAACTTTCGAAAGTAATGTTTCCGCGGCTCCTTTTGTTGCGTGGCCCACAGCAGTGGCCGACTTTAACGGTAAATTAGCTATGGCAAACTGCAGATCAGGAATGATGGCTTTGTTATAAACATCAGTCAGCGTGGCCCTTGTGTAAAAGGCACTGTCCTGATTGCGGGGTCCTGTTGGTACGGTTAAAACAATCGGCACACCTCCAAACATACGCACCAGATTAAAATAAAAATATGCGCGCAAAAAACGCATTTCGGCAATCTGAGTATTAAGCTGAGATGCTGTCATCATATTTGAAATCTTCGGAAGATCATTGATGGCAGTATTTGTTCTGGATATGCCGGCATAGTATCCACGCCACAAGCCGGCAACATAAGTATTATCAGATGTTAAAGTGAAGTTATCAATATCCGCTGCGGGTGGTTGATCTAAAGCATAACTGCCCTTATCGGCATCGTCAGACATAATATTCGTTACCGTAATAAAATATATACCATGGATATCATATTGTCCGAAACCCGATTGAGTAGGATCCGGTGTGATCAATGCATTATATGCTCCCGTTACTTCCGCGGCAATTACCTGGGGATCGTTTGTAGAACTTCCCTGCCCCTGCAGAGGTACTTCCAAAAAACTTTTTGCGCATCCGGCAATCACAGATGTGAAGCAAAAAAGAAGAAGCAATTTATTTTTCATCTTTCAAAATTGAATTTTGAGATTCATACATTTTATCAAAGACCCAGGTTTATTCCAAAAGCAAATGTTCTGATCGTCGGATAGGTATTAAAATCAATGCCTGAATTCGTTGCCGTCGTAACAGGAATTACTGTGTTTGCCGTCAAAGCCGACGCATTGTTGACAGCTGCCGGGCTGGTCAACTCAGATGAAAACCCATCATATTTTTTAATCGTCACCAGGTTTTGTCCGTTAAAAAAAATTCGGCAACTTGTAATCACTTTTTGTTTCCCCAAAACTTTTGGTGGTAAGTTATATCCCAGTGTTACATTGTTTAGACGTACAAAAGTTCCCGACGCAATAAAATAGGAGGAAGCGGGAAGATTCCCTTCATTGGCCCTTGGTTGTGTTTGCGATTTGTTTGTGGGGGTCCAGTAACTGGTGGCGACAGATTTTTCTACATTATCTGTAGATACTACCCTTGCCTGTAATTTTCCATTGTACACCTGGTTACCAATATTGGAATATATGTCAAAGGAAAAATCGAAATTACCATAATTCAGACCACCCGACATGCCGATATATAGTTTAGGCTGGTAAGCACCCTGGAAAGCTGTATCCAGCTTGCCGTCATCATTGTATTTATAAATGAAATCGCCTGGCTGCGCACCGGACTGAAGTATATTTCCATTTTTGTCCTTATAGTTATCAATCTCACCCTGATTCTGAAAAACACCAACAACCTGTCTCATGAAAAATGAGCCAATCGGATATCCCGCTTTCGTTTCAGTTGTGAAGTAACCGTTAATGTTGCCATCAAAAAAAGGAATTCCTCCATTCAGGCTAACCACTTTATTCTGGTTATATGATACGTTACCTCCGATATAATAAGAGACTTTTGAATTGACGGATTCATGCCACCGCGCAGAAAATTCTATTCCTTTGTTATCAATGGATGCAGCGTTGGTTAAAACGTCTCCTGCCGTGATATTACTGGTTGGATTCGCCTGGCTTCCAAAAGTTCCCGGAACCTGTACATAGATCAGCGCATTGTTAACTCTTTTATCGTACACATCAAATTCGCCTGTTAATTTTCCTTTGAGTATGCTGTATTCAAATCCCAGATCCGTTTCGTTCGTTGTTTCCCATTGAATATTCAGATCCTTAACCTGCGGAACGATGGATCCTGTAACAGATCCGGTGGCTGTATTTCCGCTGTTAAAAAAATAAGGCAGGTTCGAAATATTGGTTGGGACGGAACCATCAGCAGGAACATTTGAATTACCCAGTTTGCCCCAGCTACCTCTTATCTTCAAGTACTGAAAGATTTTCTGGCCCTCCATGAACTTTTCATTTGTCATTACCCAGCCCGCACTTACTCCAGGAAAATATCCCCAACGGTTTTCCGCATTAAAAACGGAACTGCCATCTGCTCTTAAATTGGCATTGAGTAAAAACCTTCCATCAAAACTATAGGTGATTCTGCCGAAGTAAGAAACGGTAGTATTTTTTTGCACTGAACTACTATTGGCCTGCGTTGACTGATCACCATTTTGCAAATACCATTCGCTTTGAACCGGAGGGACCTTATTCCGGGTAGCAGAGGTACTGGTTACATAATACTCCTGTGATTCTGTGCCTGCAAGAATTTCCAGTTTATTCTTTCCGAATTGTGTATTATAATCAAGCGTATTGCTCCAGACCCAGCGATCAGATTTTAAATTGGCGACGGCTAATGTGCTTTGAGTGGGACCCTGGCTGCCACCTGTAACATTGAAAAAAGTGGTGTCGTTTGGATGCGCATATGTATATGCACGGTCATCATAAAAAACCAGGTCAGCTCCATAAGTTGATCTGAATGCAAGAGAGGATATCGGTTTTATTTCGATGAATGCACTTCCCTGTAACCTGTTGTTATGGCTGAGATCATCGATGCCCTGGGCTACCAATACCGGATTCCCGACATTCTGATATTGAGATGTATTTCCAAATTTTCCATCTACCATTGCCGGAACCAGCGGCGCAGCACGATAGGCATCTTCTGTTATTGTACCTACCTGTACGTTTTGAGCTGTTTGATTTGCATATGAAATCGTAGTACCAATCTTCATGAATGTAGCAGGACTGTACTCATTATTAAAGCGAACAGTAAACCGGCTGTAATCATTATTAATGATAGTACCCTGATTTGTCTGGTACCCGGCGCTGATCGCATATTTATCCTGCGGACTGCTTCCCGCAATAGAAATATTATAGTTTTGATAAAAGGCATTGCGTAAAATTTGATCATACCAGTCTGTTGAATAACCTGTCGCCTGAACCGGAAGACCAGTAATTGCTTCACGATAATTTATATATTCAGTCGCATTGGCCATGGGCACCACATAAGCTGCCTGTTGGCTGCCAATATTCGCGCTGAAATTGATTTTCATTTTACCGGAACCCTGCCTTGTAGAAATCAGGATGACACCGTTTGCGCCTCTCACCCCATATATGGAACAGGCGGAAGCATCTTTTAATATATCAACCGATAATATATCATTTGTATTGATATTAGTAATATCATCCGTCCAGATTCCATCCACGATATACAAAGGATTACCACCAGCCAATATGGAGCCGGATCCACGGATTACTACCTGAGGCAAACTTCCCGGCTGTCCACTGCTGGTTACCTGAACACCGGCAACCTGACCTTGCAGTGCCTGTGTAGCAGTCAATACAGGTTGTTTCGAAAGTTCATCTCCCTTAACATGTGCAATCGCACCGGTAACATCCAGTCTTTTTTGTGTCCCATATCCTACAACGACTACCTGATTCAGAGTACCGGTTGAAGGAACCAGGTGAACACTTAACGTCGTTTGGCTACCTACATTGATTTCCTGGGAAACATATCCCACGCTGGAAAATACAAGGACTGCATTTTCAGGAACCGAAATAACGAACACTCCGTTTGAATCAGTTGTTGTGCCGGCCTTAACACCTTTTACAGTAACAGAAACACTGCTGAGTGCTTCATCATTATCGCCAACCACTTTTCCTCTTACAATAATATCCTGAGCTGCATCCGCTGACGTGACAACGATCAGTTTATTCTCAAGCATTTTATATTGAAGATTCGTGCCTGCAAAAATTGTTTTTAATACCTGGCGTGATGTCTGCATTATCAACATCCACATCTACGAGCTTGTGAATGTCCTGCAACCGGCTGTTGAATAAGAAATGATATCCACTTTCTTTTTCAAGTGTTATAAAAACCTGGCTGATCTCCGCATTTTTCATGTGGATGGAAACAAGTGGCTGGCCGGATGCATTCGCCGAAAACCATAACAGTGTGACAAAAACCATCAGGAAACTACATTTCATGCATAATGAATTTTTCATTTTGGCTGAGTTGAGTGAACACCTGTAGTAGTATTGTAAATAGAAACCTGGTTACCTTTTATCTCGTAATTAAAATCTGTTGTTGACTGCTCCGCCGTTAAACGCAGCGCATCGAGCGCCTGGGATACGGTTTCGTTTTGAAAACTTCCGGTGAAATGAATGGTATCGAGTGTCGCATCAGCCACTTTAAAAGAAACACCATATTTTCTTTCCATGTTTTGCAGTAAGTCGTGAAATGACATATCATTAAAATAAAGACGGTTCTCCATCCATCCGGTTTCGGTGATGCTGCTGTCGGAACCAATTCTGTTCAGATGCTGAATACTTACCTCAGGAACCATTCCGGGCATTCCGCGATTTGTACTCTTGCTGGCATTCGACTCCGTTTTTTCAACGATCAATTTCTGGTTGGGTTTAAGAATTATTTTCTTTGAGGGTTGTGAAGGAAAACTCACTTCGATGCTTCCTTTTATTAAGCTGGTCTCGATGGTCCGGTCCTCCGGATAAGATTTTACATTAAAAACCGTACCCAGCACCCGGATATTTATTTTTCCGGTGTGAATGACGAATGGTTTTTTCGGGTTTTTGACTACGTCAAAATAGGCTTCTCCGCTCAGGGTTACTTCCCTGAGAGCGGTGCCATACAACGAATCATAGGTAAGTCGGCTGCCCGCATTAAGCCAAACCGAACTGCCATCCGGAAGAAGAATATTGCTTTTTGATCCATTTCTGGTGATTACTTCCCAAACAGGTTTTTGAATGGCAGCGGGGGAAGTATTCCGCATATTTAAAAAGTAGTAACCAAGAAATAATAATATGAATCCGGCCGAAAGAAAGGCAATTATCTTCCGTTTTTGGAAGCGGTTCGGAGAATCCGGAAATTCATCCAGAGCAACATCAGCTCTTGTATTTCCCATATCCATTCCAAGAGAGCGCATCCTGTCCATATGCCGCTGAAAAGCGATTTCAGACTGAGCAGCCTCTTCTTCGGATTGCTTTTTCCACATGTCCTGCAAGGCTTCCAGCGAATAATGCAGATCGGGATCCAGGCGCAGAGCCGATTCCAGTTCTTTTAATTCGCCCGGACTTGCTTCACCAGCAAGCTTTTTAGCGATTAAATTCCATATGCGATCGTTATCCATGTACCAGTAGGACAGCTAAATGAGGAAATACCCCCAAACACTAGTATGGAAGAATGGAAGTATGGAAGACTGGAAGTACTAAAGCACAACACTCTGCGCAAGCATATGCAGGCTGAAGGAGCAAAAAGTGGATTGATTAATGCAGGCCGGCGATAACGGGGATACTTCTGCCGATGTCGAAATGAATGGCTGCGCTGATTTTTTTTAGCGCAATGGCCAGCTGGTTTTCGATGGTTTTTTCGGAAACCTGGAGTATTTCAGCGGCTTCGCGGTATTTGAAACCATATTCCTTTACCAGTTTGAAAGAAAGTTTACACCGTGGAGGAAGATCATCCACCACATCGTGAATGAGACGAAGCATTTCTGCACTGATCATACATTCTTCCGGATCAGGAGCAGAATAAAACAAATGGCTCTTGAATTCGTCAATATCAGCGTGACGATGTCTTTTTTGTTTTTCCAGCTGGTTGATACTCAGATGACGTGCAGCCACAAAACAATAAACCCGGAGATTCTGAATTTCTTCCAGGGTTGACCTTTTCTCCCAGATTTTCATAAACAGATCCGAAACGATTTCTTCCGCAGGTTGCCTTGATTTGATGATTCCTAATACAAATTGAAAAAGAGAAGGATAAAAGCTGGTAAATAACTCCTTATAAGCTACCTGGTCGTCAAAGCGACTAACCCTGCTTTGCAGGTAAAGTATTCTGGAGGCAGCAATCAAAGGCATGAGAGTCTTTTTGAATGGCGGATGACAAGTTACAGCATTCGTCACCATATTGATTGACCACATTATGGAATTATTTGCTGCATCCGGGAATCGGTAGCAGAATATTTTAAATCTGATCCTGAAAGCTATATTTTTGCAGCTGCCTGAAAAGGCGGGACCCTTAGCTCAGCTGGTTAGAGCATCTGACTCATAATCAGAGGGTCGCTGGTTCAAGCCCAGCAGGGTCCACTTGGCAATCAAGCACTTATGAAGTACAATTCGTAAGTGCTTTTTCATTTTGCCGGAAGTTGCAGACAGATTTGCTGTATTGGATCAAGGAAATAATAAGGCCTGTTACGATTGGAAATCTATTCGACTCTTTGTCCATTTGAAGACTCGCTTTATTTTCAAGTGAGAATCAGCACTTTTCTTAAGACTTCACTAACAGCCTATTAGAAATTACAATATTAACCTGTGATTAACCCGCAGGATGAGCATTTATGTCCTGTCCGGTTTAATTTCGAAATAGTTTCCAATTAATCTGAGCTATTTAGTTGTTTAAACATGAAATTTGACCGATTATTCATAGATTTATAAAAATTCGGGATCGTAAGTGTAAACCATTAGGTGAATCAATGAATACGTCCTGTTTCTTTAATCCTTTTTGTTCCGTTCCCACGCGTACTTTTTATCCTGACGCCTTTTATTACTTCTTAATGCCCTCTAAATGACGCAGGTATCGATGTGTGTTATGAAAGGGGGGTTCCGTAACGATTCTGCTAGTTGTATAAAATTGCTCGGTTTCCGAGGATGGTTTTAGATTTTTGCCCCTAACCTAGATTGTTTATGATTCAGCCTGGCTTTATTCAACGTAATTTATTACGGACAGTTTCGTTTTTTTTCATCGGGTTGATTCCCCGGTTCGCCTTTGCGCAACAGACAAAAATTACTGATTTCGTTTTATTTGGAGGGAGCGGATCCTGTGCAACCTGTGCTGTAAATTTTGGCTCGTCCGTTTCAATCAATGGGGGATCAACAGGCAGCTATAAGACTGTCCAATCCACTGGCAATATTTCTATTTCAGGAAATATTTATAGTGGCGGGACGGTACAACTTGCCAGCGGAAATACTGTTGGAGGCCGGATTACAGCTGCCAATATCCCAACTGTTACCGGAACGATACTGAACGTAGGCACCGGTGCATCACTGAAGGGTAATATCGATATTCAGGGAAATATTGTTGTAAGCGGGGGTACGGTAAGCGGGAAAGTTACTCATCCTCCAGGTACCAATTATACCGGTCCCACTCCTGCACTTGGAAATGTAACCGGACCGCCCAGTCTGCCCACACTCCCATCGATGCCGGGGATAACCAATTTTCCTGCCGCCGGTACTACCAATATCACAACAACACAAACGATCGTCCCGGGTGCTTATAATAATATGACTCTCTCAGGGAAACAAACCGTTACTCTTTCCGGTCCGGGTATATACATATTCAACGCCATTCAGAATACCGGGAAGTCAAACATCTTTGTTTTTGATTTTAAGAATCTGCCTGGTGATATTAAAATTTATGTTTATGGGGATATTGACCTGAACGATTGCGGCGTGGATACCCTGAATGGCGGCGGGGCATCCAGGATATATACAGAGACCCATGGAACGGGCTCAACCAGTCCTTACGGACCTTACTCCTGGAATCTTAGCTCAGGTTCGAATCAGTCCCACAAAACCAAATGGGTTGGTACGGTATGGGCGCCATATGGCGGGATAAACATTGGTACCGGAAATCAGGCCACCATGTGTGTAGGCGCTTTCTATAGTGCAACCCAGGTCAACATTGAAGGCAACTCTACCATCAACTTTTCCCCGTATCCGGCATTGGTGAATTCAAGTATTTTGCCTTACTACCCGCCGCCTGCCGGAGGTAAGACAACCCATCTGATTGGCTCTGAACTAAATTCTTTGTATGAGAATTTTGGTCTTGTAACAGACTCCGCAAAAACTATTTTTATCATCAACCAGAATACGGTTCAGATAGAAGTGATTGCGAGGGTTGGGCAATACCAGAATCTGCTCACATTACTGCAAACTCCTGCCTATGGATTGACCAATCTGGTCAATAATGGTCCGAATACACTGATCATTACTGGTTCGTACCCAATTGCTAACCTTAGAAAACTCGACAGTTTACCAACGCTGATCGATTATTGCAGACCACTTTTTCCTCCGCTTGGCAATGGTAGTATCCTGCCAATCCAGGGAGATACTGTTATGCATTCCAATTTTGTCCGCCAGGGATATAATATCGGAGGCCGCGGAGTCAGGATCGGCGTAATTTCTGACAGCTATAATACATTGACCGGAACGGCAGCGCAAACCGATGTGGCTAATGGCATCCTTCCCGGGGCTGTAAATAATCCGGATAGTAATTCAGTTCCTGTAAAGGTCCTTGCGGAATATCCGTATGGAAGAGCTTCCGATGAAGGGCGGGCGATGTTGCAGGTCGTTCATGGGATTGCTCCAAAAGCCACGCTTGATTTCAGAACCGGTTTCATCAGTCCCGGCGATTTTGCACAGGGTATTCTTCAACTTCAGCAGGATTCATGCAATATTATTGTAGACGATGTGACGTATATAACAGAACCTTTTTTCCAGGATGGGGTAGTAGCCCAGGCCGCGAATTTTGTCGCAGGGAAGGGAGTTTCTTATTTTACCGCCGCAGGCAATAATGGAGCATCATCCTATGGCAGTCTGTATAACGGTGTAGCTGCTCCTGCGGGCATAACCGGTACGGCCCATAATTTTGGCGGAAGTATTTATCAAAATATATCTCTTACACCGGGAACTTATACAATCGTACTACAATGGCAGGATTCTATCTATTCTTTGGGTCAGACTACTACAGGTACTGTAAACGACCTGGATATTTATTTAGCTGATACCACAGGACATACTTTATTTGGTTTCAACAGAAATAATATTGGCGGAGATCCTCTGGAAGTAATGCCATTTACCGTAACGGCGAATGCAACGACTAATATTATGATCGTACGTGCAGCCGGATCCGGCAATATTCAATTTAAGTATGTCGTATTCCGCGGGAACCTGACGATAAACAATTTCAATACGGGAACTTCTACCATTGTGGGGCATTCCAATGCAGACGGTGTGATGTCGGTTGGAGCTGCCCGTTATACAAAGACGCCTGCTTATGGTATAAGTCCTTTTCAGATGGAAACTTTTTCATCATACGGGGGAACTCCCGTGAACGGGGTTTTAAGAAATAAACCTGACTTTGTGGCGCCGGACGGTGTGAGCACAACGGTGAATTTTGGTTCCATCAATATCAGCGGTTCACCTTTTCCCAGTTTTTTTGGAACATCCTGCGCAGCTCCGCAGGCAGCGGGAGTGGCAGCTCTGATACTGGAGGGCAAGCAGAAATATGCCAGTCAAAAACTCAGTCCCGCCCAAATGAAAACCCTCTTACAGACTACAGCTTTTCAAAACGGACCTGCCGGTTATAATAATGTAACCGGGTATGGACTAATACAGGTGGATTCTGCAATGAAAACATTTGCGTCACCGGTGCCGGTCATAACCAAACTGATATTACAGGATACATCAATAAAACCCGGCACCCAACCGGTTAAAGTAATTGTTCAGGGAAACTTTCTGAATTCAAATTCTTCGGTAACGTTTCGGGGTCAGTCATTGCCAACTACCGTGATCAGCTCTACTCAGGCTTCAGCCACAATTCCTGCTTTCACGGGCAATCCGGCTATACAGGTTTTCACCAGTTCAATCTCGCCCAATGGTAATGATGGCGGTTATTCCGATACGTTGTTTTTCTTTTCCCCTGTTAAGAAAACGATTAGTATAAGAGCCGACAACAAAACCAAAAGATTCGGTGAACAAATTCCGATTTTTACAGCCACTGTCCTCATCGATAGTGTACCTATCCAAAACACGGGCCTTACATTTTCCCAATTACGATTGGACAGTTTGGATTACACCACACCGGCTTCCAGCATCTCCGACGTAGGAATATACTTTGTAAGACCCAGCATTCACCGGCCACTGAGTTTGACCAACCCGGTTGATGCCGGTTTAACTGAAACTTACAATTATATTTTTAACGACGGGATTCTTTCCGTCAATAAAATGCCGCTGCTGATTACGCCAAGGGATACCACACTGGTTTATGGCGATAAGGTTGATAATATTTCATTCAACTATTCCTACCCCGATTCCAATATCGCCGCGGCCGACAAGGTAACGTTCCTGAATTCAATAAAAAGTATTCATCAGTCGAACCTGATCGATACGGTGATTGCACTGGTGAGCGGGCAGTCTATTGTAAGAGGTGTGCCATTAACAGATGCCGACTTGAATCAATTGAGCATCATGGCCAGTGGACAATCTATCGTCAGGGGCCAGTCCATAGTCAGGGGCCAGTCCATCGTACGCGGCCAATCCATTGTCCGGGGTCAACCCATAACGAGAAGTGCACCGCCTGTATATAACGATACCCTGAAAACGGTTGGTGTTCCGACAGATGCAATATTCAACTACGAAACGAATTCAGCAAATGTCAATTTGGTGAATGGAAGGGGCTTGTTAAGTGGCCAGTCCATTGTTCGGGGCACGGCTGTAGTGAATGGTCAATCTATCGTGAGGGGCGCTCCCGTCCTGAGTAGTGCAAATGTCACTGATACGAGCAATAAAAACCTTGCGGTAATTATTGATACGGCCGATTTAATTTCGGGTTCAATATCAGATCTGAAATCAATCAATCTGGTGACCGGACTCACTGCTGGCATTAATACCATTGTGCCCGGTGCCATGCTTTCGGATAATTTTAATATAACTTATGGACTGGGTCATTTGACGATTAATCCTGCAATACTTATGGTGAAAGCTTTAGACACAAATTTTGTTTATGGAACATCTCCGGTATATAGTGATTCAGTATATGGATTCCAGTATCAGGATTCCCTTAACAATGTTTTTTCCACATATCCCGGGCATTCAATAACGGATTCCCAGGGAAATCCGCTCAGCGGCAATTTACAGGCAGGCAACTATAAGATTGTGCCTGGTGGAGCAGTTTTAATTGCACCCGCAAACTACATTTTGAAATATGTAAACGGAAATCTGTCTGTCAATAAAAATAAATTAAAGGCGACGGTTCGTGATACTGCGCGGGTATACGGAACAGCCAATCCCGTTTTTGTAATTAACTACAGCGGATTTTTGAATGGCGAGAATTCGTCTGTCGTCACAACTCCTCCCATTGCAACGACGACTGCGACGATCACGTCGCCCGCAGGAGTGTATCCGATTAGTTTAACTGGTGGCCTGGCGGCTAATTACACGATCCTGGACAGCAACACGTCCCTGACTATAACCAAGGCCAGTCTGACTGCCACAGCAGATAACAAAACGAGATTTTATGGTGATCCCAACCCGGTATTTACGATTTCTTACAACGGATTCTTAAACGGCGACGGTCCGGCTAAAATTACGCCACCACTGGCTTCTTCTACAGCAAATGCCCTCTCGCCCGTGGCTTCGTATCCGATTATTTTGACCGGCGGGACGGCTGTTAACTATATTATCCAGAATATTAATGGCAGTCTGACTGTTGGAGCTGCTCCCCTGACTGTAACTGCAGACAATAAAACGATAACCGATGATGACAATCTGCCCGTCTTTACTTCTACCATATCCGGCTTCCGGAACGGAGAGAGCAATACGGTCACCAGTGGTCCTTCATATACAGTGAATCCCGTTTATTCTAAGGAGCATCCGGGTATATACATCATCACACCTTTTGGATTGAAGCTCAAGTATCAGAATAACTACTCTATTATTTACCAGTCAGGGAACCTTTATGCAAACGATGACGATGCAAAGAATGTAGTTCCGAAACTGGATTGTATTCAGGCACTCACCAATGATCCTTCCGGTTTCCCTTTTGTTGCCAATTTTTCCTATAACAATCCAAATTCCACTGTTTTATACATTCCGCCAGGCAATAACAATATGCTCTCTTCCACTGGTCATTATAGCGGTCAGCTTCCGTCGATATTCCAGCCGGGAACCGGGAAATTTAAAATCTATTTTGACGGCACCAAATTGACCTGGACGCTGATAACTTACAATAACAATCATGGTACATCTTTAGCTTCTGTGGCGAGTTCCACCTCGTCAAAATGCAGTTCGGGCACCGGCACAACCCAAAGTCCTGTTCAATCCACGATGTCAACAGAAACGATGGAAGAACCGGTCATTGAACCGACCATTGATCCAGCCATTGAACCGGCCGCTGATCTTTATCCAAATCCGTCAAAAGGAATGGTAACTATTTTTATTAAAAATGGCACCCTCAAGAACAATAGCATTCAGATAACGGATGCTTATGGCAAAACATACCAGTCAATTGGTAAATTACTTTCTGATCATAGTTTACAGGTGGACCTCAGCGGGAAAGCCTCGGGTGTCTATTTTGTAAAAGTAATGGTAGACGGTGAGTGGAAGGTATTCCGGGCAGTGAAGATGTAGTAAAGGATAACGTAAGACGGAGCACCTGCGATAAAAAATAAATTGACCTTTGTGTAAGAGACGCGAAATTCAATATTAACCGACAGCAGTCTGGAATTATGAAATTTAAAAAGTATTTATATTTTTCATTCCTTGCATTTTTTTATATAAAGGGATACCCACAGAATCGAACAGCAGATAGTTTGAAACGGATTTTGCAGGCTGAAAATGAAGACAAGGGCAAAGTCAGGGTCTTACTTCAGCTCAGTAGTTTCTTCCTTGATTCATCTACCGAAGAAGCCAAAAAATATGGCTTGCAGGCATTGGAAATTGCCCAGCGACAAAAGCTTGAACCAGAGCGTGCACTTGCTCTGAAAAATATCGGTACCGCCTATTATTTTCAGGGAAATTCGGCAGCAACACTTGATTATTATGGCCAGTCGTTACGGGTATATGATTCAATCAATGATCAGGAGAGTAAAGCCAGGATGTTAAATAATGTCGGGAATGTATACTATATGAATGGTACAGATGACAAAGCCCTGGATAACTACTTTCAGTCTCTTTATATTTCGGAAAAAATTAGTGACAATGCAGGTATTGCAACAGCCTATTCGCAAATAGCCCATGTATACCAAAACAAACGGGCAACAACTGTTAAAGCACTGGAGTTCTTTCTTAAAGCATATTTTATCAGCGAAAAAATCGGAGACAATAATATTGTAGGAGCTGTTTGTGTAAACCTGGGAGATGTTTACAGCGAGTTAAATAAAGATGATTCGGCTATTTTCTATTACTATAAATCAGTAAAGGCATATGCCAATACGATTAATATACCCGTACCCCTGCGTGGCATCGGCCTCGTGTATGCCAAAAAGGGAGATTTTGAAAATGCCATCAAATATGATGAACAATCTTATCGGATGGCGAAACAATTTGACTCTAAACTTGCCATGGCTCAGGCGCTGATTTCCCTTGGGGATATTCATTATAAAAAGGAGGATTACCCGTCCGCACTTAAAGTATATAAAGAGGCAGATTCTATTGCGCGTATCATTCCTGCAAATAAGGAATTGAATGATGCTTATGCCGGTATAGCCGCAACCTACTCCAGGCTTGGGGATTTTGTAAATGCTTATAAATATCAAAAGCTCTTTAGCAATCTTTCGGATACCCTGAGCAATCAGAATCTTACAGACAAGCTAACAGCCCTTCAATCCAATTTCGAAATTCAAACCAGACAAAATCAAATAAACCTGCTGACAAAAGATAAGGCGATTCAGGAACTTGATCTGAGAAGCCAGAAAATCCAGAAGGCGTTTATTTCGGCAGCATTGATTCTTATTTTCTTTATCTCATTTATTATATATCGAAATTACCGCGGTAAGGTGCAAGACCAATATTATCCTGGATAAACAAAAAGCACAAATTGAGGGTCTCTTATTGAATATCCTGCCAACTGAGGTCGCAACCGAATTACAAACAACCGGGAATGCTACGCCCCGGTATTATGATCAGGTCTCCGTGCTCTTTACAGATTTCAAAGGATTTACGCTCATAGCGGATGCTCTTTCGCCTCAGGAAGTTGTTTCGGAGCTCAATGCCTGCTTTATTGCATTTGACGAAATAATGGAAAGACATAATCTGGAAAAAATAAAAACCATCGGCGATTCCTATATGTGTGCAGGTGGTATTCCCACTGAAAATGATTCGCATCCCGTCAGCATTGTTCGTGCTGGTCTTGAGATCAGGGACTTCATGAAAAAATGGAATGAAGGAAGGAAGGAATTGAATTTGCATCCCTGGGAACTCAGAATTGGTATCCATGTCGGTCCGGTGGTAGCGGGCGTGGTGGGAAGAAAGAAATATGCATATGATATCTGGGGAAGCACGGTAAACATTGCCAGCAGAATCGAGAGCAGCGGTCACCCCGGGATGGTAAATATTTCTGAAGCTGCTTATAATCTGGTGAAGGACCAGTTTACCTGTTTTTACAGAGGAAAGATTTCAGCTAAGAGTATTGGAGAGATAGACATGTATTTTGTCGAAAAAGAAGTGGGGAAAGAAGTTACACAACTGAAGACGGAATTGTCATTGCAGTCGGGCATTTTACAAACCTTAAAGACCGGTTATTCTGAGCCTGACAGCGTACTGTCTCCCGATCCTGAGTCATCAGGTATCATGTATAATGATAATTAAAGGGTTCCTGTTTGGCATGTATTTGACAGGTTCTGATTTGCACACAATTTTCATACATTTGCGCGGCAATTGGTTCGCCCGGTTCGTCTAAACACATTGTAACTCAGAGGCTCATGGCCATGACCATGAGCCTTTTTATTGATTGCTTTAACCTTTTATTAACCTCAAGGCAAATACATTTGTCACTCAATTGAAAATATGAAGAAACTTCTGGGCATTGCATTATTAGTAATGTCAGGTCATGTCGTTCTCGCCCAGGTAGATAGTGCAAAATCATCCTATAAAAACGGAAGCTACTACTCCCACCAAAACGATACGACCAAAAATAAAAAGGAAAAACCAACTTACGCTTCTCTGAATCTGAAGAATCGCCCGAACGACCATTTCATGATCGAGTTTAGTTATGATAACTGGATCGGTAAAACCGATTCCATGAATACATCTGGTTTCTCCAGAGGTTTCGCGATGTATTTCATGTACGATTTCCCATTTAAAAGCGACCCTCACTTCAGTGTAGGCGCTGGTATCGGCATCAATGCCAGTAATATCTTTTTTGATAAGACAGAAGTATTGGTGGCCGCCACAGGCAACCAAACCCTGGCTTTTCCCAGTACAGCCAATACAAATCATTTCAAGAAATATAAACTTGTACTGACCAACCTGGAAATTCCTTTGGAACTTCGATATGCTTTTAATCCGGCGAATACCAACAAGAGCTGGAAGATTGCATTGGGTTTTAAAGGGGGCTTTCTCATGAGTGCCTATACCAAGGGAAAAGATCTCGAAAACCAGGCCGGTCAGGTAACCGATTACTATATCGAAAAGAAAAGTTCCACACAATTCTTCAATGGCGGCCGTATCGTCGGCACCGCCAGGGTGAGTTATGGATTTATCGGCGTTTTCGGGCAACTTACAACTCACCCCATTAATTAAAAACGGCGCCGGCCCTACGATTAATCCCTATTCAATTGGGATTGTACTAAGCGGACTTTAGAGCCGGAGGCAGGACGCAGGAAGCTTGAAGCGCAAATTGCCTCCTGCATCCTGCGTCCTGATCCTGCGTTGACTATCTTTAAGCACATTATGGCTATAGAAAGGCATATCATGGAGGCCGAAGAGAAGGCCGTTTTGGTGGCAGTGATGCAGCAGGACCAGACCGAACAACAGGTAAACGAATACCTCGACGAACTGGCTTTTCTGGCCGAAACAGCCGGAGCCATTACCCAGCGCAAATTTGTACAGAAACTGGCTCATCCCGACAGCAAAACCTTCATTGGGAAGGGAAAACTGGAGGAAATCAAAGCATATATACAAGGGAAAGGCATCCGCGTGGTCATTTTTGACGACGAACTCTCCGGTTCCCAGATCACCAATATTGAAAAAGTGCTGGATTGCAAAACCATCGACCGGTCCGACCTGATCCTGGACATTTTTGCCCGTCGGGCAAAGACAGCCCAGGCCCGGCTACAGGTGGAACTGGCTCAATATCAATATCTACTACCCCGGCTTAGGGGGATGTGGAAGCATCTGGAAAGACTGGGGGGCGGTATCGGAACCAGGGGTCCGGGTGAAACGGAAATTGAAACGGACCGTCGTATTGTACGCGATAAAATTACCCTGCTCAGAAAAAAACTCAAAGAGATTGACAAACAGGCACAGACCCAGCGTAAAGAGAGGGGTGAACTCGTGCGGGTAGCCCTGGTCGGATATACCAATGTGGGCAAATCGACCCTGATGAACCTGCTGAGCAAGAGCGATGTATTTGCAGAAAATAAGCTGTTTGCCACGCTGGATACCACCACACGCAAGCTGGTTTATGAGAATATGCCCTTTTTAATGAGTGATACGGTCGGATTTATCCGGAAACTGCCGCATCACCTGGTGGAAAGTTTTAAAAGCACCCTCGATGAAGTCCGCGAGTCTGATCTGTTACTGCATGTAGTGGATATATCTCATCCGAGGTATGAAGAGCAACTGGGCGTGGTGAACAAGACCCTGCAGGAAATCAATGCTTTTGATAAACCGGTGATCTATGTATTCAACAAAATGGACCGCTACGAGGAATTGAACTTCGACGAATGGCTGGAAGAGAGCACAAAGGAGGAATTACTGAAGGAACTCAAAGAAAGATGGGAAGCGGAAACGCAGTCCGTCTGCATATTCATGTCCGCCACCGAACGTTCAAATGTGGACGGTTTGCGTGAGGCCCTGCTGGGCCGGGTGAAGGAATTATATAAAGAAAGGTTTCCTTACAGAACGGAATATTTTTATTAGTCAGGAACCCTGTCTAAAGCCTAACTGAGTAATACTTGAGCTTGGTCAAGTCTACGTCAAGTCCATATAAAGGCTACCTGATGCGGACTTATCTACTGAGTACATTAGACACGGAGCTTGATATGGACTTGAGAGATATGAGAATTAATAGAGAGCTTCATAAGTATACATTAAGCGCACTTTGAATTCTGATAATAAGAGTTCGTATATTCGAGCTTTTTACGGACTAGATTCAAGAGATTTCCTTGATTCAACCGGTAACGAAGTACCAGTTGTCGGAATTTCAATGTCGATTGAGAAAGCAGGAAAATTTAAGTTCAGATTTGTCTCGATTCTGATTTTGCCGGACACGAAAAAAACGTATTTTTGCAGCCCTTTCAGGAAAACCGGAAAGGAGATTCCCCTTTAGCTCAGCTGGTTAGAGTCCCGTACATACGGGATTAATCAGAGGGTCTTCAGGAAACAGAAAAAAGATTCCCCTTTAGCTCAGCTGGTTAGAGTCCCGCATATACGGGATTAATCAGAGGGTCTTCAGGAAACCAGAAAAAGATTCCCCTTTAGCTCAGCTGGTTAGAGTCCCGCACATGCGGGATTAATCAGAGGGTCTTCAGGAAACCAGAAAATATTCCCCTTTAGCTCAGCTGGTTAGAGTCCCGTACATACGGGATTAATCAGAGGGTCTTCAGGAAACCAGAAAAAGATTCCCCTTTAGCTCAGCTGGTTAGAGTCCCGCACATGCGGGATTAATCAGAGGGTCTTCAGGAAACCAGAAAAAAGATTCCCCTTTAGCTCAGCTGGTTAGAGCATCTGACTGTTAATCAGAGGGTCGTTGGTTCAAGTCCAACAGGGGGAGCAAAAAGGTTCTGAGTAATCAGAGCCTTTTTTTATGTACTACATCTATATTATTTATTCTGACAGCGCCAATTTATATTATGTCGGGTACACAAATGATCCGAAACGTAGACTGATTGAACATAATACGAATCCTCACAATACTTTTACCTCGAAACATCGGCCATGGGTAATGAAAGCACTTTTTGAATGCGGCATGTCAGAATCCCAGGACTATAATCATATGAGCGATTTATTAAAAAGCAAAAGAGCCGGAAACTGATTGAATTGCTTTGCGATCCACGTTTTATTCCTGTTGGTAAATTGGCTCAGCTGGTTAGAGTCCCGCATATGCGGGATTAATCAGAGGGTCGTTCCGCTGGTTCGGGATCCAGCAGGGGGAGCCGAACTGGACAGCCCCGAATTTACTTCGGGGCTGTTTTCGTTTAAACCCTTGTCCAGATTGAATAACAGCTCAATGTCTCGTTCATTTTTGTGGTTCGATATTTATTATTTTGGAACGATTCTAAGGGACATGAGCTATTATTTAATCTGGAAAAGATTGCTTACTTAACAAAAATAGAAGTCGCAATTGCAGGCTGAGTGCCATCTGTAAGTTTTACCTCAATACCATTCTTCCAATACACTGCATAGTCAACCTGGTTGCCAGCATCATCCCCTGCTGCATATATGTCACTGCCCGATACAAAAATGGAATTTGCATTGGAATTATTTTCACTCCTTGGAAGTAAAATTAGATTACCATTCTTCCAGTATGCCGCAGTCGGGACAAAGCTTGGATCTGACTCCTGCCACCCGGCTATGTAGACATCACCGCCAGATACAACGATCGAGTTCCCCAACCCATAGCTTCCATCTTTAGTAAGTTCTGCCTGAACACTATTTTTCCAATACAATAATGTTGGGCCGAGATCACCGTGAATAAGAATGGACCCCGTTATATATACGTCACTGCCTGATACATAAATTGAATTCCCGTTTATGCTCCCGCCAAGATCTGTAGTACGTCCACTTAAATATGTTTCTGCTCCATTCTTCCAATACACCGCATTGGGACCATCATTGCCTGCAGCATATACGTCATTGCCCGATACAAAAATGGAATTGGCGATCGAACCGCCAAGGGTGCCGTAGACATTATCCATATCCAATAGTACTTTCGTTCCGTTCTTCCAGTACACAGCCCTTCCGGAAGAATCGCTACCTGCAATATATACGTCATTGCCCGTTACAAAGATGGAAGATGCATAAATGCCCGAAAGTCTTATTTCCCTGTTATTTTTCCAATAGACAGCTCCATCTATCTTCCGAACCGGCTATATACACATCATTACCAGACACAAAAATAGAAGTCGCAAACGCACTACTGGTCCCATCCGATAGCTTTATTTCCTGACCATCAATCCAATATTTAGCCACATTGTTGGTTCCATTCGATTCATATCCTGCAACGTATACATGGGCATTTCCCGATCCGCCATGTTTAAAAATCGGGGGAATATCTTTTTTGCAGGAGGTGAAGATTATAATGCCGCCAAATAACAAACTCAATAACGGCTTGCTATTATAAAAATAAGAAGACATGGATTAAGGTTTTTGGGGTGGTAAAATATTTGTCAGAGCTTGGTTCAATATTTAATAGGGACGGAATAAGAGTCGGCAATACACTGAGCCGTTATTTGGAAGTCGTAAAGAAAATATTATAGTTAAAATATTTTTATATAGGTATAAGTCAATGTAATGTTTATACTATCCGTTAGGATGTATGAGTTCGTACAATAAGGTTTGTACGCGTCAACTACATCGGTAAAATTCCATGTTACGATATCTGTTGCTGATCCTATAACTGGTGTCAAATTAGTGGAATTTATTTCATCATCAACATTGACATGGATGGGTACGTCCAATGTTTGATTTGGAGGTAATGAGTGAGGTATCGAATTAACAATTTGATTAGGCAATTCAATGGTTGTATCTCCTATTTCCAACAATGTGTAGCGATCTATATCAATCGAACTATCATTTGTTACACTCAAAGAATTTGAAATGGTTAGTGTACCATTAACTTTTCGATTCATTGTCAACCCCCAGGAAGTCAGAATGCCCTGGGCTGAATTAAACGCCGGAAACTGAGCACTAAATAAAAAAAATGTAAAACTTGATGATATACCGGCATAATTGGCGGTGTATACGAGTGTTCTGGTGGGAATATGCTTAAACACCGGATCATCTACTGGCTTTGTACAGCTTAATGCTGAGGCAATTATAAAAATAGCGAGCAATAACTGTTTCATAAATTGATAGTTTTAAAGGTTATTATGATTATTTCCTGCAGCTTACATGGATACAGTCATTAGGATATGATGGTCAGGGAATCTACAAAGGAATATTAATGAGAATTCATAGAGAGGATGACCATATTACCCTGGTCCAAAATTTTCAAAAGGTGGGATTCGAATGAGTACCTGTTTTAAATATTCCCGAAAGCAAATTCTTCGAGACCTATTCAGGCTTTAAAAAGGTATTCTCAGAAGATATGATTTTAATAATCCGAAGTAAGAGCTAAACTGTGCGAATATTATTTGAAATTAGGATTTTTAAATGAAACATATTCCAATTTTCAACTATATAGGTTGTGATTGCAAAGCTTTAAGCGTTTGCGAGTCGGGTTATGAAGGCAGTGGAGCCGTTATATTTTTTAAGAAATTGATAAAATAAGCGGGTTCTTCAAAGCCAGCCCTAATCGAATATAACCAGCTATTCCTTGAGAGCGCTTAATTGCATAACGGCTGTGGGGCAAAGTGCGCGATTATAAATCCTGACTTCGTCTATGACCCCATTTATAAAATAGGGAAATGTGCCATCCGGAATCCTACCTATAAAAAGATCATCGGAATTTGGGTGATTAGGATCCCGCAAAAGAATTTATCACATAAATCGAAACCCTTACAGGGCGCGTATGGCACGATTTAGATGTCCACTGTTTTCATATACCACTAATTCCCGGAAATCAGCTGAGCCGGGGAGTTTCACTTTGGGTAACCCCGATCATGCGGGACGACCGGTTGATTATAATTTAACTGCCTTTTGTTTTTTATCTTTAGAAACAATATTTATTCTGCTAAGCCATATAACTGCGTCGCAGATCTGATGAAAAATTAAGGTAATATTCTAACGAATAAATATTCACCCATTCTGTATGAAGAAAGAACTTCATTTGATTTTGTTTTTCATCCTGTTATCATCTTTGTTCGATATTGCGTTTTCTCAAACAGTTACCAATAAAAATTTTTCTTTTGGATCCTATGGCCGTGTGGGTGCGGGAGTATCTCTGGGTAATGTAGGAAATATAGGTCGTTCACTCAATCTGAACGGAATGGGTTCCATAGGCGGAAGAATGGAGGAAGCCGATTATGTGGAATTAATGGGAGCATTGCATTTTAACCCCGAATTACAAAACGATACCACGCATATCAACGTGCAGGCCAGAATGGCACTTTACAGCGGTAAAGGACAACTGATCGGTAATGTAAACAGCAGCAGTCAGTATGGTGGGATTACACTGGCGCTGCCTGAATTATATGCGGAGGCTTTAAATATCGGCGGATCAAAATGGAGTGTGTGGATTGGTGCAAAATATTTTCGCAATTATGATGTACATATCGCCGACTATTTTTATTTCGATGATCACAGTACCCAGGGGATTGGCATTACATACAATAAAACAACGTTTGCTGTTTTATTTCCGGGTGCCGTAGACACGTCAAGCTCTGTTCCACCGTATTTCTATTTGGAAATTGTTGATGGAACGCCACGTCCCGGGTTGCGCAGCAGAAGCTTGCTGGTTGCTGAGCATATTATTCCATTTGATAATAATAAACAGACCATAAAACTGCTTGGAGAGTATCATCATCTGGCGAATGCAACCCCCGGAGATACTGCCACAGCGTACAACTATCCTCCAGAAGGAGGATGGGCTGCAGGCATTCAACATGTCATTTTCTAAATACCCCTGTTGCAGGCTCTTCCAACCAGGCTTCCGTTCGTTACGGGCATGGTATCGCGAACGGCGGCGATGGCGGAAACTCAAAAACCTGGCTAACCTATGGCGGACCTGATCTCGTTACAAAAAAATATACAAATGCATACTCTGTCGCCCTGGTTGATCAGATCATGTTAAATCTCAGTCCAAAATACAGTTTGAATGCCTATGGCATTTTCACAAAAAGTCATGGCGGATCGGATAGCCTGAATAAAGCGCCTGATTTTTTTGGTCGTCTGATATTCAACCGAAAAACGGAATATGCGATTGGCCTGCGGAACTTCTGGTATATAACAAAGCGATTTCAACTCCTTACAGAATTGCATTATGCAAATCGTAAGGACGGAGACCAGCCATCTGCAACCATGACGAAATTCTCCATAGTGCCGGCATTGAATCCGACAGGAAAAGCAGGTCCATGGTCACGTCCGCAATTAAGGCTCATTTATTCCATTGCCTGGTATAATAATTTTGCATCCGAAAATTTATACTCGCCGTATTTGAGTGATACCGGGCCCAAAAAAATCGGACAATATATTGGCTTCAGAGTAGAATGGTGGTTGTTTTAGTCTATTCCAGCGCCCGCATAACCCTGCCATAATCATTATCGTTACCAATCGTTTTAGCCGCTTTCACATAGGCTGCTTTAACCGGATCTGTCTTTGGCATTTTCTTCGCGAATGCTGAAAGCATATTTGCTTTGTCCATATCGGAACCCAGAGATGCTGATTGGCTGATCAGGATGATCCACTGATTTTCTGTGATTGGATCTATTCTAAGCATTTTATTAAAGAGATTTACCTTATCCATATCAGAACCCATTTTGGAAATAAGAACGGCAAGGCTATCAAAAAGTGAATCTTTGATCAGACCCTTATCGATCAGTTTTCCGTAAAGATTGGATTTATCCATATCGGATCCCAGACTATTACCCAGATTCAAAATAGTAGCAATGAGTCCCGCACTAAGCGAATCCTGATCAATGATATGATTAAGATTATTCATTTTATCCATATCAGAACCCATTCCTTTGATGATGTCAAAATAAGCAGCAGCGATGGACGGATTATTAAATTGGGAGGTTTTAATCTGATTTAAAAACTGAGTCTTGTCCATATCCGAATTCAGGGATTTAACTTTTCTCACAATAAGTTCCCTGGTTTCAGATGGAAGTGAATCGATTAAAAAAAGCCGTTTCAGATAGAGAATCCTGACCTGATCGCCTTTCACACTATCAATTTCTCTTAGTAAAGCCTGACTTCCTCCTGTCTTATAAATACGTTCCATCCTCGCCTCTGCATCATAACCCCAGTAAATCATTTCTTTGATGGCTTTCGTCACTAATATTTTTCCTTCATCGTTGAACGGCAGATCATTTTTCCCATCAAAAATTGTATACTCAATTTCTCCTCTCATATCACTTTGCGCTTTTACTCTTACATCATTCAGACGAAATTTAAAATATCCTCCGGGAGAAATGGATTTGAAACCTGGATTCATCATCCGATAATTGAAATTTTCCCAGGTAATTTATTTCTTCGTAAAAGTTATCTGATTTGATAACCATATTACTTTCAGACAGGCCCCTTCTTTCCCTGTCCCTACCGGTCCAGGAGAAATAGAAACGAATGGATATCAGCAAAAAAGCAATCAGAAAAAAAATCAGTTTCATTTTAAATATTTGTGTTTTTTTTCAACCGTCAACCGTCAACCGTCAACCGTCAGCGATCTCTATCCTGTCTCGTGAAATAATAATACGCCCCAAACCCCGCTGCAATACTAAATGCAATGATCGCCAGTGAGTGCAGACCAAAGGGACTGGTGAGCATAAGTAGTAAGAAAGCAACGCCAATGGCAACCATAATAAAAAACCACTGCAGGATGTAATTTTTGTTTTCCTTTTTGTCGGGTTGCAAAAGTTCCCTGACAATGTTTTCCTCTGTGCCTTTATCCAGCATCCTGTTTTTGATCCGGGCAGTCATACCGGCCTTAAAAATTTGAAGGATAAAGGATGCTATGAGATAAATGGCAATCAGCATGGTGCCGATATGTAAAGCATCAAACAGAAAATCCCTGTCTTTGAAAGGGTCAAAATTCTGATGATCCTGCGCCTGCGTAACCATGGCCAGCAGAGAAACAACAACAGTTAAACTTATTTTTTTCATTTTGATTTCGTTGATTAGTGATTAGACCGGTATGTTTATAAATTGTTCCCGGAATCAATTAATATTTAAAAGATGCATTTGTTTAAGGAATTTTTTATATAAGGATAGAATTTTTATGATGAGGATCGCGGTCGTACCGATGATGATGGAATAAATGAAAAAGGGCGGGATATCTATAAAACTATTCAGTATGATCTTTCGGAATATATAAACCGGAATACCTATGCAGGAACAGGTAAAAATCACCAGGAAACCAGCGATGATATCATCAGTAGATAAGCGTGTATGGGTTTTTGGCAATTTAGATAATACGAGCTCCTGCACATCAAAATCAAATGAAGCCGAAGGCTGTTCTTTTATTTCTGAAAATAACGTTTGATAAATTGAAACCTCCGCCTGGCAATGGGAGCATGAATCAATATGGGCAGTAATCAATGGATTAGAATCCATTTTATCAAGCGCGAATTGCTGTATTTCCTTTTCTGAAGGATGAATATTATTCATAATGCCTCCTTTTGGTATTTAGACAATAAATTTTCTTTCAACATTTTCCTGGCGCGGAACAGCGAACTTTTAACCGTGCCTTCAGGCAATCCCGTAATTTGAGACAGTTCCTCATAAGTCATGGATTCATGATGGAACAGTGTAATCAACGTTTGATAAATGGGCGGTAGTTCCTCAATTTCTTTGCGAAGGATGACAGACAGTTCCTTTTGGAAAAGATTGTTTTCAGAATTGTTTTCTACTGATGAATGATTATATACCCTTGCGTCCGCTGTTTCGTACATTTCTTCATCCTCATGCAGATTACCTGGCAACACTAATTTTTTCTTTTCTATCCAGGATAAACAGGAATTATAGGCAATCTGGGCGATCCAGGTAGAGAGTTTGGATTGAAATTTAAAACCTGCCAGGTTATGAAATGCCTTCAAATAAATATCCTGAGCCAGATCCTTTCGGTCTTCAACGACGGGGATTAATTTGAAAACGATCTGGGCCACCAGGTTTTCGGTGTTTTTTATAATAATCCCAAATGCGCGGGTATCCCCACGTAAAACCCGGTCAACCAGGTGTTTGTCAGCCGGATTATTTCCTGTGGTATGGTTCACGCCTGATATCAGACCGGTAAGTTGCGATAAAGTTCCAGAAAATTGAAGGTTTTAGCAGAATAGGCATGATCGGAATCTAAAAAAGCCAGCGATGAAACTTTTATATCACCTGAAGATCCGGTAATTGGGAAAAGAAAGGGAATGGGGTATAATTTACTACTGACCCGGCTTATAGTAAAGAGCAACTGCACCACAACCAAATGTTTTTGTTTTTAAAAGCGTAAGATTAATTCTATCTCTGATGTTTTTAAATAATGGTAAACCGCTTCCTGAAACAACCGGATGAACGACAAGCTGGTATTCATCAATCAGGTCAAGCTGCGCAAAGGCTACAATTAAACTTGGACTTCCAACTAAAATGTCTCTATTGCCACCATCGCGGGATTGCTTAAGCTCTAAAATTTCTTCTTTTATGACTTCCTTTTTCAATTTTGTATTTTTCCAATCAACATGTTGAAGCGTGCGTGAGAAAACAATCTTTGATATATTATCTATTAATACTGCAAAATCATCCATGGGTTTGTTGCCGCTGGGATTTTTTACGAGAGATGGCCAGTAATCTTCCATCAGTTGATAAGTTATCCTTCCATATAAAAGGGTGTCCGCCTTACGCAATACATCGTTGAAATGTTCATGAATTTCTTCATCTGCGGTCATCGCTGTATGATCGCAAAACCCGTCAAGTGTCATATTGATAGCCGCTATTAGCTTTCTCATATTTTTATTTTATCGTTCCATTCCTGGCTCACCATACATTCTCTTTCCACAGAGCATGCAAAGAGCCAACTTTATTTCACTTCTCCAAAAATGTTCCCACAGCTTCCTCCCATTTATCCGGCTCATTTTCGTATAGGTTTTGATGCCCGCTGCTGTCATACACCACTAATTCTTTTGGAGAGCTTATATTTTTAAATATTTCATTGATTTCCGTTTCTGTAACGCCTTTGTCCCTTCTTCCCCATTGCAGAAGCACGGGGCACTTAATTTTTTTCACGAACTCTCTCGGTTTCATATTGAATGCCCAAAAGCCATTGATGGCACCACCCCAAAAGGTTAACAAACCACCAAAGGGTTCTGAAGTCAGGCCCGCCATTCTCATCTTACCTTCTACAGTTGCGGGCAATGACCCATAAGGCATTTCCAGAATTATTTTTTCAGGTGTCAGATTATAATCGGCGATTGCTTTCGTGACGGTGGCTGCACCGAGCGAAATGCCATACAGTATAATATGATTTTCGCCCATGTTCTTCAAATAGATCATAAACCAGTTTTACATCCTCCGCCTCCCGATAGCCAATGGTACATGTATTGCCTTCACTTTGCCCATGCGCTCTGAAATCAACCAAAAAAGTAGAATAACCCAATTCATTGAACTCATTGCTTTGTGAGAGATTTGCCGATTTTTCGCTTCCATGCCCATGAAATAATGCAATGGTTCCTTTCGCGTTCGGTACACGAATGAACCAGGCATCTAAAGTTAAACCGTCTTTTGTTTTTAATTTAATATCGGTATATAAAGAATCCGGAGTAGATCCGATAAGCTTTTCCAGCTTCAATCCGAATAAGGCTACCTTGGCTTTTCCCCAAAAACCACTTGTCTGCTCAGCGAATGAATTTACTGTCCCATGCTCGTAAAAATGAGTGAAATGATAAGCCTGATTAATAGTAATAAGATTAAATGAGCAGAAAAACCAACAGTCCAAAAAAAGTATCTTTTTATAACGTTTTCGTGTTTTACCTTGCATACAGACAAAACTGGATAGGTGATTTTAATTTTCAAATTACTAGCTAAAAAACCCCGATTTGTCCGACAGCGCTATATGACTTTAATGAATTTCAGACTCCAGACTTTTGACTCTGGATTCTGTTTTCTGTCCTTCGGCGTCTGCCTGGTACCTTAAAATGACTAAACCCGACTTCAAAGGCTTCGAATCAATCAATGCCAGTTTCTTCCGTTGTTCCAGATTATTGAAGAGTGCTCTCCCCCTGGTCAATATCGTTGGGTTCAATGCAAACCGGTATTCATCCACCAGGTCAAGTTTGATAAGATTGGTGGCAAAATTGGCGCCGCCCCAGGCGAGGATATTTTTTCCATTCTCTTTTTTCAGGCGCGCTACTTCAGCTGGAAGATCGTGGGCTACCCTGGTATTTTTCCAGTCGGGCTTGAAATCGCCCTTTGTAAAAACGATATGCTGTGTTTTCTCGGCCAGTTTTGCAAATTTCAATTGGCCGGGATCACTGCCCGGGTTACGTAATACCGATTGCCAGTATTCGGCATAACCGGGATACATTTTTCTTCCCAATAAATAGGTATCTGCTGCATTCAGGTCTTTATCCAAATCCGCCCACCCATCATCGCTGATAATTAACCAATCCATTTCATCATTTGGTCCGGCAACATAACCATCCAGGGTTATTTGCATGGAGAGAATAAGTTTTCTTTGGCTCATCGTTCACGTTTTTAATGGTGATAAATGTTTACGGTTCAAAGTTAGTATCACGATATTTTTTGAAGGCGGTGTTATCGCGACTTCATAAGGGACAGTTTACGACTTCAATTTTTATGCCTCATAAGGTTGTGAAGTATGACTTTTAATTGGCAGATATTCAGTAAAAATTGAAGCTAGTTATCAGGACCAATATTCATCAGACGGATAATGGCGGCGCATAGGGTCGAATCTTTTTCTATAACTGCATCCAATATGGAATAATGGTTTTTTTGAGGAACTTTTAAAACTTCTATGTCGCTGAACTTATTTTTCCAACAGTGGTAGAGCTCTTCACTTTGAGATTTGAACTCATCTGATTCATCAGTACCCGTAACCAGCAACAGGGGACAGTCAATAGCCGGGTTTAAAAAAACAGGACTATTTTTTATGGCATTTTCACGATTCATACCAATCGAATCATTCAGATATGACAGCATCACAGGCTCGAGGCGGAATAAACCACTCAGTGAGATCACGGCCCGCAGGAATTTTGCCTCTTCTTCAACCAGCAGCATAGAAGCCAGATGGCCGCCTGCGCTATGTCCCAGCAAATAGAGTTCTGCCGGATCTCCGTTGTAACGTATCATGTTATCATGAAGCCATCGTAAAGCTTTACGGCATGAGGCAACGATTTCATCTATGGAAGATTTCGGAGCAAGAGGATAATTTATTAAA
Organism: uncultured Bacteroidota bacterium; assembly: GCA_963732055.1. Classification (GTDB taxonomy): domain Bacteria; phylum Bacteroidota; class Bacteroidia; order Chitinophagales; family Chitinophagaceae; genus Puia. Next base: position 341,483 of record CAVSYG010000003.1, on the reverse strand, counting down.
ACTGTTGTTACATTATACTTCAGGAAATGCCCTGCCAGGAAATGAAACATAGCCTTGTCGAGCAGGTGCCAGTATCCGCCATGTATAAAGACCAGTGTTTTGGAATGATGAATTCCTGAAGGAAAAATATCCAGGCGTTCATCCGGATGGGTTCCGAAAGAAATGTCTTTCACAATGGTATTCTGTTCTGCTGTTTGTCTGCTTAATCTTTCCCAGCGATCGAAATAACCTGCATAGTCAGGCACCTGCAGCCGCGTATTATATTGGTCATTTAACTGTTCCTGGTTATAATGTTTGTAAACATTCATGACAGTTCCAGTAATTCCGCCGCATCCGCAGTCTTTTCACCACTGTTCTCCAGACAGCTAAAAACCAGCCTGTAAAACTCAGGATGTGATTGCCAGGTTTTGCCCGTAATGATTCTGCCATCTTTGATTGCTTCCTGGGGGGTTACATAAATTCCTCCGCATGCTTCCACTTCAAACTTTACATGTTCATAACAGGCAATTTTTTTATGATCGACGAGACCCGCAGTGACGAGAATCTGCACGCCATGACAAATAGCGAAAATATATTTATTCTCTTTCGAAAACTTTTGAACAATGCTGATTACGATGGGATCATTTCGCAGGTATTCCGGTGCCCGGCCGCCCGGCATGAGCAAAGCTTCATAGTCGTCTACATTTACATCGGCGAACGCAATGTCTGATTCAACCAGGTATCCCTTCCGTTCAACGTACGTGTCCCATCCCGGTTCAAAATCGTGTATGACGAGATTTAATCTTCTGACGGCCGGGGCTGCTATCACGGGAATATATCCAGCCTCACGCAGGCGGTGAGAAGCAAATAGGATTTCGAAACTTTCACCGGCATCACCTGTTATCACCAATATTTTTTTAGCTTTTTTCATATGCGCTGTCGTTTTTGATGTTTTGTAAGTCTGTTATAAAGATAAATAAGAATTTGTGTGCGGTGAGCACTATTAAAATTCAGGTGCCCTGCCAGCATCAAATAAAGATGTCGATTCCTATGTATATACTACACTTTGAAGTATTTTACAACCTGACATCAACCATCTGTATCGTACATGCTTAAAATAAAATTAATTATTTTAGCCACTTTCAGCTATGTTAACCTTATAGGTCAGGCGACCACCAGATTAAAAAAAATCGTTGAGATCAGGGGGAATGATACCTTAAATATTGAGGTTTTTAATGAAAATCACAAAACGGTATTCTGGAAAAGTTTCCCGCAATATGGCGCCAGCCAGATATCGGTTTATCGTTATTCCGGTAATAAGCTAGCCCATTCTGTCTGGTCACGTTCGAACATCGGGTATATTATCAGTGACTACATATATGATTCAGTATCAAATACCAGAATGACTTATTCATGTGAAACAGAAAAAGAAGCTAAAAACAAGGGGATTGATGAACTGATGTCTTTTCAAAACGAATATGATCTGGAAAACTCTCAGTCTTACTTGAATGTATACAGGAAAGATAACAGGTTCCTCAAGGAGATTGTATTTTACAGAGATAGTTTTCTGACAACACAAATAGCATTTGATCAGAAGAAAGACACCACATTCATTACGACCTATGAATATGAAAATAATTTAATAAAAGATAAGCGGGTAATAGCTAAATATAGTCACAATGCGTTCGATGATTTGATTTACCGTTATGATAGTGATGGTAACGAGGTGCAATGGATGAAAGTATTTAATGGTGTAGATACGGCCTATGTTGTAAATAAGATGTATTTAAATGGTCGGCTTGTGGCGTCTGAATTAATAGAACACCACAAACAGTCATCTAAAACCAAATTTGAATATTCAAAAGAAATGCTACAAACGGAGACTGAATACGACGCGGAGAATCGCATCAGGCGTGAAAAGAAATATTATTATGATGCTGCAAAGAAACTGATTCGAATTGAACAAAACGGTAGCGTGCGGTATTATATTTACGAGTAACATTCAGTTTTATGAAAATCAGAATTTGCTTTATCTTTTTATTTCTTGCAATATTTTTTTCAGCAAAAGCCCAGGTTTCCTTTTTTGAAGAAGTCATTTTTGACTCCGCTACAAGCATCGTATGTTTCTCATCCGCAGCGAACCCCGAACAATATTCCTTTCTGATCAATACAATTGCCGATTTTAATCAGTTAAAGAAAGATTGGGTATTTGTAAAAAAGGATTTTGGAAATAAGCCTCAAAATAGCCTGAGTATATATGTTATAAAGAATAAAGAAGGTACATGGCTGGGTACTATTTATCCAGATATAAACAAAATAACATCCGTTGAAGCAAGTTATTTGTTTGAAAAGGCCAAGCTGATTTCGTTATCAAAAAAACACCCATTTAAGTTTAATATTAAACGTGAAACATTCAGAAACAGACAGGATTTTCTAAATCAATATAACAAGGCCAGGTCAGAGAAAAACTATCTTTTTTCATTTGGACCTGGTGACTTGGGACGGAACTTTTAAAATTATTATTCCATCCTCAGATTCAACTCGTACTCCAGTAGCGGCGATGAGTATTCTGGAAACCAAACTGGCGGCCATTGCAAATTCAGATAGTTATAACCTTCGTTACGAATTGACCGAAGACAATAGAAAATACCAAGGATCTTTTGAAATTACTGTCGATTGCACTCAATACATATTCAATCATTACTAATGATTCCTTGTTTCAGAAGGTAGACTGGGAGCCGAAACCGATGTTTATGACTTCTTTCTGGAAAAAAGAATGAAAAACCGAGGGCTCGCATTATCCGAGGCTTGGCGAAGCGTTAACTGAAAACTGAAGAATATTGTTCGTTTATCTTCGTCCATGATTTTCATTTTCCCATTCTTCATCAAGGGGTTTAAGGTCATCCTCCGGGTAATCTATTTCGTCTTCCATCACGGTTTTATTTTCCAGGTCTATTAAAGTACAAAGAATTTCGTCAGTCTCCGCCAGACCAATGTCCAGTGATGAAATAAAATTTTTTCTTAAATAGAGTGTAAAGTCGTCTTCCGTTGAAAACAGCTTCATTCTTTTCACACTGTATGTGTATTTCTTCATGTGATATACACTAAGTCTAAAATTATACAGATCACGAAATAAATGTACAAGGCTAACAGGTTCTTTATCTATAATATTAGATTGCTCAGGGAAAGCATTTTTTGTAGTAGAAATAATCCGGTCCATCAAATCCTGATACTGTTCTTGCGATCTATCTAAAATAAATTCTCCACTGGTAAAATATCTAAAGTTTGTTAAGGTCTTCAAATACTCAGCTCTGTTCATTCGTTTTGAATTCCTTGAAGTAAAATAGACATGCTCAATCCTAAGATTACCCCTCGTCTGGGTCTTAGGTTTGGCATTTGCTTTGGATATGCCAAAGCCGGCCAAAAGTTTTTCCATCTGTAATTTCCGAAGCTTCGAAGGTTTTGAATTCAACATTTTTTTCGATGTGTTCCAAAAGCCGTCGTAGTCCAATGCTTTGAATAATAAATCTCTTGCTGTAAACATCGTAGTTAGTCAATTTATGCACAACACCCGAATTTATATTTAATACACAGTGTCTGTAAAATATTCTCAGTTGGTAACCTTGCTGTCAACTTTTATTAAATCCTGAGAACACCTCGATTCAAAAGGTGACAAATGAATCGTTAAAGTATGGAGTCCGAATGGTTCCAGAATTAACATGATCCATCTCATAGTGGTATGTATATTGAATAGATATGGTAGCAGAGTCAATATTATGCAACTGACCAGTACATCCTGCCGTAAGATCAATAATTAAATAATAAAAATGAAGTTTATGAAATCGAAATTATTTTATTCCGGGATACTGGCCATGTTCTGGCTGCCATTGTATTTATATCGTGCAGTAAGAGTTATAATTCCAGTACCAATCCTGCGCCTGCCGCCGCATCTGTATCCATTAAGAATATGGCATTTAATCCAGGCAGCTTGTCTGTAGTAGCAGGCTCGACCGTCACATGGATGAATAGTGACACAACCATACACACTGTTACTGCAGATGATGGCAGTTTTAACAGTGGCAATATTGCTGTTGGCGCAACCTATTCGAAGGTTTTTAGTACAGCAGGCACTTTCTCCTATCATTGTACCATACATCCGGAAATGACTGGTAAAGTAGTTGTTACTGGTACCATGTCAGGAGGGGGATATTAACAACGATAATCAAAGATGAAAAAGAAGTGAAAAGGTCATACTATCAGTATGGCCTTTTTATTTTCTTGTAATTTTTTGAGCCACATCAATCGTCCGCATGCAACAATTAAGTAACAAGCGTGTCAATGTGTTGGCAGCGTTGTTGGTCTCGTCGGAAAATGGAACACCCAATGTATCAGGATCGCACAATTTCCAGGAATAACCTTCTGTTAATTGATTGAAAAGCAATATGATAAGGGTCTGGCATATTCTTAGGTGTCAAACGCGTTGCATTAAAAGTCATAGTTTATGATGAAGTATTATTCAAAAATTGCCTGGCGGAATTTATTAAAGAATAAAATCTACTCCGTTATCAATATTGCAGGTCTGGCTACCGGCATGGCCGTTGCGATGATCATCGGCTTGTGGATACACGATGAAACATCTGCCAACAAACATTTTAAAAATTACGAATCGCTTTACCAGGTGATGATGCATCAGACTTTTGATGGTAAGCGTGGAACACAACAGGCGCTGCCTTTTCCCATAGGTGAAGAACTGAAGAACAAATATCCTGATCTTAAAGGCGTGGCCATGTGTGACTGGGGACAATCTCACTCTTTGATCTATAAGGAGAAAAAAATAAGCAAATTCGGACATTTTATAGGACCAGACGCCATCAATATGTTTTCGATAAAAATTATTGAAGGCGATAAAGATCCTTTGCATGAACCGTATTCCATTGTGCTGACGAATGAAACGGCCAAAATACTTTTTGGGAATGAAAATCCGATTGGCAAAATGGTGAAGATGGATAACCAGACGAATATGAAAGTGACCGCTGTGGTTGAGAAGCAACCAAAAAACAGCTCACTCACTTTTGATTATTTAATGCCTTTTCAGGTGCAGGAGATATTGTACAGCTGGGTTAAGGAATATCATAAGACGAACTGGGGAAACAACTCATGGCAGACATATGTGCAATTAAATGACAAAGCCAGTCCGGCATCCGTAAACAGCAAATTAAAAAACACAGTCATTTCCCACTTCACGGATGAAAACACATTGAAACATATCAAACCTGAAGTGTTTATTCATCCGATGGCGAAATGGAGATTGTACAGCGATTTTGAAAATGGGAAAAATACAGGCGGCTTTATAAAATATGTACGGATGTTTGGCATCCTGGGTCTTGTTGTATTGCTGATTGCCTGCATCAATTTCATGAACCTTAGTACGGCACGTTCAGAAAAAAGAGCAAAGGAAGTGGGCGTACGAAAAGCGGTCGGTTCAGAGCGAAAACAACTGATCAGCCAGTTTTTAAATGAATCGATATTGATTTCCGCATGCTCATTTATTTTGGCACTTGGGATCGTGATGCTGGCGCTGCCTTTTTTCAACAAACTGACCGATAAAGACATGAGTCTGCAATTGGCGAATCCATTGTTTTGGATCATCATGATTGCGTTTACCATCGTCACTGGTTTACTCGCAGGCAGCTATCCGGCTTTTTATCTTTCATCATTCAACCCTGTGAGGGTGCTGAAAGGAAATCTGAAGGCCGGACAGAGTAGTTCTTTGCCAAGAAAGATATTGGTGGTGTTGCAATTTTCAAGTTCCGTCGTACTCATGATCGGAACGATTATTATCAATCAGCAAATTCAGTATGGGAAAAACAGGCCGATCGGGTATAATAACAAAGGATTGATTTCGGTATTTTGGTCAGATGATATTTCTAAGAATTTTGAGACTATTCGCCAGGAATTGTTGAGCACGGGCGCGGTTGCATCAGTATGCAAGAGCAATTCTCCGCCATCACAAATTTATAGCAACAACAATGGATGGGAATGGAAAGGAAGTCAGCCGATTGATAAATCTTCGGTGTTCTCGACCATTGCCACTTCTTACGACTATACAAATACCCTCGGAATAAAACTTCTTGCGGGAAGGGATTTTTCAAGAGATTTTGCAGATTCAAATGGAGTGATTTTAAACCAGGCTGCGGTGAAACGCATGAATCTTCAAAATCCGGTGGGAGCAAGTCTGAAGTGGAACGATAAACCGATGACCGTAATAGGTGTGATACCCGATATTCAAATGGAGTCTCCGTATCGTACAATTTCTCCGCTCACTATTATATATAATAAGGACTGGGTGGGTTTTGTTGATATACGCTTCAACCCGAATATGTCTGCATCCAAAGCGATTGCTTTAATAAAACCCATTTTTGACCGTTACAATCCTTCTTTTCCATTTGAATATAAATTTGCGGACGAAGAGTACGCGAAAAAATTCAATTATGAGGAACTGGTAGGGAACCTCGCCGGAATTACTGCAGTACTGGCCATCTTCATATCATGCCTCGGGCTTTTTGGTTTGGCTTCCTTCACCGCGGAACAAAGGGTAAAAGAAATTGGTGTCAGAAAAGTACTTGGCGCAAGTGTGCTGAATTTATGGAAACTGCTTTCAAAGGATTTTGTGATCCTTGTTTTGATTTCATGCGCTATTGCGATGCCGGTGGCCGGATATTTTATGAATGAATGGCTGAAAAGCTATGAGTATAAAACCAGCATCGGGCTACAGGTATATGTGTTAGTGGTAGTACTGTCCATGGCCATTACATTGATCACGGTGAGTTTTCAGGCAATCAAAGCGGCCATGGCAAACCCGGTGAAAAGTTTGAGGACGGAATAGTCGAATTCTTTTATGGAAATTTCCACTCGCCGAGATATACGCTGTCGGATTGCCGGCTGCGGTCTGCTGCATTGAAGGCGGCATATACATGATAATTTTTGCCTTGGGTCTGATCTATTGCAAGTATATCGACCCCGGTTCTTCGAAGTTGGCCGGTTGTGTTTATATAAAGCATAGGCCCTTTCTACATCATATGCAAGCATCATAACCTGATCACAATCTCTCAAGTCAACATAAGCGGGATTCCAGGTGAATTTCAGAGTTCCTGTTTCTGTCCACGCTACTGCTATATTTGGCGGGTTGGGAAGATCGCCCGAAACTGACTTTTACTAAGAGCTGGGTCGATGTGTAAATCTTCCCCCTGGCCTGTGAACCCGTTTTTCAGTAGCCAGGATTTCGCAGCGACAAAACCCTGCGAACGCTTACTATATCCTCTGAACCCTTCACGAACAAAATCCAATATCGGAGCAAGCCAGGCCTGAGCGGCGGCAAATTTTTTCCGGTTTAATAGTTCTTTCTTACTCACCGTTTTTGTGCGGTTTTTATAGGGTCCTTTTATATAAGGAATGCCGTTTCGGGACGAACCGCTTATTTGTCCCGACTTTTCCCTGAATTTGCCCGTTCACACCACCCAGCAGCCTGCCCATATCATGTTGGTTTCTTATTAAAATTAAGATTAAATTGGATTAAATAATGATAATAATCGCTAAATACTCAAAAATTATCCATGTTTTATATGTGTTTTATCCGTCTTTTATCCGTCTTTGATCCCTGTTTTATAAGAAATCAATATGTATCCCGTTTGACAGGCCTTTGATGTTCATTTTTGCACCTTAGCGCATGGATGATGAATTAAGTCCGCCGCGAAAAATATTTTTTACGAACCAGGAACCCTGAGGCCCACCAACTGATATGTCATTCATTTCTTTGCAGTTTCTTGTTTTCTTCATGGTAGTAACGCTTAGAGTTATTATCAATTGAGGAACCAGCGAACGCTATTGCCTTGTTGCTCGAGTAGTTATTATATGTCGTTCGTTCAAATACATATTACAGGCGATGTACTAGAATTATAATTGTACACTTGCGCTTACAATCGGGATAATGTTCGCGAGGGACTTGCGCGCATGCTTTGGGGTTTATTTAAAAAAGCTGTCATTGCGGACCGTCTGGCCGTGATGGTGGATTACTGTTATAATCATACTTCTACGCTCTCGTCTGGATCCCTGTTGGTAGGAGCGATCTTTTATTCCTTCCAGATCTATTGCGATTTTTCCGGGTATTGCGATATAGGTATCGGAGCCGCCAAAGTAATGGGCATACGACTGATGGAGAATTTTAATGAACCTTACCTGTCCAGCTCCATCAGCCAGTTCTGGACCCGCTGGCATATTTCTTTGTCGACCTGGTTCCGGGATTATGTATATATCCCCTTGGGAGGTAACCGCCTGGGCGAAACACGCCGGAAACTGAATGTGTTTTTTGTTTTCCTGCTGAGCGGCTTATGGCATGGCGCTAACTGGACATTCGTCATATGGGGCGGTCTGCACGGTGTGCTGACTGCATTTCTCCCGGGGAAAAAACAGGATCCAGCGTCAGAAACTCCTTCCTTAGGAACGCTCTCTTCACCCTCGTTAATTTTGGTATTGTAACTTTATTTTGGGTCTTTTTCAGATCGCCCTCCATAAAGGAGTCACTTCATTATCTGAATCGCATTTTTCACTGGACAGGCGGACCATTTTATATAGGACTCAAAGTAGAAGAAGTATGGGGTTCAATCGTGCTGATTGTGATCATGCTCTTGCGGGAGAGGTTTCGAAAAAGTTATTTTATCAAAAACGGATTGGCATACGCCTCTTATTTCGTGGTATTCGTGATCGTTAGTTATATGCTGGGTGTGTTTAATGAAAACCAATTTATCTATTTCCAATTTTAAACAGGTGCGAAAAATAATCTCCATTTTTTTTATTTTTATCGGATTGGCCCTGCTGGTGATATCCACCTCGGACACTCTCATGAAAAAAATCATCGATGAGAGATCGGGTCTCAACAGCAGTTTTGGCATTCATCAGTTCCCCGGGGGAGATCTGGTATCTATTAGCTATCTGGATAAAGTAAAGCGGTTTCAGGAAAGCTATGAATTCAAATTTGTAAAGCCGGCAGTTGATACGGCCAACAGGAATATTGATCTGTATATCTACGGAGATAGTTACCTGCTGGAAGTTCCCGATTCAGCCTTCACAGGTGTACACAATTATCATTATTGCCGCCGGGGCTACCAGGATATGGATTATTCACTCGACCCGCATAAGAAAAATATCCTGATCATTGAAATTGCTGAACGCTTTGCCCGGGTTGAATTCGAGCTTCAGGAAACGATGCGCCATTTTAAAAAAAAGCAACCCGCGGTTTCATCCCTGCACCCATCAGATCCTCCGCTGATCTATGCAAAGTTCCCGGACCTGACGGATATTTTCAATCCTGATATTAATCGCAACCTGGAGTTCAATCTATATGGCTACCGGTTTTGGGACCCGGTAAAATTTGCCAAGGCCTCCCTGACCTATTATCTTTTTAAACGGGCATCCGGCGATGCGGTTGTTTCTGATGACGGCAACAGACTTTTTTTAAAAGAGACGATGGCTGAGACCGGTCGTGCGAGCAGTTATTATTCATTCGATCAAAGGGAATTACAGGAGATGTTCAAGAATTTAAATGCCACCTGCGCTTACTATAAGAAGGATGGTTTTGATGAAGTCTATCTGTCATTGATTCCAAACCCGGTAACCATTCTGCGACCGCAACATTATAACGGCCTGATTCCTGCTCTCCAGCAGGCCGACTCATTGAAATGTATGCATATCATCGACATTTATAGTCCTTTTATAAAGGAACCGGATCCCGGAAAATTGTTTAGAATCGGGGATACGCATTGGAGCAACGATGGTATACAGGTGTGGCTGAACACGGTCAACGCCGAATTAAAAAAGCAAAACGCACGAGCTGATTCAAAGTGATCGCGTAACCGGAGTTGCAAATCAAATTCAATATCATTTCCACTTAATCGAAGACGGAAAATTCCATCCGAAGTCATTATCTCTATTGACCTGAATGCGTTTTTGGTTGACCCGCAGCCGCTGTTTGTTGACAGCCGGTTAGAATGATCTGGTAAATGATATATTCTTGTAGCAGATAAGAAAAAACCCACTAAAAAAAGCTGCATGAATAAGATCATTCAATTTGGAGAAACCGTTCCGGGTTATCCAATCGCCGTATTAAATGAAAGAGAAATCAGGGCATCTGCAGGGATTTTATTTTTAATCATTTTCATCGGACTGATGCTCATCATTTTTAATGGTGACTTTCTGCTGGTTAAATACACGGTAACCGTTTTTCTGGTTGATTTTATAATCCGTGTATTCATAAATCCAAAATATGCACCTTCTCTCATCATCGGGAGGCTGATTGTAAGGAATCAAACACCGGAATATGTAGGGGCGAAACAAAAACGCTTTGCGTGGATCATCGGGCTGTTTTTGTCGGCCACGATGTTTACTTTTTTAGTGGTGGTAAATGCATTCTCGCCAATAACGGGTTTTGGTTGTTTATTTTGCCTGATATTCCTCTTCTTTGAATCTGCCTTTGGAATTTGTCTGGGTTGTAAATTTTATTCACTTGTATATAAGGACAAGGCCCAATATTGCGCTGGTGAGATTTGTGATGCAAAATCCAGGCAGCCAATCCAGAAAACATCGGGATCCCAATGGCTGATTATCCTCGCATTAATCGCTTTTATTTTTTTGCTGGTATATCTTTTCAGCCCGCAGTTCCATAAGAAGCCGCATTATTTATTTGGAAAAAATAATTCCGCAAATATCAAATGAAAACCAATTCACCGGTTTACATATCAGATATACCCACCATGCATTTGAAAAATTCGCTTGAAGAATATTTCTCTGTGTTCCGGGCGAACATCATCGGCCAGGAGCAGGTGTTTGAATCTGCTTTTGGGTACAAGAGAATTATTTATGCAGACTGGACGGCGACGGGAAGAGCTTATGGGCCGATTGAGGGATATATACAGGAAAAGATTCTACCCTTTCTGGCTAATACACATACAGGAACAACGGTCACGGGAAAATATATGTCCGATGCCTATGAAGAAGCCCGGGAGATCATAAAAGAACATGTACAGGCAAATAGTAATGATGTATTGATTTTATGCGGCAGTGGTATGACGGCTGCAGTCAATAAACTGCAGCGGATACTGGGACTCAGGATACCGGAACGTGCATGTGATTATTTCGGAAAGGATTGCATGCAACTGGATGAGGAATCGAAGCCTGTTGTGTTCGTGACTCATATGGAGCATCACAGCAATCAGATCAGCTGGCTCGAGACGATTTGCACAGTTGAGATCATTCAGCCGGATGAAAACGGACAGGTGGACCTGGATCATTTTAAAATATTGCTGAATCAATATAAAAACAGGAAGATCAAGATTGCCGCGGTCACCGCCTGCTCGAATGTAACGGGCGTTCAGACACCTTATCACGAAATCGCCCGGCTCATACACGAAAACAATGGCTGGTGTTTCGTAGATTTCGCCTGTTCAGCTCCCTATGCGGACATCAATATGCATCCCAAAAGAAATGGCGGAGATTTAGACGCCATATATTTTTCGGGCCATAAATTTCTGGGAGGTCCCGGCACGCCCGGGATGCTGATCTTAAACCGAAAGCTCTGTAAAAACAAAATACCGGATCAGCCGGGAGGCGGCACGGTCGTGTACAGCAATCCATGGAAGGTTCATGAATACACACATAATATTGAACAGCGGGAAGACGGTGGAACGCCGGCTTTTTTACAGGCGATGAAAGCAGCGATGTGCATCCGGCTAAAAGAACAAATGGGAATTGAAAATATCCGGAAGCGGGAGGAAGAAATACTGGATATTATTTTCAGCCGGTTTTCAAAAATGAAAAACGTGTATGTATTGGCCGGGAATATAAAAAAGAGATTGGGGGTGATATCATTTATAATAGAAGGAGCACACTATGCGCTGATCGCAAAAATGCTGAATGACCGGTTTGGAATTCAGACCCGGGGTGGTTGCTCCTGCGCAGGCACGTATGGGCACATGCTTCTTCATGTGAATAAAGAAAAGTCTTATGATATTCTTGATAAAATACGATCAGGTAATTTATCGCAGAAACCGGGATGGATCCGGTTATCCATTCATCCGACCATGTCGGGAACCGAAATAGATTTTATTATGGATTCGATTGAAGAGACTGCCGGCCATTTTCGGGAATGGGCAAAGGACTATTCCTACAAAGCGGAATCAAACGAATTTGTTTTCAATGGCCGTGAAACGCAGCCATTCACAGGATTTTTATCGCTGGGGAATTTTCCGTTGTGATGCAGAGGCGTTCACGCTTGCAGTAATCAGATCGCGGGTCGCCAATTTTTATTTCTGATCTGTCTGGCCCGAAGAATAATACCGGAGTTCAATCAGATCAGTAGGTATCGGTTTGGAATTCCATTCGGAATGAATGGCTAAGGCGGCGCCCAATGCAGTAGCCTGCGCCATGGAAGCGGCAAATACTTCCATCTCCGGAAAGCCATTGGCCAGTAAATGCATAAATATGTTGTTATGGCTAAAGCCGCCATCCACAAATATTCTTGTAACGACGGAACCGTTTATGACAAGACGGGTAGAAAGAATCTGCAGGTTGACCAGGTCCGCGATGAGCTGGTGATACGCTTCCGTATCCGTTTTGAAGTCTGCCAGATTTCTTTTATGAAAAGCAAAACCATCACTCAATGAGTGCGATGCGAATGAATTTGAATCCAGGGTGCGCATGATTTCAGGATCAAACACTATGTCTTTGTACCGGAGGATATCCTGGTTGAAGTGTTCCGCGATTCTTTTAACCTGCAGCTCGTGTTCGAGACCGGCATGTAAACGCGAAGCCTTCACCGGTTCTCCGGAATACTGCAAATAGCATAGACAGTCGTTACTGAGTTCGTCAGCAGTAAGTGCTGTCTTATTAAAAGGATTCATGCTGATACACCAGGTACCGGTTGAGATCAGCACGAAGGGCATAGAAAAATTTACCAGGTAGGGTATCAGTGCCGCAGAGCTGTCGTGTAAACCAGTTCCCACTTTACATGGATAGAGAGTCATCGCAGAAGGAAATGTTTTATTCGCGTTTTCGATGGGTGCCAGAAACTCGTTAAGATTTTCCTCCGTTACCCAGGAATGATAATCATGTTTTCCGAAATCCCATAATGCAGTGTGACAACCGATACTGGTCAGTTCTGAATAATATTTACCTGTGATGAGAAAACTCAGGTACTGTGGAAGATGTATGGAATAAAATAAATTTTTGAAGACCTCTGGCTTTTCATATTTCATGCGGTAAAGCTGGAGGCCTGAATTCAGGCTGCCCAAAACCGGCGAAGCCGTTTGAAGACTGAATGATTCGGGATTTCCATAGGTTGTATAAAATCGCTCAGTCAAAAAAGGAGTATATGGCTTCAGATAATTGTACAAAGAAGTTAAGGGTTTCCCGTTTTTATCCACGTACACGAAGCTGGCCCCATAAGCGGAAAAATTTACAGCCGCTATCTCAAACTGCTGCATGCTGAAAATTTCCTTCAATGAATCAAAAACAAATTGCTCCAGCCTTTCCAGATTTTCGCAGGGAAATCCGTCTTCATCCAGGGTTTCGGCAAATTGTGCAGACTTTTCGAATACGATCCGGTACGACTCGTCAAACAGGAAAAGTTTTTTGTTCGTTTTTCCGATATCAAATATGGCTATGACGGGCAGGGGGTTCATAATCCGGTGGCTACTGATTCAAGACCTCGTTCCTGAATCAGGTTTTTACGAATCTGTAAATTTCGATATACAGACAAAGGTTGAATGGCGCCTCCCGACCGGATCCTGGATTCCGCTAATAGTGGACGAACATCTGTGCGGTAGGCCTGTTGTAAAATTTCCTGCGCCATCACAACATCATTATTCTTTTGGGCATTCAACAAGTCTTTTCTGTCGATGAGTAACGCCTGCGCATAAGCTATTTTGATTGCCTCAACAGATTGGATAAGATCTTCGATCGGATCCTTCACATTGTGTGAGGCGTCGATCATCCATCCGAGATCCGTTGCGTGATTCATACCGCGTGCATCCATACCCTCCACCAGTTCACTAAATATTAAAAACAACTGGTAAGGATTGATGCTGCCAACGGTGAGATCGTCATCTCCATATTTTGAATCATTAAAATGAAATCCGGCCAATTTGCCCTTCATCAATAAGCAGTGAAACGATTTGTTCAATATTGGTTCCCTGCAAATGATGGCCGAGATCTACCAGGGTGGCTGCTTTATCACCAAGTTCAGAAGTCAGTAAATAGGATTGTCCCCAGTCTGCAATGCTGGTGGAATAAAAATTCGGCTCGTAGGGTTTATATTCTATCCAGATTTTCCAGTCCGCGGGCAGCGATTGATAAATTTCCTGAAGGGATTCCAGTGTATGCTGAAAGGCCGTTCTGAAATTCAGCTGACCGGGGAAATTGGATCCATCCGAAAGCCAGACGGACAGTGCTTTCGAACCCAGCTCTACACCATATTTTATTACTTCGATATTGTGCGCTATGGCCTGCTTCCTGACTTCCTTATCTACATGATGCAGTGATCCGAATTTATAACTATGTTTCTGAACCGGCTGATCCTGAAAAGTATTGGAGTTCACCGCATCGAAATGTAATCCGTATTGAGCAGCTAATGTTTTTGCGGCAGGTGCATTTGAAGGAATATCCCAGGGAATATGAAGCGAAATAGAATGGCTCGATCTGTTCAGCGCATGAATGATTCCAACGTCCTCTATTTTTTCCTCCAGGCTGCGCGGTTCGCCTCCACCGGAAAAGCGTCCGAAACGGGTGCCACCGGTTCCCAATGCCCAGCTTGGAATGGCGATATTAAATGCAGACAGTTTTTGTACAACATCATGTACATTCGATATCCCTTCAGCAATAAACTCAAACCGGCGTTTATGATTTGCCAGCTGCTGATGATTGAGTTCATCTATCTGATGTTTTTCCAGCCGCATAAAATATGTATGATTAGAAAATTTATTTTATAAGGATGCTTACCGCACGAATGCTGACGCCAGGCCACCGTCTACATTCAACACATTACCGGTTGACTTATTCAACATGCCGCCTGCAAAAACAAGACAGGCATTGGCGATATCATCCGGCAGTATAATCTCATTCAATAAAGTTCTTTTGGCATAATAGGCCGGCAGTTCTTCTATCGAAATACCATAGGCTTTGGCGCGTCCCTCGGCCCAGCCTCCTGCCCAGATATTACTGTCACTGATAACCGCATCCGGATTCACGACATTCACGCGGATTTTATCTGCGCCCAGTTCAGCCGCTGTTAAACGACTTAAATGTAACTGCGCGGCTTTGGCGCTTCCGTAGCCGGCATTATTCGGACCACTCACCAATGCGTTTTTACTTACAATGTTGATAATGTCGCCACCCATATCCTGCTTTTTCATAATGGCAACCGCCTCCTGTGTAACCAGGAATTGGCCTTTTACCAACACATCATACAACAGGTCCCAGTCTTTTTCGGTATGGTCGCCGATGGTTTTTGATATCGATAATCCGGCATTATTTACCACCAGATCTACTCCGCCAAAAGCTAATATGGCAGCAGCCATGGCATCTTTGATCTGTGATTTGCTGGTAACATCTAATTCGACTGTAGTATATGCATCCTTTCCGAATTGCTTTTTGAATTCTTCACCCGCATTTTTTAATCGTTCGGCGTTCATGTCATTCAGTATCACGACGGCGCCTTCTTCCACCATTTTTTTGGCAATGGCTTTACCGATACCGCCGGCACTACCCGTTATCAGCGCAATGCGACCGGATAAAGATTTTGGTTTTGGCATGCGCTGCAACTTGGCTTCTTCCAGCAACCAGTATTCAATATCAAATGCCTCCTGCCGCGGCAGCGAAGTGTATTCCGAAATAGCTTCGGCACCCTTCATCACATTGATGGCGTTTATATAAAATTCGGATGCCACACGCGCCGTTTGTTTATCCTTCGCGAAGGTGAACATCCCAACGCCCGGATACAGAATAACGACGGGATTGGCATCCCGCATGGCCGGACTGTTCGGATGTTTGCATTGATTATAATATTCTGCATACATGTTCCGGTAAGTCTCAAATGCCGGTTCCAGTTTTTCTTTTGTGGCAGCGGCGTCTGTCAGGTCAGCATTGGCATTTAGTTCCAACACCAGCGGACTGATCTTGGTGCGCAAAAAGTGATCCGGGCAGCTGGTCCCCATCGGCGCCAAACGTTCCAGATCATTTGAATTTATAAATTCCAACACCCGCATATCATCTGTAAAATGACCAATCATTTTTGTTTTGGAAGAACAGAATCCGCGTAATATGGGAGCTAAAGTAACAGCCTGTTTTTTGCGGTCAGTCTCTGCCAGACTTTGTATTTTCTGTCCGCCGAAAACGGGGCTTCTTTGCCATAATGCTGTTCCAGGTATTCGGCGCATTTTTCTATTGTCTCCAGAGTATTGAGATAACTTTCATAAGCAGTATCTCCCCAGGTAAACAGACCATGCGAACCCAGCATAATGCCCCGTATGCCCGGATTTTGATCGAGGCACTCTTTCATTTTAAGGCCCAGATCAAAACCGGGCCGCTGCCATTCAACCCAACCAATTCCGCCACCAAATAATTCTTCGGTTATCTGCTTTCCGTCTTTGGCAGCAGCTATCGCGATGGCTGCATCCGGATGTAAGTGATCAATATGTTTGAAAGGCAGGAATCCGTGCAGGGCTGTATCGATGGATGGAGCTTTTGAGTTTAAATCGAAAATACTGTGATTAAAAAGCTCCACCATTTCATCTTCAAAGGCCAGTCCCCTGTAAACATTTTTAAGACTTCGTAACCGGTCAAGATAAAGAGCGGCCAGTCCGCTTTTTTTTAATGTCCCGAGATCACCGCCGGAACCTTTGATCCACATCACTTCTACCGGCTTACCGGTTAGCGGATCCTTATCTGTCAGTTTGCAGGAAGTATTGCCGCCTCCATAATTCGTCAGCCGCAGGTCGGCGCCCAATAAATTTGAACGGTATATCAGAAGGGCCAATTCATCACCCGCCCATCCGGATGCTTTCACATCATCCCATAAATAGCTTACGTGTTTGAATGTTGTTGTACCGACAGACATAGGTTACATTTTTTATGAATCATTTTATTGAGTTACCGTAACCAACGATGCACACGGATATAATAATGGTTATTATTCCGGCTATTAAGGTAGCAATTGCTTTCCGGCTTACACCCTTCCATTCTTTCAGGGCCAGACCCCAGCTATTTGCAACGAGTATGATAAATGCCATATGCAAAATCCAGGAGCTGGCGCCATTCCCCAGTTTGCTTTCACCCATGCCATAAAAGAAAAACTGCAGGAACCAGGTGGTACCGGCTAATGCACAGAATAAATAGTTCTTTAACAGGGGTTGTTTTTTGTTGGTGTAATCACCGAAAGATTTATTCCGGGCATTTAGTATCATACACCAGATAAAATTGGTGGTGAGTCCGCCCCAAAGAATCACTACATAGGATACATTATTTTGAAACAGGAAATTACCCTGTCCCGGATGGGCAGACCTTCCAAAGCTGGTTGGCGGTATCGGCCATATCTTTTCCGGCTTCAATGCCAAAATTGAAGCAGGCGCTCAGCACACCGGAAATGATGGCTACCAGAATTCCCAAACCGAAACGGTATTCCTTATTGTCTTCCACATCTGCCTTGCCTGCTATCAGTTCCTTTTCCTTCAGGGTACCTGCCTGACCGCAAATGATAATACCGATCACACAGATGACGATTCCTGATAAAACCAGTTGACCCCAATGTGTATGCAGCAGCATACTAAAAGTATCCTTGCCGGCTTTTGGGAAAAAATTATAATAGACAGAAGGGATAATAGAACCGAAAACAGCGCACAAACCCAGGATGATGGTACTTCCTAATGAAACGCCCAGGTATCGAACGCCTAATCCATAAGTTAAACCTCCAATACCCCAAAGCAAACCGAAAAAATAGGTGAGCCACAGAATCTGTCCATTTGTTGCCTTTATAATTTCCGTGAAATGCGGAATGGTGAGCCAGGCAGCCAAAGGAGGTACAATGAGCCAGGAAAAAATTCCTCCTACGATCCAGAAGCTTTCCCACGACCATCCTTTGACTTTTTTATAGGGTATATAAAAACTGCCGGATGCAAAGCCGCCGATGAAATGATAAATGATACCGAATATTACCTGCATGGTTGGAGAAACAATTTAAACCTTATCGAAGACTTCCGGAAACATGTAATATATCTGCCCGTTTTACATGCAGGTAACAAATTAAATTCTTTTTTCGTTGGCCGATTGGCGGGAGTTTACGTTATGTATATGAAAGAAGCTCTTGAATCACCTCAGTATACCATATCGTATTTCAATCCTGGTTGTCCTGCTGGCATTAGCCGCTGAAACGAAGGGGCAGGATGTACATTATGCTGCCGTCCAGGATATGAATATCTGGTATAACCCGGCGTTGAAGACCAATAAGTTAGCGGTGCTTCATGCCAATTTCCGCAACGTGAATTACGAAGGTATCACCGCTTATAACAGCAAGGCGGCAACCCTTGAACTGCCTCTGACCACATCAGAAAAAAAAGAGACCGATAATATTCCTTTTGTAAATCTGGGAATCGGGATCAATGCAGATAATGCCAGTAATAATGCCCTGGATGTATCGACTGCTATGTTATCCTTATCCTATGCTTTGCCTCTGAATAATAAAAATACCTACCTGGCCCTGGGTTTTCAGGGGAACTATACTTTCAGCAAGGTTGCTTACTCGGGCAGTTTCCCCGGTTCCTTTGATCAATATGGAGCACTGGGTGCGGCTATTTCATCAGATCCATTGCAATCCGGCTACCAGTATAATTATTTTACTGCAGGTGTTGGCGTGGCACTGTTTCAAACCACTGCACAAAAACAATGGTATATCGGCGGGTCCCTGCGTCATTTCAACCAGCCCTATACCGACTGGACCTATTCTGCCCGGTTACCTATGAATGCGTCAATACAGGCGGGATATGCGAAGTCTATTACAAATGCGGATGCGATCAGTAGTTTCGGAATTTTCACCTGGCAGGGAGGAGTTCGTGAACAATTGATCGGAGCGCTGTACACCAGGAATCTGGATGACAGTTCCCGTTATGCCTTATCAATCGGACTCAGTTACCGGGTGGGTGATGCATTGATTCCGAATCTCGCACTGAAATTTGGCGATAATCAAATCGCTTTCTATTACGAGTTTAACATCATTGGGAGCGCATATGCTGCCAGTTATAACCGCACTTCCTTTGAATTTACTTATAAGTTGGATTTGTGAGCTATCTTTCTCTTAAAATGAGGTTGTATGAAATTATTACTAAAGATTTCTCTATTAATAGTTTCGGAAATTCTATGCAACGTTTCCCGTTCAGGCGCCCAGGACAAAAAAGATCTGGCACAAAATCCATTATTAAATCCCGGCACATTACCCTTCCGCGCAGTTCCATTTGATAAAATAAAAGATTCTGATTTCAGACCTGCATTTGATGAGGGTATCAGATTGCAGAATGCCGAGATCCAACAAATAGCTGATAATTCCGCTGCACCAACATTTGAAAATACGATGGCAGCACTGGAAAAAAGTGGTCAGCTTTTAAACCGGGTGAACAGCATCTTCAGTTTACTGACCGGGGCCAATACCAATCCGGAATTACAAAAAATTGATCAGGAAGAAGCGCCCAGGCTGACTGCACAGGAGGATAATATTTATCTGAATACAAAATTATTCGCCCGCGTCGAAACGATTTATAAGAATCGAAATACAGTTTCTTTAGATAAGGAATCAAAACAGCTGATTGAGTTTTCTCTATCAGAAATTTGTTATGGCCGGCGCCCGCCTTTCCGAAGAAAATAAAATGAAATTGAAAAAACTGAATGAAGAAGAGGCCTCGTTGATGTCGAAGTTCACGAATCAATTACTGGCGGCTACAAAAAAAGCTGCATTGGTATTAACCACGAGCGCTGAACTGGATGGTCTTTCACAGGGAGACCTGGATGCGTTTGCACAAAATGCAATGGCCAATAATCTGACCGGGAAATGGATGATCCCTCTGCAGAATACGACGCAGCAGCCCACGTCGGAATCGCTCTCCAACAGGGATACACGAAAGGCATTGTTCGAAGCATCCTGGAATCGTGCCGAGCAGGGCGACTCAAACGATACCCGTTCCACTATCGCGCGACTGGCGCAGATTCGCGCTGAGAAAGCCGGACTGCTTGGATACCCGGATTATGCTTCATGGAAACTGCAGAATCAGATGGCCAAAACGCCCGCGGCGGTGGAAGCTTTTTTCGCGCGACTGATACCTTCTGCCCTGATAAAAACAAAAGAAGAAGCCGCGGTCATACAGGCTCAGATGAATAAGAAAAACGCGGGTCAGGAGTTGGAAGCCTGGGACTGGGATTATTTCGCAGAACAGATTCGAAAGGAAAAATATGATCTCGATGAGAACGAGGTGAAACCATATCTTGAATTGAACCGCGTGCTTGAAAATGGTGTGTTTTATGCGGCCAGTCAATTGTATGGTTTGAGTTTTAAGGAACGATTTGATATTCCGGTTTATCAAAAAGATGTTCGGGTATTTGATGTATTTGACACAGATCAAAAATCCATTGCATTGTTTTATTGCGACTATTTTAAGAGAGACAATAAATCAGGGGGCGCATGGTGTACCGGTACCACACCACAGTCTTATCTCCTGGGCACCAAACCGGTCATTTATAACGTTTGTAATTTTCCGAAACCTGCCAGCGGACAACCGGCGCTGATGAGTTTTGAAAATGTCAGGACGATGTTTCATGAATTCGGACATGCATTGCACGCTTTTTTTGCAAGCCAGCAATATCCGGATCTGTCCGGAACAAGAGTTGCCCGTGATTTTGTAGAATTCCCCTCTCAGTTCAATGAACACTGGGCGCTGGATCCAAAAGTATTTAAACACTATGCCCTTCATTATAAAACGGGTGAAATGATGCCGGAGGCATTGGTAATAAAAATAAAAAATGCATCCGCATTCAACCAGGTCTATAAACTGACGGAAGCACTGGAGGCTTCGGTGGTGGACATGCGATGGCATACACTTTCTGCAAAAGACCCGTTACAGAATTCGGATACATTAGAACGTGATGCTTTATATAAAGCACATTTGGATCTGCGCGAAGTTCCGACACGTTATCGTTCGAGTTATTTCCTGCACATCTGGGGAAATGGATATGCAGCGGGCTACTATGCTTATCAATGGACGAAGATGCTTTCAGAAGATGCGTTTTCCTGGTTTGAAGAAAATGGCGGATTAACGAGAGCAAACGGACAGCGCTTTCGCGAGATGATTCTATCCCGTGGGAACACAATTGAATACGGAAAGATGTTTCGCGATTTTCGTGGGCGCGATCCTGAAATCGGTCCCATGCAGAAAGCCTTCGGATTGCCTTTACAATAAACTCCACGGATCCTGAAGGCACTCTCTTATCAAAATCTGATTTAACTTGAATCAATAATATTAATTTACATACATGAAGGCCTTTCCTTTTGTTATTATATTTTTATCCAATATTTCTGTTGTTTATGCGCAGGAAAAAGATTCAGCCAGGGCTGAAAAAATAATTCTCCCCTGGTTTGTGGAAAGGTTCAAAATTTCAGCAGGTGGAATCTACATCATAAATAATACGAATATCAAGGTTGGCGTAAATGGCATGGATGCAACAACTATCGACGGTGAAAAAGACCTGGGTTTTTATAAGGAAGTTGTAACTTTTCTGGCAAATTTCCAATGGCAGATTTCCCGCCGGTCGCGCGTAGCACTTAATTTTTATAATATAAGGCGCAATTCAAATCGTACCCTGCAAAAGGATATTAGTTTTGAAGACAACACATATCATGCAAATTCTTCTGTTTATTGTTATTTTAATACGGCTATTTATCAATTTTCTTATAGTTATGCTATACTGTCCAAACCTACTTATGAAGCGGGTGTGCTTATCGGAACACATATTGTTGGCGCGAAAACCGGTATTTCGCTGAATGGCATGTCCAACGGAGCTTCTGTCAGCAATAATTTTGGATTTACAGCACCGTTACCCGACATCGGATTATGGGGCGGTTTCGCAACCAGTGACCGGTTTGCCATCAATGCAGACATCTCATATTTTGGCCTTACAGTCAATAATAGTATGGGCCGGCTACTGGCTTTTAACCTGAATTTTACCTATAAACTTATTAAGCAGCTGGATTTATCGCTGGGGTTTTCAGGACTTGATTTTAAAGTGAATACCACCAAGAGAAACTTTACGGGCAATTTTATATGGGGTTATAATGGTCCCTTACTCGCACTCAATTTTTCGTTCGGAAAAAACAACTGGTCGCATCATTAGTCAAGGGCTAAGGCTAAGGCTAAGGCTGCCTAAGTGGCGTGCCCAACATCCAACGCAGTTTCGACGGGTTAAATAATACGTTCGACGAGTTTTTGAGATCGTCCACTTTTTTGCGCGCAATTTTGAGTTGTAAGAATAACAAGTTTTCAAACCAACTTAATTCAGCGATATGGAAATGAATATATGCGTCAGCGCTCTTGCGCTGCTTTTGTCCCTAAGTATTTTCTCCTGTAAAAAGAGTAATGATAATAGTAGTACAGGTACCACAAATACAAACCCTGGTGGGACCAATCCGGCTGGAACCACCGGAGATACGACGACGGGTGTATCAACTTATGCCGGAAATGGCAGTAAGGGTTCTCTCACAAACCCGACCGGCATCTGTTTCGATAGTCAGGGTAACATGTATGTTACTGAAATATCAAACAGTGATGTAAAGAAAATAGATCCATCCGGTAATATCACACTATTTACAGGTCAGTCGTCTAATCCCGGTTGTGAAGATGTCGGGTCAACACTCACATTTCCGGATGGAATATGGTTCGCGCATGATTCCTTATATGTTGCCGATCATATTTGCAGTCATGTTAAAACGTTTAATCTGACCGGCACGGCGAAAACGTATTCATTCAATAATCCGAATTCCTATTTCCAGGAACCCGTGGGCGTTTGTATTGACAATACCGGTAATGTTTTTATTGCCAATGAATCAGGAGATGAAGGCGTGCTCGAGATTACGGCCGCTGGGCAGGTAATTAAATTTGGCGACGGCACGTCAGGTTTCAAAGACGGTTCCGCTACGACAGCTGAATTTGGGATCATGAGCAGTATATGTGCTGATAACAGCGGAAATATTTATATCGCCGATTCACACAGAATCCGCAGAATTGCAAACGGAACGGTAACTACGATAGCAGGAAACAATAACCTGGGCGCCGCCGACGGACAAGGAGCCGCTGCATCATTTGGCGGGGCCATGGGAATATGCACAGATTCAAAAGGCAATGTGTACATAGCTGATATCAATAACAGCAATATACGTGTGATGACCCCGGGTGGTCAGGTAACCACGATTACCGGTAATGGAAATACCGGTTACAAAGAAGGAGCCAAATCACAAGCCCAGTTTTCAGCTCCTTCCGGGGTATGCGTTGATGGAAAGGGTAATTTGTTTGTAGCCGATTATGGAAATAATGTGATCAGGAGAATTGTTCTTTAAAAAAAACCTTACTTCGGTCTGAATGACGGTGCTTTTTTAATCAGCAGGCCGGGTGCATATCGCATGAGCCAAAGACTGATTTTCTCGCCGCCGAATTTTCCGATATAGCATTCATAATCGCCTCTTGAAATCGCTTGTAATATCTGAACAGCCGCTTTGCCGGGTGAAAGTCCGTTGTGTATATTTTGCGACTGTTTGCCCAGCCTTGTTCCGTCTTTGGTAATAGCATTTAATGCCACATTTGTTTTGATGTATCCGGGTGTCAGGATCGTGACTTTGATATTTTGCGGCGATACTTCGGCACGGAGGCAATCAAAGAAACCATGCAAGGCATGTTTCGCTGCCGCGTATGCCGAGCGCATCGGTGTTCCGATTTTTCCCATCACACTGCTTGTCACTACAAAATGTCCCGATTTGCGCGAAATAAAATGAGGCAGAATGGCTTTGCTGATGGCGACATAGCTAAAGTAGTCAACCTCCATAACCTTTCTGTGCACATCCATCGGCGTTTCGATTACCAGGGAACGCTGTGATATCCCGCCATTATGTACAAGAATATCTATCTGCCCAAAACATCGAATGGCTTCGGCTGTTTTAGCTTCGAGAGAAGATGCGTCTGACAGATCCAGCGGAAGGATTTTAACCTCGCCAGGATATTTGCAGGACATCTGAACTCTTTCCAGTTCATCAGTTCTTCTTCCGGATAAAATAAGACTTGCACCGCGAAATGAAAATGCATAGGCCAGCGCTTCTCCAATACCGGAAGATGCACCTGTTATCCAAATAGTCTTATGATTGAATTCACTACTCATTTTCAGATTTTAACGCAAAGGTCTTCATTTCCCGGAATCTCCATTCGGAATTTAAAAGCCTGAAGACTGTCAGGAAAATTCATGGGTCATTTCATATATTTGCCCCGAAATGAATAAGGTTATCCATCATTGCACGGTTATATATCTTGCCCTGATCGTTCTGATCAGGATGATGGCCATGCCCATTTCCCTGATCAGCTATTCGCTTAACAAAAATTTCATTGCAGAAAATCTCTGCGAAAACAGGTTCAATTCGGAAGCTCATTGCGCCGGGACATGTTATCTGAATAAACAACTGGCCAGGTCCAATGAAAGTCAGAATACACAGGACCGTCAGGGAACGGTCAAAATATTAATCATCGATTTTTTTGAATCCATCACGCAGCCTCAATTTGGTTGCAGTCCTTTGACTGCGACTCATCCATTCGTCCTGAACACACAGCAGAAGAGCGAAAATTACCGCGACCATCTCTTTCGTCCTCCCATCGCTTAAGAAACATCCCCGTCATTTTATTCTAATCCAGCGACGGATCTGCTCAACCATTGATGGGTGCTGCTGAAGCTGAGGTTATCCATACTGTGCAAATGAACTGAATCATGAGAAATTTTTATATTTTCTTCTTAATAGTCTGTAGTATTCCTGCCTTTTCACAAAAAACAATTTCAGGAAAAATAATTGACAAAACGAATGGCGAACCCCTGCAATATGCTGGTTATCTCAGAGGACCATCACGGTGATCGCAGTTAATAGTGATAAAGACGGGTATTTCCGGATATCGCTTATCTAAACAAATTGACTCCCTGCATATTTCGATCATCGGATACCGGGCGAAGTCGGTGGCGGTTTCTGCCATCACAAATCCCTGGATCAGTGCGGCTGGAAAGAGGTCCGGTGGACCTGGAGTCCGTTACGATTACGCCCCAGTCAAACAATGCAAGTTTTCATACGCTCAGCGCGATCGACCTGCATATTCGTCCGGTTAATTCCGCGCAGGACCTGATGCGCCTGGTGCCGGGATTATTTTTAGGGCAGCATCATGGGGGCGGAATAGCCGAACATATTTTTCTCCGGGGATTTGATGCGGATCATGGAACGGATGTGAATGTATCAGTGGATGAAATGCCTGTGAACCTGGTATCGCATGCCCACGGGCAGGGATTTTCGGATTTGCATTTTTTAATTCCTGAGCTCGTCACCAGTTATGAATTTGGCAAAGGTCCTTACTATGCGGACCATGGAGATTTCACAACGGCCGGTTATGTTGCATTTCATACAGCGGATGTGCTGGATAAAAGCACCGTCAAACTGGAAGCGGGTCAGTTCAAAACCGGCCGGGCTATGGCCATGATCGACCTGCTGAGTGAAAAAGCAAAACAACGGGGAGAATCTGCTTATATCGCCGGCGAAGCCGCTTACACCAATGGCCCTTTTGACTGGCCACAACATTTCAACCGTCTGAATTTGTTTGGGAAATACAATGTAAATATTTCTCCGAAAGAAAGATTAACCCTAACGATGTCGACGTTCAGCAGTCAGTGGCGCTCTTCGGGTGAAATACCCGAACGCGCGGTGGACGAGGGTTTGATCGGGAGATTCGGATATCTCGACAGTTTGCAGGGTGGCAAAACCAGCAGGAGTAATATCATTGCGCGGCTGAGCTCTTCCCTTTCCGACAGCTGGTATATGCAAAACCAGTTTTATTATTCCTGGTATGATTTCAGTCACCGGTACAACGATACTTTTTTTGCGGATGACAGTGTAAACGGTGACCGGCTACAGGCAGCAGGAATCACAGAAACCTGTTCGGGTACAATGGAAAAATTACGAATCATGTCTATTTCGAAAATAATATGGATCTGAGTTCTTCTTTCGGACTTGGATTCCAGTTCAATAAAATTCATAACAGTGAACTTTCGCATATAGATGACAAATTCGATGTGCTCGAATATTTGCAGCTGGGTAATATTAATGAAAACACATTCAACGGATATCTTGATGAAAACCTGCGTGTGGGTAAATGGCTATTTAATGCCGGTTTGAGAATGGACTATCTTTACTTCGATTATCAGGACCAGCTGAATCCTTCCCTGCCTTCCCGGAGTAAGACTATTTTTAGTCCCAAGCTGAATGTAGAATACACGGCGAGTCAGGAACTTCAGCTTTATGTAAAAACCGGCAAGGGATTTCATTCCAATGACGCCAAAGTAGTGGTTGCCAACCAGGGCCGGGAAATATTACCGGCAGCCTATGGCATTGATTTCGGCATGAACTGGAAACCAGCAGACCGTTTATTTATAAATGCCGCGGTCTGGTGTCTGCATCTTGATCAGGAATTTGTTTATGACGGGGATGAGGGAACGCTTGAACCCAGTGATCAAACCAGGAGAGAGGGAATAGACTTTTCTGCCCGTTACCAGTTTAATAACTGGCTCTATGCATTTCTTGACATCAATTATTCTAACGCAAGGGACCTTGCAGGCGCCCAAGGGGGAGAATTATATCCCCCTCGCCGTTCCTCTGTCCAGTGCGGGTGGATTGAATTACAAATTCAGCAATGGCATTAACGGGGCGCTCAGTTACCGTTATATGAAAGATCGTCCGGCGAATGCAGACAATTCACTCACTGCCAAAGGATATTTTGTAACCGACCTGACTGCATTTTATACAAAAAAGAAATTCGAATTCGGGCATCGAGATTCAGAATCTATTTAACACCGAGTGGCGCGAAGAACAATTTGCGGTAACATCAAGGCTAAGAAATGAATCGGCTGCCTGTGGATGATGTGAATTTTACTGCCGGGACACCCTTTTTTGCAAAATTGGTATTCGCGGTATTTTTCTAAGGACGGATGGGAAAATATATTGACCCGCCATCATTACATTGAGATCAGTTTCATAACAAAAAGCAGATGAAAAAAAAGCAAAAGACAAATACTCCGGCATCAACAAAGATTGCGGCGTTCTCCATGCTGGCCGTACTGGTGCTGGGTTTAATTTATTTTCTGTCGGTTGCATTCGGTAATAAAACAAAATTACCGGTACTGGGTGAACCGGGTCATGTTGCCGGAGCATTCTCATTTTTGAATCAAAATGGGGAAACCGTGACAGAAAAATCTGTCACGGAATAAAGTAACGGTCGTGGAATATTTTTTTACATCCTGCCCTTCCATTTGTCCGGTCATGAACGGTAACCTGAAAGAAGTATATGATAAATTCAAAACGAATCCCGGCTTTATGATCCTGTCACATACGGTGGATCCGGAAAGAGATTCGGTTTCCGTACTGAAGAAATACTCTGCGCGTTATGATGCTGCGCCTCCCGGCTGGCAGTTTCTGACGGGCAATAAAGATTCCTTATATCAGAGAGCGAGTAAGGATTATTTGCTGGCGGTAGAAGATTCTTCGAATTCCAGTTTTATTCATACCCAGTATGTAGCCCTGTTGGATAAGAAAAGGCAGATCAGGGGATTTTATGATTTGACAAATAAAGAAAATACAGGGAAGATGGATGCAGCCATTCAGCAGTTATTGAAAGAGGATGATAACTAAGTCTGATATATTAGGCAGTATAAAACAAATTGTTATTTCATTTCTGCTGATAGCGGGTGGTCAGCGTTCATTTTCACAAAACCAGGTAAAAGGAAAAGTGATCAATGAAGAAACGCAGGAGCCGGTTTCGCTGGTATCTGTTTATTTAAATAATACAACGAATGGGTCTGTCACGGATAAGGACGGCTTGTTTTATATAAAAAATGTTCAACCGGGTAAATACAAACTCGTGGCTTCTTCGGTTGGATATATTACTTACGCAAAGCAGATCGATACGAGAGCAGCCAATGCAGATATTACGATTACGCTGAAGCCGAAAGCGGAGGAATTGCAAGCCGTGGATGTGGTGTCATACGATCCCGAGGGCTGGGAAAAATATGGCAAACTTTTTACGGATTTATTTATCGGAACAAACCCGAATGCCATTACCTGCCGGTTGATGAACCCCGAGTCCGTTAACTTCCGGATAAATAAAGACAATACGCTGAATGTTATTGCAAAAGCTCCGCTGAAAATAAAAAATGAAGCGCTCGGTTACGAAATCCTTTATAAACTGGAAGATTTCGAATATGATTTTGACAACCGGATCGTATCGTACAGCGGATATGCTTTATTTAAAGATTTATCAGAGTCGCACGCAGGGAAGACTGAAAAATATGCAAAAAGGAGAGAGGAAACCTATGATGGATCATTGATGCAATTCATGAGGGCTTTTTTTATGAACCAGCTGGAACAGAACGGATATGAAATACGAAGCAAACGCAAGTTGAACGGCCCGGGAAATCCATCGCAGCCGGTGATCAGCAGCCAGCTCATTTCTTCCGACAGCATCGGATTCGCAGTGGATAGTAATACCGCCGGATTTTATAGTCAGGATTCTCTTGAAATTACTTATACCCATAAAGTAATCCCCAACGCATACAAACGGCTTTCAAAACTGCACAAAAACGAAACCTTCCCTGTATCCCAATTACGCTTCATAAATAAACGCCCCGTTTTTATTATCAGCAGCGGTTATTATTACGGACCGGAAGATTTAAAAATTACCGGATTCTGGGCCTGGTGGGAAACAACGGCCAACCTGCTCCCTTTTGATTACTGGCCCGACAAAACAAATTAACTGAATCGTAAAAATAAATTTGCGCAAGCAAATGCTTGCCTATATATTTGCAAGCAGATGCTTGCGCATGAACATGGGGGACTTAAATAAAATCAATGGAAATCAGGCGAGATGTATTTCAGGCGATAGCCGATCCGACACGGCGGGAAATTATGGACCTGGTGGCCCACCGGTCGTTGAATCTGAATTCGATTGCAGAGAATTTTGATGTCAGCAGGCAGGCCATTTCGCTGCATATAAAAATTCTGACGGAATGCGGTCTCCTGGTTATCAAACAGCAGGGCCGGGAAAGATATTGTGAAGCGAAATTCAGAAAACTGCATGAAGTTTCGGACTGGATAGAAAAGCACAGAATCTTATGGGACAAAAGGCTGGACAGGATGGAAGGTTTACTGGACGAACTACAATCAAAGAATACAAAGCGTAGTAAAAAATCACCCGGACTGAATAAAAACAAATAATATGGAAAAGCAAATCACTGTTACGCGCATTTTTAATGCGCCGGTCGAACTGGTTTGGAAAACATGGACAGATCCTGAGCTGGTCAAACGCTGGTGGGGTCCTGATATGTTTACCTGTCCTTCTGCAAAAATCGATTTCCGCGTAGGCGGCCAATCCATCGTCTGCATGAAAGGTCCGGAAGCTTTTGACGGCGGGAAAAACCATTACAGCATCTGGTCCTACAAAGAAATTATCCCCATGAAAAAAATTGAATTCATACAGAACCTGGCGGATGAAGCCGGAAATAAGATGGATCCTGTTGTGTTAGGGATGCCGCCGGATTTTCCGGTAGATATCCGCACCCTGGTAACATTTAAAGAATTAGAAAAGGGGAAAACGGAAATGACCGTTACAGAATTTGCCGATATGGGACAGATGGCAAAATTTGCACAAATGGGACTGGAGCAAAGTATCGCAAAAATGGATGCGATATTTATTTCGTAGAACCCGCATTCAGGCCGGTACGTTTTGGATAACAGACAAATGGTAACAGATGTTTGTTATTTTTTTTTATAAAATAATTGCCTGCAGGTCGGCATACGATCTTAGTTTTGCATTTCAAATAATGATGGGCAATGATGGGAAAAAAATCCGTCCCTCGGGAAATGAAAAGAAAAAATCTCCTGGATATTTCGAAATTACTCAGGCCCTACCGGGGTATGATTTTTCTGCTCATATTTTTTGCGCTGCTGAGTAACGGGATCAACCTGGTACTCCCGAGGATCATTGCTTCGGGAATTGATGCATTCCCATCGCACTATGTTTTGCAACCGTTGCTTGTAAAATTTTTATCGGCTGCCATCCTGATATTTATTTTTACCTTTTTTCAGAGTATCATACAGACAAATACGGCGGAACGGGTGGCCAGGGATTTACGTGCGCGGCTGGCCTCGAAGATCTCCACGCAGAGTTACGCTCAAATAGAACAGGCCAATCCATCAAAATTATTGACGAATCTGACAGCTGATGTGGATTCGGTGAAAACATTTATTTCGCAGGCCATTGTTACGGTCGCGTCTTCACTGATCATCATTATCGGAGCCTGTGTCATGCTGTTTTCAATTAATTGGAAACTGGCATCGGCGATTGTCATCATCATTCCCATCATCAGTTTGGCTTTCTTTTATGTTTCAAAAAAAGTCCGCCCTATTTTTATAAAGGGCCGGGAGGTGATCGACCGGTTGAATGAAGTGATCAATGAAAGTATACTTGGTGCGGCACTCATACGCGTAGTGAATGCACAACAACCCGAATACGAAAAATTCCTGTCAGCCAATACGGAAGCAAAAAGCCTGGGATTGAGTATTCTCCGACTGTTTGCCTGGCTGATTCCGATCATCGTATTCACCGCAACTTTAGGAGGAGTTACCATCCTGGCGCTGGGTGGCCATTTTGTAATTATCGACGAAATGACCCTGGGTAATTTTGCTGCTTTCAACAGTTATCTTTCTCTTTTGATTTTTCCGATCATCATGATCGGATTTATGAGCAATATCATCGCACAGTCCACGGCCAGTTATCACCGGCTCAGCATGGTATTGGAACTACCGGAATCCATTGAGACGGGCACGGTGACCGAGCCGCTGCAGGGAAACATTTCAATACGGCATGTATCTGTCTTTTACGGACAGAAACCAGTTTTAAAAGATATCAGTTTTGATGTGGAAAGAGGTTCAGACACCGCCATCATCGGACCGACTGCAGCGGGTAAAACGCAATTACTCTATTTACTGACGGGGTTGATTAATCAAAACGAAGGGACGATTGAGTTTGATGGTAAGAATATTCATGATTACACAAAAGAAAATTTCTATCGTCACGTTGCTTTCGTTCTGCAGGACAGTATCATATTCAATATGAGTATCCGGGAAAATATTGCATTCAGCAATCTGGTAACCGATGAGTCACTCGCCAAAGCCATCGCAACGGCTGAACTGACGGAATTTATTCAGTCGTTGCCCGAAGGCCTGAACAGCATTTTATCTGAGAGAGGCAGCAATCTCTCCGGTGGACAAAAGCAACGCATTATGCTGGCAAGAGCCCTGGCTGTGAATCCGAAAATACTTTTGCTGGATGATTTTACTGCCCGGGTGGATAGTAATACAGAAAAGAAGATATTAAGGAATGTCAGAAGAAATTACCCTGGGATTACATTGATTTCGGTTACGCAAAAAATTGCATCTATTGAATATTACGATAAAGTCATTTTGCTGATGGAAGGCGAGATGGTGGCGACGGGCACACATCCGGAGCTTATGGCGACGAGTCCGGAATATGTTCAGATTTATAACTCCCAACAAAGCACCAATGAATTACAACCTCAATGATATCACTGCCCAAAAGCAAAGTGCATCAACACTGAGTGTATTGGGTAAGCTGCTGCTCCTGATAAAGGATGAAAGGATAAATCTGATACTCGCTCTTTTTGCTATACTGACAAATTCTGCTATGAACCTGCTGAATCCATACATTATCGGGCGCACCATTGATAAATATATTATGCATAAAGATTATCACGGGGTTCTGATGAATACCATCCTGCTGATATGCATGGCGCTGATCGCATTTGCAGCCAGTTATACACAAACCCGGATGATGGGCGGTGTTGGACAACGGATGCTGTTCAAACTTCGCAATGCGGTTTTTAATAAACTCCAGGAATTGCCTGTAGCATTTTTTAATCAGAATAAGGCTGGTGATCTGATATCCCGGATCAACAATGACACGGATAAGATAAATCAGTTCTTTTCCCAGTCGCTGATGCAGTTTATCGGAACCATGATGACGATGATCGGAGCCGGCATTTTCTTACTGGCCATTAACTTCAGATTGGGTATTGCTACATTGGTACCCGGACTGATGATTTTAATTTTTACGAAAGCGACTTCGAAATGGGTAAAGAGAAAAAATGCCGCGAGCATGAAAACAACCGGCGGATTGAGCTCGGAGATTCAGGAGAGCCTGAATAATTTTAAAGTGATCATCGCTTTTAACCGCAGGGATTATTTCAGGAAACGTTTTGAAGAAGCCAATGAAAAAAATTATGTTGCTGCAAAGGCAGCCGGTATTTCAAACAGTGCATTTACGCCGGTGTATGGATTTTTTGCCAGCACCGGGCAGTTAATCGTACTGACCGTTGGCATCTACCTGATTTCTACGGGACATTTTTCAATCGGATTATTGGTTAGTTATCTGTCTTATTCCACGAACTTCTATAATCCCTTACGACAACTGGCCGTACTATGGACAAACTTCCAGGTTGCCATGGCAGGATCTGACAGAATATCCCATATTTTAAATCTGGAGTCAAACCTGCCGGTGTTGCGGAATGACCAAAGGGAAAAATCGAATGCCCTTCTTGAATTCAGGGATGTGCATTTCGGTTACGAAGGAGGAGTTGAGATTCTGCACAACATAAATTTTGCTCTGGAGCCGGGTAAAACGTATGCTTTGGTGGGTCCCACCGGTGGAGGCAAAACAACCACCGCTTCACTTCTGTCGAGATTATATGATCCGGTCAGTGGAGTCGTGCTGCTGAATGGTAAAGATATCAGGGCCTATGAACCGGAAGAACGTACCCGAAAGATTGGATTTATTCTACAGGAGCCGTTTTTGTTTACAGGCACCGTGCGGGATAATATTCTGTATGGTAACGAAAAACTGATTGGTTTTTCAAATGCGCAGCTGGAAGAAGTTATCAGAAATGCGAATCTGCAAAGATTACTGGACATTTTTGAAAACGGATTGGACACGATGGTGAGCTCCGGGGGCGAAAGTATCAGCCTGGGGCAAAAGCAGCTGATTGCTTTTATGCGGGCTGTTTTGAGAAATCCCGACCTGCTCATCCTGGATGAAGCGACAGCTAACATAGACACGATGACTGAAAAAATACTGGAAGACATTCTGAATAAATTACCAAAGCAAACAACACGGGTCATTATAGCACATCGGTTAAATACCATTCAAAATGCAGATGAGATCTATTTTGTAAATGCGGGTGAAGTGATACGTGCGGGTTCTTTCGATCACGCCGTTAAAATGTTACTACAGGAAAAGAGAGCAAGCTGAACCGCCATTTAGTAAATGGAGCGTTAATGATGAGTATTTGGAAAGAGGTGGTTTTCAGCTTATTATTCTCCTATTTCCTACAGAACCCGCGAAGCCGGCCGCCAGTTACAAAATATTCATTTCGCCGGTTCTGAATTTTACTATATTTTCATTGGACTTCAGGATCCCTCCTTCAGAAATAGTGCAAGTGAACATTCCTGACCTTGTACCCTGTACGATCTGAATTTCCTTTTAAGAATATATTGCTTTCATTTTTTTAACCCTGATCCATGCATCCCAACCTTATCCGGGCAGCCGCATTGGCCCTGTCTCTATCTCTCATTGCAATCCTTTCCTGGGAAATTCATCTGCGGCATAAAGGTCACCAGTTGACTTTTGACGACAATGAGGCATTGTGGGCTGATAAGCGAGCCATGGTATATGAGCCGGCAGACAAAGCCACCGTTTTTATCGGCTCTTCCAGGATCAAATATGATCTGGATATAAATACATGGCGTGCGCTTACAGGGAAAGATGCTATTCAACTGGCAAACGTGGGAAGCAGTCCCAGGGCAGTACTCACAGATCTGGCCAATGACACAAATTTTAAGGGAGATGTGGTAGTGGATGTTACGGAAGGAACGTTTTTTTCAGAATTTGCATTTTATGACGGCAGTACAAATAAAAAGATCGCCTATTATCATAACCGTACGCCGACACAGCGTTTCAGTTTCCAGGTAAATCATGTACTGGAATCCCAGTTTGTTTTCCTTGATCAGGACTGGTTCTCCATAAACGGTATGCTTGATAATATTCCCATTCCTCCCAGACCCGGCGTTTTTCCCGGACTTCATTTCCCGATGGGATTTACACCGGTAAATTATGACAGGCAAAATATAATGAGTCCGGATTTTGTGGCGGATACAAATCAGCATAATGCGGTCAGGGGAATCTGGGCGTATGGTCTGAACCAGCCATTTGATTCTCTGAGTAAAGAAAAACTGGATGGGATCTTCAATTCTGTAAAAAGGGATGTTGATAAAATAAAAGCCAGGGGTGGCCAGGTTTTTTTCGTTCGTACACCATCCAGCGGATTGTATTGGGAAAAAGAATCGAAGTGGTATCCGAGGGATGCTTACTGGAACCGGCTGTTAACATTGACAGATTGCAAGGGGATTTTTTTTACCGACTATCCGGCGACATCTTTTTTTGAATGTCCGGAATGGTCACATTTGACGCCCGCGGATGCGGTTCTGTACACAAAGGCATTTATCCAGGAAATGCAGGAAAAAGAATGGCCATCAAAAAATATTTCAATTTCCCAATAGATTATGCAGGCATCACAATTCTTAAAGGCCGGATTATTTGCCATCACCCTTTCTGTCGTCGCTGCCGTGTCGTGGGAGATTCATTTACGACGTATCGGTGTTGACACAACGTATGATGATAATAAGGCTTTATGGGCTTATACAAGGGCTAAGGTTTATGAGCCTAAAGACAAGGCCACGATTTTCATCGGATCATCGAGGATCAAGTTTGATCTGGACATTCCCACCTGGCAGGAAATAACCGGTAATCATGCAATACAACTGGCATGCGTCGGTAGCAGTCCTGCACCGGTTTTGCGCGATCTCGCTAATGATACAAATTTCAAAGGCAAACTGATCGTAGACGTGACGGAAGAAATATTTCTTGCTACCTCATCATTTGAAGATGAGGGTCCAAAAAAAAGGGTTGAATATTATCACAATTTATCTCCAACGCAAAGAGCCAGTTTCCAGGTTGACCGGGTGCTTGAATCCATGTTCGTATTTCTGGACCAGGACAATTATTCTTTTAATGCAATGCTGCCTCTTATGCACCCGCCACAAAGGCCCGGCGTTTTTCCCGATGTGATATTTCCGCCGGAATTTGACAGAACCACATTGGAAAGGCAATCCCGGATGTCATCAAAGTTTCTTGCTGATACCAGTCTGCAAAACCAGGTGAAAGGAATTTGGGATTTCTTTATTAAGACAACCATGGAACCACCTGCAACAGGAAAGAAACTGGATTCAATTATCCAATTAATCAAGACGGATGTTGATAAAATTCAAAACAGGGGAGGTGAAGTAATATTTGTTCGCACACCCAGCAGCGGAAAAGTCTGGCAATATGAATCGAGAGATTTTCCAAGAGCCATTTACTGGGATAAATTATTAGCAGCCACGGGATGCAAGGGTATTTATTATAAGGATTATCCCGCGATTGCGCAGTTTGAGTGCCCTGAATCATCGCACCTGAGTCCGGAACAGGCAGTTGTTTTCACGAAGAATCTGATCAAAATTCTCAAAGAAGAAAATGGATGGACATTTAACAATTAGAAGAATAAACGAAAATGTTTTATAACCCTTAATATCCCGACAATGCTTTTTAATTCATACACATTCCTGGTTTTTTTCGCCATCGTTCTGATTTTACATAATCTTCCTTTTTCCTGGAAGACAAAAAAAATCAACCTTTTGCTGGCGAGTTATGTTTTTTATGCCGCCTGGAATCCGCCGTTTATTCTATTATTATGGCTATCCACGCTGGTAGATTTTTTTGTGGGCCGGGCATTGTATACCCAGGAAAATAAATACAGGAAGAAATTGTTACTGGTTGTCAGCCTGATTGGAAATCTCGGCATGCTTTGCTATTTTAAATACGGAGGTTTTATCCTAGAAAATTTTACGCATCTGGTCAATTCGCTGGGAGCAAACTTTCATCCGGCAAAACCTAATATCATCCTGCCGGCCGGTATCTCTTTTTATACATTCACGACGTTATGTTATACCATTGATATGTATCGGAAGGAAAGTAAACCAGTGAAATCCCTGCTGGATTTTTCTTTATTCGTAACATTTTTTCCTCACCTGGTAGCTGGTCCGATCGTTCGTCCGCCGCAATTGGTTCCACAATTCCTTACACCCCGTAAAGCAAACAGCCAGCAAATGATGCAGGGTCTGTTTTTGCTTTCACTCGGTTTGTTTATGAAAGTTTTTCTGGCAGACGGAATGTTGTCCGGCCCTGCCAATTCGGTTTTTGGTGCACACGGATGCATTGAAAACAATCGACGCATGGATGGGTGTTCTCGCTTTTTCCGGACAAATATTTTTTGATTTTGCCGGTTATTCTTCCTGCGCCATCGGTGCCGCCTTATGTCTTGGATTTACTTTACCACAGAACTTCCTTTTCCCCTATGCGGCTGTTGGCTTTACCGATTTTTGGCGGAGATGGCATATTACATTGTCGTCCTGGCTGAGGGATTATTTATATATACCCCTGGGAGGAAACAGGCTGGGGAAATACAGAACTTATTTCAACCTGATGGTCACCATGTTACTGGGCGGACTCTGGCATGGCGCCAACTGGACCTTTGTGGTGTGGGGTGCCCTGCACGGATTTTATTTATGGGTTGAAAAAGCGTTTCGTGATGCACGAAACAAATCAAAGGGTATACCCATGTTTGTGACTTCTAGAAGAAAAGGTTGTAAAAGCTTCCTTTGCACCCACTTTTAAAAAACCGGTGGAAGGATCTTTCCCACCTGAAACGAATCATGCAAAAAATATTACCAATTTTTTACTGGCTCTTTGTACTTTTTTCCTGGTGAATGTAACCTGGGTGTTTTTCAGATCACCGGATTTTAGCTCCGCCTGGAGGATATTACATTCCATGTTCGTCAATTTCCCCAAAGGAACCGCAGTATTGGGTTATCTGGACATATATAAAGTAGCCATTATCACGGTCGCGTTGGTGATCTCTCATTGGTTGATGAGAAATACGATGGTATTAAAGGTGGCCGGTAAAATGCCCTGGTGGCTTTTGGGTATTACCTGGTCCATCATGATTCTGTTTGATCATGCTTAGTCAAAATGCGAGCAGTTCATTTATTTATTTCCAGTTCTGATTTCCAATCCCATAAAACAATATTCCAGTTTGAACCTGCATAGGAAAAACTGTCAATGACCTGGAATCCGGTTTTCAGATGAACTTTTAATGATCTTGGATTATTTTCCGCTACATCGGTGATGCAACAGTCATATTCACCGGTCAATGATTCTTTAAAATGCCGGTACATCTGTTGCACGAGTCCCAGACCCCGGTAGTTTTTTGCGACGCATAGTTGGCCGACAACTACATACCGGATGTTTTTCAGCGAACGACCGTGGAATATAATTGTATCAATGCAATTAAATAAATCAGATAACAGTTCATGCTGGTACCGGACCGATTTGGGTGCAACCAATGCAAATCCAACCACCTGATCGTCTTCTTTTGCAATAATGGAAGGACCCGCTGTGTGAAGTGTTTCCAGGAATTCAATAGAATATTCTGCCGTTACGAAACCTTCAGTTTCCGCTTCTTCAACTGTGAGATTTCTTTGAAGATTGGCTTCCTGCAGCTTTCTGATTCCCTCCAGTTCGCTGAATTCTGTAACGCGTTTTATAATAATCATTGTAGTGTCAGTGCCATTTAAAATTAGTCAGAATGAAGAGCAAATCCAAAAAGATGACCGATTACCAACGATCGTTTATCGTTTATCGTGTATCGTATATCGTATATCGATCCACGATACACGAAATGTATTACGCGTTGAGTAAAAAAAGGAAGACCTGAAAGTATTTCTCTTTCAGGTCCGGGATAAGGGTAATGGTGTGGATTAAAATTCAGAATTGGGAGAAGGAGTCAAAATGCGTTCCGCGTTGAGCGTTTCGCGTTAGGCGTTTAGAATCTGTAACCAATATATACTTGAACAAGATTATTTTTAAAATTGAGATCACTGGTTGAGGGTATAAAGGATGGTGGAGTTTGTGAGGTATTGTTTACATCGGGTATTTTATAGAGGTTGGTGATACTGAAATTATATCTGGCGCCCACGATGATTCCCATGAAGGGTCGAACCTCCAGACCACCACTAAATCCAAAATCAATCCGGTTATAGTAATCCAGTGCAGCATCTGCCTGCGCATATCCCGTAGATACTTTATTGCTATCGGATTTTGCACTTAGCAGATATCCTATCTGAGTGCCGATTTGTATCTGAACAAAATGCGTGATATTAATAGCCATCAGCTGGGCCAGCATAATATAATCCAGATAGTTTTTTCCGGTGGTGGTTCCGGTGGCGTAATTATAGGCCTGATGTGAATAGAGCAATTCTGTTCTTGAACCCAGTACGGAATTGGAACTGGGATCCAGGAATAAACCCACCTGGTATCCGGTTTCACTGCTGTTGCTGATAGAAGATGCGCTTGTTATATTGGTAAAATTCAACCCGGCTTTAATACCAAATCCTATGGAATGGTGGGGCTTTTGTTCTGTTTTTGGTTTTGGGCTGGTTACGATGACAGTATCCTGATGTTTTGTGGCATTGGCGCTGATACTATCCTGCTGACTAAAAACGCAGGCGGGAAAAAGTATCAGTAACAGGCAATAAAACTGTTTCATGGGAAATTTCTTAAAAGATATATAAACCATCATACCCGGGCAATAGAACAAAAGTTACATGACACAAAATTTGCTGACGGAACCAAAAAAGGACGACCGGGAACTGCGATGCTAATTTTTCTTAAAGGCCTTATTGATCGCCTCTGTTCTGTTTTGAACATGAAGCTTTTCATAAATCCGGTGGATATGCTGACGGACGGTGCTTGTTGAAATGCCCAGCTGTTCGGCGATTTCCTTGTACAACAGCCCCTGGGAAAGCAGATGCAGGGTTTCGTTTTCACGAGCCGACAGGATTTTGTTATGGGCAGGCGTTTCGGACTGTGCTTTATCCTGGAAATTATTGACCAGTTTGCGTGCAATATTTGCACTCATCGGCGAACCTCCTTTATACAGTTCCTTCAATGCTTCAACGATATGATTCAGCCCGGTATTTTTCAAAAGATAACCGGACGCACCCGCTTTTAAAGCTTCAAAAACTTTTTCGTCATTTTCATACACAGTAAACATCATGAACTGAGTAGGGATATTTGATTTCTTTGAAATACGAACGCAGTCGATGCCACTCATACCCGGAAGGTTGATATCCATGATAACAATATCCGGCTTCAGAATGGGAATATCTATGGACGCTTCCTCTCCTGTTTTATAAGTATCCAATACTTTGAATTCAGGATCCAATGCCAGGAAGTTTGTTAGTCCCTCCCTCACTTCATCGAGGTCTTCTACTATGGCCAGCGTAATAGGCATTGAATGATTGAATGTAGTTTTATTAAGGGAATCAGGCAATAGAATGAAAGTTATATCTGAAGGGGTGCTGTTAATATGATGGCCGTTCCCTGATCATGGATGATCTCGAGCTGTCCAGATATATCTTTCATCCGCTTTTGCATATTATTCAATCCATTGCTGAAGGGACGGATATTCATCCGGTCAAATCCAACCCCATCGTCATGAATCCCGATCCGGAGAAGTTTATCAATTTCTATATTTACAATAACATGAATGGCACTGGCGTGTTTCACAATATTATGGAGTGCTTCTTTTATGGTAAGATAAATATTGCGGCGGAATTCACCGCTTACAAAAATGGAAGGAAACACAGCAGGCGCATTCACCTGGCATTGGATACCATTATTCAGGAGATATTCAACTGCATAAGCTCTCGTATAAGATAAAAGATCACTGAGAGAATCATTTTTCTCATTCAGCGCCCATACAATCTCTCCCATTTTCCCAATCATTTCGTTTGCATAGTTACCGATGCTGCTGATATCCACATCGATGGGTTGCTCCAATTGTTTTTTCATTTCGATGGTCTCACTCAGGAACTTGATTCTTGAAAGTCCCGCACCCAGATCGTCATGCATATCCGTTGCTATACGGGTCCTTTCTTTTTCTATAGCCTGTAATTTTTCAAATTCTATCTGCTGTTTGCGAATCCGGATATTTAAATACCATTTTACTACCAGCCAGATCAGCAATCCG
Organism: uncultured Bacteroidota bacterium; assembly: GCA_963732055.1. Taxonomy (GTDB): domain Bacteria; phylum Bacteroidota; class Bacteroidia; order Chitinophagales; family Chitinophagaceae; genus Puia. Next base: position 300,830 of record CAVSYG010000003.1, on the reverse strand, counting down.
AGAACGGCGATCATGATAATCCTGAACCAGGACTTTTGCCAAAATGCTTTTTTGATTTTGATTGAAAGGTTCTTCATATAAGGACTCAACTTGCCCTTGGCATCAATCGTGCGGACACGGAAGGTATAGTCGCCGGGCGCAATCCTGCTGTATCGGGTATAGTTTGTAGTTCCTCCCCGTATCCAGTTTTCATCAAAACCGTCCAGCTTATATTCAAATGCCGATTCCTGCACGTGCTGAAAACTGATGCATGAATAATCAAATGAAAAAGTATTTTGATCATGTTCAAGAACAACTTGTGAACATTCCTGCGGATTGGCGATAAAACCCGTTGAAGAATCATTCACATACATATTGATCAGCTGTGCCCTGGGCGGATAAACGATATCCTGCGATTTTTCCGGATAAAATGAAAGAATGCCATTGTTTGTTCCGACAATGCAGTTTCCCGAAGAAGTATATAAAAGAGAATATTCTTTGAATTCATTATTTGGAAGTCCGTCTTCAACAGAAAATAAGCGACCGGTCTTTTGATTTAAATTATATTGGTAAAGTCCCTTTTCACCAAAAAGCCAGATTCTATTTCCTTCCACCAATAAGTTTTTGATGACCATAAAGGGCATGGCATCGTTGATGGCGGATTTTTCAACCGACAAATTATTTTTATGCAACTGAAAAAGACCTGCATTGGTCGCTATATAAATGACCGAACCACTTTCCTGAAATTGAAAAATCTCGGGATGAAACGACAATCTTTTCCTTATTTCATAATTCCCATCGGTTTTAAGGGGAGAAAGTATATAAAGGCTGTCTTCCCTGTCTTTTATGTATAACTGATTCGAACTGTCTTCATAGATCATATCAAATGCCCTGACCGGCATAGAATTGAATGCGGAGAAGGGCAGGATCGTTTCTTTCCCGTTATGGTTTGAGATACGGTAAACACCACCGAAAGTTGAAAATAATATCGAGCTATCACGGAGACGGAACATCACTTTGGTCCAGTAACTTCCAAAAACCGTGTTAGACAGACGGGGGAAATCCACCTGTTTTATAATGTTGGTTAATGTATTGTAACGGAATAGTCCCCGATCGGTTGTGCACCAGGCGTTCGACTTGTCGTAAAAAAGTATTTGATAGACGGCAGCGATAAAGGGCTTTCCATTTTCCAGTCTCGGCTCGCGATAAGTTTTAATTTTTACTGAAGAGTCGAGTTGCCAAAATCCCCCAAAGTCCTGCAACTTGCACCAGATATTTCCATTCAGGTCCGATCCCAGCCAGGATATATTATTTTCTTTTTTCCAATGATCCATTTCGGCTTTGGAAAGGTGCTTTGAAAAAAAATTATTTTCGATATACGCATAACTGACACCATTACCATAACTCCCGCACCAGACATTGCCCACCCGGTCAAAATATATGGACACGATATTATTACTGCAGATACTGAAGGGATCCAAAGCTTCATTCCTGAAATGATCGACAAATTTCTTCTGACGAATATCAAAAGTGTAGATGCCAGCATTGCCTGTTCCAACCCACAGAAGTCCGGCGGGTGATTCGGCTGCATATCTTGTTTCAGTAACCGGTTCATTATTCAGTTTGTTAAAAATGGTATACGTCCCCGATTTCGGATTCAGCTCAATAAGCCCTTTGGCAGTTGATAACCAGGTTGTGGAGTCATTTTGATAAAGAACGTGAAATATCAACAGGGATGGGAGGCCGGGTTTTTTTTCACCATCGAAATATGATTGCCGGCTGATCAGCGAATCATTTTCAAAAATATAATGAATCGTACCGATACTTAAGTAGGTCCAGATTTGTAAAGCGCCAGTGGCAGTGTTGGTATATAGTAACCCATCTAATGCGTCTGTTGAAACAATGAACCGAAATGATTTTGTATCTGTATCAAAGACTTTTATCGCTTTAGAACTGACATCGATAAACCATAAATCATGGACATTGGCAAACCCCAGTAATACACAATACGTATTTTCCTTGTGGCCATCCGTCGATGGGATACCGAAATGAGTGAAGTTATTTTCAGTTTGATTGAACCGATCAATACCTGCATCATTGCCTATCCAGATTGTATGATTGGAGTCCTCCAGGATACGTGTGATAAAATTACCGGCAAGCGTATTTTTATTATTATCTGAATGTTGGAAACTAATGGGACGGATACCATCAAACAATGTAATACCGTTTCGGGTACCCAGCCAGACGTAACCCCGGCTGTCCTGCAGGAAATGATACACAATATTTTGTGCCAGCCCATTTTGAACATTCAGTCGCTTGAAATTATAATAGGGATTGAAATTTTGTCCGTAACTGCAGGCAAATACTCCCTGGAAAATCAGGTAGAAAATTATTTTAAGGATTGGGGTTCGCATACAGGCTATTACCTTACTAAATGTAAGTAACTTCCCATCAAATAAATTAACCAATGAAACTTCTAACGATTGCGGCATTCGTTCTCCTAACTCTTCAGGGATGCGATATGAATCAGGAAAAAGATAAATCGGCGGTTGCTGAAAACCCGATGATCGGAACCTGGGAGTTGGTTACCGGCACAACTATTCAGGGTAAGGACACTACAACAACCGATTATACCGGTAAAGGCAAAAAGTTTATAAAAATTATCAACGGCACCCATTTTTCTTTCGTGGGACATGATCTGAGCAAAGGAAAGGATACTGCCGCCTCTTATACTTCAGGCGCAGGCACCTATACTTTATCCGACAGCATGTATACCGAACACCTGGAATATTGCAGCGACAGGGCCTGGGAAGGACATGATTTCGTTTTTACCGTCGTGTTTCAAAATGATATGCTGACTCAGACCGGCATAGAGAAAATTGATTCATTAAAAATAAACAGACTGAATATAGAAAGATATTCAAGGGTAAAATAAAAGGCATCAGGCGGCTACGGTTTTCTTTTTCTTAAAAAGAAAAATGATAAATCCGATCGCTGCGAATAAATTGATGGTCCCGAACCAGTCACCTGCCCGCGCGTAAAGAGTAGGATGGGGCTTAATAGATATTTTTCCTGTTAAGGCAGTATAAGATCCGTTTTCACTGCTAGCCTCATATAATACTTTTCCGCGCCAGTCGCTGATTGTCAGCCGGCCCTGCCGCGCATTCCTGACCAGGGAAAATCCGCCTTCAATGCTACGCATCATGGCCATCCGGGAATGCATGAACCCGTCTACCACAAAATCCCAGGCGGGCACCCAGAGAACTGCCGGACTTTGTTTACTATACCCCAAAATGAATTGCTGAAAGTCCATGTCCTTGCAGATGGCGACACCCTCATTGAAAGCATCCGGATAAAATATGGCGATGCGATTCCCCGGCTTGCATCCATCCAAAACTTCGCCTTCAAAGAGGTTTACTTTTTGGTAATCAACCATCAATTTTCCATTGCCCGAAATGAACCAGGCATTGTTAAACGAAGTACCGTTTTGTTCCTTGTATCCACCGATGATGATCTGGATATGCCGGCTGATGGCGAGGTCAGTGAATTTGTTCAGAATGTCTTTAATGGTTGAGTCATTTACAAAAATGACTTTTTCCGGGAGCAGTATAATTTCCGCGCCCTGATCCGCTAATTTGGAAACTTCCTGCAGATATAATTCAGCTACTTTTAATTTTACCGCGGGATCATTTTGATAAATTCCTTTATAAGATCCTTCATCCAGTGCAACCATTCCGACGTTGATCATCCTGCCTTCATTTGGTTTTCCCAACCGGATCAGACTGTATATGATGCTATCCCCCAATAACAGTATGAGAAGAAAAACCAGTGTGAATGCGGTTTTCTTTGAATTCTTAAAATAATATGCAAGAGCGAAGGCAGAGGGGATAAAACTGATCAGGAAACTGACGCCCAATAATCCGGTAAGCGATGCGATCTGTATCAGGAAAAGGTAATTGCTTTGAGTATATCCGATACTGGCCGCCGTTCCGTCACGCGAAAAAATAAACACGACGTATTCAAAAGCTGTGAACAACACGGGATAGGCGAATACCGAAAACCAGTGTTGTGAATTCAATACTATTTTCCTTGTAGCTAAAATGATCAGCGCAAAAATAACCGGCAGTAATATCGTAAATAAAATGAGCGGTACAACCGGCATCACACTTTTCAGGTAGGAGAACCAACTCATTCTGCCGATCAGATAGGAAAGAAAGGAGATGCTGAAAGCTTGACGGGGTTTTACCAGGAGTGAAATATATAAAATAGGGATCGGAGCGATCCAGATCAGCCAGCCGAAATTTCCGTTCAGGCTGAAACCAAAATAAAAGCAAATGCCGGATAAAAGGACAAGCGCCCATTGAATTTTTTTAGGCATGCTCTATGATCGGTTTTTTAATTCCCTGCCGTGTGGGCGATCGGAACAGTTGAAAGTTTCGTCAGACGGTAAATCTTTCCGTCTGGTTTTGTGAATATAAACATTTCGCCTCTTTCATCCTGTGCAAACCGAAGGTCCACTCGGTTTTGTCCGCACAAACTGCGAAGCGTTAATCGTTTCCCATTCAGCGAAACAAACCATTCTTTGACCGGCGCCATTTTAGTTGGATTCAAATCGGCGAGACTGATATAAAATAATCTTCCGCCAGGAATATCTCCGAACAGGTATTTTCCCCGGAGTTGTGGGATCATCCGGCCTTCATAAGCGTAACCGCCTGCGATGGCATTGCCTTCGTCGTGATCAAACGCAGCGACGGGATATGTATAATGGTAAACACTATCATTGGCAGGCAGGGGATAAATGTTATTCATATTTGAATCCGGATACATCAAAAATCTTCCCTCCCGGTTGGGCCATCCGTAATCATGTCCTTTTAAAATAATGTCAATGGCCTCAATACTCGCCTGACCAATATTTGTTGCAAGCATGATGCCCTTGTTTGTCCAGGTGATGCGATTGGGGTTTCTAAATCCGTCAGCATAAATCTCGCGGACAGTTGTTGAATCCTTCGAATGGGCAAATGGATTTTGTTCGGGAATTCCATATTGACCGTTCCTGCTGTTTGTTCCCGACGGATCAATTCGGAGAATGCTCCCCCAGATTCTGTCCGGATGATGGGTCAGCATTGCATAACCATTTTCAGTACATCCGCCATCGCCCACGCCGATATATAATTGTCCGTAATCCATATCACCCCGTTTTGCTTTCGGATTAAAAATGATTTCCTGGACCCCGTGAATTCCCGAAACCATATCGATCCGCATTAATTCGCGACAGGTTCCGCTGAATGAAGAGTCATTTGGATTTGTGGCCTTCCATTCACAAAGCACCCATTGCAGGGTTTGTTTTATGGAATCGGGGATGGCGAAGTCCGCCTTTTTAGAATGTGCTGCTTCGGAATGCGTTGTATAGAAAATACCATTCCTTGCATAATCCGGGTGAAAAGCAAATGAGCCGAAACCAGTAGCGAGTCCGGGCTGGTTTATAAAGGCGGGTTTCCACTTCGAAATATCCAGCCAGGTTTCAGCTTTTTTATCTACCAGCTTATATAATTTCCCCCGCTGATCCAGGACAAACCAGCTCTTTATTGAGTTCACCCAATCCATTTTACTGATCCTGGTATGGGGTTCTTTATCACTGCTGGCTGGTATTTGTGCAAACAACTCCAGATCAACCTGTATATCAGAAGCAGGTATTTTTTCAGGAATCGGATTTTTGATCGCGTTGGGATCGTCTTTGGGTTTTTGTTTCGCTTTCTGGGTATGAAGAAAGGCAATCAGATGATCGATTTCTTCATCCTTCAGTTGTGTGAATGAAGGCATGAGGGAGTGGTAATCAGCCAAAAGTTTTTTAGCATGATCACTTCCGGAATCGAGCATGGTCTTTGGAGAGCGGATAAATTCTTTAAGCCAGCTGACCGAATTGGTTTCTGTAATACCCGATAGATTGGGCCCGATCCCGTCGTGACGGAAATTGTGGCAACCGCTGCAAGTCGTCTGGAATAATATCTGACCCTGCGAGATACTGAGTGAATCTGTCGCAATAGTGTTTGTTGATTTGCCTGGGCCACACGATAGAATACAGGTTAATGAAAAATAAATAAGTAAGTAAACGGGGAAAATGACTTTCTTCATCTGGCTAAATCGGATAGCCAAGATACTGAATCGGATTCTAAGTATGAACAACGCGAGTTCCGGGATAAGAAATTTACATTATAATATCAGTCGGAATCCAATACCTAAGGCGTCCAAGGGACTTGAACTCAGACTAGTGCTGATGTTTAATTGGTCACTTACATATGTTGAAGACTGTGTAGTGCTACTTGTTTTATTATATCGGATGCTGATCAATTCCGGGATACTGAGTTCCAAAAAGAAATGCTTCGAAACTTTATATGCAATACCGGGAAAGAAATCTACTCCTACACCCCATGAAGAACCCATTAATGCCTTTTTTCCTGTGCTGTCTTTTCCAGATTCATCAGACCAATAGTAGGAGGCACCGGCCTGTCCAAAAAGATAAAATTCTTTTCCAAGATTTTTATATTTTCTATAAAAAATACCGGCAGCAAATTCGTTATTTTGATATTTAAGTGGACCAATCCCGTAATTCTGGTAATTGTTTTCCGAACTAGGCAGATACGATAGGTTTATTCCTGCTATTGTGTTTTCGTTTAGCGCTTTCCCCATATTAATTGTAAAGATCCCATTATTTGTTTTCTGATCGTACTCAGTATTTGGTGAGTATTTCTGATTATAAGAATTATAGCTGTATGAGAGCTGACCTCCCAACAGAATATCATTTTTTTTAAACTGGGCATTGACTATTATGGAGGAGGGTATAAATAGCATAAGGATAAGTAGTGTTCTGGTCATGGATTAATTTTTGGTGAATGATGATATTAAGATATATCATAATTCACCTAAGATTTTCACAAACGCTGGTTAATCGTCTTAAAGAAATGAGAATATTGCAGGAGCTACATGTTTTTACTTAGATGGAGCTTCCCGCGTCCTGCGTCCTGCTCAAAATTCAGGCTTTATCAAACGAAAATCCAAATTCACTTCCGGCGCCGATCTGGCTGTGCACCCAGATTTTTCCTCCCTGCGCTTCGATAAATTCCTTTGAAATAGCAAGGCCCAATCCGGTCCGTGATCTTTCCTGTGAGCCGGGTACTTTGAAGTAACGGTCAAATACACGCGTAAGATATTTTTCATCAATTCCCCTGCCATGATCCTTTACCGATACTTCTACATGACCATTCCTTTGGCCGGCATATATTTCAATTGCGGATGACTCAAATGAATATTTGATCGCGTTCGTGAGCAAATTGATCATTACCCAGGTCGTTTTTTCTTTGTCGGCATGTATCAGTGGGATCTCCGGAGCAATCGTTGTTTTTGATGGATATATTTTTTTGCTGGGCCTGGACTTGTACTGCGTCCAGCGCGTCTTCAACGATGGCGGTTACAGGTGTGGTTTGTATGTTGAATTGGATATTGCCGGTTTCCACCTGGGCCATATTGATCAGTTCACTGGTAATTTTTAATAAGCGTTCAGCATCATCATTAATACTATTGACCAGTTGTTTCTGGTCCTCGGCCAAAGGTCCTGTTCTTTCATCCGATAATAATTGAGCGCTCATCTTTATGGAAGAAATAGGAGTCTTCAGTTCGTGGGATACCGTGGCAATAAAATTTGTTTTTGCTTCATTCAGTTCATGAAAAATCGTGATATTCCGCAAAACAATTACCTGTCCGATCACTTCCTGATTGTTCTTTACATCCAGGACATCCTTGTTAAAAAAACCCTCCTTGTCGTCCAGGTATATTTTTAAATCTTTTTTGTCGCCGTCCGTCTGGAGTAATTTTCTCATCAGATCATTTTTGAGAGCAATATCCGGCGCATATTTTCCCACGATATCGCTCTCTTTTAGTCCCATGAGTTTTTGAGCCACAACATTCAGAAACAGAATATTTTTTTTAGCATCGAGTCCGATGATCCCATCCCGCATCTGGTTGATAATGGTTTCTATACGGCTTTTTTCGAATTGCATTTTCGCCAGGTTACTGTGTTCATACAGATCCAGCTTTTCCGCCATGGCATTGAAAGCGATCGCCAGGTCACCCAGCTCGTCTTTCTGTTTCAGATAGATGCGCTTACTGTAATTTTTATTTGCGATTTCTTTGATACCGTCCGACAGGGATTGAATCGGACCGGAAATAATACCGGGCAGGTTAAAGATGAATGTAAACGATATCAGGATCAGGATGGTAAAAATGATAGCCAGCCAGCGTTTAGCGTTTCGGGCTGTATCCTGAGCGACCATATTTTTACGATAAATGGCAGAGGCATTGAGATCCGAGCACCTGAAATATGGCTTGCCTTATTTCACTATAATTGGAAGGATCCTTTGGGATCTGCCTTTAATTCCTCAAAGTTCTTTCTGATTTCTTCTGTTTGTTCCTTTTCGCCGGGTTCTGTAATATTTACTTCCTGATTTTTCAGATTCTCTTCGAATTTTTCCATCGCATCTTTGTGCGTGCCGACATCTTCCAGTGCCTTGAGCATATTATTACAATAGATAATGGATTTGTAATTGTCTTTTAGAATCAGGTCGGCATCACGACTCAGCAGGTTGATATTGATGGTTCCGAGGATCCCGAATATCAGGATCACGCCGAATAAAAATATTAATCCGGCCGTCAATTTGGTTTTTAATTTTGCTGCCATATCACGAAAATATTACAATATCAATATTCGCCTCCGATAGTTTATTCAGCATCTGGTTGAAAACGGCGGTATTCAGGATCACTTTCACCAGGCCTAGATGCGGTTTTCCGATGCAGATGGTTGTGATTTTTCTTTCTTCAGCAGTTTCAATGATTCCCCTGGCGATATTGTTATTGGTAATTTTAATTACTTCGGCACCCGATTCCATAGCCAGTTTGAAATTATTGATCAGATGCCGTTGTGCAGCCAATCCGATCTTGTCGCCGCGCTCACTGGCCGTCTGAACGTATAACACATACCAGTCGGAATGATAATACGAAGCCAGTCTGGCTGTTTTACGGATCACCATTCTGGCGATTTCATGATTGCTGCTGATACAGGCCATGAATCGTTCGTCTTTAAAGCTCAGGTTTCTCGGAAGCTCGGTCTCTATTTTACGTTCTACCTGGCTCGCAACTTCCTTCAGCGCCAGTTCCCTCAGCTGGAGGATTTTGTCGGATTGAAAAAAATTGTTCATCGCCCTTTCAATTTTTTCCGGAGCATATATTTTGCCTTCTCTCAGACGGGTAACCAGCTCGTCAGCCGTGAGATCAATATTCACCACCTCGTCCGCCTGTTTCAGTACATTGTCTGGAATTCGTTCAGCCACTTCAATACCTGTGATGGATTTTACTTCTTCATTCAGGCTTTCAATATGCTGAATATTTACTGCGCTGATCACGTTGATTCCGGCATCCAGGATATCCATCACATCCTGCCAGCGTTTTTCATTCTTACTGCCTTCGATATTGGTGTGCGCCAGTTCATCAATAATTACGATTTCGGGATGCAGGTTGATAACAGCCTGCACATCCAGTTCTTCCAATTCCTTGCCTTTATAAAATAATTTACGCCTGGGTATTAAAGGCAGACCATCCAATAATATATGTGTCTCCTTTCTGCCATGCGTTTCGATATAACCGATTTTCACATCCACTCCGTTTCTTAAAAGTGTCTGGGCTTCCTGCAGCATGCGGTATGTTTTACCCACGCCTGCGCTCATGCCAATATATATCTTAAACTTTCCACGCCGCGATTTGCGGATAAGATCAATAAACTCATTGGTATTCTTTTCCTGATCCGGCATGGTTATCTGATATTGTCCAGGGCGAGATTTAATTTTAAAACGTTTACTCTTTCGGTACCAAAAATTCCAAATAGTGGCCGTTGAATGGACTGTTCAACGATCGAATGTACCTTTTCAGGAGATAGTCCCCTGGCAGCAGCGATTCTTGGAACCTGGATATAGGCTCCCGCTGGTGAGATATCAGGATCCAGTCCGCTTCCGGAAGATGTTACCAGTTCGGAGGTAATCTGTTCTTTATGTATTGATGTATTATGAACCAGGAAACTGTCAATTCTCGTTTGTACGTCTTTCAGATAGTCCGGATTTGTCGGACCCTTATTACTTCCGGCACTGCCGGCTGCATTATAACCGGCTGCAGAAGGACGACTGATAAAATAATTATCCTTTGTAAAATTCTGGGCTTCTAATGTATAACCTACGGTTTTCCCGTTCACTTCAATTTTCTCTCCTTCCCCATGATTGGGAGCAAACTGGGCGATACCATATATGATTAAGGTATAAATCCCGGAAAAGAAAATAAGACAGAAAACTGTAAGGCGTATGGCTGGTAAAAGATGTTTATTCATAAAATGTTTTTTTAAAACCAAACAGATGCGATCAGATCAATCAATTTAATTCCGATGAAGGGTACAATGATTCCGCCCAGGCCATAGATCAACAGGTTACGGCGCAGCAATGCACTGGCTCCAATGGGCTTGTATGCTACACCCCGGAGTGCCAGCGGGATTAATAAAGGTATTATGATCGCGTTAAAAATAACGGCAGAAAGAATGGCGCTTTCCGGACTGTGCAGGTGCATGATATTCAATGCCTGTAATGACGGAATCGAAACGATAAACAAGGCAGGAACGATGGCGAAATACTTTGCCACATCATTCGCGATGGAAAAAGTGGTCAATGTCCCGCGGGTCATGAGCAACTGTTTTCCAATTTCAACGATTTCTATCAGTTTGGTTGGATCGTTGTCGAGGTCAACCATGTTTCCGGCTTCCTTTGCTGCCTGTGTTCCGCTGTTCATGGCAACGCCCACATCAGCCTGTGCCAGCGCCGGTGCATCGTTTGTACCATCACCCATCATGGCAACCAGTTTACCTGAGTGTTGTTCTTTTTTGATATAATTCATTTTGTCCTCGGGTTTGGCTTCTGCGATAAAATCATCCACACCCGCTTTTTGTGCAATATATTTTGCGGTGAGTGGATTGTCGCCCGTAACCATCACGGTTTTGACACCCATTTTTCTGAGCCTGTCAAAGCGTTCGGAAATTCCGGGTTTGATAATATCCTGTAATTCTATCACACCCAGCGCCTGATTATTCTGACTTACCACCAATGGAGTACCCCCGTTGCTGGCAATATCTTTTACTTTTTGTTCTGTATCCATAGGGAACGGATTTCCGGCTTTCGCAACAGAATGACGGATCGAATCATAGGCTCCTTTGCGGATTTTTATTCCACTGCTAAGATCTATCCCGCTGCTCCTGGTTTCCGCCGTGAACTCAATAAATTTGGCACCGTTTGTAGAGAAGGAATTTAAATTCATACCACTCAGTTCAACGATGGATTTTCCTTCCGGTGTGAGATCAGCCAGCGAAGCGAGTGCACAGGCTTCGATAAATTCTTTTTCAGGAATATTTTTGGATGGCCAGAAATGGGTGGCCTTGCGGTTGCCAATGGTAATGGTACCTGTTTTATCAAGTAATAAAGTATCCAGATCACCGGCAGTTTCTACCGCTTTGCCGCTCTTTGTAATAACATTGGCGCGCAAGTGCACGATCCATTCCGGCAATACCGATCGCACTGAGCAGTCCTCCGATGGTTGTGGGAATCAGGCAAACAAACAAAGATATAAATGCGGCGATGGTGATCGGCGTATTGGCATAGTCACCAAACGGTTTCAACGTAACACAAACGATCACGAAGATGATGGTGAATCCGGCCAACAGGATTGTCAGCGCGATTTCATTGGGTGTTTTTTGCCTGGATGCGCCTTCCACCAACGCAATCATTTTATCCAGAAAACTTTCACCCGGATTGGTTGTCACTTTCACTTTGATCTGATCGCTGAGCACACGGGTTCCACCCGTAACGCTGGATTTATCACCACCTGCTTCGCGGATCACCGGTGCGCTTTCTCCTGTGATTGCGCTTTCGTCGATGCTAGCCAGTCCTTCAATGATTTCACCATCCATCGGAATCGTATCACCGGCTTCGCAGAGAAAAACATCTCCTTTTCTAAGTTGGGAAGAAGGCACTATTTTTACTTCGTCAGTAAATATTTCTCCAACAGGGAATATTTTTTTTGCGGGCGTGTCTTCCCGGGTTTTTCTCAGACTGTCGGCCTGCGCCTTACCACGCGCTTCGGCGATGGCTTCTGCAAAATTTGCAAACAGCAGAGTGAGCAGCAATACAATAAATACAATGAGATTATACATAAATCCGCCCTGGGATTTTTCTCCGAGATAAATCCATATGCAGACCGCCAACATAATGGCTGTTCCGATTTCCACCGTAAACATAACCGGGTTGTGCACCATGCTCCGCGGACTCAGTTTGATGATGGACTGTTTCAGCGCCTGTTTTACCAGAGCAGGTTCGAATAATTTATTTGCTTGTTTTGACTTTGACATGTTCATTAAAATTATTTCTGTGAGAAAAATTCCGCAATGGGTCCGAGCGATAAAGCAGGAAAGAACGACAGCGCGGCCACAATCAGGATCACAGAAAATACCATGATACCAAATGTGCTCGTATCTGTTTTTAACGTACCTGCAGATTCAGGAACGAATTTCTTTTTAGCCAGAATCCCTGCAATAGCGACGGGTCCGATTATGGGCAGAAAACGGGAAAGCAACATGACCAGACCACAGGTGATGTTCCAGAATGGAACTCCGTCACCCAGGCCTTCGAAACCCGATCCGTTGTTAGCGGAAGAAGATGTGTATTCGTACAGCATTTCTGAAAAGCCATGATTTCCCGGATTATTCAGCCAGCCTGCATAGGTTTTGGGATCTCCTGCATACAAATGAGAAGATAAGGCTGCGAATGCCAGTATCAGCAATGTGTGCAGTAAGGCAATGATGGTCGCTATTTTCATTTCTTTCGCTTCGATCTTTTTTCCCAGGAATTCCGGCGTTCTTCCCACCATAAGTCCTGAAATAAAGACCGCAATAATCATGAACACATAAAAATTCAAAAACCCAACACCCACGCCCCCAAAAAAACAGTTCACCATCATACCCATCATCGCAAACATGCCGGTAAGCGGGGTGAAGCTATCATGCATGGAATTGACAGATCCATTGGAGGTTACCGTAGTCGTAATGCCCCAGTAAGCAGAGGCCGCCGGACCAAAGCGAACTTCTTTTCCTTCCATGCTACCCAGATTCTGGGTTATACCCATTTGTGAAATAGCCGGGTTTCCTTTCATTTCAAAATACATGGAAGGAATCAGAAAACATAAAAGCCCCAGGAGCATCACGGCAAAAATGACCCAGGCAAGTTTTTTTCTTTTCAGTATATATCCGAGGGCAAAAATCATCGCCATGGGAATTAAAATGATACAGATATTTTCCACCATGTTGGTGAAGTAATTCGGATTTTCAAAGGGTACGGCTGAATTGGCACCGAAAAATCCGCCACCGTTCGTTCCCAATTGTTTGATGGCGATCATGGCTGCTGCCGGACCGCGGCTTACGTTCACGGTATCTCCCTGTAAAGAAATGTACTGGTCCTTGCCCTTAAATGTCATGGGCGTTCCATTGAACAATAAAATGACGGCCACAACGATGGACAGTGGTAACAGGATCCGGGTACAGGATTTAATAAAGTAATTATAGAAGTTGCCGAGTTTGTCAGTTGTTCTCTCCTTCATCGCATTGAAAACGATGGCACATGCCGCCATACCAACTCCGGCGCTGATGAACATAAACAACATCAGGGTAAGCTGCCCGAGATAGGAAACCCCCGTTTCACCGGAATAATGCTGCAGGTTTGTATTTGAAACAAAACTGATGGTCGTGTTGAAAGCCAGGTCGGCTGACATGGAAGGATTTTGATCCGGATTCAACGGCAGCCAGCTCATGTTCATCAGCACAAGCATGGAAAAAATAAACCATACAAGATTTATGGTCAGCAAAGCCAGCAGATTCTGTTTCCAGGTCATCTCCTTATCTGGCCGGATGCCACCGAGTTTAAAAAATAATTTGTCGAGGGGATTTAAAATCCGGTCGGTCCAGGTGGGTTCGCCTTCATAAATTTTACCAATATAACGGCCGAGGGGGATCGAAAGTAAAAACATTACTACGAACATCGCCACGACGCCAAGAATTTCCGTATTCATATATTCAGGTTTATAGACTTTAAAATTTTTCCGGTTTTACCAGCACATAACACAGATAGCAGAAAACCAGGATCGAGATAATAAATAATAGTGTCATGGTTGATTAGATTTTATCAAAAAAGTCAATCGATTTAAAAAAGATCGCGAAACAAATAAGTGCCGCGAGCACTAAAATGAATGTCAGCATGATGATTGGGTTTTTATATTTGACATGATGTTGATTTCAGTTCCCCAGATTGCCAAAAGAATGCCCCTTCAGGGCGATATGCGTCCGCAACCATGATGAAACCATTCATAGTAAACGGGTTATAATTTTCGCGGAATGGATTTTCGACTGTTTGCGGAAATAAAAAAACCCTCTCATTATGAGAAGGTTTATCAAAATGGAGTAGTGATTACTGAATATTATATTCTTCCATTTTCCGGTACAGAGTGGACAATCCGATATTGAGTAAGCGGGCGGTTTCGGATTTATTGTTCTTCGTATGAATCAGTACGCGCTGAATATGAAGTTTTTCGACGCTGGCGAGATCAAAGGCAGATAAATTGCTGCTTTTGCTGTCACTTATGGAAAATTCCATTGGGAGATCTGCGGTTGTTAGTTCACTGCCATTGGAAACGATCAGTGATCTTTCAATAATATTTTTCAATTCCCGGATATTTCCCTTCCACTCATGTTTTTTTAGTGTATCCAGAAAATCCCTGCTGATGGATTTTACCTGTGGGTTTGTTTTTTCAGCATATATTTTCAGGAAATGATTGGCCAGTATCGGAATATCAGATTTACGCTCCCTTAGAGCAGGTAATATAATTGTAAATGCATTCAGGCGGTAATAAAGGTCCTCTCTGAATTTTCCGGCATTCACTTCATTGAGCAGTAGTTTATTGGTTGCAGCAATGATGCGCACGTCTGCTTTTGTCGTTTTAGTATCGCCAACTTTTATAAATTCCCTGGTTTCCAAAACCCGTAAAAGTTTTGCCTGCAGCTCTATATGCATTTCCCCAATTTCATCCAGAAATAATGTGCCGGTATTGGCCTCTTCAATCAAGCCTTTTTTTTCCTTCGTTGCGCCTGTAAAAGAACCTTCCTTATGACCAAAAAGTTCAGACTCCAGGAGCTCTTTATTTAAAGTGCTGCAGTTTAAAGCGATGAATGGATTCATGCTTCGCTTACTACCATAGTGAATGGCTTGGGCAAATACTTCCTTTCCGGTTCCTGTGTCACCCATCAGTAGCACGGTTGCATCTGTCCCGGCCACTTTTTTGGCCAAAGCAATGGCTTCCAGAATCAGGTTTGATTCCCCCAGGATATTATTAAAATCGTAGTTTTTTTTGAATTGTGTTTCAAGACGCGCAACGCGGTTTTTTAAATGGATCTTTTCAATGACACTGTTTAATAAGGGGATGATCTTTTCATTATCATCTCCCTTCGTGATATAATCAAAGGCCCCGTTTTTCATTGCCTGAACACCGTCTGCAATATTTCCATAAGCCGTTAATAAGATGATTTCAATTGAAGGATATTTAGCCTTCGTTTCGAGAACAAAATCAACACCATTACCATCAGGCAGTTTTACGTCGCAGAGTAAAACCTCCGGTGCATCTTTTTCAAGTATTTTCCTTGCTGATTTCAGATCGGATGCTTCCCGAACGGTAAATCCTTCCAGACGTATGATCCTGCTTAGCAGGTTGCGCAGTTTGTCCTCGTCATCAATGATCAAAATATTTCCCGGCATAGAAATGCTGAATTCAAAATAAAAATCGAAGGTAATATATTCGAGCTTAACGCTTAAAGCTGCAAAGCTCAAGGCCAATATTAAAGTAAGTCCCGCATCAATCTTATTACTGCTTCGTTCAGGTGAATCGGTATAGGAATATTAGTATATTCATATCGCTTCTCTCAAAATTGCCGGATGAAAAAGATTTTTGTTTTAATCTGCTTTTTTGTTCTTCATATTTCTGCCTTTGCTCAAGTTTCATCTTCGGCAAATAGCCTGATTCTTTCAAAAGGAGAGTTGCAAAATAAAATAAAGGGTGGCTGGGCCGGGCAAACGATCGGCGTAACATTTGGAGGTCCGTATGAATTCCGTTTCCAGGGGACTTTTATAGGCGATTATCAACCACTATTATGGTACGACGGGTACCTGAAGGAAACCATGCTGAATAATCCGGGTCTTTACGACGACCTGTATATGGACCTGACTTTTGTAGATGTTTTTGAAAAATATGGGTTGGATGCGCCGGTGGATTCTTTTGCAAATGCGTTTGCGCATGCAGGATATAGTCTCTGGCATGCAAACCAGTCTGCACGTTATAATATATTACATGGTATTCATCCTCCATTATCCGGTTATTGGAAAAATAACCCGCATGCAGACTGTATCGACTACCAGATAGAATCTGACTTTGCCGGATTGATGAGTCCGGGTATGCCAAACAGTGCTTCTGCGATTTCTGATAAGATTGGTCATATGATGAATTATGGAGACGGCTGGTATGGCGGTGTATTTGTTGGCGCCATGTACGCGACCGCTTTTGGGTCGGCTGATATCAATGAGATCATAACAGAAGCATTGAAAACGATCCCGAAACAGAGCGAATTTTATCAGTGTATACAGGATGTGATGGCATGGCATCAAAAGTATCCTGAAGACTGGAAACAAAGCTGGCTGGAAGTTCAAAAAAAATGGGCGAATGATATCGGTTGTCCGGATGGGATATTCGCACCCTTTGATATCGATGCCAAAGTAAATGCGGCATATGTCGTGATCGGATTATTATATGGAGAGAAGGACTTCACGAAAACGCTGGAGATTACAACTCGTTGCGGACAGGATGCAGATTGTAATCCGTCCACTGCCGGCGGAATTCTGGGAACCATCCTGGGTTACGATCATATTCCCGCTTTTTGGAAAATGGGATTGAAGGAGGCGGAATCCATCAACTTCAAATACACCACGATGTCTTTGAATACCGTTTATGATGTGGGATTGAAACATGCTTTGCAAAATATTATCAGAAATGGCGGAACGATAAAAGGCGACAATGTTGAAATCAAAAGGCAGTCACCGTTGACTGTAAAATTTGAAAAAAGTTTTGAAGGTTTATACCCGGTTGCAAAAATACCGGTTAAACGAAACGCGGACGGAAATGAAATTCATTTCCAGTTCGAGGGGACTGGTTTTGTGATGAAGGGTGAAGTGGTAGCCAGGCAGGGGAAGTCGGACTATGTATTTAAAACGGAATTATATATTGATGATGTAATGACAGAGACGCCGGTACTGCCTGCGGGATTTAATACGAGACGAAATGAGCTATGCTGGAAATATGATTTGACCAAAGGAAAACATGCTGTTCAATTAAGAATATTAAACCCGGATCCCGCGGTAGAAATTAAGTCTGATGAAGCCATTATTTTTTCTGATCATCCGGTGAATGGTTTGGTTACTTTTTAAACTGAATTCCTACCGTCAACCGTCAACCCCGCATTCGCGGGGCAGGCCGCCAACCATCAACCACCCGCCTCAACTTCACGAGGAAATTAACAATATTTTTCGCAACCACGTTTACCTTTTCTCTCGTTTTAACGTCTAATAAGCAGGACCTAAATCCGAGAAAAATGGAAAAGAATATCACACAGCAGGAAGTACTCCTCAATACGAATACGCAATTTGCTCACACGCAATGGGCCGATAAGGATTCAAAAGGTTCTGAAAACCTGAGTTCTATAGAAAAATTGGAAAAAGCTTGTTGGGACGGGCTTGTAAAAGAACTGATTCCGGAGCTTGACATTACCTTGGTTCCCAATAAAAAACTCTGGCTCTGGCAGATACATGAAACCCGTTCATTTCTCGCACTGGATTTTTATGAATATCCAGGTCCCAAACAAAAAGAAGCTTCGATAGATCCTTATCTGTTTGTGGATGGGCTGGGAAGAAATTAATTTTTCTATTATCTGCTGAATAGAATACGTATTCCAACCAATCCCAGGCAGACAGCCAGCACCCGGATAATGGTATTACTTTTAAATTTATGGGAAAGCCAGGCTCCTATCTGCGCTCCGGGAACCACACCGATGACTAATCCAATCACCATATGCAGAACTTTTGGATCATTATAACTCCCATTGATTCCGTGTACGGCCATACTAACGGTTGCCATGATGGCCAGGATAAAATGTGAAGTCGCTGTGGCAACATACACAGGGAATTGTAACCATTGAACCAACGCCGGCACATGTATGATGCCGCCACCGATTCCCAATACCGGCGAAATGTATCCGACAAGTATACTGATCAGAATTCCCCTGGTCTGGTTATAGGTGTAACTATAAGAAATTCCTGATGAATCTGTAAGTGTATGATGTTTCCATCGTTTATGAAGATCATCGCTCCTGGGAGGAGTAACCTTTTTATCATGTCTTAACATCAGGTAGACGGAAAGAGCAACCAGTAAAAGACCAAACAGTATATTAAAAAGCGTTCGTGGAATAAATTTGGTTGTAAAAACGCCCAAAATGGATCCTGGTATCGTGAACAGGGCGAACAATATACCGGCTTTAAAATCGATGCGACCCGAACGCGCATAGGCAATGGAACCAGAAATAGCATTTGCCGCAACAATCACGATCGAAATCGCCGTAATGGTTTCGGGTTTCAACTCAGGATAGGTAAGTATCAGTATGGGCACGAGTATAAAACCGCCCCCGGCACCAATCAGGGTTCCGAATATTCCGATCAGGAATCCTATAATAATAAGAATGGCAGTCGAATGCATTATAAATTCCGGCCCAAGTTGCGTTTTATTCTTTGTATGGATAAAAAAATTTGTAATATGGAACCAATCAGCCCGTTATCTAATTTTAACCAATACTAACCCGCTGCCCATATGAAATTCATCAAATGCCTGGTCATTTTATGTTTACTTTACTCTTGTCTCCCCGCCCAGCAAATTTTTGATCCCGGATATATTATCAGGCTTAACAACGACACTGTAAAAGGATTTATTAAAGCAGACCTTGAATCGGACCTGATATCTGTTGTTAAATTCAAAAATGATGAAGGTTCTGTATTAAAAGAGTTCAGCCCCTGCCAGCGACCACGATTTTGGGCTTTCCGTGGTAGCGGGATTGGGGATTCAGGTAAGGACGGTATCACAATTATTCATAAGAGCAGATTGGAGGTATGAAGTAGTTTTGCAATACCCGGCTGTCGGGCTAGCCTATCAATTTTAAGGTTTCGGAGGCCGGTAATCAATAAGCATATATGGATACCATTTACAGGAATATCAAATCTCGACCCTTTATAATACAGCGATATCGTTGCCACGCGTTTTTCACTAAGAATTAGGATCAAAAACTGTGATTTTCAGTCTATAATGGTGATATTCTTCATTATTAGGATATTTTTCATATAACCCGAACTACCTATTACTCTTGGCGATCGATGAAGTAAAACGGGATAAATGTTCAGTGTTAAAGGATTTTTCCTGCATTCTGAATCCATGAACAGCCTGTCTTACGTAGACTCCACGTGCAATAATTTGAGATAAAAATACCCGCATTTATGATATATTACGGGCAATAATTCAATATATTTGATAAAAACGCAATTAAATTGATATAAAAAGATTATTATGAGCATATTTTCTAAAAACCTGCGGTATCTGCGAAAAAAGGGAAATCATAATCAGGATGAAATTGCCATACTATTCAGGAAACGTGCAAATACGATTGGTAATTGGGAGAATCAGAAGAGCGAACCCAGCCTGACTGAATTAATGAAACTGGGCGAATTTTTCAAGATTAGTGTGGAAGACCTCCTTCATATAGATATGGAGACGCTATCTGGCAATCCGGCTACAAAGTCAACCGCTTCAACGGGGGCGGCGAAAATGCCGGTCAAATCATCTTCCATCCAGGAACCTGTTCGTGCGATGGGTGCCGGAGAGGGCAGCCCGGATGCATTCTGGTTGATACTGCGTGAGCTCAGGGTAATAGGAGAGAAACTTGACGGGCTGATTTCCGGAACAGAGCATGGCGGGTTTAAAAAAAATTCCGACAAGAGTTATCACTGATTCTTCCTGATTTTGGAAAATTTTTCCAAACGAGGGAAAAATCGGAGAGAAGATAAGAAATCGATATGCACATATCTGGATAAATATCTCTTGCCTAAGCTACTCATAGTTAATAGATTGGAGGAGGAAATTCAATATCCTGACGTTTGTTTTGATGAATTGGTACCAAGGTTGAAATAATAGATCTAGTTCTTTACAATACTGGAGCATTAAAAAAGATCCCGGTCGAAATGGTTATGAAGGTCTTATATAATTGCAATATCCCCACAGATACTGTCGTTTATAATCCTGGACTCCCCTATCATAACCCGCCCTGGAACAAGACCAAGGATTTAATTTTTTGCTCCCGTGTGGTACTGATGAGAAGCCGCTGGTGAAAGTCCAGTTTGATCCGACTCGAACCTTTTGAAACAATTAAATCCACGTCAATGAAAACGTTATCTAAACTCGTATCAACCAGCAGTGTATCGCTCCTGGTTATTACATCGCCCGTTCTGATTTCAAGTAATCATAAAAAAATCGACGTCTCCACAAGCACTGCTGTTGTCGCAGCTACTTATCATATTCCTGTTTTAACGAATAACAATTTCAAAAACTTTAAGTACACCAGTCCGGAAATAAATGCAGCTGCGGCTGAAAAGCTGATCACTGTTGATAAAACGCCGGGTCTCAATGCAAGTGCAGAAGTAAAGAAGGCTTTTGAAGTAAAGATGGTTATTGAGCAGGCACTTTCTCTGTATGATTCAATGAAGCTTGGTAAATCAGGCTTGAATCAAAAAGCTTTTGAATATGCATGGAGAGGCTATCACAACCTGATGAAACAGGGTATGCTGAAAAAATCATCTGTATTAACTGTTTGTGATTTTACGCAGTCATCCAGCAACAAGCGTATGTATGTTATTGATGTGTCCCATAAAAAGTTATTGTTCAATACTTATGTATCACATGGTATGAACTCTGGAATTGAATATGCGACTACATTTTCGAATAAAGCGAATTCATTTAAAAGCAGTCTTGGTTTTTTTGTTACATCGAAAACCTATGTTGGAAGAAATGGTCTTTCATTAAAAGTACAGGGTCTTGAAAAAGGATATAATGACCTGGCTGCAAAAAGACATATTGTATTACATGGTTCTGATTATATCACGCCGGAGTATCTGAAAGATAATGGTGAAATGGGAAGAAGTCTGGGTTGTGCCGCTATGCCGAATGTGATGAGCCCCAAGATTATCAAGACGATCAAGAACGGTAGTTGTTTGTTTATATATCATCCGACTACGAATTACCTGACGCATAGTAATGTTATTAATGGATAAATTAAATCGATAAATAAAGCAAATGGGGGTAGGTTTTTAACTGCCCCTTTTTGAGTTTTCTGAATTTTTAGCCAGTAGTTATAATCCAACACCCTTGAAATGAACCGACTTACCCTATTAATCTGTACTGCATGCCTGTTTGGAACACGCATGTTCGGCCAGTCGCCCGACTCGGCTTTAACCGTTTACAACAGCAAATTTCCACAGGAGAAACTCCATATTCATTTTGATAAGGATACTTACCTTCCGGGTGAGACCATCTGGATGAAAGCTTATCTGATAAGCGAAAGCCGGCCTTCCGGCGTAAGTAAAAATCTCTACTTTGACTGGACGGATATTGATGGCAGGTTGCTGCTGCACAGCGTTGCTCCGATCACTGAAGGAGGCGCAAGTTCTTATTTTAAAATTCCCGCCTGGGTAAAAAACGGCGTCATTCACGTGAAAGCATATACGCAGTGGATGCTGAACTTTGACAATGCTTTCCTTTATAACAAAGATATTCCGGTGCTGATGCCCATAGAAGGCATGAATCCGGTAGCTGAAAAAAATCAAACGACGATTAACTTCTTTCCGGAAGGAGGCGACCTCATCAACGGTGTTTCATCCATTCTGGCATTTGAGGCCCTCAATCAGCATAATAAGCCGGTCAGTCTGCAGGGGGTAATCAAAAATTCAATTAATATAGTTGTTGACTCATTCTCTACAAAATTTAAAGGGATGGGATATGTTGTTTTTAAACCTGTGGCGGGTGAACACTATACCGCTTCATGGACTGACAATAACGGGGATATGCACTCGACACCGGTTCCGGACGCCAAAGCAAACGGTTTGGTATTGCACGCCGATCCATACAACAATGACCAGATTCATTATAAGCTCGAAAAATCGGTTGACGCCAGTAACCTGACAAAGATCATTATTGTCGGTACCGTCAATCAGAAAGTAGTTTACCGTAATAGCGTGATGCTCGAAAATAATGTTGCAGAAGGTAATATTACCGCAACTGCATTCCCATGCGGGGTTTTACAGCTTACTGCGTTCGATGGCTCATTGGCGCCACTGGCCGAGAGGGTTGTATTCATTAATAACCAGAAAGCATATACGAAAGTCCAGATGAAGAAAGAAGCGGTGAATTTGACTAAGAGGGCAAAAAATGAAATTTCAGTTACCATTCCCGACAGCCTCGTGACCAATCTTTCCATTTCTGTAACAGATGCGGGACTTGGTTACGACAGCAGCAATAATATTTATTCAGACTTACTGATAGCAGGTGATTTGAAGGGAACTATTCCGGGTGCCGCCTCCTTTCTATCCAATTCAATAAACGCCAACGAACACCTGGATCTTTTGCTTCTGACTCATGGATGGAGAAGATTTAACTGGGAAACGGTCGTTAGTGGAAAATTTCCTGAATTAAAATTTCCGAGGGATGCCGGTTTTCTTTCTATTCGTGGAGCAGATAAAAAATGGGACGGACCTGGATGCACAGGATTCCATGGCACTCCTGATGATAACAAAAGACAGGAAGAAAAATGTATATAAAATGCCGGTCGATGGAGATGGGAATTTCGGAAAGAACGGTCTGTTTTTTTACGACTCTGTGCAGGTTGTTTATAAATTCAATCACACCGCCAAGCTGAATGATAATACGCAGATCAGCCTCTATTCAGGTTTGCTTCCTGCGCTTTCCCCTGCAAAAGCTGATGAACCTTCTTTTGCATGGGTTAAAGTACCGGATGTTATTCTTGAAAAGGAAATGAATGGAAATCTGATAGAGATCCATGATAATTCTGTTGCTGCTCCGGCGATGAGCTATGCGATTACACCCGATATGGAATCGCTTGGAAAAAATTCAGAAAATGCCGCCCATTATCTGAACACCATGTTTGTGGATTTGCGGTTCCCGGCCAGCATTAAGGAAAATATGCCTGCAGGTGATGCCAGACTGGCTTCATACAGGGTAAACAGTTTTGCGCTCCGCAGCAATGTAAATATTACGCTCGATGGTACACCGGTAGCGATGGATGATTTGAAGTCGGTGAGTATGAAGGAAGTATTGTTCATAAAATTTCTTCCGAAATCAAATCAGAAAGCACTTCCTACTCTTGCTATCACGAGCCGCCAGGCACTGGATCAGGAAAATATTATGGAAAATAAAACCGGGTTTGCGATCGTCAAGGGATACACGCCGGCCAGGGAATTTTATCATCAGCACTATGATAAGATCGAAGATTTCCAGGCAACAGATTATCGTTCCACCCTCTACTGGAACCCGAAAGTTCGTCTGGATAACTCAAACCGTAAAATGAGCTTTGTGTTTTTTAACAACGATATCAGTAATAGATTCCGTATTGTGATAGAAGGCATGAATCAGGACGGAAAACTTTGCCATATCGATGAAATAATCAAATAACCCTATAAAAACTTTACTATGCTTAACGTCGAATTTACCCTGAATGTACTCAGCCTGATTCTTTTGGCTGGGGGCTCTCTGTTAGCCGGGTATTTATTGAGGAGCCGTCAGTTGCAGAAGAAGCAATTCAAGATTTCGGAGCTCAGGAAAGAGATTGTTTATAATCACGCACAGATCCTGGAATTGCAATCAGAATATGTGAACCTGGAGAAAGAAATGAAAGGGGTAAAGACCCCGGTACGCCCAATGAACCCGATCGATACTGAAATCAAAGGATCAGTAAATTATAAATAAAGAGGCAGGACTTTATTTACCTGTAAAAAGCGGAACGCGCTTTTGTAAAAATGCAGAAACTCCTTCCATGAAATCCCGGGTATGCCCGGCCTTCTGCTGGAATTTTTTTTCGAGTTCCAGCTGTTCCTCCAGATTATTTGTTGAAGATTCCAATAAAGCTTTTCTGGTTAAAATAAGTGCGGTGGTGGGTAGTTTGGCTAATGTACCCGCCAGTTGATTTGTTTTTTCTTCAAAATCAACCTCTTCAAACCAGGCATAGATCATGCCTATTCGCTCTGCCTCGGCGGCAGAAATCTTTTCTCCAAGCATCATCAGCGCCGTTGCTTTTTGCAGTCCCACCAGCCGTGGCAGAAAAAAAGTTCCGGCACAATCCGGGATCAATCCGATTTTTGAAAATGCCTGTACAAAACTTGCAGAGGACACTGCCACCACAATATCACAGGCCAATGCTAAATTAGCACCCGCTCCCGCGGCGATACCATTTACGGCACAAAGCACCGGTTTCCGTATGGTTTTTAATAAACGGATTACGGGATTATAATATTCATCTATTACTTTTTCAAAATCCGGTAAACGGTCCGACGGAAATTCCGAAAGATCCTGTCCCGAACAAAATCCACGTCCGCTACCAGTCAGGAGTACGGCCCGAACGGAATCATCTTCGTCACAGACGAGTAAATGATCCTGTAACTCCAGGGACATGCTGCGGTTGAATGCATTTAATTTATCAGGCCTGTTTAACGTGAGATGGGCAATCTGGTCCCTGATCTCAAAAAGTACATCGGGCATTTGAATAATATTTTAGTGGCATTTAAAATAATCGAAGGGTTCGCGGCAATCGAGGCAGCGATATAATGCTTTACAGGCCGTGGATCCAAACCGGCTGATCATTTCAATATTTTTGGAATGACAAAGAGGACAGGATTCCGGTTTGTCCTCACCGCTCAGAAAACAGGCATGGGTTGCCGGTGCTGCAATTCCATAGGCTGTTAACTTTTGTTTTCCGGCTTCACTCATCCAGTCGCTGGTCCATGCCGGAGACAGTACCTGTTTTATCTCAACATGATTCAGCCCGTGTTTTGCAAGTTCTGCCCGGATATCTTCCTGAATGATTTCCATTGCCGGACAACCACTATAGGTTGGTGTAATTTGAATTTGGATGAAGTCATCGGCATATTCAACCGCACGTAGAATGCCCAGATCTGAAATCGTAAGTACCGGAATTTCCGGATCCTTCACTTCTGATAAAATATGTATGATCTCCTCTCTGTTCATAGTTAGTTGCCTATTTAACTCCCATACTCCCATACTTCTCATACTCCCATACTTTTGCGCTACCATGTGCAGCCTGGGTAAGCACGCTGCAGGAATTGCATTTCAGCAAGCAAAAATCCGAGATGTTCTGAATGAACCCCGTTTTTGCCCGACAAAATATGCATGACTTTTTTCTCAGCTGAAATGAATGGCAGTGTTGCCGTTTCGAACGTCTTGTTTACACGCTCATACCATTCCTCTTTCAATATCTCTGGTAAAATCCCGGCTCCGGATGATTCGGCTTCATAATCAAAATCGGCAGACAAAAATAATTCAGCGATGTACGGATTTAAGTCTTGTTGCGCATTGATCATGCGTAAATGACTTTCAGAAGTTCCATCGCCCAGTCTGATCACCCATTCACTGCTCCATTTTACATGATAGCGGGTTTCTTTTATGGACTTTTCACTGATGGCGGCCAATGCAGCATTTTGACTTTTCACCAGTTCCCGGAATTGCAGCAGTTGAAAGCTGCTGAAATAAAATTGACGGAGAATGGTTTTCGCCCAATCACCATTGGGTTGTTCTACGAGAATAAAATTTTTGAATTCGTTTCCATCGCGGAGATAGGCCAAATCATCTTCCGTAATGAATTCTCCCGGTTCCAGTTCATTGATCCGGGAAGCCGCGAGCTGGTAAAAATTCCTTGCCTGGCCGATCAGGTCCAATGCAATGTTGGATAGGGCAATATCCTGTTCAAGTATGGGTCCGTGGCCAGTCCACTCACTGTTGCGGTGACCAAGAATCAATGCATTATCTGCCTGATGAATAATATAATTTGAAAGAAGATCCATCGGTTAGATATTTTTCACCTGTTCCGGGAGATGATAAAAGCTGGGGTGGCGATATATTTTATCACTCGCCGGATCGAAGAATTCTCCTGCATCATCCGGATTCGATGCATGTATATTTTTACTCTCTACCACCCAGATGCTGATGCCTTCGTTTCGGCGTGTATAAACATCGCGTGCGTTTTCAATCGCCATCTGTGCATCGGCGGCGTAAAGACTGCCCGCGTGTTTATGGTCGAGTCCCTGTCGGGCACGAATGAATACTTCCCAGAGCGGCCAGTTTTCGCTATGCGGTTTGGCTTCCATGCATGAGGGTATTTGTTGAATAATCTTTTTTTGCCGCATGTGCAGCTGCTGCTTCGCGAACCCAGGCACCATTTTCATGCGCTTTTCTGCGGGCTTCGAGTCTTTCTTTATTGCATGGCCCGTTGCCTTTCAATACTTCATAAAATTCTTCCCAGTTGATGTCACCAAAATCATAATGCCCGGAATTTTCATTCCACTTTAATTCCGGATCCGGCAATTGCATCTCCAATGTTTTTACCTGCTCTGCGCAAACATCCACAAATTTTTGCCGAAGCTCATCGTTGGTAAATCGTTTTATTTTCCATTGCATGCTTCGCTGTGAATTCGGAGACGCGTCATCATTCGGACCGAACATCATTAAAGATGGCCACCACCACCGGTTGATGGAATCCTGGCACATTTGTTTTTGTGCTTCGCTGCCCCGGCTTAAGGTGAGCAGAATTTCGAAACCCTGCCGCTGGTGAAAGCTTTCTTCCTTACAAATCCGGATCATGGCCCGCGCATAGGGTCCGTACGATGCCCTGCATAACGGAACCTGGTTCATAATGGCTGCGCCATCCACCAGCCATCCGATCGCACCGATATCAGCCCATGTTAATGTCGGATAATTAAAGATGGAAGAATATTTTGCTTTGCCGGCGTGTAGTTGTTCAATTGTTTCTTCGCGCGTAATACCGAGTGTTTCTGTTGCTGAATAGAGATATAATCCATGCCCGGCTTCATCCTGTACTTTCGCAACAAGGGTAGCTTTTCTGCGCAGGGAGGGAGCACGCGTGATCCAGTTCCCTTCTGGCAGCATACCCACTATTTCGCTATGCGCATGCTGGGACATCTGACGAATCAGCATTTTGCGATAGTCATCCGGCATCCAGTCTTTCGGCTCGATGCGGACCTCCTGTTCAATTTTCTGATCGAATAATTCCTGTTGCGCCAAGCATCCTGCAATTTACAGGTAAAACAAGAAAAAAACTAACAGTTGTTAGTTATGCTGGCTGCGTTACATACGAATGGATCCGGATTAATTTTTATCCGGCGAATAATCATAAGGCAACATCGTGGACATGGTTTCCCACCAGGCCCAGAATCCGGTTATCTTCAGGTCATGCGGACCGAAATAATAGCCATTCGCCGATATGTATATGGGTTTTCTATTTATAAAAACAAACTGGGAAACCGGATATGTCTCTTTTTTATGCTCTTTGGAAAGCGTTTTATATTTATTGGGAATCGGTTTTAGTTTATATGAAACTTCCAGGGAGTCTTTAAAATACATACCCGCAGTGGCGCTGTCTTCGGCAAAACCAATACTGTCTGCTAAAACAAACTGGTGACTGATAACCGAATCCGGTTCGAGCAATTTCTTTTTAAAATAGTCTGTTGAGTCAGTGTGCAGATATAACTGTTGTACGAATGACCCTTTAGCAAATGACCCTGAGACAGGCGATACGGCTACTACAGAACTCGTCGAATCCGTTACCACTAAAATAACGGAATCTTTATGCAGGCGCCACTCCAGCCAGAATCTGTATTTTGCCCTGTCTTTTTCGGGGTTGGAAATGTTACCCAGGTTACGCATTTCAAATCCCTGTTCGTCCAGCTTATTTACAAAATAAGCTCGCATAAAATGCAACAGCGAACCTTTATAGGTTTCCTTTCTTTCCTGTTCATATTTTTTTTCCTTTTTCTTATTTGATAATCCCAAATCTTTAAAAAAGGCATAACCGTTATAGCTTACTACCTTGGTATTGAAATCGAATTCGAATTCTTCGAGTTTGTATTTTATTTCATAACCGAGTGCATAATTCATGATTACGAGGGGTTCCCGGGCAAAAGCTGTCAACGTATTGTCCGGATTCATGCGGAGCCTGATCACTTCAGGATTTTCAATATGACATTGATTTGAATTGGAGTTTGTGCCGATAAATACATCTGTAAATAATTTGCCCCATTTTTTCCATCCATTGGGATCGTCGGGTACCAATACAACTTTGTCTAATTGCTCTGGTTTCGGGTTCAGCGTAATAACAATGTCGCCTGAAATCTTTTTTGGATCTATCATTTCAGCATATGTCTCATATCCGATGCTTGATGCGATGAGTTTGAATTTTTCGGAGGGAATATTGCGAAGAATAAAAAAACCTTTGTCATTGGTAGTGGCACCAATTGAGGTATTATTCAGATACACTGAAACAGCAGGCAACGGTTTTTTTGAATCTGCATCCAAAACGGTCCCTTTTATCGCAGACTGTGAAAAGGCGGTTTGACACAAATGCAGGAAAAGGAATGAGTAAAGAAAAGACCTGGGTATTTTTAGCATGCATTAAAATTATCGTTCAGGCGGAAGAGGCGGGTAATTTGTGGTAACTATCAAAGTACGGCAGTCGCTAATGAGTTTTATTTATAAATTCAACGATTTCAACCAAGCCCTCTTCATTCAAATTGCCATTGTATTTGTTCAGCAGCGATTCCAACTGCGCTGACCAGGGCTTGAAAACTTTCTTTACGGCAGCTCCATCCAGGTAAAATTTTTTATAAGTTGTCTTATCCGGATATAAAAAATAGTATTCGTATGAATCATTATATGTGTCATGTTTTACACCCGTCGAACCATATCCATAGCTTTGATAATCTGCGCCAGCCAGTTTCGTAATGAGTCGTTTATAAAGTGAGTAGCCGGAATCAGGAGTCGTAACCGGTTGCAGATAAAACGATCGGCTTATCCCTGGTATGATTTTAAATTTATATGTCTTATTCACGCTGTCAAGCAAGATAAATTCAATGACTACATCCCCATGATAATAACTGACGTTCGCTGAGTTATCCGCAACGATCAGAACATTTTTCATCTTGTCAAAGTTGAAATAATATGGCTTTTCCCTGGTCGGAATCGTTTTATGATTCGAAAACTCTGCTGCTCCTCTCATCCAGTATTCGGTAAAATAGATGGTACCAACAGGAGGTTCTCTTTCGAAGAATAGGGGTAACTGGTTTGCTTCATATTCACTTGTGTATTTATTTAGAGCGCGTTCCTTTTCTGAATTGTCATTCTGTTCCGTTTGCGCACACATAATATTCGAACTAAAAGTCAAAAGAAGGAAAATGACCAAGGGAGGTAATTGCCGGCAGAATAAGCTGCTTATGTCTGATTTATTTTTATCGACGTTCATATGCCCGCAATTTGAAACTAGAAGAACCTGCATTCAAACGATCAATAGAGTCTTAAATTTCGCAATTATTTTTAAAAGCGAAAACCTAAAATTTGAAATAAGTATTTACCCTTATACCCGGAACAAAAAACATCTTACCTTATATCGAAATCAATGATTAGTTTTTCTGAAGCGGGATGTGACTGGCACGCAAGTATAAAACCCTGTTCTATTTCTTCGTCAGCGAGGGCGTAGTTCTGATCCATGGTTACTTTCCCCTTTACCAGTTTTGCGCGGCAACTGGCGCAAACACCAGCCCGGCAGGCATAGGGTAAATCAGCACCTGCCTGTATCGCGGCCTCGAGAATGGAAGGGCCCTGTACTGGTATCTGATAGTCTGCCGATACGCCATCCAGACGAATGGTAACTACGCTTTTTATTTCTGATGACTCCGCAATGACGGAATTTGTCTTCTCTCTTGGCTTGCCCAATTCGCCCGGATCAGAGAATAGTTCGAAGTGAATTTTTTTATCTGATATTTTTTGCTCCAACAGCCAGGAACGTACAGAAAATATCATGGGCGCCGGTCCGCATAATAAAAATTCCTGATCTTCTGACAGCGGAAGTATCTGCTTAAAAATCATTTCGCATTTGGAAGCGTCTATACGTCCCTCAAAAACCGGTGCATCCATTTTCTCGCGACTAAAAATCATGATCATCTGGAATTGATCTGGATATTCATTTTTCAACGCGAGTAGTTCCTCTCTGAAAATGACTGAACTCCGGTTGCGATTTCCATAAATCAGTGTGAAACGACTAAAAGGTTCTTCTTTTAAAATGGTTTTCAACAGGGAAATCACGGGTGTGATCCCACTGCCGGCCGCGAAAGCCACATAGTGTTTTTTGTTCGATGGAGCGATGGGCAGAACAAAATTTCCCGTCGGAGCCAGCACATCCAGTACCTGTGAGGACTTAAAATGGCTGTGTGCATGAGAAGAAAACAATCCTTCTTCCACTTTCTTAATGGCAACACGCAGTTCGTTCTCGAACGGACTACTGCATATAGAATAGGACCTTCTGATTTCTTCACCATGAATCTTAGTCCGCAGGGTAATATTCTGACCGGCTTTGAACTTGAATTCCTCTTTCCACTCATCCGGAACATAAAAAGAAACCGATACACAGTCATCTGTTTCATTTCGAATATCCAAAATCTGCAGGGGACGAAAATGTTTTGCCACGTTTATTTCTTTAATCCTTCAATCAGGTATTTCACCATATTATTCTCCAAAACATCCGGGGGAATGGTTTTTCTGGAGCGGTGCCAGGACTCGATACCGCTGATCGCGGAAAGCAGCGTCAATACTGCCACATAGGGTTCAATTTCCTTCATTTCCCCATGCTCAATACCGCGGGCGATCAGGTCTGATAAGCTTCGCCTGTAATTTCTCCGCTGGTTCAGGAAATTTGACAAATAAGGTTCAGGCAGGTGACGCCATTCATGATCGGATATATAAACAAATTCGTATTGATCCATCATCATCCGGATATGAAAGCGAATGATCATTTCCAGTTTTTTAAGCGCTGGTTCCGGGCTCGCCTGTACGGCTTCGAGATGGGAAAGAAAATCGTTGGCTACTTTAAAGCATATTGCCTGCAGAATTTCAGATTTCGACTGAATATGATTGTACAGGCTGGCCGCCTCTACACCGACGTTTTCTGCCAGATCTCGCATGGAAGCCGCACCAAATCCCTTTTCACGGAAAAGTTTCGACGCTTTTTCGATGATGGTATCTTTTTTACTACTGTTTTTTTTGCTTCTGATTTTTGCCATACCGGCGCCAAAGATAATCAACTATATATCTGTCGGGACTGACAGGTATTTTGTTCTTTATGAAGGTTATTCGGAAAAAATAAAAATTTAAAGAAGGGGATTTATGTTCCCTGCCAGATGGAAATACAAGTTGTAAAATGAATTAGTTTTTATTTGGCCGTTCCTTCCGGTTTTATTCTTCGATACTCTTTGAATAAAAATAGTAAACAAACGCACAAAAAATAGCAGCAGCTATTACCCAAACCATGGAATCAGGATTATGATATCCCAGAAATCCCAGTAGAAATATGAGGGCCATACAAAGTATTGCCTTGATGCCGGCAAGAATTAATCTATTTGCTTTCATACTTTTGTTTTTAAAGTATCCTGACTATCAAATTACAATTATTTAATTGAACTTCCTGTTAAAGGTTATAATGGGCCATCCGCCCATAGCATTTTTTCATACCCGGCGATAGTTCTTGGTTAAAAACATTAGGTTTGCAGCATTTTGCCGGAATACCGGTTATTTTTTTATTTAATTGATGCTATGTCACTTATTTGTGTCGGAAGTATGGCTTATGATGCCATTGAAACGCCCTTTGGAAAAAGAGATAAGATCGTTGGTGGTGCCGCCGTATATGCCGCCTATGCAGCTGCGAATTTTATAAAACCAATAAATCTCGTTTCCATCATCGGAAATGATTTTGAAGAATCGGAAATAAAATCCCTGGAAGACAAAGGCTGTTCATTTGAGGGCGTTGAGCGGGTAAAAGATAAAAAGTCATTTTTCTGGAGTGGCCGGTATCATCTGGATATGAACACCCGGGATACATTGATTACAGATCTTAATGTGTTGGGAGATTTTAATCCGGTTATACCTGATAGTTACCAGTCTTCTGAATTCCTGATGCTTGGTAACCTTCACCCGGCGGTTCAGATCAGCGTGATCAAACAAATGAAAAATCGTCCCAAGCTCATCGCCCTGGATACCATGAATTACTGGATCAGTGCGGCTATGGAAGATTTGGGATTGGTTCTCAGCATGGTAGACCTGCTGATGGTGAATGATGCCGAAGCCCGTGAGTTGTCGGGCGACTATTCCCTGGTCAAAGCTGCGCGTAAAATCATGGCTATGGGACCGAAGTTCCTGATCATAAAGAAAGGGGAACACGGCGCTTTACTGTTTCATGCCAACGAAGTATTCTTTGCACCGGCCCTGCCACTTGAAGATGTATTTGATCCGACAGGCGCCGGCGATACATTCGCGGGCGGATTTATGGGACATGTTGCCCGTACAAAAGACATATCTTTTCAAAATATGAAAACGGCCATCATTGTCGGTTCGGCCATGGCTTCATTTTGTGTTGAAAAATTCGGACCCGAGCGTCTGAAAGAAATTACAAAACCTGAAATTGACGACCGGATACGCCAGTTTATTGACCTGGTGAATTTTGACATTGCATTGGTGTAGTTTAAGGTTAAGGCTAAGGCATAAGGCAAAGGCTCAATGTTAAGGCTCAAAGCCCAAGCGCGTAACGCAAAGTTTGAAAGTTACTTCCAGACTTCCAGTCTTCCAGTCTTCCACACTTCCTATCGCGCCAGTACAGTGACGAGCTTCCGGTTCATGATTGTTCCATCAGGAAGGAACAACTGGATAATCAGAATATAATGTCCCATGGGCAATAATCGTTGCTGTTCATCCAGACCATCCCAGCGAAAACTTCCGTCGGTTCCCCATAAAATATTGTCAACGAGTTTCCGGACCATTCTCCCGTAGATATCATATATAGAGATGGTACCCATGAATCCGGCATTGGGTAAATGATAATGGATGAATAAAAAATCCTGATATCCATCCATATCAGGCGAAAAGACCTTTGGCTCAATGGAAATGAAATTGCCACCTGCGCTGTCCATTGAATATTCAGAATTTTTGTATCCGGGTGTTCCATACCCTGATACAGCAGTAGCAGATGTCCAGTTGGAAGCGAGCCCCGTTGGTAAATCAGTGCGGATTCTTTCCAAAGCCACACCGCTTTCGCTGGAGAGCAGGGGCGAATGCCAGTGATGGTCGTAGTCCAGTTCATCAATGATATCTGTGGATACATTAAGCAGAACAACTTTTCCAATATCGTCCGGAAGGGAAGGCATGGAGCTCAGCGGGATCATGTTGGATTCGTCCGTATTCGGATAATGATGCAGGATCCAGTCAGGATTTTCAGTCAGCAACAAATATTCTCCGGGTAAAAATGCGCGTTCTTCTTTCATCAGGTTTACAGGATCTTTTATATTCCCGGTCAAATCCCTGGTGGCTATCCACAATTCCGAACAATTAATAATGCTGGAACTTCGGTTATACAATTCAAGATAATCGTATCCATAGGATGGCGGGTTAAAGAGGATTTCATTGAAAATAATGTCCCCCGGTTTGACCTTTTCAGGCAGACCTGTCACGCATTCATTTTTTAATCCGATTTCGTTGCCGCTGCAATCACTCAGCTGATTCACGGAAATCGTATACAATTTGCCTCGGGTCAGTGGAGACTGCAGTCTGAGTTCAATCCGGTCAAAAAATGGCGCAATGGAAGTGGCTTTTTCCGGAGGACCTACAGCATTGGAAATGGAAAAATGTGCGGGGTCCGAAGCCGTTATACTATCCACAGCTTCGTCAAATAATAAAACCAGGGTGAAAGAATCAACAGCAACAGCCCTGATCAGCGAGGGAGCATACAGATCAGGATTTTCGGAATTCACAGAATTTATCCTGCCTGGTGTGCCACCATCAGCAGATATACTGGCAGCCCAGTTTCCAATACCCGTACAGGGATTGCCAGGATCTCTCATTTCCAGGCTCCAGCCTCCGGAAGCTTTTATATCATTGTCAAACCAACTTTTGTCATACTGCAATGCATGTATTACAATACCCGTTTCTGTAGTCAGTACAATGATCCCACCATCATTACTCAAGGCAGGAAATCCGCTGATACCCAGGGTGGCACCGAAGGCAGCGAAGGAAACCGCCGCTGAATTGGCACAAAGAATTAAAAAACTATCGGCCTTTAATATATAATCAACTTTGATCGTAGCAGAACTATTACCATTGCTGATAGTCCAGTTGTGCAGGTTATAATCCACCGGGGAACGGTTTTTCAGTTCGATAAATTCGCTTTCGGGCAAACCAACGGCGGGCGTTGGGTCAGGAAGAAATTCTGTTATCACTACATCATAGCGGTTTTGCGCTTTCAAAATCATTGGCATAACCCACAATATCAGATAAGCGAAAAACCGGGAGACGCACGACATCACCATCACATTTTCTTAAAAATAATTTGGTTTAAAATAAATGGTAGGTTAATTTTACGCCTCAATGAGCGTGATTACAACATATACAAAGAAGAGCACCAAGAAACCCGGCAACGGGGGAGGTGTCTGATATTTTGTATATTCAAGATAATGAGCCTTCCCCCACAGGAAGGCTTTTTGATTTTTAACCATTCAAACAATAAAAAAAAATGAAAGTTGCCGTTGTAGGAGCCACTGGGCTGGTAGGTTCTAAAATGCTGGAAGTACTGGCAGAACGAAAATTCCCTGTTACCGAATTGATTCCGGTAGCATCAGAAAGATCTGTCGGTAAGAAAGTTCATTTTCAAAACAGGGAATGGACAGTGGTGAGTGCAACAGATGCGATCCTTGCCAAGCCGGCCATCGCCATTTTTTCCGCGGGTGGTGGTACTTCCCTGGAATGGGCTCCCAAATTTGCGGCTGCCGGCATTACGGTAATCGATAATTCGTCGGCCTGGAGAATGGATCCAACGAAAAAACTGGTGGTTCCGGAACTCAATGCAGATGCACTGACAGCGGAGGATAAAATCATTGCGAATCCCAACTGCTCCACCATCCAAATGGTTGTGGCGCTGAATCCGCTTCATTTAAAGTATAAAATCCGCAGGATCGTCGTAAGTACGTATCAGAGTGTTACCGGGACGGGTGTTAAGGCTGTGACGCAACTCATGAACGAGCGTCAGGGCGTCTCGGGGGAAATGGCATACAAATATCCCATTGACTTAAATGCGATTCCACAGATCGATGTGTTCCTGGATAACGGATACACAAAAGAAGAAATGAAAATGGTGAATGAAACCCGTAAAATCATGCGTGATGATTCGATTCGGGTCACTTCCACCACCGTTAGAATACCTGTGATTGGCGGACATAGTGAAGCCGTTAATGTGGAATTCGAGAACGATTTTGATTTGGCGGATGTCAGGGCACTGCTGGAAAAAGCTCCGGGAGTGGTTGTAGTCGATAATCCTTCAAAACAGGAGTATCCCATGCCCAAGGATGCGCACAACCGCGATGAAGTTTTCGTAGGAAGACTCCGGCGCGATGACACACAACCGAATACATTAAACATGTGGATCGTCAGCGATAACCTGCGCAAAGGAGCGGCGACGAATGCGGTTCAAATAGCGGAGTATTTGGTAAGTAAAAAACTTCTATAGTTATTAATTATTAGTTATTAGTTATTAACGGAAATACGGCAATGCCCAGTTAATAATTAATAACTAATAACTAACAACTAATAACTATACTCTGCTCCAATTCTCCCCGCTCTTAATCCGGTACATGGTCATTTCGCTGACACCATATTTGTCTGCCAGCTTCTTGATCGTGAGCTGCCGGCTGCTGCTGGAGAGCATTTTTTTTATTGATTTTACCTGCGTAGCGGTGAGTTTTAATCCGACGGGCCGGGTCGACTGAATTTTTTTATAGGCAAGTTTGGCAGGGGATTTCTGCTGATGCTGAATCATGTCATCAAGACTCACCCATTTTAAATTGCTGACCGAATTGTCTGTTTTATTATGATTGAGATGAATAACGAATTTTTGCTTCGGAGAATTTTTCTTCACAAACATGCGCGCAATTTCCCGATGCAGATAGAGGGTTCCGTTATTGCCGGGGCGATGCAGGTTCAGTGTTTTATATCCCGTGGTAACAGAGCCACTGAGTAACTTTCCGTCAGAATTTATATTTTCATAATAACTGGCCACCCGGCCGGTTGAGGAGAGAGCATATTTTTTGCGAAGTAGCTTCCAACCCGGGAACATCAGCGGTTTCCAGGTTTCGCCAGGAATTTTTTTTATCATGGCTTCGGTTTTACTAAAGTTACAAAAAACGTAGCGATTACCATATGAAAAACCTACTTCCTGCCCGATGACCCGATAAAGTGAAGAAATTCTTTTTCCGTAAGTATTCGAATGGAAGGTATCTTCTTCGCTTTCTCCAGTTTCGAGCCCGCATCTTCACCCACTACCAGATAGTTTAGTTTACTGCTCACACCGCCTAATATCTTTCCGCCCTGTGCCTCAACAAGTGCTTCGGCTTCGCTTCTTTTTAATTCATTGAGCGTTCCGGTGAAAAGAAAACTTTGTTCGTCAAGTGTTCCGCCACTTTTTCTCTCCGAACGTGTACTGCGAAAATTTAATCCCAGGGATTCCAGTTTCGCGAGCATTTTAATATTGTCCTTGTTTTCAAAAAACTGCAGTATGCTGCCGGCGACCTTTGGTCCAACATCTTCGAGCGATTGTAATTCTTCCAGCGAAAAATCCTTAAAATCCATCAGGTAATTCACCGCTTTGGCCAGCGTCTTGGCAGTGGTTTCGCCAACATATCGTATACCCAGTGCATAAATCACCCGGTGAAGCGGCTGGTTTTTGGATTCGTCGATGGCTGATTGCAGATTATTTATACTCTTCTGTCCAAATCCTTCGAGCTCAGAAATTTTATCAAACGGAAGATGATAGATTCCGGGCACATCTTTTAAAAAGCCCAGCTCATAAAATTTCATCACATTGGCAGCACCAAAACTGCGTATGTCCATCGCATCCTTACTTACAAAATGAATGATCCGTTCTACCACCTGGGCCGGACAATTAATATTCACGCATCTTAAAACCGCTTCTTCCGGAACACGCACCAGTTCATCGCCACAGGCGGGGCAGTGCGTCGGAAAAACGATTTTCTTTTCTTTCCCCGTACGCAGTTCAGCGAGCGGTTTTACGATATAGGGTATCACATCTCCCGCGCGTTCCACGAGCACCGTATCGCCAATCAGAAGATCCTTCTGACGAACAACATCTTCATTAAAAAGAGAAACCGACCCCACCGTCACGCCGCCGATCGGCACCGGTTCAATTTTTGCAACAGGCGTGATACTTCCGGTACGGCCCACCTGAAATTCAACCTTCAATAATTTACTGGTAGCTTGCCTTGCCTTAAACTTGAATGCTATGGCCCAGCGGGGATGATGTGTCGTCATACCCATTTTATCCTGCAAGGAAAAATCATTCACTTTCACAACCATGCCGTCAATCTCATACGGCAGTTTGTCGCGGCCCGCTTCAAAATCAATGCAATAATCGATCACCGCCTGGATGCCTTTAAATACTCTTTTTTCTTTTTTCGGACTTCGGAAACCAAGATCCCAGAGCATATCCAATGAATCACTATGGGTCAATGGCGCCTTTTTTGATTTGACAGCATGTGCTTTTTCTGCGCCGGCCATCTCACCTTTTTTTATATCCAGTGTTTCTTTGGAGGAATAGTAGCTGATATGATATAAAAACACTTCCAGGTTGCGACGGCCCACTTCTGCAGAATCTTTGATGCGAAGGGAGCCTGCTGCAGCATTCCGGGGATTAGCCAGCGGTGCCAGGTGTTGCTCTGCGAGCTGCTGGTTATATTTCTTAAAGTTATCTTTATTGATCATCGCCTCACCCCTGATCTCCACCTGCTCAATACCGTAATGCGAGAAAGCCGCTGAAAGGGGAACCGAACGAATCTGTTTGATATTAGTTGTGATTTCGTCGCCCTGCACTCCATCCCCCCGGGTAGCTCCGCGAACCAGCAGATCGTTTTCATAAATCAATGAAATACTGGCTCCGTCGAATTTGGGTTCAACACAATATTCTATCGAATCCAGACCGGTTAATTCCTTCGCTTTCCGGTCCCAGTCCACCAGGTCTGCCTCGTCGTACGAATTTTCCAGGGAAAGCATGGGCACCAGATGGTTTACTGTTGGAAAACTTTTGGTAAGACCTTTGGCCACCCGCTGGGAAGGGGAGTCGGGACTGATCAGATCCGGATTTTCAGATTCCAGTTTCTCGAGTGCTTTATATAAGGTGTCATATTCCTTATCAGTGAGCAGGGGATCGTTCAATATATAATAACGGTATTCATGAAAATTCAGAACCTGCCGGAGCGCTCCGAGGTCTTTTACCTGCAAACCTTTCTGGGTAAGCCGCTGATAAATAGACTTGCTCAGATCCTGCAGCTCGTGTGTCTGGTCTGAAGAGTACATATGTGTGGAAGTTTACAACTAATTTTTTGTGACAACGTATGTATATATAATATATAGGAGACCAGGCAAAAGTTTAGCGGATCTGGATTATATTTATTGTCATGATCAAGCTGTTACAAATTTAAGTGTATGAGCCCTGAAAAAGTTCTGAGGAAAAAAGATATCAAAGTTGTTCTCAAACAACTGGAAAGTGACGGCCTGATCGGAATTTCTGTCGACTGTGTAATTTTTGGATTTGACGAGAATGAACTCAAAGTGCTGCTGATCAAATCAGATTTAAAGCAATACGCCGGGAAATGGTCACTTCTGGGGGACCTCGTTCACCGGGACGAGGACCTGGACCAGGCAGCTTATAGAATATTAAAGGACAGAACCGGTATGGACGACGTCTATCTGGAGCAGGTAAGAAGTTTTGGCGATGTAAACCGGCATCCCGCCGCCCGTGTGGTAACCATTGCCTATTGTTCACTCATTAATATACAGCAACACCGGCTCCAGAAAGACGACAATGAATTACACTGGCATACACTCAGCGCCGATATGGATATGGCGTTCGACCACCAGCTGATCCTGAATGTCTGCCATGAATGGCTGCAAAAACGGGTGCAGGAACATCCACTGGGTTTCAGCCTGCTTCCACAGAAGTTTTCGCTCAGGGAACTGCAGAATTTATATGAAGCGATACTGGGTATCAAGCTGGACCGGAGAAACTTCAGAAAAAAATTCTTTTCAATGGATGTTCTGGAAGATACCAATGAACTGGAATATGATGTACCGCACCGGCCGGGCAAACTCTACAAGTTCAATTATCTGAAATACAAAACAAAAGAAGGAAGAAAGTTCATGCGTCTTGATTTCTGACGCAACCCCTAAATAGATTGCAGCGTTTCACTAATGTTTACTGTCTGTATGGTTATCTAAGCTTTTTTAGTATTTTTTTACGTTAAAGTTTTTTTTAACTTTTTTGTTAAAATATGCCAGAGATATACTATTTTAGCTGCTTAATTGCTTAAACCATTGATTATGACCATGAAACGATTGCTTAAGAGGATATCCTTCCTCTTCTTATGTGTATCCTTTACACAGTTAGCATTCTCACAGACAAAAGTAGTAACAGGTACAATTAGCGATGACAAGGGAGCGCCCGTGCAGGGAGCTTCAGTTGCCGTTAAGGGTGCGAAGGGTGGTACGA
Organism: uncultured Bacteroidota bacterium; assembly: GCA_963732055.1. Lineage (GTDB taxonomy): Bacteria > Bacteroidota > Bacteroidia > Chitinophagales > Chitinophagaceae > Puia. The sequence goes on along the minus strand of CAVSYG010000003.1, from coordinate 260,632 downwards.
CCACAGATGCGACGGGTGCTTTTACGTTAACGGTATCAGCAACTGCAAAAGCCTTAGTTATCAGTTCTGTTGGATACAACCAGCAGGAAATTGGCATTCCGGTAGATAATAAAGTGACAGTTACACTTGTATCTTCCGCTCAGGGACTTAACGATGTTATCGTAATCGGTTATGGAACAACCAAGCGTAAAGACGCTACGGGTTCTCTGACCACCGTTTCATCAAAAGAGTTCAACCAGGGTGTTATTACTTCACCTGACCAGTTGTTAGCCAACAAGGTTTCAGGTTTGGAAGTAACTTCAAACAGCGGCCAGCCAGGTTCGGCTACTACGGTGAGAATCCGCGGTAACAGTTCCGTTCGTGGTGTGGGTAATCCACTGTATGTAGTGGATGGTGTGATCCTGGATGGCAGGGACGCCAGACCGACATTAAATATCGGACCCGGCGGTTTCGGACAAACTCCGGAAGACAACCCATTATTATTTATTGATCCCAATTCAATTGCGGATATCACCATTTTAAAAGACGCATCTTCTACCGCGATATACGGTTCAAGAGGTGCCAATGGTGTTATTGTAATAACCACTAAAACGGGAAGTTCCGGTGCTGTCAGACTGGAAGCAAATGCTTCTGCAGGCTGGAATACAGGATATATGAAGAAATTCGATATCCTCCCATATGGTACCTTTGTAAATGCGCTTAGCAAATACAATCCGGATTCAACAGCTGCAAAGCTGAACCACGGAGCCAAAGTAGATCCTCTGGCTGACATTACACAGAGTAATGTGATTCAGAACTACGATGTGGCCATCAGTGGCGGAAATGAAAACGGCAAATTCCGTGCTTCATTCCTGGCTTCAAGTACACCCGGATTTATACAGGGTAATGTTCTTAGCAAATACATCGGAACTTTCTCCGGTCAATACAAATTCCTTGACAAGAGACTGACAATTAATTTTGATGTTATTAGCGGAAACGTTACAAATAAAGACGTACTGGCTTCCAACACAGCCGGCTCACAGGGTAACCTGATCAGTTCCGCTCTTCAATGGAACCCGACAGAAAATTATTATAATCCGAATGGTTCATTCGTAACCGAAACAAATGGTACGCCTAATCCGCTGGCCATTTTAAAAGGTTACAACGATATTTCACACGTGCAGACTACGCTCGGTGATATATCTGCCAGTTTTAAACTCTTGAAAAACCTGGAATACAAATTCCTTTACTCTATAAACCAGAGTGATGGGGACAGAAATGTCAATATCGATGGTTTCATCGGGGGTATTCCTCCGGTTACCGGAAATGGTGTTGGTTATATTCTGAATGCAAGTCTTACATCTCAGGTAATCGACAATACATTGCAATACAATACGACATTCGGACAGGATCTGAAGTTTACTGCATTGGCCGGTTTTGAATATTGGAAATCAAATTATAGCGCCAACGGCCTTGGTAAACAGGGTTTCAACTTCAACCAGAATGAACTGAGTCTGATCAATGCACAATACACCGACATTATCCAGAACGGTAACACATATGCGTTGAATCCTTACTCCGGTTCTGAAATCACAACTGAGATACAATCAGAATTTGCGAGAGTTGACTTCAACTACAAAGACAAATTATACCTGACCGGTACTTTCCGTGTCGATGGATCCAGCAAGTTTGGTGCGAATAACAAATACGGTTATTTCCCATCAGCCGGCGCAAAATGGAATATCGCGAACGAAAGTTTCATGAAGGATAATACGCTGATCAATGGTCTGGCCCTTCGCGGTACATGGGGTATCACTGGTAGCCAGGATTTCCCTCCCGGAGCAGCTATTGACCAGTTCGCTTTTGCCAGTTACAACAGTGCTTCACAGGTAAATGCGGGCAACCCCGATCTGAAATGGGAACAAACCATGCAGTATGACTTCGGTATTGACTTTGCATTGCTGAACAGCAGGTTAACTGGATCATTCGATTACTATAACAAAGACAAAACAGACATTCTGTTCCAGAACATTGCAATACAGCCTGGTCCTGCTGCCACATACTGGATCAACTTACCGGGTCATCTGGTTAACAAAGGGATAGAAATTACTTTGACTGGTAACATCATCGCTCATAAAGATTTCTCATGGGATCTGACAGCAAACTTTGCTACCAATAGTAACCTGATCACACAGTTTTACGCACCCGGAACAAAGACACCATTGCAAATACACACAGGCCAGATCAACGGACAGGGTGTATCCGGAACTTTGGGACAGATTATTACCAATAACCAACCAGTTGATGAATTTTACCTGAAACCCTTTTCTGGCTTTGATCAGAAGGGTAATCAGATCGTCGGACCTCCGGGATCAGAAATTTTCGCAGGTAATCCAAATCCATCGCAGCTGTTTGGTGTAAGTACCACTTTACGTTATAAGAAATTAACTCTTGTAATCAATGGTGGCGGATCAAGCGGATTCCTGATCTACAATAACACAGCTACATCTGTTACAAATATTGCAGGTATCGCAAACGGCAGAAATATCGATCAGAATGCTTATAATTCTGCAGAACAGCCAACGAGCGGTGTTGCAGCATCTAACAGGTTCCTGGAAGACGGAAGCTACTTTAAACTGCGTAATGCTTCCCTTACCTACAGTTTTGGAAATATAGGCAACTACATCAAGAACCTGAACGTTTATGTAGCTGGATCAAATCTGTTTGTTATCACAGGATTCTCCGGATTTGACCCTGAGGTGAATATCGACAAAAGTAACGGAGGATATCCATCCAGTTCAATTGAGTATATACCTTATCCAACACCAAAGAGCGTTGTTGTAGGAGTAAATTTTGCACTATAAAATTTTTAAAAACGGTTGTATGACAATTTCAAAATATTTTAAACTATCCGTCCTCCTGGTTTTGACCGGAGTGGTAGGATGTACCAAACTCGATGAAACCTATAAATCCACCGTTCCGGGAGATCAGGCTGCCGCAGCGCTCGGACCTAATGGCGTTGCCCTGCTGCTGCAGTCGGCATACAATGATATCCCGGGCCAGTTTGTAGGTCAGGACCAGGTATTTTCTCTTGAGGAGAACTCTACCGATGAATCACTGGTTCCGACACGTGGTGGCGACTGGGATGATAACGGTGTATGGAGAGTAATACATAATCATACCTGGAATGCGGATCACACGCAGGTGCTTAGCGTGTATAACGGTTTGAACAAGCTGAACTTCGATGCAACGAATGTTCTTGCTTTCAAACCATCACCGGAACAGGCGGCAGAAGCCAGATTTCTGCGTGCTTTTGCCCTGTATTATATCCTCGATATATACAATCAGTTTCCTTTCAGAAATCCGGGTGACACGCTGTTAAATCCGCCAAAGGTTTTCTTTGGTAATGAAGCTATTTCATTTATCATTAGTGAATTGGAAACTATCTATGCCAGACCTGGGTGCCGGTAACACTACTACACAGGCAAATAAGGGTGCAGCGACGCTTTTATTGATGAAATGTTACCTCAACAGGGGCGCATTCAACAATCGGGCAGCTCCGACTTTTGATGATGCCGATATGCAGAAAGTAATCACGCTGGGTACAGGTATCATTACTTCAGGTAAATATACCTTACAGGCTAACTATTTTGATAATTTCAGTAATGCAGACGGGAATTCAAAAGAATTGATATTTGCATATCCTGCAACACAAGGGGTAAGTACAAACAACCCGGGTATGAATGCGAGGTGGATAATGGGTTTCCATTACAATGAATATACCGCCCAGGCACCAAATGCAGGCTGGAACGGGTTCTCTACAACTGGTGACTTTTATAAGAGTTTTGCAGCAGCAGGTGCTATGAATTTTTCACCTGCTGATACAGCAGTCGATACACGACTGGGGGGCAGAAGGTTGTCGAATGTACAGACCACAGCTGCGTCTGGTATCAGACCAGGCTTCCTCGTTGGTCAGCAATATGATCAGAACGGAGTAGCGTTGAAGGACAGAAAGGGTGCACCCCTTTCTTTTGATCCAACGATCGCACCGACAATGATTGAAACTGGTACAAATCTGGAAGTAACCGGTATTCGCGTTGCCAAATATGTTCCGGACCTGGCAAATAATGGAGCGTACTATTCTTCTAATCCTGGTAACTGGCTTGTCCTGATGCGCTATCCAAATATAGTGTTGATGGTTGCTGAAGCATTGATGCGTCAGGCGACTCCGGATAATGCAACAGCACTTACAATGGTCAATGCGCTTAGAACCGCCAGAGGTGCAGCACCTTTAGCTTCCATGACACTGGCTGATCCAACGAATGTAGACGCTTATGGTACTTTGTTAGGAGAACGCGGAAGGGAATTGTATTGCGAATCTGAAAGAAGAACAGATCTGATTCGTTTCGGCGTGTATCTTACACCCTGGCAGTACAAACCAACGGACGATCCGAAATATCTGGTTTTCCCGGTTCCAAATCAGGCCCTCGCTGTTAACCCGAACCTGAAACAGAACCCTGGATATTAATTCATAAAGCTTACTTATAAATTGCGAAAGGCCATTATTTTATAATGGCCTTTTGTAATTTTATCGATCCAGCCCGACCCATACCATTGACGCATTTCCAGACTATGAAGTTTATTTCCCGGTACAAGATTATCATTACCCTTTTTATCATTCTCCCTCGTTATTTCCTGTAAACACAAAAACGATTCTCCGCCTTTATTCGAACTGGCTGAAAATACCGGTGTTGACTTTAATAATAAAGTGGTGGACGGTGAAATGGAGAATAGTTTTTTCTTCCGGAACTTCTATAATGGAGGAGGTGTTGCCGCAGGCGATCTTAATAATGACGGTTTACCCGACTTATTCTTTACTTCCAATTTGGGCGACAATAAATTATACCTGAATAAGGGAAATTTCAAATTTGAAGATATTACAAAACATGCCGGTATTGTTCAGGACAGTATGTGGAGTACCGGGGTGGTTTTTGTCGATATCAATCACGATGGTTGGCTGGATATCTATGTTTGTAATTCAGGACATATGACTTCCGGTCACCGGAAGAATCAGCTGTACATTAATAATCACGACCTGACTTTCACGGAGTCTGCGGCCAAATACGGACTCGATATTTCCGCTTATACAACACAGGTTTCATTCTTTGATTATGACAATGACGGGGATCTGGATTGCTTTATGATTGATAACAGTCCTATCCCGGTTAACACACTCAACAATTCGAACCGTCGCGATTTACCCGATCAGGAATGGCCTGTCGAAAAATTCCTGAAAGGTGGTGGAGATCACTTATACAGAAATGATAACGGCCATTTCACCGAGGTTACCAAACAAGCGGGCATACATGGAAGCCTGATCAGTTTTGGCCTGGGTGTTTCTGTCGGTGATATTAATGGAGACGGATGGCCCGATGTATTTGTTTCGAATGATTCATACGAAAGAGATTACCTCTACATCAATCAGAAGGATGGAACTTTTAAAGATGAAATGGAAGACTGGTTTGGACACACCAGCTTTTCATCCATGGGCGCCGATATTTCTGACATAAATAACGATGGGTTTCCGGAAATCTTTACAACAGATATGTTACCGGAAGACGATTACCGGTTAAAAACACTTGGCGCTTTTGATAATATTGATCTATACAATGCAAAACTGAAAGCCGGATTTTATCATCAGTATGTAAGAAACTGCCTGCAGCTGAATAACCAGAATGGCAAATTTATCGATATAGGGAACTATGCCGGCGTATCGGCCAGTGACTGGAGCTGGGGCGCTCTGATGTTTGACATGGATAATGACGGATACAGTGATATTTATATTTGTAACGGGGTTAATAAAGATGTTACGAACCTTGACTTCATGGATTTCTTTGCCAATGATGTCTTGCAAAAAATGGTTCTGACCGGGAAAAAAGAAGGTGTTGACGCTATTCTCAAACATGTTCCCATTCATCCCATGTTACATAAAGCGTATCGTAATCTGGGGAATTTTCATTTTTCTGATGAAGGCCTCGCCTGGGGTTTTAAACAGGCATCCTTTGCAAATGGAGCAGCCTATGCAGACCTGGATAATGACGGGGATCTGGACCTGATCATCAACAACGAAAATGGTCCGGCTTTTATTTATAAGAACAACGCCAGGGATCTTAATAAAAATAATTATATAGCTGTTCAGCTGAAAGGAATCGGGGAAAACAGTTTCGCGATCGGAAGTAAAATCAATGTATATGCCGGAACGCAGAACTTTTACCGTGAGCTTTTCCCAAGCCGCGGATTCCAGAGTTCGGTGGATTTTAAACAGGAAATTGGTTTAGGGAAATTGTCGCAGGTGGATTCGATGGTCATAACCTGGCCGAATGGCACCAGGGTAAAATTTGATCATCCTGCCATAAATAAATTATACAGCATTGAAGAACCGCCGGGCAATCCCACTCCGGTTGCACTGCCTCCGGTGAAACTGCGATTCTACCTTATTCAGCAAAGTGAAGTCGGGTTTTGATAAACATGAGGAGGATAATAATATCGATTTCTATTATGAACACAATGTTCCGAAAATGTTATCCCGTGAAGGCCCTAAAGCGGCTGTAGGCGACGTGAACGGCGACGGTCTGGATGATATATATATCGGGGGCACATCGGTTCATCCGGGCCAGTTATACCTGCAGACAAAAGATGGAAGGTTTGAAAAAAAGGATGAACCCGGATTTAAACAGTTCAGCGATTTTGAGGACGAAGCCGTTTTGTTTTTCGATGCCGATCATGATGGCGACCTGGATCTGTATATAGGTCCGGGCGGAAATAATAATCCTCCTTTGAGCCGGCAGATGCAGAATCGCCTGTTTAAAAATGACGGTCATGGAAATTTCACGGTCGACCTTTCTGCTTTTGGAAATAATCTCAATGGAATTAATACAGCAGTGGCAGTGGCGTATGATTTTAATCACGACGGTTACCCGGATTTATTTGTAGGAGGACGAAGTGTTCCGAGGGAGTATGGAAATCCCCCAGCCAGTTTTCTGTTTGTAAACGACGGGAAGGGTCATTTTACAGATATAGCGGCTACTAAAAATCCGGATATTGCCCATGTGGGAATGGTCACCGGCGCCTGCTGGGCAGACGTGGTGGGAGATACGGCCAAAGAGCTGATCATTACAGGTGAATGGATGGCGCCCCGCATATTTAGTTATAATAAAGATCATTTCGAGGAAGTGCAGACCAATCTGAAAGATCTTTCCGGATGGTGGGAATCAGTTTCCGTAGCAGATGTAAACGGAGATGGAAAAATGGATCTGATCCTTGGAAATATCGGTGAGAATTTTTATTTGCAACCTGATTCAGCTGCACCTGTCAAACTCTGGGTAAACGACTATGATCAGAACGGGAACATGGATAATATCCTGAGCAGAACGGTGGATGGCAAAGACATGCCTGTTTTTTTAAAACATGATATGGAATTTCAGATGCCCATTCTGAAAAAACAAAACCTGAAACACGGTGAGTTTGCGAAAAAAACCATTCAGGATTTGTTGCCCGAGGCGATGATAAAAACTTCACAGGTTAAGAAATTTAATTATTGTCCGTCGGTTGTTGCCATCAATGAAGGCAACGGGCAATTCAGTATTCATAAACTTCCTGTGATGGTACAGCTTTCGTCCGTGAATGCGATCAGGGTCGCTGACCTGAACGGAGATGGCTTTCCCGACCTTGTGTTGGGAGGAAATGAATTTGGTTTTCTTCCCCAGTTCAGCCGGCTCGACGGCAGCTTTGGTGACGCCCTGATCAATGACGGCAGGGGGAATTTTAGTTTCATGCCCAATGCAAAATCCGGTCTGGATTTGCGTGGTCAGGTTCGGGACATCGCGATGATCAAAGGACAGAAAAAAACGCGTTTCTTATTTCTGATCAATGACGAAAATCCTGTTCTATATGAATTGGAAGGTTTAGGGAAAAGTAAAAAGTAATAAGTTAAAAGGAACCGGCTTCCGATTTATTATGAAGCATGAAATAAGGACACGCATATTTTATCTACTCCTGGCAGGCTGCCTGATTCTTTTATACAGCTGCAAACATCAATCAAATGCAGGTGGTCCGGTTTTATTCCAGGCACTGGAAGCCAGCCGTACCGGTCTGGATTTCTCCAATAAACTAACACCGACGCAGGATTTTAATGTATTCAAATACATGTATTATTATAACGGTGGTGGTGTAGGAACTGCCGATTTTAATAATGATGGGAAAATGGATGTTTTTTTTGCCGCCAATCAGGTTTCGAATAAACTCTATCTCAATACCGGAGACCTTCATTTCAAAGACGTAACCGCCGAAGCCGGGATTCCACAGGATGGTGCCTGGTCAACAGGTGTTTCCGTTGTGGATATCAATAACGACGGGCTCATGGATATTTACGTTTGCCGCGTGGGCAACCATGAAACATTGCACAGCCACAACCAATTATTGATTTGTCAGGGCATCGATCAGAACGGCGTTCCAACGTATAAAGATGAAGCGAAAGAATATGGTTTGGATTTTTCCGGATTCAGCACACAGGCAGTATTTTTTGACTATGACGGGGATGGCGATCTCGATATGTACCTGCTGAATCATTCGATACATCAAAATGGAACTTTCGGACCAAGACTGGACAGATTGGCCGCCGTAAATCCACTTTCCGGCGACAGGCTTTTCAGAAATGACGGCAACAATAAATTTACGGATGTTACAAAAGAAGCCGGTATACATAGCTCGGTCATTGGATACGGACTGGGTATCAGTGTGGCCGATATAAACCTGGACGGCTATCCGGATATTTATGTTGGTAATGATTTCCATGAAAATGATTACATGTATATCAATCAGCATAATGGGACATTTAAAGAAGAGCTGAATGATCATGTGATGCATACGAGCCAGTTTACAATGGGCGTGGATGTTGCAGACATCAACAACGACGGATTTCCTGAAATTGTGAGCATGGATATGTTGCCCTCCGACCCTTATATCCTGAAAAGATCAGAAGGTGAAGACAGCTGGGAAACTTTTTTCACAAAAATTGGATACGGCTATAATTATCAGTACACGAGAAACAATCTGCAACTGAACCGGCGGAATGGAACATTCAGCGAAATTGGTTTGTACGCGGGTGTGTATGCTTCAGACTGGTCCTGGTCACCGCTCTTTATGGATTTTGACAACGACGGCACGAAGGATCTGTTTATCTCCAATGGAATTCCAAAGAGACTCAATGACATCGATTATATCAATTTCATTTCGAATGTGGATCTGCAGGAGAAGATGAGATCCACGGGGCTTGATGAAAAAGATATCAGCCTGATCGACCGGTTCCCGCAGATCAAGATTCCGAATCGCTTTTTCAAAAACAGCCCGGATCTGCAGTTCCAGGATATGAGCGCTGAAATAGAAAATAATAAAAATACTTATTCTAACGGAGCGGTATATGCTGACTTTGATAATGACGGTGACTTAGATGTTTTGGTCAATAATATTGAGGATCCGGCTATCTTATATGAAAATAAAAGCAACGACAAAAAAGACAAAGCCTTTGTTGAAATAAAACTGAAAGGACCTGAAAAAAATATAAATGCATTGGGAGCCCGTATCCTTTTATTTGCGAACGGTGGTATCCGGACGTATGAAAAATTTCCGGTCAGGGGTTTTCTTTCGAGCATGGAAGGTCCGGTTCATATTGGGTTAGATAAAACAATTGTTGATTCAGCTTTCCTGATCTGGCCGGATAATAGTTTCCAGCCCATTCAGTTGAAGCCGCTGGATTCCCTTATCCGATTCAGTTATCAGCAGGGACTGCCGAAATATGACTATAATATTTTAAAAAATTACTGGAAAAATCCAACCAGGCCAGTGGAGGATATCACGACCCAAACCAGTATTTTATACAAGCATAAAGAAAATACATTTCATGAATTCGAACGGGAACCGCTGATTCCGCATATGTTGTCTACCGAAGGGCCCGCGCTCGTGGTGGCTGACTTTAATCACGATTCACTCGAAGATGTTTTTATCGGCGCATCCAGATTAGGAAAGAGTGCCGTCTTTCTTCAACAGAAATCGGGAAAATTCCTGAAAACAGTCCAACCGGGTTTTGAGACGGATACCAATTTTGAATATGTGGCGTCCTGTGTAGCGGATGTCAATAATGACGGGAATCCTGACCTGGTAATTGCCAATGGTGGCAACGAATTTTATGGAAAGGATGAACAACTGCGTCCCAGGATTTATCTCAATGATGGTAAAGGAATATTCAAGCGCGATACAACGGCATTTAGCGATCTCTATGTGAATGCCAATACCATCGTTTCCATGGATTTTAACGGGGATGGATATGCGGATTTATTTATTGGCGGCAGGTCGGTTCCTTTTAATTACGGGGAGATTCCGAAATCCTATCTGTTTTTGAATGATGGAAAGGGAAAATTTACCGAGGTAACCGATCAGGTGGCACCCGGCTTGTCCGATATTGGATTTGTTACGAATGCAATTTGGTTTGATATCGATCGCGACGGACAGAAGGATTTGATCATTTCGCTGGAATGGGGTGGCATCGTGGCATTTCTCAATCACAAGGGAACATTTGTAAAACGGGAATTGTCAGATAAAAAGGGTTGGTGGAATTTTATTTTACCGGTTGACCTGAATAATGACGGCCAGATAGATTTGATTGCAGGCAATCTTGGTTTGAACAGCCGTTTGAAAGCAAACGAGAAGGAGCCGGTAAGGCTTTATTATTATGATTTCGACGGAAATGGTAAAAAAGATCAGGTACTCTCTTATTATCTGGAGGGTCGTGAACTGCCTTTTGCAAATAAGGAAGAACTGGAAAAACAGATACCTAATTTAAAAAAGAAATTTTTATACGCAGAGGATTTTGCAAAAGCTAAGTTTACAGATATTTTTCCACGGGAAGATTTAGATAAGGCTCAGGTTATGACGGCGAATTATTTTTCCAATGCGATATTCATGAACCGGGGTAATTTAAAATTCGAAGCAATCGCGATGCCCTGGCAGGCACAGTTATCTTCTCTAAGGGATGCGGTGGTGATAGACGCAAACCGGGACAGTCTGCCGGATATTCTGCTCGTCGGAAACTATTACGACAATAATATTCAGATGGGCAGGTACGATGCGGACTATGCTACCCTGCTGATAAACCACGGTAAAGATTCATTTAGCACAGAAAGTCTGAACGGTACCCAGATCAGGGGTCAGGTCCGGCATATTAAAAAGATAAATGTGGGGGGCGTGCCATCTTTTATCCTTGCGAGGAATAACGACAGCACGATGGTTATACGGTTTGGAAAATAATCAGACGGTCAATTCGAATCTGTCACCTCAAATTGCGTAACTGTTTTACCTGGTAAACCTTCAGCTGTAATTCCCTGTACAACCACCGCAAATTTCCCTTTCAGATCTGAACTGTAAAAAGATAATTGTGATTTCCCGTCTGAACCTGTTGTTATCCGGGGGGCCCAGTATAACACATTTCTAAAGTCAGGGATATGACTCTCTTCTGCTTCCCTGGAGCCATATTGAGGTGAATAGAATTCTCTTTGTTGTTGTAATCCGTCATATTCAATCACCAGTGAATTGGGATCAATTTGTGTTGCGCCGATCTCTCCGCTATACGATTTTACATTTACGATTCCCGAAAATACGGAAGAGCCTGTATAATAGTTATACGTAACCACCTCAATTCTTTTTATTTTCTGCGGATCAAGAGCAATAATCTTCGAGGCATCTGAGACCGGAATACCATCCAGGAGAATCAGGGGATCTTCTTCAAAATATGTATTGAATAACTGGTTTCTCACTTTGAAGTTAAACTTCTCTCCTTCTTTCCTGACCCTGACATCTTCAATAAATTCGCGCATCACTTCTTCCATTGTCTGAAAACGGGTATAATCATCCAGATTATATTGCTTATCCGGCTTGCCGTAAAACGAAGTTGTATCCGGACTTGTTTTTATATATTGTCGCTTTTTTTCTATACCATAGGTGTTCTCAACCTGCGTACCGATACTTCTGTTCACCAAAATTGATTCCTGGGATCTGGAAAGCGTCAGGGGTCGCAGTGAATTGGAAGAGAATTTATCCGAATAGGAATTATTGATATCAATCCGGTTGAAGGAATCTTTCTGTAATGCAGGCTGAACGACGATCGCATTATTTTTATAAATATCCCTGAATCCAAAATGGACCACACCCTGTGCATCGCTTGTAGCGCTGCTGAATGCATAATCATTACCCGGAATGCTCAGGAAGGCATCAGAGAAAGCAACCGGGGCACCGGTGAGCTTATTTATGATTTTTCCATTAACAACCGGTCCTTCCACCTCGGGCAGGAATTCAAAAGCAGGTTTTTTGGAATCCATCACGTCATTCCATTTGAATCTCCGCCAGCCCTGCGTGAGTAAAAGATTGTCCAATGCTTCGTCAGATGCTTTATCGGTATTGTCAAAATAATATTCCGGGGATTCAATCCTGCCTTTCAGTTCAGAGTGCAGATACAAATAGGTAATAATGCTTTGTTCGGGAATATGTTGCAATGAATCGATCATGAATACCGACATAGAAAGGTTACCCGACAGAGGCTGGCTGCCCTTGTTCATGGTTGACAGATCAATGCGGATGGGTTTCCTTTTGGAATAAACAGACTGATCCGTTTTTGCCTGTATGGTGAGTTTTTCCACGGGCCTTTTAAAAACCAGTCGTTCACAAACAGGTTGCCGGGATTGATTAAAAACGGTAATGGATGATATGCCATCTCCCAACTCCGCTTTGTTTATAATGAACGAAGCTTCTCCCTCTTTGACCAGACTGGTTTGTATATTTTTGATCATCTGCCTGGTCTGGGTGAACAGATAGACACTGGTATTATTGAAATCAGCACTGGCATGTACAATAACTTTTAGTTTACCGGTTTCTTCTTCCGATACATTCATGGAAAATCCATGATCCATTGCATCGGGAAGTTTTTGTTTTATCAGGCTGTCATTGAGCTTTACCAATGCATAGTAAGTGGAATTTTTCTCCGGTTTGAACTGGAAACTACCCATGCCGTTATGTAGTGACTGAAACCTGGTAATGGTATCATTATTCTGATTTAAAATAACCCCCTTGCATTCCAGGCCGTGACCGTCTGTGTCAGCTGCTTTGAAAGCGATTTTTCCCGTGAGTCCGACCATTTCATTTCCGCCTTCAGGAAAAAACTGGATACCGGATACCCCCTTCAAAGAAGGAACAACGGGCGATAGTTTCAATGTGTTTACTATATGCAGGGTATGTTCATAATAAAAGTCAGGCGAAAAATTTTTCATCCAGTTGGTATAGGCACGTAGAACATAATTACCGGTTGCCAGGAATCCCGGAAGAATAACGGATCCTGCTCCACTTCCGTTTGACATTGAAATCTTGCTTTGTACAACGGGTTTTAAATCTTTGCTGAGAATTTCTACATAGGTGATGCTGCTCGTTGTAACCGGTTTATGGAAAGATGCGTCCACTGCATATATTTTGAACCACACGGTTTCGCCGGCGAGGTAAAATGTTTTATCGGTATGCACGAAGATTTTTTCCTGCAGTGCGCTGGATTGGTAGTTATTGAATTGCTGCTGCAGGCTTTCCGGCATTTGATTTTGAGCAAAAATCAAATGGCTGGTCAAAAGAAAAATAAAAAAGCCAACAGGTCTTTTCATTACGAATATTTTATTGCCAGAATTCTGGTTGTATATTGGTTCCGCCCTGGTACCTGCAATCAAGACAATCTTTAAATGTGATATTGATCGTCGGTGGATTTCCTGAATTAAAATAATAAACGTCATACGCCGTATCCGCATAACCCCATACAAGGGTATTCAGGGGATCCGTTTGAATGATTTTAATCGGACAATTCACCGCCGGATTAGATTGCCAGCCCAGTGCACTATTGTCAATAAACAATCTTTTCTCCTGAACAGACGAGGCTGATATATAACCCAGGACCACATCATTGGGATTTGTAACACCATGGATATTTCCCCTGATCTGAGCAGGCTGCAAATCAAATAAACCACCGAGCGACTGGGAATTTTTCTGCACGGTGAGCCAGTAATTGTAAGCGTTCAGATCCAGCGCATATTGTCGTACCAGTGTACTGTATCTGACATCCATCTTTGGATCATTATGTGCAAAACTCGCAATCGGCGCCTGGCTGATCACGTCGGAAGCAAGTGTTATAGAAGTTCCCAACAGAATGTTTGAGGAATTGTCCGTCGTCCAGCATGTGTACGTACTTTGGCTGGGATCGTCGATCGGTGCAATCACATTGCCCACCCTGTACCAGTAAGACTGATAAAAAGAATGATGTATATAGGTTTCCACGTAATCCCATCGATAATACCGCGTGTTATTGGCAGGATCATGTGAATTCACATAAATCTTTACTGCATCAGAACCGGTTAACGGATCAGGCAGATCCTGCCAGGTCACACTATCGATGGGTGGCGAGATCTTGGATGTAACCAGATCTGACAAATATTTGTTTCCCTCACTCGTTGTCACAGATACCTGGTATTTCTGCGTGATATCCAGATTCAGGGGCGCACTGACATATGTACCATTCGCACCGGTATCAACCAATGGATACATCGTTCCGTTTGAAGCAACAATCATTACCTGCGCGTTGAGTTCAGGAATGTTGGGGAGAGTATCCAATAAATTTAAAGACCGGGATACAAATAAAGTAGAGATCCCATTCGCACTGGTATTGATTACGCCGTCAATCGCCAGAAAATGGTTACTCGCCTTGATGGCCGGAGGTTCATATGCTTTGCGACACATGGTTGTACCCGATAAAATAATGATGATCAGAAAATATTTCAGTCGCCCTTCCCTCATTATCTAAAATTTGATAGTATATGTGACAAATGGAATGGGGGCTCCAAAGATCGAAAGCTGATATCCTTTCACCTTCCCGTTTTCCTGAACAAAATATACCGAATAGGCATTCTGCCTTCCGGTTACATTATAAACACCCGCCGACCAGAAATTATGCGTTTTCTTATTTGCCTTGTGATTGCCTTCCATGTTCACTGATATATCTGTTCGGAAATAATCCGGAATACGGTATTGGTTCCTGTCAGAATAATATAATGCGGATGCGCCTCCTGCATGCACAATAGCGAGCGGAAGTGTTATCGGGCGACCCGTACTATAAATTACATTCAGTGATAAGCTGTAACGGTGCGAGAAACGATAATTTCCGATAAAATTCACCATATTCGGCTTGTCAAAACTGGCCGGATATTTATTTCCATTATTAACAAGCTGTCCGGCTAACGGATCATCCTGTTGCAGAAAAGTTCTTGAATAGGTATAGCTGATCCATCCGTTAATCTTTCCGGTATTTTTCTTTAACAGGAACTCTATACCATAAGCCTGTCCCTTGGTTTCAAAAACATCGGTTTCCAGATGTGGGTTCAATAAAAGGCTGGCGCCACTTTTGTAATCCAGATAATTCTGCATTTTCTTGTAATAAACTTCCACGGACGTTTCGATACTATTCTGTCTGAAATTTTTATAGAGTCCAAGGGAGATTTGCTGACCCTGTTGTGGTTTGATATTCGGATCACTGAGTTTCCAGATATCGGTTGGAGAGATATTGGTCGTATTTGATATTACATGGATGTACTGCGCCATCGTATTAAAACTGAATTTAATGGACGCGCTATTGGTCAGAGAATACCTGGCAGAAAATCTGACTTCAGGGAGGGCATAGGTGTTTATAATTTTCCCTTTGGGATAACTCACCGTATCTATGATGGTAAATGTTTCCCTGGGCTGTCCTGGAACATATTGGTATACATCATGAGGACCTAAATAATTATACACTGTATAGCGGATTCCGGCATTGAGGGAAAAATTCTGGGATACGCTCCACTGGTCGCCGAGGTATAAAGCAGTTTCGAGTGCCTGTTCCTGTTGTACAGAATTTGTTTGCACCAGCGATTTAGGACCATCCGGTGAAATCGTACCCGGGTGTAACTGGTAGTAAACAGCATTCAATCCATAACTGATATTGTGTTTGTTATTGGGTGAATAATTGAAATCGGCACGCAGGTAAAGCTGGTTGATATCAAAGCTGAGTTTGTATGCGTTCACCGGGACCTTAGTGCTGGATACAGAATATTGATAATGGTCGATACCTGCTGTAAACACGGCATAAGAAGTGTTGCTGAAATTATGTTTCCATTTGATGTTTGCATTCTTATTTGAATATTCATAAGTGGTATCTCCATCCAGGTTAAACTTGTCATTACTGATATAGCCCATCAGATACAACGTGTTCTTTGAATTGATGACATGGCTGATATGGAGACTGGCATCATAAAAACTAGCCGTGCTGTTACTATAAGATGAACTGGGGATCTGGTTGAGCAGCCAGTCGGAATAAGTGGTTCGGAAACCTGCGCTCACGGAAGTCTTTTCTTTTTGCAGAGGTCCCTCTATACTGAACTTACTCGTGAGCGGACTGATACCCGCCGTGCCCGACCACTTTTTATTGTTACCATCTTTTACATCCACATCAAGTACAGATGATAATCTGCCGCCATATTTTTCAGGGATTGCGCTCTTATACAATTCCACACTCTTTACAAGGTCCGGATCAAAAGCAGAGAAAAATCCAAACATATGACTCGGGTTGTAAACGGTTGCGTCATTATAAAGAATGAGGTTTTGGTCCGCCGCCCCGCCTCTTACATTAAATCCATTACTACCTTCTCCAACCGAGGTTACGCCGGGAAGAGTGAGTAAAACTTTTAAAACATCTGCTTCACCAAAAACAACCGGTACCTGTTTGATGGACTGGATATTCAGTTTCGTAACACCCATCTGCACGCTTCGGGTATTGGAAGTTTTATCTGCCGATACGATAACGGCTTTCAGGCTGGCAACAAATTCTTCCAGTTCGATATTGAGCTTACCATCACTATATACCATTACCTGCCGCCGCGTATCTTTCATACCGGCACTGCTGATCCGGATAATATGACGGCCACGGGGTAGAGTAAGCGTATAATAACCGAATTGATCGGTCGCCTTGTTGATCGCGAGTGTGTCTACGGAAATACTGGCACCCATAATGGCTTCTCCGGTTTTTATATCCCGTACATAACCAGCCACGGTTGGTCGTCCTGAAGCTGTCTTTCCATTTTTTGTGCCTATATCGTATAATTTATTGTCGGAAGAAATTTTCAGATTGGACTTTGGTGCGATGGCATCCTCGGCAAAAAAAGCAGTTTGCGCACTACTGTCCGTTTCGTTTTTTCCCGGATCAAAGAAATTCTTCGGAAGGGTTGTTTGAATACTGTATCGTTTACTTACGAATACATTGTTTTCATTGCCGACTGCATAGTGAACATCAGTCCCTTTGAAAACTGCATCAAATACCTGTTGCAGGGTCAGTTCATTTGCATTCAGATTGATTTCGAGACTATCTGTATCCGTAGAATCATAGTAAATATGATAGGATGTCTGCTTTTCAATTTCACGAACGAGTTGTGGAAAACGATAACCTGCAAAATTCCCCGATATCAGTTTTTGGTTTTGTGCCGTCACCGTAAAAGAGGACAGGCAAAGTAAAACAAGTATGCAGAGTTGGAACTTTCTCATTTCAGTGCTTTAGCTGGGAATAATAAATCGTCGTTAGCACCAGCGAAGATTCCAGGTCTTTTTTGAAGTTCAGTTTATTGGTGCGGATATACTTCTTTAAAACATCTGCCTGATCTTTTAACACATCGAGTAATTCACTTTTCCCGTCCACTGCATAAAACACATTTTTTAATTTGATAAAGTAATCATCGTGCTGAATATATTTGGTTTCCTCGCTGCCTGATCCGACCACAAGCCTTTTTTCCCTTTTGGCATACAGACCGGGCTCACCGGAGTACAGTTGATCATAATAACCATCTTTTTCAAGATGGTTTGATTTATCTGAAATCAGCGGCACAAAAACGTGTTGCTGGATAACAAAAGAATCTACTTTCTCCGGGGCGAGAACTATGAAAGCATTATTTAAATAATTGTTTGTAACGAGTTCGTCGGATACGATGTTGTAATACACGTTTTTGTCCGGATATATCGTTCCCTGATAGGAAACGGAACCAACCAGTAAATTGTCGCTTTCAAAAAAAGGGAAACCGGTTGCCTTTTGCCCATTGCGGATGAATTCCCTGCCATGATAAATCTGGGCGTTATCACCGATTTGCTTCAGATAAACCTGATGAATATTTGCCAGTGATTCTTTATAAAAAGCAGAATCGGAGGGCTGTTGAGCGTACGTTTCGGAGGAGATACAAATAAAATGAATGGTCAGTCCAACACAAGCAGCAAAACTAAATTTCATATCTAAGCACATTTTCCCATCGCGCAGTGCAGGCAACCAGGGGGTCGTTAGTAATTAGTTGTCCGGTAATATACCCTAAATATCCATAGAAATGTCTGCTGAACACATTAAATTAATCAAGTGTTAAGGCAGCACATCTCAGGGTACGATTGGGATTTTTATTTTAGTGATCCATTTAGTCGTGTCGGGTTCAGATCTACGGTCCGTTATCAAAATTTGAAAACCAGTTGCAATTTTGACCCTGTTATATTCCTGAATAAATAAATCCAATTGTTTCATCGCTTCATCTACGGTATATGCACCTCCCCTGATATCAGCAGTCATAAATAGTCCGGGCGGCATTCTCAAAGCCAATATTTTACCATCGTTTTTTAAAAACCGGTTCGTTGGCATACCGGTTTGTGTTTCGTAAATCCCATCAGGCATTTTCCTCAGGTTCATAATCGGAAAACCAACAGGCGATGCCTTTTGTTTAATAATTGACTGTTTCAGGGTGTCAAAATATCCATATAGCTGGGCAGTTGTCGGATAATCCGCGCTCGTGAATCTTGCTGAAACCATCAGTGTATCACGAACGGTCGTTTTGTAAATGGTCATGCCATATACATTGCCCGGTTTCGAGATAAATGACGAAAAAACCCTCAGGACCCCTGTCATGTTTCTTTTTATTTCCCGGGCTTTCAGATAATTCCTTACACGGATGAACGGATTAATAGTTGAAGGCATTTCGCAGGCCCACACAGCACCTGTTGAATCTATTGCGAATGAAATCAGGTTTAAAAAACTTGGAATATTTGTCCCGCTCTGCCTGATATTTATTCCCACCGCATTATAAGACCTCCTGTTGATCCGGAACTCATTCGTTCCGAAAGTAAACGGCTCACCTTTCTTGTGGGTATTCCCATCAGCATCACGCCACCATTTCTCCCAGTTTTCTTCCTGACTGATATACCTGTATTCTCCGGTAATGGTTGCTTCTGCAGAGCTTATATTAGTTATTACGATCTTTGCAGGGATGAAAATATAAATGCTTGCGACTCCCAAAACCAAGATCACGAAGAACCATACAATCCATTTCTTCATATATTCATAAACAATTGGGGCGCAAAGTAGCCAATTTTTGATTTATGTTTACCCCGCACCGAAGACTCTTTTTGCCTGCTTTTATAGTGATCCTGTTATCCGCCTGTCATTCAAAGGAGCCTGAAATGCCCGCCAATCCTTTGTTTCAGCTCTTACCGGCGAGCGAGACCGGAATCCATTTTAAAAACCGGGTAGAGGATTCCAAAGAATTTAACATTTTTACATACCGCAATTTTTATAATGGCGGAGGCGTCGCCATCGGTGATGTGGACCATGACGGCCGCCCGGATATTTTTTTTACTTCCAATCAGCACGAAAACCAACTATATCTTAATAAGGGAAACTGGAAGTTCGAAGAAGTTGCAGCTAAATCAGGATTAACAAGTACGCATCACTGGCACACCGGTGTGACTATGGTTGATATAAACGGCGATGGATGGCTCGATATCTATGTATGTAATGGTGGTAACATAGCAGGAGATGACCGCGCAAATGAATTGTACATCAATCAGCGGAATGGTACATTCAAAGAAGAAGCGCATGCATATGGACTGGATGATCATGGTATTTCCACCCAGGCCATATTTTTCGACTATGATCATGATGGAGACCTGGATTGTTTCGTATTAAATAATAGTAATAAGATCTGTTGAAAGTTTTGGATACTCAAAAGATCTCCGTTTGATCCGTGATCCGGAGAATGGTGACCGTTTATACCGAAACGACAACGGACATTTTACAGATGTGAGTCAGCAGGCAGGCATCTATGGAAGTGCCATCGCATTCGGACTCGGCGTAACTGTCGGCGACTTAAATAACGATGGATGGGAGGATATTTATATTTCCAATGATTTTTTTGAACGCGATTATTTATACCTCAACCAGCAGGACGGGACATTTAAAGAAGTGATAGGAGATGCGATGGGGCATATGAGTCAGGGATCCATGGGTTCAGATATGGCTGATATTAATAATGATGGTTACCTGGATGTCTTTACCACAGAAATGCTTCCTGAATCAGACTACCGTTTGAAAACGACAATCAAGTTCGACGAATACGATATAGTCAATGCAAAAAACCAGCTCGATTATCATCATCAGTTTACCAGCAATTGCCTGCAATTAAATAATCAGGATGGCACCTTTAGTGATATTGCCCAGCTGAGTGGCGCTGATGCAACAGGCTGGAGCTGGGGCGCATTGATATTAGATTTGAATAACGATGGATGGAAAGACCTTTTCGTTTGCAATGGAATCAGCCGTGATCTGACTGATCAGGATTTTCTGGAATTTTTCAGCAATCCCGAAACCCTGAATCATTACCGTGATCAGGGATTTGATTTTACAGATATTTTGAAAAAAATGCCTTCTGTACCCATTCCGAATTATGCATTTATCAATCAGAAAAACCTGATGTTTCAAGAACGAATCCGCAGCGCTCGGGTTTGGTCAGCCCAGTTTTAGTAACGGTGCCGCCTATGCGGATTTGGATGGCGACGGAGACCTGGACTTAGTGATCAATAATGAAAATATGGACGCCTTTGTATATAGGAATATGAGTACCGAGCATCTCCACAATCATTACCTGAAAGTTAAGCTGGACGGAGATTCGCTGAATACCTATGGTTTTGGTGCCCGGGTAAAATTATATACCGATAGTAATGTGCAAACATTGGAACAAATGCCCAGCCGCGGATTTCAGAGCAGTGTGGATCCCGTTCTGAACTTTGGACTAGGAAAAACAAATCATATTGACAGTTTGACGATACAATGGTCCGGCGGTCACTATGCCATTCTCAGAAACCCGGGGGTGGATACCACCATCACGCTTCACAAGAAGGATGCGCAGACAACCCTTCCGTGGAAAACTGAATCTCCGAATTCAATATATAAAAATGTTACATCCGCGTTTCTAAAAGGAAATATTCATCACACAGAAAATGAATACATAGATTTCAACCGGGAAAAACTGATTCCAAAAATGCTTTCTACTGAAGGTCCCAAGCTGGCAGTTGGGGATGTGAATGGTGACGGGTTGGAAGATTTTTATCTGGGAAATGCTTTTGCCGATACCGCTAAATTATTCCTTCAACAACCAGATGGCCATTTTATCCAGAAACCTCAGTTGGCATTTGAGAAAGACAGGTATTTTGAAAGCGTCGGGGCTGCATTTATCGACGTGAATGGCGATGGCGCTCTGGACCTGGTAGTGAGTTCTGGTGGTAATCAGGCTTTGCCAGGTTCTGCCAACCTGCTCACCAGGTTATATATAAATGATGGGAAGGGCAATTTTTCCCGGAGTACCAGCGGGCTCCCGGATGTAATGATCAACGCATCCTGCGTAAAAGCGGGGGACTTCGACGGGGACGGTCTCATGGATTTATTTATCGGCGCCCGGGTAATTCCCGGTCATTATGGATTAAAACCAGCCAGTGTTTTACTGAAGAATGAAGGGAAGGGTGTATTTAAAGACGTTACGAAAGAAACAGCTCCGGAATTGCTGAACCTTGGTATGGTTACCGATGCATCCTGGGCAGATATTGATGGGGATGGCAAATCAGAACTGATAATCGTTGGTGACTGGATGCCGGTAACCATCATGCGCTATGAAAAAGACAGAAAATTTAAAATTATTCAGGAATTACCAAATTCCTCCGGCTGGTGGAATTCATTAACGGTCGCAGATATTAATCAGGACGGATTTCCTGATCTGCTGGCAGGAAATTTCGGACTGAATTCAAGAATTAAGGCGGATTCCCTCCATCCAGCCCAGCTGTTTACGGCAGATTTTAATAAAAACGGTCAAACAGAGTGTATTCCGGTTTATTATAAACCTGACGGGAAGGCTTATCCGTTCTGGATGAAGGGGGAATTGGAAAAAGAGATTCCGGGGCTTAAAAAGAAATTCCTGCATTTTAAATCCTACGCCGGCAAGGAATTCAAGGAAATTTATAGTCCGGAGGAACTGAAAGAGGCTACAGTATTAACCGTAAATGAAACAAGAACTGCCGTTTTCCTGAATGACGGCAAGGGACATTTTCAAAAGCAGGCACTTCCGATGGAAGCTCAGCTGAGTCCCGTTTATGCCGGCATCGTTTATGATTTGAATGGTGACGGATACAATGATATTTTTCTGGGCGGCAATTTCTATGGCCTGAAACCGCAGACCGGTCGTTTCGACGCGAGTTATGGAACACTGCTTCTGCAGGGCAGTCATCATCATTTCCATTATGTAGCTCCCAAACAAAGCGGTTTGTTTATGAAGGGCGAAGTAAGAGATGCGGTTATGATAAATCCGGCCGGAAAAAATCCGCTGGTGCTGGTGGCACGTAATAATGATAATCTGATCTTTTTCAGAAAGCGAAATAGGTGTATTACAGCTATGACAGAGAAGAACTATAGTTGCATTAAAAGCGAACTAAAAACGCATCAAAAATTCAGACTACCGGCTCTTAAATCTTATCTCAAGACCCATTGCCAATCTAATACATTCAGAATCAAGTGAAAGGAATTAATCTGAATCCGTCCGGCATCCGGGTGGCCAGGGTATTTTATGAATTATTGGGCTCAAGCTGTCGGATAATAGGCTCAAAAATGAAATAATGGGCTCATTGTGCTAAAGCGTGACGAAGTAATAAAGCACCTTCTTTGTATTGTTACAAACCTTCTGCCATCTTTTCTAATTAGGAGAATTTGATGTATTAAAATTTCGGTTCAAATTCTTTATTGATAATCAATCTATTACAAAGGCGCGATGAAAAATCATGGCTGTTTCTTTGGAAATGAACCTGCATTCTACCTACCTTTGCCGTCCTTTAAATTAGCTACCGGGATAGCGGTGGTAAATCAAAAACAGAATCATGAGCAAATTACATTTCGTTACAAAACATGCGAACGAGGCTACCGTACAACGGGATTGGTGGGTTGTAGACGGTACTAATCAAACCGTTGGCCGCATGTGTGCCCGAATCGCAGCCATCCTGCGCGGCAAGAATAAGGTTTATTATACACCACACGTTGACTGCGGAGATTTTATAATCATTACCAATGCAGAAAAAGTGATTTTTTCAGGTAACAAACTGGAGGACAAGATCTACATCAATTTTTCCGGTTATCCTGGTGGAAAGAAAGAAGAAACTGCGAAAAACCTGTTGAAGCGCAGACCGGAAGCGATACTTGAAAGAGCCGTGAAAGGTATGCTGCCAAAAAACAGGCTGGGACGCAAGATGTACAAGAAACTATTTGTATATACCGGAGCTGCGCATCCACACGGTGCTCAACAACCGAAAGAATTAAAGTTCTAAATTTTTCAAATTTCTCTTCATAATGGAAAAACAAAAACTTGCTACTGGACGACGGAAAACAGCGGTTACACGCATTTTTCTTACCCGTGGCACAGGCAAAATCGTAATCAACGATAAGGACTACAAGGATTATTTCTCTCTGGCTTATTTGCAGAACCAGGTGGACCTTCCTTTGAAAACGATTGAGTCCCTCGACAAATACGATATTCAGATCAACGCAACGGGCGGTGGTATCAAAGGTCAGGCAGAAGCCTGTAAACTGGGTATTGCAAGAGCGCTGCTTGAAGTGAATCCCGAATTTCGTCCGGCCATGAAAGCTGCCGGATTGCTTCATCGTGATCCAAGAAAGGTTGAACGTAAAAAACCAGGACGCAAGAAAGCAAGAAGAAGCTTCCAGTTCAGCAAACGTTAATTCTATTAATTCAAATAAGTTGAAAGCCGGGTTCCGCGACCAGGGCTTAAAGTTTAATCAATATGGAACAGAATACTTCACTTCAGCAACAGTTATTGGAAGCCGGCGTGCATTTCGGACACTTACGTAAAAAATGGAATCCGAAAATGCTGCCTTACATCTTCGCGGAGAAGAAAGGCATCCATATCATCGACCTGAATAAAACAACAGAAGCGCTCCAGGAAGCATCAGCTGCATTAAAGCAGATTGCAAAATCCGGTAAGAAGATCATGTTTGTCGGCACCAAAAAGCAGGCAAAGGAAATCGTTACCGAATGTGCAAAGAGAGTATCCATGCCATTCGTTACCGAACGTTGGCTAGGAGGAATGCTTACCAATTTTAATACGGTCCGGAAGAGCGTAAAGAAAATGCAGAGTATTGAAAAAATGCTGACTGACGGTACTTTCGACAGCATTACAAAAAAAGAACGCCTCACATTGGCGCGTGATAAGGATAAAATGGAAAAAGTACTGGGTGGTATCGCCCAGCTCGGACGTGTTCCGGCGGCTCTTTTCCTGATCGATATCGGCCATGAACATATTGCACTGGCAGAAGCAAAAAAATTAGGTATCACTACATTTGGAATGGTGGATACGAATTCAGATCCGAACAAAGTTGATTTCGCGATTCCTTCCAATGATGATGCAACAAAATCCATCGCCATTATTGTAAACTATATCGCCGCAGCGATTGCTGAAGGTCTTACTGAAAGACAGGCTGCAAAAGACGACGATACGGTAGAAGATATTACGAGCGATGAGAATGAAAAGAAAGCAGCTCGTATTCAGGCTGAAGCGGAAAGCGAAGCGGCCCGTGGAAGAGGTGGTGTGGATAAAACAGCCAGAACACCGGGTGCTCCAAAGCGTCGTGTTCCAAACAGCGGTCGTCGCACAGGAGCCAGATAAGGCGAAAGCTTAAAGCTCAGCGCTCAGTTAAGAATGAGGATTGGAAATTGTCAATCTAAAAAAAATTACATGTCAACGACTACAACTATTACAGCAGCAGAAATAAATAAACTCCGCCAGACAACTGGCGCGGGTATGATGGACTGTCGCAAAGCACTTGTTGAAAGCGGTGGGGATTTTGAAAAAGCAATCGATTATCTCAGAAAAAAAGGCCAGAAAGTAGCTGCCCTGCGCAGTGACCGCGAGGCAAAAGAAGGTGTAATCATTGCCAAAACAACAGCCGATCAAAAAACAGGATTAATTATTACCCTGGCCTGCGAAACAGATTTCGTTTCAAAGAATGCAGAATTTGTTGCCGTTGCCCAGAGCATCATGGATGTTGCTATAAAGAACAATGTGAAATCCCTGGATGAATTGAAACATTGCAAACTGGAAAATGCAACTGTTTCTGATAAGATCGATGATCAGGTAGCCAAAATCGGCGAAAAAATTCAGCTTACACGTTTTGAAAGAATCGATGCGGAAGCAGTGGCTTCTTATATTCATGGTGCTTACAGAATGGGTGTTCTGGTTGGTTTGAATATAAACAGTCCGGCGGCCCTGGAAGCAGGAAGAGAAGTTGCGATGCAAATTGCAGCGATGAATCCGGTAGCCGTTGACCAGGACTCCGTTTCCAAAGAAATGATCGAAAGAGAAAAAGCAATCGTTACGGATCAGATCCGCAACGATCCGAAGATGGCTGGTAAACCGGATGAAATGATTGAGAAAATCGCAACCGGGAAACTGAATGCGTTCTTCAAGGAAAATACATTAACGGCACAGCCTTTTGTGAAAGATCCTTCCAGGACCGTAGCGGAACATATGAAGTCAGTGGATGCAGCGCTGAAAGTGACACAGTTTAAAAGAGTACAATTAGGTTAAATTTATATATCCCGCTTTAAAGCGGGATTTTTTTTGCCCCGGTGTTTGGGAATCATTCCATCGCCAGTTTTGAAAAATGCTGTTCGTCAAAATCATCTATGATATTTCAGGGCTTTCAAATTCACGCACTTAGGCCGGATCAAATGGATTTCTTTTCTTTGCATTAATCAAAACAAATTATGCTTCCAAAATACACCCGTGTACTTCTGAAATTGTCTGGTGAAGCCCTGATGGGTGATAAAAGTTTTGGTTTTGACAATACGGTGATCGCTCAATATGCCGCCGACATAAAAACGATTGTGGATCTCGGGGTCCAGGTGGCCATAGTGATCGGAGGGGGCAATATATACCGTGGCATGAATGAGAAAGAAACAGGAATTGAAAGGGCACATGGAGATTATATGGGAATGCTGGCTACGGTGATCAATGGGATGGCCATGCAGGCCGGACTGGAAAAGATAGGCGTTTTTACCCGCTTGCAATCTGCCATCAAAATGGAGCAGATTGCTGAACCGTATATACGCCGGCGGGCAATCCGTCATCTGGAAAAGGGTCGTGTGGTTATTTTCGGAGCCGGTACGGGCAATCCTTATTTTACGACTGATACAGCGGGATCCCTCCGGGCCATTGAAATAACGGCTGATGTGATCCTGAAGGGCACCCGGGTGGACGGCATCTATACGGCTGATCCTGAAAAAGACAAAACTGCTAAAAAATATAGTACAATAACTTATCAGGAGTGCATTTCCGGTAACCTGAAAGTGATGGATATGACCGCTTTTACCCTTTGCATGGAAAATAACCTGCCAATCATCGTTTTTGACATGAATAAGCCGGGAAATCTTAAAAGGGTGGTTACCGGCGACCAGGTGGGCACCCTGGTAACTGCTTAGACGCGTATTTCTACTTTAAATTCAGGCCCAGCTTGTATTTGTGAGTGGATATCCCTATTTTGTAATGCTGAAAATCATCGCTTTCTGCGGTTTCTTGCCTGCGTCCTGTATCCCATTAATATCCAGCCCTGCCGAGTAAATCCTTTGTTCTGAGTACCGAACAATATGAAGACATTACCCCTAATACTTGGTTACACCCTAACCGTCAGACTGCCTGAAATAATAATATTTCTGTTGGGCGTCCTCATTCTCGGAATCACCATACATTATTTCTGGACTTCCCGTAAAACGATGCGTATTGAACCACCGGTACCCGATGAAGGAATCGGTGAGAATGATAACTGGAAGCTGAAATATTATACTGATATGGAAGTGCAGGAAAAAACGATGCAGCAGCTGCGCGACCGTTTATCCGAATCGGAGGAAAATGAAAAGATATCTACCATTGAGACAGAAGAGTTACGCGAAGAACTGGCATTACTCAAAGAAAAACATTCACGCACAGAAGCCCTGATCAAACCTCCGACTGTTACCGAAGATTATTTAACGCAGCTTAAAACAGCACAGGAAAATCTCTATCAGTATAATCAGCATATTAATAAACTTCTTCAGCAGATACAGTTGTTGAAGGAATCCGAAAAAAAATTCCAGGATCTTCAGCAAAAAAATGCTGTGTTGAATGATCAGGTTTCCATCCTGCAAAGACAAATCGCTGATAAAGATGTAGAGATTAACCGGATCATGCAGGAACAGAGGCTGGTGTTGGAAATGAATGAAAGAATGGATAAAGCCTATGCAGATTTTACACAGATGCAGGATAAGTTGCGAAAGCTGGAACAATACCTCGATCAGCCGCATAGCAAACGCATCGAATACGATCAGCTGCAGGAATCATATTTCAAACTCAGCAGAGAATTTGATGAGGTTAAGGGAAAGCAAATTTCCCTGTTCGAAGAAAACCAGCGCCTGAGCCGCATCCTGGCGGATACAGAAGATAAATTAAAGGAAGCTACTTTCCAGCGTCAGCAATATCAAAAGAAAATGTTATTCCTCGAAGAGTTAAACCGGGATCTGCAGGACGCTACGGAGCAACATAAAAAAATGGAAAGTCAACTGCGGCGTATCAGTGAAATGGAATCGATCATTTCGAGAACCTTTCCGAAGGAACCGCCGCCCGCGGCTCCTACTCCGAATAAGCCGATCATTTAACAGTTGACCCTGCACGTGCGTTGACAGTTGACAGCTGACGATCAACACTCCATACTCCCATACTCTCATACTCCCATACTTCTTTAGTATTTTTGCGCAATGAGCCGGATCGCTGAAATAAGAAAAGAATACACGCTTCATCGTTTAAACGAATCTGATGTTGCAGAACATCCAATAAAACAATTCGAACGATGGTGGATGGATGCAACGAAAAGCGAACTCCTGGAAGTGAATGCCATGACACTCGCGACGTCATCCGCAGATGGTCTGCCATCTGCAAGAATCGTGTTGCTAAAAGGATTTAATGAAGCGGGATTTCAGTTTTATACTAATTATGAAAGCTTCAAGGGTAAGCAACTTTTTGAAAATCCCAGGGCCTGCCTGGTTTTTTTCTGGAAGGAGTTGGAACGACAGGTACGCATAACAGGGTTGGTAGAAAAGCTCAGCAAAGAAGATAGTGATACCTATTTCAATTCCCGACCATCAGGCAGCAGGATAGGAGCCTGGGCTTCTCCTCAAAGCGAAGTGATTAAAAGTGGCGAATGGCTTGATCAGCAGGTGGATCAATATAAAAAAAGATTCACCGAAAATGATATTCCCAGACCACCTCATTGGGGAGGATATCTGGTTAGACCTGTGACCATTGAATTCTGGCAGGGAAGGCCAAACCGTCTGCACGACAGACTACAATACTCATTGCAAGATAATGGTAGCTGGCTTATTGAGAGACTGGCTCCTTAACAGTTGGCAGTTGACCCCGCACGTGCGGGGCAGTTGACAGTTAGTGACTCAGTGCAATGCACTTCCATACTTCCATTCTTCCATACTTCCACACTTGTGTTTAGGCCGGCTTCTTAGGCGCAATAACCTTTTTTTCGTTTTTAGGTCTGCTTTTGCCAAATGAACCCTTGAAAATCTTGCCTTTCTTTGTCTTTTTATCTCCCTTACCCATAATATATATTTAAGTCTGCAAATATCCGGAAAATTAAAAGCTCCGGCTAATTAATAATCAGCTAACCGGAGCTCTTTGAGGTTGTGATAAAGATCAGCAATTATAATTTGGCAGACAATTCCTTACCCGCTTTAAACTTTGCTACTTTTTTAGCTTTGATTTTTATCACAGCACCAGTCTGTGGGTTACGACCATTACGGGCTGCTCTTTTTGAAACAGAGAAAGTACCAAAACCAACCAGCGTAACTTTACCACCCCCTTTTAGTGTTTTCGCAACTGCTTCAACAAATGAATTCAGGGTTTCGTTAGCCTGTGTTTTTGTAATGCCAGCGTCATCGGCAATTTTCGTAATTAATTCAGCTTTGTTCATAGTGAAAATTTTTGTACCGGCAAATATAGCTGCTTTTAATTCCCATCAAAATTTTTAATGAACCGTCAAATTGTTAAAAATCAGTGCGGATAAGGGTTTCGGGCAGTTATTAATTATTAATTATTAGTTATTAATGATGATAGATTAAGTGAAAAGCTTGCTGACAGAGGGTTTCAGCTTATCCGATCAAAGCCACGCCGATACAGGGTTACAGAGGAATGTACAATATTTTTTCGTTCACCGGAACCTTTTTATTCTTTTCCACAAAAAACGCACAAGTAAATTATTTCTTCTTTATCTCCAGGTAAACGGGACAATGATCGCTATGTTTTATATCCGGAAAAATGTCAGCGTTTACTATCCTTTCAGCCAGGTTGTTGGTCACATTGATGTAGTCTATTCTCCAGCCTTTATTGTTCAATCTCACGGATGGGAAACGCTGACTCCACCAACTATAACGGTGAGGTTCCGGATGTTTTACCCGAAAACTGTCTGTCCACCCGCTGTTCAGAAATTTATCCATCCAGGCTCTTTCGGCAGGCAGAAATCCCGATGAGTTTTTATTTCCTTTCGGATCATGGATATCGATTTCCTTGTGTGCAATATTATAATCACCACAAAGAATAAGACGCGGATATTTTTTTTTCAATTCATCCAGATAAATATAAAATTCATCCAGCCACTGATATTTAAATCCCTGTCTGATTTCACCAGTTGTGCCGGAAGGGAAATAAGCATTGATCAGTCGGATATCGCCAAAATCAAGCTGGATAACCCTTCCCTCGTCATCACTCACCTGGTGGCCGGTGCCATACTGAATGTGGTCGGGTTTTATTTTTGTTAATACAGCCACTCCGCTATATCCTTTTTTCTGTGCACTGAACCAAAGGTCCTGATAGCCAAGCGATGCAAATTCTGCATGGGCCACATTATCCTTTTCTGCTTTTGTTTCCTGAAAGCAAATGATATCGGCGGGATTTGTTTTCAACCAGTCGACCAATCCTTTTTTCATCGCGGCCCGGATGCCGTTTACATTATAACTAATGATTCGAAGGGAAGCCATTCTTTGTTTATTATATTCGATACGTAATTTACTTCTACTTTTTTATTAAAGAATAGATCATATGGCTGTAGATTCCGTAGTACACATAAAAAAAATTCATCTGAAGAGCCCGCTGTCATCAAGGCGAAAAGGCCCCTGTACCTCGATGGCCCGCAGAGCCGTGGGTTCGAACTGTCATTCGCGTGGAGGGTGTTCAGGCAAATCCTGGAGGGAAATCGGGCCCTCTATTTTGTCGGGCCCTGCATTACGGTTTTCGGATCTGCGCGATTCGGGGAGAATCATCCATACTATGGAATTGCCAGGGAATTCGGAAAACGTATTGCCAAAATCGGTTTTACCGTTATGACAGGCGGTGGTCCTGGTATTATGGAAGCCGCCAACCGCGGAGCTTTTGAAAATGGCGGAAAGTCAGTGGGCTGTAATATTCGTCTGCCCATGGAACAGCAACCAAACAGGTATATGCAAAAGTGGATCACTTTCGATTATTTTTTTCTGCGGAAAGCCATGCTTCTGAAATATTCCTACGCATTTATCATAATGCCGGGCGGATTTGGTACGCTGGATGAAATGTTCAACACGCTTACACTGATCCAGACAAAATCACTTACCCGGTTCCCGGTGGTGCTCTTCGGAAAATCCTATTACCAGAACCTGGTTGAGATGATCAGGAAAATGATCGCCGAAGAAACCATTCTGCAGGAAGACCTGGATCTGTTGCTGATTACGGATGATATGGATGAAGCAATGAATCATATCAATACGTATATCTCGAGCAACTATGATCTTTTAAAAAAGCGCAAAAGTATCTGGTGGCTGTTTGAAAGAAAATTTCCATCTGTTAAGGCTAAAGCGTAAGGCTAAGGCCAAGGCTAAAGCTAAGGCCAAGGCTCAAGGCTTAAGGCTAAGGCTATAAGACCTAAAACTTATTTCTTATTATAGTAAATAATTAATTTTTAGGAATGAGATCTATTCGGAAATCACATATTACAAAACGTGGAAGATCTAAAAAGTAATTTAAGTCTTCGCCTTAAGCCTTGGCCTTACAGCCTTAGCCTTAGCCTCTACTTGACTTTCCCAACAGGAACGCTAACGCCCAGATTCAAAATCATTTCATAAGTACCAAACGCCTGCTTATCGGTACCCTGATATATTTTCAGATTCGTGTACCGGGCATAGTCCAGCTTGTTGGCGTATTCGATATAGACATATTGGAAAAAAGTAACTTTCAAATCCCCTTCCAGCCCCACATTCCATCCACCCAGCTGAAAATGCTGATCATTCTGCGGCTGATCAAAATACTTTACCTGTACATGGGGAATAACCGGACCAACACCAAATTTTCCCAATCCGTCCACCATGATGGTTTGTTTTTTGTTGGCCCATATATGCCATCGTTTTACCACATTAAAAAGTAAAAAATTTGCACCGTTATTCAGATAATGATAAGAACTGGAATCTGATCCGGCTATACTGTCTGCGAAGAAAACCTTGCCCTCGAACGGATGATTATTGACCTTTCCTTTTATATTAACATACTGGTTATTGGGGAATAACCATTTTGTATGATCAAAATTTATTTCAACACCCCATCCCTTATCCCGGTTAATAATATAACCGAGCCGGTAATTGTATTGCGGAATACTGAGAGCCTTTGTGAAAAACTGTTCGCCCTCCCATCCCGGATGATTAACACCCTGCACATTTGTAAAAGTAAAAGAGTTACCCAGCGAAGGTTGACTTACGCTGACATTACTGTTTGTATACCATTCTTTATTATATCCCCAGGAGAAGTATAATTCATGTTTCCTGACCTTTTTACCTGATGTCTTGGATGGAGAAGAAGTTATGATTTGACTGCCGGATTGCTGTGCCAGTCCGAATAAGGGAAACAATACGATGATAAACACAAAACACCTGCACACCATTTTTCGGTTACTCAACATTGGGGATATCAATTTTTTCAGGCCGCAATTTACGACCATTCTTTTAAATCAGAAGTTAAAGCAGGAACCCGCGACAATTGACGATCATTTATCGCAGGGATAATTTTAATGCCCGATGTATATAAGTACTAGGCATCATAATCCAAAACGGGCCGCAGCCATCTTTCCACTTCCGCAACTTCCATGTTTTTTCTGGAAGCATAATCTTCTACCTGGTCGCGGCTTATTTTTCCGATACCAAAATATTTGCTTTCAGGATTGGCAAAATACCAACCGCTGACTGATGACGCCGGATACATCGCCAGGGATTCCGTAAGCGTGATACCAGTTGTTTTTTCTCCACCCAGCAAATGGAATAATTTGTATTTCTCTGTATGGTCCGGGCAAGCAGGATATCCCGGTGCAGGACGAATACCTGTATATTCTTCCCTGATCAGTTGCTCGTTGGTGAGCTGTTCTGATTTTTCATATCCCCAGTATTCCATGCGCACTTTTCTGTGAAGCCATTCTGCAAATGCTTCCGCCAACCGGTCAGCCAGGGCCTGTAAGATGATCTTGTTATAATCATCCAGATCTTCCATAAAGTGCGTGATATGTTTTTCTATTCCTTCGATAGTAACGGAGAAGGCGCCGATATAGTCCGTTTTACCGGAGTCTGCCGGTGCAATAAAATCTGCCAGTGATATATTGGATTGTCCTGTTGCTTTTTTGGATTGTTGGCGAAGGAATTCCAGGGGCTCCGGAATACCGTTTGATTCTGATGGGGCAATCGTCACCGTATCATCCGCTGTTGCGTTGGCCGGCCAGATACCGATCACACCACGCGGTGTTAACCATTTTTCATCAATGATTTTTTTCAGAAGGGACTTTGCATCTGCAAACAACCGGGTGGCTGCCTCACCGATCACTTCGTCGCTCAGCAATTGTGGAAATTTACCATGCATTTCCCAGGCAATGAAAAATGGCTGCCAGTCGATGAACTCCGCAATCTCCTGCAGAGGGACCGAATCAAAAACCTTCACACCCAGGAAGGCCGGTTTTACGGGTTCAAATTTGTTCCAGTCAATTTTTATTTTATTCGATTTTGATTCCGCATAGGTCAGGAGTTGCTTTCCTGATTTCTTGTTCGCGAAATCCAGATTTCAGTTTACTGTATTCCGTACCAATATTTTCAAGGAAAGGTTTTTTCAGAATATCATTCAGCAGGCTTCCGGCAACCGTCACACTACGGGAAGCGTCGAGTACATGAACAACTCCGTGTTCATATTCCGGTGCAATACGGATGGCAGTATGCAGCCTGGAGGTGGTTGCGCCTCCGATCATCAGGGGAAGATTCATATTCCTCCTTTTCATTTCGCGGGCCACATAAACCATTTCATCCAGTGAAGGAGTGATCAATCCGCTAAGCCCGATGATATCTGCATTTTCTCGCAGCGCTGTTTCTAATATTTTATCGACGGGTACCATCACACCCAGGTCGACGATATCATATCCGTTACAGCCAAGCACGACGCCGACGATATTCTTTCCGATATCATGTACATCGCCTTTTACGGTTGCCAGTAATATCTTCGCATTTCCTTTTTCTTCTGTTGCTGTTCCGGTAGTACTCGCGGCCACGCGCCGGTTATAATTGTCAATTTTTTCCTGTTCAATAAAAGGCGTGAGCACGGCGACTGATTTTTTCATCACACGTGCACTTTTCACAACCTGTGGAAGAAACATTTTTCCACTGCCGAAAAGATCTCCGACCACATTCATTCCCGCCATGAGCGGTCCTTCAATCACTTCCAATGGTTTATCATAATGAAGTCTGGCTTCTTCAGTATCCGCTTCTATGTATTCTGTAATTCCATGGATAAGCGCGTGTTTGAGACGCTCTTCCACAGAAGTCAGGCGCCAGGTTTCATCCTTCTTTTCCTCTTTAACTTTCCCTTTGACCGATTCTGCAGCAGCCAGTAATTTTTCTGTGGCTTCGTTGTTTTCGTTATTCAGGTTCAGGATTACATCTTCACATAACTTGCGAAGACCTGGTTCTATATCATCATAGATCACCAGTTGTCCGGCATTTACAATACCCATACTCATACCGGCCGCGATGGCATAGTAAAGAAATACGCTGTGCATAGCTTCGCGCAGCGGTTCGTTTCCGCGGAATGAAAAAGAAAGATTGCTTACGCCTCCACTGATCTTAACCAGCGGATGCATGGCTTTGACCTCGCGCGTGGCTTCAATAAAATCTACCGCATAGTTATTATGTTCTTCCAGGCCGGTGGCAATCGCGAATATGTTGAGATCAAAAATAATATCCTGCGGATCGAAATCAAGTTGTTTGGTCAGAATATCATACGCACGGTTTGATATCTCCACTTTGCGTTTCCTTGTATCTGCCTGACCTTTTTCATCAAATGCCATGACGACCACCGCAGCGCCAAAGCTTTTACAGATGATGGCCTGTTCGATAAATTTTTCCTCGCCTTCCTTCAGAGAAATAGAATTGACGATACACTTACCCTGTACACATTTCAGACCCGCCTGAATAATACTGAATTTGGAAGAATCGATCATGATCGGAATCTTCGCAATGTCAGGCTCGCTCTGGATGAGGTTGAGGAAATGTGTCATGGCTTTCTCGCCATCCAGTAATGCATCATCCATATTGACATCCAGGATCTGTGCTCCGTTCTCCACCTGCTGGCGGGCAACGACCAGGGCTTCCTCGTATTTATTTTCGCGGATCAGACGCGCGAACTTTTTTGAACCCGTGATGTTGGTCCTTTCACCCACATTCACAAAGTTTGATTCAGGACGAATGACCAGTGGTTCAAGTCCTGATAATCGGAGATAAGGATAAATGACGTTCGCTTCACTCATTTAGATAATTAATTTTTATGCAACCATTTCCATAACCGGCAATTTTCTCGGTGTATATTTTTTCACCTGTTCAGCAATATGCCTGATATGATCTGGGGTGGTGCCACAGCAACCACCTACAATATTTACAAATCCCTGCTTTGCCCATTCTTCCAGAAAATGAGCGGTTTCTTCCGGTTCTTCTTCGTACAGTCCCATGGAATTCGGAAGACCTGCATTCGGATAGGCCGAAGTATAACAGGATGCGATTTTCGAAAGTTCGGCAATATGCGGCCGCATTTCAGCTGCACCCAGTGCGCAATTAAGTCCCACGCTAAGCGGTTTGGCGTGTGCGACCGAGGTATAAAAAGCTTCAAGGGTTTGTCCGCTCAGGGTTCTGCCACTGGCATCCGTAATCGTGCCACTGATCATGATCGGCAATGGTTCTTTTTTTGTATCACGGAAATATTTTTTTATAGCATAAATGGCTGCTTTCGCATTCAGCGTATCGAAAATGGTTTCAATTAAAAGTAAATCCACACCACCATCCACCAAACCGGAAACCTGTTCGTAATAAGCATCTGAAACTTCATCAAAACTCACAGATCGAAAACCCGGATTGTTTACATCCGGGGATAATGACAGGGTTTTATTCATCGGACCGATGGCACCGGCGACGAATTTCTGGTTGACGGTTTATGGTCGGCGGTTGACGGGTTTCTTGTTGACCGTTGACTGTATTTGCGTTATGTTCGCGCTTTGTGCTTTGAGCTTAAAATGTTCTTCAATAGCTTGTCTTGCTACCCTTGCAGAAGCAACATTTAATTCATACGCCAAAGACTGCATATTGTAATCAGCCTGAGCTATCGCCGTACTGCTGAAAGTATTCGTTTCAATGATGTCTGCACCGGCTTCCAGATATTCCAGATGAATGGCCCGGATGATTTCCGGACGTGTTATAGATAACAGGTCATTATTACCCTTCACGTCTGATGCCCAGTCCTTGAACCTTTCACCCCGGTAATCACCTTCTTCCAGTTTATATCGCTGTATCATCGTGCCCATGGCACCGTCAATGATGAGAATACGGGACTCCAATGCCGATTTGATATTTGACATGGTATTACGTTTTAATGCTGACTGTTTGTGACGGAAAATGACAGAGAAGACTTACTGAAAACGGAAGGAAAAGTATATAGGACTTACCTGGCGTTTATTAGTTCAGTTCATCTTTCAATCTGTCAGGCCGAACAATAAACAAATCTGCCTGATGAAGTGCAAATTTACAACATTAATGACTGAATCCCAAAAGTCGTGGATCGTTGATCGTGGATCGCCTATCGAAGAAAAACCGATCCACGATCCACGATAAACGATTAACGATGTGAAACATAACTCTCTACCGGCAACCTGTTCGAAATCGACCGGGCTAGGGTCATTTCATCGGCATATTCCAGTTCCCCGCCAAAGGAAATACCCCGGGCGATCGTAGTTATTTTCACCGGGAATGAAGCCAGTTTTTTCTGTATGTAATATATGGTCGTATCCCCTTGAATATTGGGGTTGAGGGCAAAGATGACTTCTATAACTCCTTCTTTCTGAATCCTATCCACCAGGGAATCGATCGAAAGCTGATCCGGGCCGATTCCGTCAAGCGGCGAGATAACACCCCCCAGCACATGGTAGGTTCCGCTGAATTGCTGGGTAGTTTCAATGGCAATCACGTCCCGGATGGTTTCCACAACGCAGATCATATCTTTCCTGCGCATCGAATTAGCACAGATCGAACAAATATCAGCATCAGCCACATTGTGGCAACGATGGCAGAAACGGATATCCTGACGCATTTTTAGAACGGTTTCCCCGAAAGCCCGGGCAGCAGACGGATCCTGCTTTAACAAATGAAGAACCAGGCGCAGTGCCGTCTTCTTCCCAATCCCGGGCAGCTTGGCGAATTCGTTGACCGCCGTTTCCAACAGAGCCGATGAAAATTGCATGTATAAATTTACAAAGTTATATCGATTTCATTGTCCCAGTTCGCCTTCACATAGACCTTATTCTTCAGCGGAACAACGATCTCCGGCTGCCGGCGTTTATAGTAATTACCCGGATCCCAGACACCGTTCTGGTTTGTATCATACAATATCCGGAGCTGGTATTCACCAGGTATAAATAACTTATTATTATAACGCAGTGAAGGACCTATTTTATAGGACAAGATGATTTTGTCACCCGAGAAAAAA
The DNA here is from genome assembly GCA_963732055.1 of uncultured Bacteroidota bacterium. GTDB lineage: Bacteria > Bacteroidota > Bacteroidia > Chitinophagales > Chitinophagaceae > Puia. The sequence continues at coordinate 223,024 of CAVSYG010000003.1, read as the reverse complement.
AGTAAAATGGGATGCCGGTTCAATTCCAGATTCCTGAATCTTAACCGGAGATTGCCATAATCAGATACATTTTTTGTGCGGAAATTGATCGTATCGATCTTTAATAATTTGCCGCCCAGCGTATCTTCGGCAAAGTCTTTCTGCAAAATGATATGATAAGGAGTGCCCGCTTTAAATGTGTAGCTTAAAGTTAGTTTTTTATTGGTGCTGTCCATCATCCAGTGATAGGAGGTGATATCCTGAAAACTATCTACAGCAAAACGGATTTTGTTTGTGTCGTAAAATTTAAGCGGAGCCCCGAAACTTAATATCAGCGAATCGTGCAGATCCAATTGACCATTCGGAAAATTTCCCGAAATAATTAATCTCTTGGGTTTGTCCTTATCTTCTTTCCTGGGAGGAGGAGGCGGCAGTAAATTCTTTTTGGCCGGTTTTGAAAAACCACTGGTGTCTTCGTAAGCATATAAGAGGAGTGAAGGGGCGCTCCTGGTAAGATCGACCGGGCTGTCTGCAAAAGCAAATATCTGCGCCTTCGAAGTATACTCGTGCAAACCCGTTTCATCTTTCAACGCAAACAGGTCGTAAACTCCCGGATGGATATTTGAGAAAGTAAAATATCCGGAACTGTCGATACGGGCGATATAACGCGGCCTTTCCTTGGCGACGGCTGAATCATATAGTTTGTCATGGAGCATCGCGATCAGCGTACTGTCGGGCTTGCCGGTATAAGCCATGATCACGCGGCCACTATACTTCATCGAGTCTACATATCTGCCAGTTGAAAAAACATAGGTGAAATTTTTCAAGACATTTCCTTCGTTCACATCCGTAACAGCTCTCCCGAAATTCAATGCGTACGTTGTGTTCGGCTGAAGGGTATCTTTCATTTCAATGGTGATCACTTTCAGATGGGAAGTTACCTGGGGCATTACTTTCGGAACGGGCGAAACGATGAGGTTGTTTCGGATTTCTTTTAAATCAATGTATTCATCAAAAGTCAGAATGATTTTTTTCCCATCCACACGAACTGCCCTCATTTTCGGTTCGGCAGTCAGCAGGACCGGCGGCAGACTGTCCCTGGGACCACCTGTTGGTGGAACAATATTGGCACAACCTGTAATGAGAGGATAACGAGTGAGAGCCAGGCAGACCAGAAAAAAAATAAAGAGTCGCTTCATGTACTTGGCTGCAAACTTACTGGAGGGAAATGGGATTTAAACAGTTTTATGATTTTATAAACTTGAATGTTCCTCTTCCTGTGCTATGGTTGCCCGGATGTCCAGTTTATTGTTTTTTACAAAATTGCACCAGTGGCAATCCTCCTTACCGCAACCCGTATAGAATTCGTGACGCTGAATCTTTTCCCATGTTTCTGTAATCTGACGGGTAACCACCGATTCGTCTTCCGGATGGATGAACAGTTTTTGTTTTACATAAGTGCCTTTGTTATTCGGCTCGATAAAATCAAATTCCGTACTGACCACCTGCCAGTCCCTTTGGCCACGGTCAACAAGCAATTTGTAAAAAACAGCCTGTCGCCAGTAATCGCCTCCAAGGGGTTGCTTGTCATTCGGCCCCTTGATTTTTTGGGAGGAATTATCCGGATTGCCGGTTTTATAATCGACGATATTCACCTGTTTGCCGTCAAATTCAAGTTTATCAAGCATGCCCTTTGCCGGAACCCCTTCAATGGATACATTATTAATTCTTCTTTCGATACTTACGATCGGATTCCAGCTGCGTATGTATTTTTCATAATATGCCGGTAGAATAATATGTCCGTATTCTTTCCTGCGCCTGAATTGTTCATGGGTAAAACTCTCACGGTGCCGGTCCATATACCAGTCAAAAGAAGCAATAAAAAAGCCTGATTCGGGAAACTTTTTGTCGTTCTCCATCATTTTGCGGAACAACTGCTCGAGCGCGAAATGAACAGAAGAACCGAATTCTGTATTTTCATTCTTGGGCGAAGGTATTCGTATGAGATTTTTGAAATAAAATTCCAGTGGGCATTTGAGATAGTTATTCAATGCGGTCACATTCATCTGGAAATTCTCCAGCACCCGGTTGATAAATTCCATTTCGATGCGTTCCATCTCCGGTGGCTGCTGGCCCTGCAGAAGTAAGAATTGGAAGTCGCTGATCGTTTGTCCGGAAGGCGTCGGTGTTTCAAAGGGGAGGTCAAATCCTGCGCGGATTTCCGCAATAAATATGGACGGTTCCGCTTCTTTGCCATTGTTGCGAAATCGGCTGTAGGAAATATATAAATGTGTTTCAGCGCGGGTGATCGCTACGTAAAATAGCCGGCGCAATTCTTCATAATCACTTGCATGGGATTGCAATAATGTATCCGGGAAATGAAATCCTTTATTGGCGCCACCCTTCTTTTCCCAGTATGTGAATTACAACCCGCAAAAAAGATGTATTTAAATTCGAGGCCCTTGGAGCCATGTACCGTGAGCAGGTTTACGGAATCCGTACTGCCATTGACTTCGGTAAGCGGAAGATCAATGCCGTTGTCCTCCATCAGATCGAGATGGGTAACCAGCTGCTGCAGAGTTAACATGGGCTGGCGGCGGGTTTCTTCTTTTATAAAGTCAAAAAATGCAGTAAGTATTTGCAGGATGCGTTGTTTCTCCGGATGTTGCATAGCGAACCGGAGGAGACCGGACTCGCGGAAGATGGCTTCGAACAATGATTGCAACGTGGTGTTTGAGACCGCGCTGATCAGACTTTCCAGGATCCCGGAAGCCGCTGCCAGCGCTGGATTCAGGGGTTGAGAGAATAAATCTTTACCCGGTTTATTGGCTTTATCACTGAGCAGTTTTCGTAATGAAATCTTTTCACTGCTATATTGTTTCTGGGCTACTTCTGCTGTGATGCTTGCAATTTCTATGGCCGGTATGCGGAACCATTCAGCGTGCAATATTTCAAAAAGCATCTCATCCCCACTGAAGGGTATTTCATGTTCGGAAGCCAGGTAACGGATGATCAGCAGAATTTTACCGATCAGCGGATCTTCCAGCAGATTGATACTTCGTTTACTGTAGACCGGTAGATTCTTCAGTTTAAAATATGGAAGTAATTCCTCTCCGTAGCGGTTCTCTTTATAGATAATGGCAATTTTTCCCGGTGGTACCTGTTGATTGATCAGGGTTTCAATCTGAGAAATGATATCAACCATTTCCTCCCGTTCGGTCTGATATTCACGAATCACCGGCGGCTCCTGCAGCCGGCCGATTTCTTTCTTCGCCGCGACCAGGTCCTTACTCAGCCCTTCAATTTTATTGATCAGCCGTTCCTGATTATGGCCGATCAGCTGTTTTGATATATCGAGAATCGGCTGGGTGGAACGATAATTATTGGTGAGTACTACGGTGAGGAGGTTTTTCTTCTGACTATCAGCAAACTCCTCCATATTATATATGTTGGCACCCTGAAAGCGGAAGATGGACTGGTCGTCGTCACCGACCACGAAAATATTTGGCTTATCCCAGAAGTTGATGAGCAGGTTTACGAGTTTATTTTGTGTGCCGCTCGTATCCTGAAATTCATCCACGAGAATATAGAGAAATTTTTCCTGGTAGCGGCGAAGCAATTGTTCGTTTTCAGTGAATGCCCGGATCACCCAATTGATCATATCATCATAATCATAGCGCTCATTGGCGAACATCAGGTGCTGGAAACGATTGAATTCATGTATGGCCGCCCGCAGTTTTTCCATACGTTCTTTCTGGACGTCGAGATCATTCTTTTTAAGATCTCCTTTTTTAAATCCCTGTCCGTTTTTCTTATATATAAACTCGTCGCGTGTAGGAAGTTCACTGAGATATTTGTCAATTCTTTCTTCTATGAATTCGGCCGTCCAACCTTCACGTTTCATGGTGCTGAAAAGCGATTTCAGATTTTTGATTTCATAATACACATCTCCGCGATAACGTTTTAAAGCATGGTTCTTCGGAAAACTATCTACAAGCTCCCGCAGCATTTGAATCTGTTCGAGTTCGGAAATCGGATCCAGTTTGTTTTTTTCAAAATAGGAAAGATTGTCCTGTATGATGTCATTACAAAAAGCGTGGAATGTATAGATATTCACTTTGTATGCCGATGGTCCGATAAAGGATAGCAGTCGGCGGCGCATGGCAATGGCGCCCGCATCGGTATAAGTGAGACAGAGTATATTACCGGGATCCGTATCCGTTTCAAGTAAAATCTTACCAATCCGGGCCCCCAGAATCTGAGTTTTTCCCGTTCCGGGACCTGCAATAACGAGAACTGGCCCGTCAATTGTATCCACTGCCAGTTTCTGTTCTGGGTTGAGATCATTATAATACTTGGAAAAAGTCTCTTTTTGGTTCATAATCAATAATAAAAATCTTTAAAACCGCGTTATAGCCACGGTAAAATCCGATATAATCCGAAATATGAAGAACAACCAGTCGTTCAAAGTTTTCATTGTTGAAGACGATATGTGGTACGGCTCCATGCTGGAACATTATTTATCCCTTAATCCGGAATATGAAGTTAAACGATTTGAATCACCCGGTGATTTCTTCGCCCACCTCCATGAAGTTCCCGATGTTGTAACGCTCGATTACTCCCTGCCCGATAGTGATGGCACGGAAGTATTGCGAAAGATTAAGGAATTCAATCCCGACATACGTGTCATTGTCATTTCAGGTCAGGAAGACGTGGCTACCGCCATTAATCTCTTAAAGAACGGTGCCTTTGATTACATCGTGAAAGATGATGACACCAAGGACCGGCTCTGGAACAGCATCCTGCATTTGCGTGAAATCAGTACACTGAAACAGGAAGTAGAAAGCCTGAAAAAACAGGTGGGACGTAAGTATGATTTCTCCCAGATCATTGTCGGGAACAGCGAACCCATGGAAAGGGTTTTTGCGCTGATTGAAAAAGCCTCAAAAACAAATATTACTGTTTCCATCACAGGAGAAACCGGTTCGGGTAAGGAGCTGGTGGCCAAAGCCATACATTTTAATTCAGAACGGCATGCCATGCCTTTCGTTGCAGTGAATGTGGCGGCTATACCAAAAGAATTACTGGAAAGTGAACTTTTCGGCCATGAAAAAGGATCGTTTACGGGTGCTGTTACAAGACGCATCGGTAAGTTCGAAGAGGCCGATAAGGGAACATTATTCCTGGATGAAATCGGAGAATTGGATATTAACCTGCAGGCCAAACTATTACGTGTATTGCAGGAAAGAGAGATCACAAGGGTCGGAGCCAACAGTGTATTGCCGATCAATGTGCGGATCATTGTTGCAACGCATAAAAATTTATTGGAAGAAGTAAAAAATAAAACATTTCGGGAAGACCTTTACTATCGTTTAATCGGATTACCCATCATGCTTCCGCCTTTACGCGAAAGGGGCAATGATATCGCGATACTTGCTAAAAATTTTGTAGATGCATTTTGCAAGGAAAATAAAATCAACCGGAAATCAATTAGTCCGGAAGCTCAGCAAAAACTGATATCATATCCATTCCCGGGTAATGTGCGCGAACTGAAATCTATCATGGAACTGGCGGTCGTAATGAGTGATGAAGAAAATATTCTTCCTGAACACATTACACTGAATTCATCAACCAGCATCAATGATTTGCTCAACCGTGAGACTACCCTGAAAGAATTCGAAAGTCAGATCATTCAGCATTATCTGGATAAGTATAACAAAGATGTATTGCTGGTTGCCAGGAAATTAGATATCGGAAAGAGTACCATTTATCGGATGATACAGAACGGAGAACTGAAAAGCAAGTAATGTTGCCTGCGAGGCTGTTGAAATAAAAGGAATGTTGACCCCTGTAACTGAAAAAATACTATTTGGAAAAACCATCCTGGTTGCAGAAGATGTTGAAATGAATCAACAGCTCATCTGGCACATCCTTGAGTCCAATGGTGCACAGGTGGTCATCGCAAGAAACGGCGCTGAAGCACTGGAGCATGTAAAAAAACAAATCTTCGACTGTGTTTTGATGGATGTGCAGATGCCGGTGATGGATGGTATCATGGCAACTGAACAAATCCGTAATCTTGCAGATCCCCTCCTCTCGGCGATTCCCATCATCGCACTGACGGCCAATTGTAATTCTGCCGACTTAATAAAATATGAGAAGGCCGGGATGGATGATTTTCTCGCCAAACCCGTGGTGGAAGCCAACCTGCTCAATACGATCCTGAGTTATTCCGGGGATTTGAAATCCGGAAAAACAGTTGCAACTGACGAACCAATACTATATGATCTCACGATGATTCACTCCGTATCGGGAGGTGATGACGCATTTATAAAAAAAATGATTCGTCTTTTTATTCAAACTGTTCCGCAAAATGTGCAGGAACTGGTTGATGGCGCTGGTAATGGAAACTGGGAACAGGTTGCCAAGATGGCTCATAAGTTAAAATCCACCATCGACTCCATGGGTATTCGCAGCATCCACGACACTATACGTACTGTGGAAATGCATGCTAAAAATCGCGATCAGCTTGAGCGATTACCCGAATTGGTCAAACAGGTTGAAACGGTCGTTGCATCCTGCATCTCACAATTACGTTCGGAAATTGAGTGATCGTTTTTGGTTGACAGTTGACGGTTGACAGTTGACAGTATTCTAATAGATCCCCACTCTTATACTCCTATACTCTTACCCTCCTATACTGGCCCTTCCTTTCCCAAAACGGGAAAATCTTCCCGTCAAATTCATTATAAATTGGTGATAATGAATGATATATAATTCGGCATTCTTTTCGAAATGATAATGTTAATAAAAATAATTATTAACCTATTACCTATGTATTTGCAAGATTCTCAGGGCATATTCATCGTAGAAGATAATCTGATATATCAGCAGATGATCGCCCGCGAATTGGAATCCTTCGGATGCCAGTTCTTTTTCTACACAACCGGTGAACATTGTATCGCCAATCTCTGCCGGCGGCCCTCTATTGTTGTTCTGGACTATAATCTCGATGGAGAAATCAACGGTCTGGAAACGCTGGAAGAAATTCGAAAATTTGACCCGTCTATTTTTGTGGTTTTGTTTTCAAGCCAGCAGGACTTATACAACAGTGAAAATCGTCAGCGTTATGGCTCATTTGATTTTATCGAGAAAAAGGAAAGATCTTTTTCACTATTGAAGAAATTCATTCAGGCAAAAGTGCGTAAATACGAACCAACGTTAAAATTTTAAATAACTGATTCATAAAATATCGGATATTTTTGAAGTTTTCAAATTTTCTGTTAAAAATGCCAGAGCAGAGAAGAATAATAAAATTTTATCGTCCCTTTAACGATTTTCAGATCATAATCCGAACATTTTGGAATTATATAAATTCTAAATCGATTTACTGAACACAGTTCATATCTAATGTTTTAAAAATGCGAATCTTTCTTTCTTTTTAGCAAACGGAAAGAATAATTGTCGAAGACGATTATATCTGAGATACTTCTGGAACAGGTCTTTTGATGAAATATCTGAGAATTGAAAATTGGTTAGCCCGGAATCCTCGAAATATACTTCTCGATTTGTTTGATCTGATCCACGATCTGCGGAGTGGTTGGTTTCAGATTTTTTGCCTTTCTGAAAAATTCCTTCGACGCACGGAATTCTCTTTTTGTCATCATGATAGAACATAACTGAAGATAAGCTGCCGCCTGATTTTCCTTATCCGGCAATCCCTTGCTGATGGCCTGGCGGATCAAACCTTCTGCTTTCCGGATATCATTTTTCTGCATGGCAAGCATACCCATCTGAAGAAGACTTGCGCCTTCGGCCTCTTTCATAGGCATACCCAGATCCAGACCTTTGCGCATATTCAATTCGGCTCCGTCAAAGTCGTTTTTCATCATGGCGATATTGCCCTTCAATGTGAAATAAACCGAGCGGATGGGCTTGTATAGCAGGTTGGGGAATTTGATCGTGGCAATGACTTTCTCAGCACCCTCCATATCACCGGCTTCCATATGTTCCTGGATCAGGCGAAGGGGACCAAAAAAGAAATGCCCGGCAATCAAGACGAGACCCACCAGGTAGGGCAGGAAAGCGGGCCAGAACCCGGCGTAAATATTGGTGAGCACGCCGATGGCGATCAGGGCCAGGCCGATATATAATCGGTATTTAATGATAATGCTGTAAAACTTCATAACCTCAATTTGGGCTGCAAAGATAGCCTAGTTTCAGCGATTACCGTAGTCAGATTGCACGTTGCAGGTCTAGAATCTGTCATTGTTAACCTCAATCCAGTAACCGTCGGGATCCTGAAGATAAATCTGTTGGATCTGGTCGGGACGAAGGGCTATTTTACCTGATTCGCCCTGGAAGTTGCCATATTTGACACCCATTTGGTCAAGGTGTTTCATAAAATCCGGCAGAGAAGCAACCGTAAAAGCAAGGTGAACATTTACGTCATGAGGGATGTCTTCTTTGGCCCCGCTGACTACATGGAGTTGGCCATGTTCACCTATTCTGAACCAGACATGACGGTGGTCGTGGAAAGGTTCAGGGATCGTATCCAGCAGCATAACTTTTTTATAAAATTCAGCACCGCGTGTGAGGTCCGTTACATAAACAGTCAGATGGTTAAACTGTGGCTTTGACTGGGCCTGGCTTTGCAGGGAAACGCTGAGGAGCATTAAAATACCGGTAAATTTTAGCAAACGAATCATTGATGAAGTTTTGAAATATGAAGTTAAGGGGAAACGTTTAGTTACACTTGTTATATTCGTCAATTATCCTCAGCAGCACATCGGGATGCTTTTTTATACTGAAAGAAGCGACAGGAATGAAATATCCTCTGTCTTTCGCCAGGATTTTTTCGGCGAGAGCAGGACAGTCGGCAACCAATACGCTCATTTTTTCTTCGAAGGATGGAATAAACAAGCTGCTCCTGGTATTGATCGCATCGAGCGGTCCGCAGGAGGGGTAGGACAAAAAATAGTAATAATCAAAGTTCCCAACATCATTGGCATTTCCGGATTCATATAACTCATATAATTGAATCCTGGAATTTTCAACTGTCAGTCGCTTTACAAATAGCAACCGGTAAATGCCATCCATGTGAATGTCCAGTTTCTTAAGTGCATAGTATGAAGACTCAAACCAGTAACCGGCTATTTCATTTATATCAATTCTTTTAAATGAATCCTTTCCCTCAGGATTAAATTGTATGTACTGATTGTACGAAACGTATTGACTGTTTGAATTTTCGTGTTCGATGTCTATTACACCGGTAATCTTTGTCTGATCCCGGAAAACCAGGTCCACTTTTTCTTTATGAACTTCATTTGCAGTTAAAAACTCTGAAGGGGACTTACAGCCAAATAGGAAAAGGCTGAAAATGAATATTTGTTTCATGCAGGGTAGCGGCCTCGGGTTAAAATTTAAACATAACGAATGGAAAATTTAAGATAGTATAAAAGAGACAAATTTCAGAGAACGGGTTAACTAATTGAATTTGATCAATAATAGCATAGAAGGGGAATTTGTTTTAGAAATTCTTACTTTTGCAGCCTTCAATTGAATCCGGTCCCGTAGTTCAATGGATAGAATAGAAGTTTCCTAAACTTTTGATGCAGGTTCGATTCCTGCCGGGACTACATCTTTCTCGAAAAAGCGCCGATTCTGCGGCGTTTGCGCGATTCTTCTTTTTGTGGTTGACGTATTGGTTGACGCATAATTACAATAGGACTATTACTTTGATTACTAATCACTTTAGATAACATTTGTTAGTTTTAATGAAATATTTCAAATTGGAAATTGGTATTTTAAAGAGATGAAAAATACTATTCAGTTTACTTATAACAAATGGTTTGCCTATATATCCATGCTTTTGCTTTCACTTCTTATACTGGTGTTTATAACTAGGTCATATCAATTGCATGATCCTGAACAAATTGAAATTTTAAGGTAGTTTGAAATTTTCTGCTTCATATTATTATTGTTTGTCGTTTACAAATATTTTATCCCATATTTAAACAAAAGACCAGCACTGGAATTAAATGAAACAGGCATAATTGATTACGTGAGAAACCGTAAAGTCTATTGGAATAATGTTCAAAATTTAAGGCTCATAAGTTTTAGAAATGGAAGTTCAGGAATAGCAGTTGATCTCAAGGATAAGGATCAGCATATTTCCAGTTTAAATTTTTTGCTGAAATTGTTAAGTTGGATGAGTAAATTTTCGTTTAATACTCCATTGATTATCCCGTTGTTATATATTTCTGGATCCAAACATGAAATATTTCAAGCAATGCAGTTATATTTTAAGAAAATTGTTATTGACAAATGACGATGAAAAGCGCCGATTCTTCGGCATTTGAGCGATTCTCCTTTTTGTGGTTGACGTATGGGTTCACGTTTGTTAACAAAAACGCTTAATTGATTCTCTAAGGACTATTGTAAATTTGATGGCAACGCCATTCATTAATAAGTCAAAACAATCCGCCATGTTCAAGAAATATTATTGCTTATCTTTTTTAATTTTCAGCTTTTCACTCCTGATAGCCCGGTCTGGCTTTGCCCAATCGAAGATGTTGTCAAAAGGAGATGTAGCGCCTGTATTTACTGCCAAAGCCAGCCTGGCCGGTAGTGAATTTGATTTTTCATTAAAAAATGCCCTTGCTAAAGGGCCCGTTGTAGTCTATTTCTATCCTTCTGCCTATACCGGCGGCTGTGATGCGGAAGCACATGCCTTCGCTGAATTCAAGGATAAATTTACAGCGGCGGGAGCTACCATTATCGGTGTATCTGCAGACGATATTCAGCGGCTAAATGCATTTTCTTCCGATCCGCAATACTGTGCAGGCAAGTTCCCCGTCGCTTCAGACCCCGGAGGCGAAATTGCAGCAAAATACGGCCTGACAATGGGAGCTGCAAAGGTTGGAATTAAAGACCTCAGTGGCCGGGACCTTACACACGGCTTTATTCCACGAACCACTTTTGTTATTGATAAAGACGGTAAAATTGTAGCAGTCTTTTCATCAGAAACCGATCATATATCACCTACTGACCACGTTGAAAAGTCGCTGGCGATTGTAAAAGGGTTATAATTCGCCCGCTCTGGTTCAAAATTTAGAACGAGTGTGCTTGTAGATTTCAAGATTCCTGCCAGGACTACTCGTTTTATATTCTCCTACTTTTTGTAATAAACATAGATGTATGCGTTTGGATTCGCAACCAATTTTACCGGTTTGGTATCGCCGGAAGTAAATGCGGGAGTTCGAAATTCCAATTGTGCACCCCTCGCCACACCGATCTGTGCCCGGTCGAAAGGTATCACGGTATATTTTTTCATGAGCGCACTGTCGGGGGTCATTAGATGAGCTTTAAAATCAGTCGCCGGATGATTGCTGTTATCATAAACAAAAAAAATGAGATAGCTGGTATTGGGAGTGACATTGATGGCCGCCTGTTGCGTATTCGCAAATTTTATCAGGTATTTGTATCCGTTCTTATAGGCGCCATTTCTGATAACTCCCGACGCTTTTTCTAAATCTCCTGAAAAACTGCTTCCTGTCTGGCAGATGGCGTGAGCCGTACACGCTAGTAAAAAAAAGAGAAGTAAAAACTTTTTCATGCTATTGCGTTTTTGAACGATTGATAGAATAAAAATACTATCAATCGTTCATAGCCGAAATTATATTTCCGGTCCTTCGGACTAATATTAGTCTCAGGAAAACGCATTAGTGAATTAATAAGCTTTCTCTGCAGCATGTTTTGATCCGGATGGATGTGAAACAGGCTCTGGTGCGTCCCTGAAATGCTTGTACTTCCCCAAAACTCTTCCTACAAAATAGGTAATCGGAATGATGACCTTTTTGACAAATGGGGGAATTTCCGGCAGATCATACTCTGTTGAATAACGGGTTAGCAAATAGGCGCCGTCAAACGCTTCGGGCTCTGCCTTACCGGATTTGTTTTGCGCAGCATATACAGAACTCAGAAAGAACACAATCGTATTCGCGGGTTTTAACCAGCCTTTGCAATGCAAGACTTCCTGTCCTGCATTCCAAAACCGATGCGCTACGCCCCGTTTGAACAATACAGTTTCACCTTCACCTGCATACTGTTCGGGCTGACCCTGCACCTGGTATCCGATCTTTCCATTGACTACCGTTAAAGACTCATCCTGCAGCCAATGTGTATGCATCAATGGGCCATTGTTAGGTGTTACATAGTTCTCAACGATTAGCCGGTCACCATTCGGTTCTTTCAGCAATTCCTTGAATATTAATTTTTCGCCGATGCAATTTTCAATGACGTGGGGATAAACGATTTTCATCCTGATGATTTTTAATTTTTATAAATGTTGTTATATAGTAGATGCTGTTTTCTGACGAACCGTATAAATCTTATGCAAGGACAGGAAAGAGAAAAAGATTCCTGTCAGCAGAATTCCGGAACGTACCCAGTTCATCGTCGTCCATTCGGATGATGTTTTTCTAGCAGATCAACATCGGTCAGTGCCGCATTCCGAACAGAATAGCGTTCCGGGGGAAGAAGTATTCAAATGTCAAGCCCTCTGCCAGTAAATACATAACAAGTGCGGCACCCAGACATAACCGGATGGAACGGGACGTTTTCCAAAAGAGTATCAGAACGATGATCCCCAATGCCTGGTTAACGGGAGAAAACAGCCGGAAGAAATTTCCGGGACTAACAGTTTTAAAATACTGCCTGGTGATCGAAATGGAATTCGGTATGTCGGATCCCCAGGACTTTGCATCGATTAAAGACGAGTAGAGGTTGGCAAACAGCAATCCGCATGCAACGCTGATGGATGCGAATAATAAAATTTGTTTCATGGTTTTTTTATGCAAAGATGACCGCGGCGGGAAGCAGAAAATTGTATTTAACGGACATTCTCATAAATGTGCCCTTTCAAAAAGCCCTTACTGGCTTTGTATACTCCGGGAGTCATTCCGCTGTACGTCTTAAACGATTTGATAAAATGTGACTGATCGGAGAATTGGCTTTGATAAGCAATTTGAGTGAGTGAAAGATCTGTATGATGAATCAAATCCATCGCATGAAGATATTTTTTATAGAGCAGGATTTCCTCGGTGTTCATGCCGGTTGCCCCGCCTAATATTCTTGATAATTGCCTCGGCGAATAACATAATGAACGCGCAAGTTCTGTTACTGATACATCATGTTGATCAGTGCCGGACAGAAAATGATTGATCATTTTTTCCTGCGGTTGCCATTCAGGAAGTTTTTTTTCCATCCAACGGGTCAGGACTGAAACCCGGTTATCAAAATGATTTTCATCGGCAAGCTGGTGCCAGAGTGAATGGAAGGTTGAATCAAGCAGATCCAGATCTACAATCATATCTGAAAACTCGCCAGCGGGCATGCCCAATATTTTCTTAACGGCTAAAGGTTTCAGCCGAATCCCAAAAACATTAGATGTTTCGGAAGTTTCAGTTGAAGGGAACTCTATTGAATCCGTTTATAAAACAATCGGATAAACGAAATTGTCCTCTCGCCGACCTGGGTAAGAATAGGTGAACCGTCACTAAAATTAAAAATGACTTCTACAATGCCTTTTGGAATGATATGTTCATTGTGAAAGGGAGTTATGCCCTCGGTCTGCCAGACGAAGTGGACTGCATTATTAAGATGCGGAGATTGCGGTATGTAAATATTGCTGTTCAAATGTCGGGACAAAGGTTATAAACCAATTATGAAATTAAGATAAACACTTAAAATGAGATTCAACCCGGTAATCCGTCAGGGTGGCCATTACTTTTCATGAATTGAGTAATATAGGTCGAGAGCATGAAAAAATACCGAAAATGGTTTCAATGGCCCCGATTGGAAAAGAACGGCCCGGGTGAACTGACGAATTTCTAATTTTAACTGGTACCGGAGGTATTAATCTGAAAGTCATGAGATATTATCACGTGGATGTGTTTTCAAAACGCCCTTATTCAGGAAATGGGCTGACCATTTTTACGGATATACCTGACCTGGAGAAATCACATATGCAAGCCATCACACAGGAAATGCGACAATTTGAAAGTATTTTCCTTCGTGAAACGGAAGCCAATACATTTCGTGCCTTCATCTTTACAATGGAAGAAGAATTAGACTTCGCCGGTCATCCGGTGATTGGTGCTGCAGCCCTTCTGCACGATTTATATTCGAAGGAAAAAGAACAGGATAGATGGACGATCCACCTGAACGCGAAATCAGTCGTGGTACAGACTATGCGCAATGAAAATTATTATTCGGCCCGCATGAATCAGGGGAAAGCTGAATTTCGAAACGTTCTTTCAAAGAATCAGGAGAAAGAATTCCTATCCTATTTTAACCTCACGGAAGACGATAAATCGGGTGACCTGCCCTTCCAGGTTATTACAACCGGGCTGGCCTACCTGATCCTGCCGGTAAAATCGGCTGCCTTATCAAAAGTAAAAGTCACGATACCAGACCTGGAGAAAAAGCTGGAGAAGATCAACGCGAAATTTTTTTATATCCTGGATACCGAAGGACTTCAGGGAAGAACATGGGATAACTTTGGGTTAGTGGAAGACATTGCGACAGGCAGCGCAGCGGGTCCGGTCGGGGCATTCCTGGTGAAAAACAAACTGGCAGAGGTAGAAAAAAAAATCATTTTGAAACAGGGCGATTTTGTCGGCAGGCCCAGTCAGATGAATATCCTGGTATCAAAAATCGGCGATATTTTTGTTGAAGGAGAGGTTTGTAAAATGGCAACCGGAGAACTTTTACAACTACCGTCTTAAACGGATAGGTGAAAAAATAAAATCAAGTTGATGAATGCAATATATATCGGTGGCCCTACCGCGATCATCGAAATGGGTGGATTCCGGTTTATTACAGATCCTACATTTGACCCTGCGGGATCATTGTACTTTTATGCCGGCGGTAAGTTGAGTCTGGAAAAATTACAGGGTCCTTCAGAAGTGAATGTCGGAAAAATTGATTTTGTCCTCCTAAGCCATGACCAGCATCCGGATAACCTGGATAATTCCGGAAGAAAATTATTAATTGAAGCCACCCATACATTTACTACAAAATCCGGATCCAAAAGACTGGGAGGCACAAGTATCGGAATGGATCCATGGGAATCCCATTCATTGTCGGCTCCCGATGGGTCCGTCATTACGATTACGGCTACACCTGCAAGGCATGGTCCGGCAGGTATTGAACCAATAGCCGGCGACGTGATCGGCTTTGTTCTTTCAATGAAAGGCGAGAGCAATCATGAAATATATATTACAGGTGACACGGTGTTTTATGAAGGAGTTGCAGCAGTGGCAAAAAAATTTAAACCGGAGTACATTTTTCTTTTTGCCGGCGCTGCCAGAACAAGAGGACCATTTAATCTGACAATGGGAACAAATGATGCGATTGATACGGCCTTCGCATTTCCGGCTGCATCCATTATTCCGCTTCACTACGAAGGATGGAAACACTTTACGCAGAATGAAAATGACCTGGAAAAAGCTTTTGAGGTAATCGGCATCCGCAACCGGCTGAAAGTATTAAAGGCAGGTATACCGGAAAAACTTTTCTGATATCTTACATCGATTCATTCGGGACAAACACATTCAGGAACCCTGCCTGCTATACAAATAAGCGATCCATCTCAATGGAAGGGATCTTATAAAAACCGAGATCGTTTTTGCCAGGAACCCGGGGACAATGATCAGGACTTTTTTTAAAGTTCTGTCAACAGCGATTTCTCCTACTTTTTCCGGTGCAACAGCCATCTGTTTACCAAACCATCCTAATTTTTTTATGGTTTCTTTTTCGGTAGAAGGTTTTGTAAAAACAGGTCCCGGGCAAAGACAACTCACAGAAATATTTTCTTTCTGTAACTGATACCGAAGTGAATAACTAAAAAATATCATGGCTGATTTCGTAGCGGAATAAATATTCTTGATAGAAATAGGTGCGAAACCCGCCATACTGGAAACATTTAATATAAAAGAAGGCTGGTTTTTCATTAACAGGGGAAGCAAATAGTAGGTCAAAGAGACCGCTGGTTCTGTATTCAATCGCAACATATAAAGACTATCCGTAAGTGAACCGGACAAATAATCTGCTGAGCCCCCGATTCCTGAAACGTTGCACAACATTTTTAGTGGCAGATCTTTTTCGGTACACCAGGATCCAATTTTAGCTGCGGAATCTTCCTTACTCATATCCAGCGCCAAAATCTCCACTTGAACAGAGAATGCGGTTTGCAGTTTGTTTTTTGCATTATTTAATTCTTCCTCATTCCGGGCAATAAGTACCAGATTATAACTTCTTTTTGCCAATGCGGCGGCGATGGCATATCCGATCCCCTTGCTTCCGCCGGACACCAACGCCCAGGGTTTGTCATTTTTTATCACCAGCTTTTCCATAAATATTAGTGATCATCTGTCTGGGCAGGATTCTGATCAGGAATGCAGTAATTTTTGATACAGTTCCGGGTACGATGACCATTCTGTGATCCAGTGTTTCCCTGACAGCAATTTCACCTACTTTTTCGGGCGGTACGGCCATCAATGTTCCGAACCACCCGAGTTTCTTCTTGGTATCTTCTACGATTTCGGGTTTTGTGAATACCGGTCCGGGACACAATACGCTGACACTGATATTTTTTTCTTTCAACTGGTAACTGAGTGAATAACTAAAGAAGACGACTGCAGACTTTGTCGCGGAATATAAATTCTTTACAGGGATCGGTGCAAAGCCGGCCATGCTGCCTACGTTCAAAATAAAAGACGGCGCATTTTTCTCCAGCAATGGAAGCAGGGTAAGTGTAAGTGCCATGGCGGATCCTACATTCAGATTTATCATATACCGCAGCGAATCGAGTGACAGACTCAGATAGTCCCTGGCTCCTCCAAAACCAGCTACATTGCAAAGCATCTTTAGTGGAATATTTCTGTCAGTACACCATTTTGCAATATCCGTTGCGGCATCATTCAGACTTAAGTCGTAGGAAAGTACTTCAACATGCACATGGTATTCATCTTCCAGTTTGTTCCTGGCGCTGATTAACGAATCCATATGTCTCGCGATCAGGATGAGATTGTATCCGCGTCTGGCCAGGGCTTCTGCGATAGCATACCCGATGCCTTTACTTCCTCCTGCAACCAAAGCATATTCAACTCCGTGGCTCGGGTAGGTTAAATTGGAATCCTGGACAATAAATGAATCTGGAAGCGAATTTGCAGATGAAGATTGGTTGACAGCGAGCGCAGAATTAAGTGATGATTGTGAGCGGCCGGAAATCAGGATCAATAAAATGGCTGCGAAGAAGGAGATTCTTTTCATGATGGGATCAATCTTTTCGAGCCTGATGAAGAATAAAGTAAAAACGAGATATCATAGTGAAAGGTTGCAATGGCCACATTCTACACAATCCATACTGTTGCTTGCAATAGGAGTGCCAGCGAATCCGTAATTTTCAGTCATGAAACCAACGAAACTTTTACTGGTATTGCTAACCGTTACAGCCATATTCGCTTTTACAAAATCCGGATATAAAGGAGAATGGGAATTGCTTTTCAACGGAAAGAATCTAAATGGCTGGGATACATACATCGGACCGGATCTGAATGACAGCGGGAAATTCATCAGCGCCCAGCCCATCGGTCTGAACAATGATCCGCGACATGTATTTACCATTGTTAAAGTAGATGGAGAGAATCTCATCCGAATATCCGGAGAGAACTGGGGAGCGATTACAACCCTGAAGGAATATGAAGACTATCATTTGCAGTTGCAGTTCAAGTGGGGAACGCTGACCTGGGGGCAAAAAAAAGGGAAGAAGAGGGATAGTGGGTTACTTTATCATTCAGTTGGTAAAAGAGGTGCGGATTATGGCGCCTGGATGCGTTCGCAGGAGTTTCAGATTGAAGAAACCAATACGGGCGACTATTGGGGTGTTGCCGGTGGCATGGCCGATATGCCTGTCATCAAAAAATCAGATACGGAATATGACTATAGTCCGAAGGGTGAGTTCATAACATTCAAAGAAGGCGGTAAGGTCGGCCGTCATTGCTTCAAGATGATGGACGCTGAATATCCAACCGGGCAATGGAATACGCTGGACCTATATTGCCATGGCGATACCAGTATGCATGTAGTGAATGGAAAGGTAGTGATGGTATTATATCGTAATAAACAAAATGATAACGGAAATGAATTACCACTGACTAAAGGAAAAATCCAGATTCAATCCGAAGGCGCTGAAATATTTTACCGGCAGATAAAGATTCAACCGGTCAGGCAATTGCCTGCGGAGTTTCTTCAATAAGAATAAACACAAAAAGCTCCCGACGCCTTCGGGAGCTTTTTTATGGATCATGGACAACGATGTCTATTTCTTTTTCAGAAATTTTTGTTCGTGGGAAGAGGCCCAGACAATCTTTCCATCCTTCAAACGGTTATCATCTTCATAGATGGCTGAATCAATCTTTCCGGATTTATGTGTATCTATCTCTTTATACCAGACGTTTACCCATTCTTCATTTTTATCAACACTATGGTTAGAGGTCCAGGCATAAAAAGTAAAGTCAATTTTGGAGAGACTATCCCGGTATTTCTTTGCGTCTTTTACAGCGCTGTCGCCTGTTGTGCTCAGGACCGCACCACTTGAGAAAATCAACGTGAGGCTGTCCCCGATGGTGGCTCTAAGGGCAGCCATATCATTATCCTGCCAGGCCTTATAATTGTTCAGAACGGTTAAAACATCGGCTGGTTTACCCGGAACAAAAGTTGAAGAATAAACGGCGGTGTAAGGCAATGGTACGCTGGGTGCCGCTGTAACACTGTCCTTTGCAGGTGTTGCAGTTGAATTCGTACTGCCTCCACTGCAGGCTATCAGGAAAATAGGGATCAAAAAAATAGCAGAAAGCTTTTTCATTTGCTGTTTATATTTAAGTGATAAAAAAAATCCTGAAGAATTCACAGGTGGCGGGCATCAAAGAGTAGGAGGGAAAATCGGCCGCTCAAACAGCATCCATCTAAGGAAAGATACTTATATGGAATCGGCTGTACAATTTTTTTTATCATGGCGAACCCGAGATGGTATACATGAAGGCTGAATGCTCTTATTGACTTGATTTACAATAAATTAGATTGGAATGAAACCACTACTTGTTTTACTGATATCCTTTGGTCTTGCAATTTTTGCAATAAAGATTTTTACCCATCATGTTGACTTCGCGTTGGCTGCACGCATCGCTATGTCCTTCATGTTGTTGTTTACAGCCAGCGGTCATTTTGCTTTCCCCCGGGGAATGATGATGATGATACCTTCTTTTATTCCTTTTCGGCTGGCGCTGGTTTACATAACCGGAATCATTGAAATAATCGCAGCCATCGGATTGCAGATTCCAAGTTTTAGAAATCTGACGGGAGTATTATTGATCATTTTTTTTATCCTGGTGCTTCCTGCAAATATCTATGCAGCTGTGAAACATATCGATTATCAGGGAGGCGGGAAAGATGGGAAGGGCCTTCATTACCTTTGGTTCCGGATCCCGTTGCAAATCCTTTTTATTATTTGGACATGGATGAGTACGCAATAATTCTTACAGACTGCTCAATTTAAAATAACCCAGATGGATGATATCATCCTGAAAGGATTCGGCAGGGAGGAGTTCAATCTGATATTTTTCCTTTTGTGCCGGCGAAAGCATTTCATCGATCTCGTATAAATCATCCACATCGATACCGTATTTATCATCAATATGAGATTCGGCACCGGGGAAATGATTGTCTCTGAAGAACAGAGTTTCTTTGGCTTCTTTATAGGCAGCGGATCGGTTTACCTTAACCGTTAGCAGATTATAATGCTGTTCCTCGAATTTGTTTTCCTGGTAACCGCCCAGGTTTATAAAAAATAATCTGGGCGACTGATTATTTAATTCTTCATTTTGTTCCCTGGTGTGGATTTTAATTTGAAATCCGTCAACCTGGTTCACTTCCCGCCAGGCATCAATATGTATCTTTTCAGGCCCGGGCCAGAATTGTTGTATTTCCGGAACCAGGTCCCTCAGTTCAGCAGCAATTCCAAAGAAAATATCATGTTGTTCTGTATGCCTTCCCGGCGGTTTACAGCCCAATAGCAGCATGTATAATTTAAGCGCATTCATATTGATTACTTATCAGGGGGAATGTGTATAACTGCCTCAAATTTAATGCATTGAGAGCAGCTCACGGATATAATTTTATTTGTTTTAAAACGTTATTATAGAAGGTCCTTTTTTTATAATCAACCCCTGCCCCTATGAAAAAACATCTACTCATTTTCCTTATTGCAGCCGGATTTTCTTCATCAGCGTACAGCCAGCTCATGGTGAGCAAAATGCTTGGAAAAAATGCCGACAACTCCCAGCTGGGATACGGTTTCTTCACATTCCTCGATTTCCCGTTAGGCAATGAGAACACCAGTATCAGGCTTGAATTATTGGATATGGCTTATTATCCCCAAAAAAATTCCGATATCTATAGTCCGATCGGATATGTTTCTATAAAGGGAGGTTACAAATATGTATTCAGTGAAGACCAGGCTGGATTTTATATCGAACCCTCGGTAGGTTATTGCCGTGTAGTAAACTCAGGCGCAGAAAATTTTACAAATGCTGATTCTAAAGATGGTGTCGCTATGGCACTCGAAGGAGGGTATAGTCTGGCCGTTGGTCAAAAAGATAATACGGTCAATTTCGCGCTCAAATATGAAACGGATAATGCCGGTTCGGGATATATAATAAACTCCATCGGATTCCGCGTAGGCATCAGCTTTCACATATTCAGAAGGAAGGATTCTTACTAAATCATACACGGCTGGCCAGTCTTAGCGTTTACTTTCCTTAAATTTATTCTTCAGTCTTACATGAATGGCTGGAGAACATCATTCTGAATGAGCGAAGTTTTACATGGAAATATTGTTCGACTCGAACCACTGGAGGATCGCCACGCGGAGGGATTGGTGCGTGCATCGATGTCAGACGACGGGCTTTACAAATGGAGTCCGGTACCTCAGGGAATGGAAGAGGTAAGGAAATATATTCAAACAGCACTGGAATGGAAGGAAGCTGGAACAGCCCAGCCATATGCCATTATTCGTATTCAGGGGGATGCCGTAATCGGTTCTACCCGGTTTTTTCTAATTGAGCGTTGGGCCTGGAAACCTGATCATCCAAGACATGGACGTGCCCATCCGGATGCTGCGGAGATCGGCTATACATGGCTTGACAGCTCTGCGATTCGAACAGGCGTGAATACAGAGACGAAGTTCCTCTTGTTACAACTCGCTTTTGAAAAATGGCAGGCATACCGGATTTGTTTACATACCGATGTCCGCAACGATCGTTCAAAAGCGGCCATTGAACGCATCGGGGGAAAGTTTGAGGGCGTTCTTCGGTCACACCGTTTGGCAAATGACGCGACGCCAAGAGATTCTGCACGATTTTCAATCCTGCTATCAGAATGGCCGGAGGTGAAGCAGCGTTTGAAAAACTTATTGAAGCGTTCATGATGAATAGAATACAGCTACAGATAAGATGAAAAAATACGAAGGAATAGCTACCATACTCATGAGGTTCGCCCTGGCAACCGGATTCTTATCTGCTGTAGGCAGCCGGTTGAGTTTATGGGGCAGTCATTCATCCGGATGGGCCAGCTTTCTGGATTATACAAAATCAGTAAACTCATTTGTCCCGGTATCCCTGATCCCTTTATTGGCCATCATAAGTACAATACTGGAAACGGGCTTTGCCATTTTATTATTGATAGGATATAAAATCAGGTGGGCGGCAATTGGATGCATCCGTACTCACCCTATTATTTGCCCTGACGATGGCCTATTCGTTTGGACTGAAAGAGCCGTTGGACTATTCCGTATTCGCATTCAGCTCATCGGCATTTCTTCTGTCTACGGTGACGGATTATCCTTTCAGTATAGATCAGAAGATAAAAAAAATTCCAGGTTAACGAAGTGTTATCGAAAATATATCTGTTGTGAAATAATTTTTATTGAATTTTGCAATGAAATAAAACAAGATTCCGATGGAAGAAATCGAAGTGCCTACGGAGCATCTTCATGAAACAATAGAAGAAGAGGTTGAAGAAGCGGTTAAAAAAAATGAGCGGAAAGGTGGCATGCTCATAGCCATTTCTACCGCCCTGATGGCTGTTTTTGCTGCAATGGCCAGTCTCCTGGCAGGCCATCATTCAGATGAAGCCGTAATAGAACAGATACGGGCCTCCGATCAATGGGCGTTCTACCAGGCGAAGGGAATCAAGGATGCAATAATATCATCTTCCAATAGTCCGGATAAAGAAGCCCGGAGCGCAAAATATAAATCAGACCAGGCTGAGATTCAGAAGAAGGCGAAGGAATCAGAGGAAGCCTCACACGTACATCTGGAACATCATGAAATTCTTGCGAGGGCAGTTACATTATTCCAGATTTCCATTGCCATTTCTGCGATTGCCATTCTCACAAAAAAAAGATTTCTCTGGTTTGTCAGCCTCGGCGTCTCCTGTTTCGGACTATTCTTTTTTGTGACGGGAATATTTTGATCCCGCTCAGGTTCTCCAGCGCGCCAGTTTCGGAATACCTTTTGTAAAAAAACGCGGCGAGAAATCCGGGGAATCCCATCTGCTTTAATTTGCCCTTTACTAAATCCTGCATCTGACCGACGGTCAATTGGGATTGCGTGAATTCCCCCTGATGGTAACAGTGGCTGCAATACATATTACTTTTGGAGCCATCAGCATTCGTACCGCCGCCAGCCTTATCTTTATTCAGCGGCATTCCGCAACTCTGGCAGTTTTTGTATGTTTTTTCCATGGTGGTTGATTTGGTTAATTTTTATCCGGCAATTACAACGGATCGTACAAAATTAATGAGGTGTTCTTTTAAACTTGCTGTATGAAATTAATTTTCGCTTCCCTGGCCGCCGCAGTTCTTTTTCTTTGTACAACAAAAGGATTTAGTCAACAAAATGCCGGATCCCAGGCAACTGAAAAGAAATGGTGGAAGGAAGCGGTCGTTTACCAGATATACCCGCGAAGTTTCAAGGATAGCGACGGGGACGGCATTGGCGATCTGAATGGCATTATTCAAAAACTGGATTATGTAAAAAGCCTGGGCATTGATGTGATTTGGCTAAATCCCATTTATGCTTCACCCAATGCCGATAATGGATATGATATCAGCGACTACCAGGCCATTATGAAGGAATTCGGGACGATGCAGGATTTTGACAGAATGCTCACCGAAATTCACAAACGAGGACTCAAACTGGTGATGGATCTTGTGGTGAATCATTGCAGCGACGAACATTTCTGGTTTAAAGAAGCCCGCAAATCAAGAACAAATCCATACCGGAATTATTTTCACTGGTGGAATGCAGAAAATGGGAAACCAGCTCCGCGATATAGTTTTTTTGATGTGAATAACGACGCATGGAAATACGATTCAGTCACGAATGCTTATTATCTGCACTATTTCGGAGATAAACAGCCTGATCTCAACTGGGAGAATCCGGCCCTGCGTCAGGAGATTTATAAGATGATGCGATTCTGGCTGGATAAAGGGATCGATGGATTTCGTATGGACGTTATCACGATTATTTCAAAAGACACTACATTCCCGCCCATGCCCGCTATGTATAATGGCAGCTGGGATAAATTCTACGCAAACGGTCCGCATATACACGATTACCTGCAGGAGATGAACCGGGAAGTGCTTAGCAAATACAATATGATGTCCGTGGCTGAGGGCATGGGCATTTCAACAAAGGATGTTTTGAATTTTGTGGATGCTGACCGAAAGGAATTGAATATGGCCTATCATTTCGAAGGCATGGGTTATGGTTATCTGCCGGGCAAATGGAAAACCCCCGATCCCAATGGTTACGACCTGGTCGGTTTTAAGAAACTTTATTCGAGATGGGATTCTGTATTTGCTGAAAAAGGATGGGGAACCATTTATCTCGGCAATCATGATCAGCCGCGTATGCTGACACGATGGGGAAATGATGCTCCCGAATTCAGAGTCTATTCTTCCAAATTGCTCACGACATTTTTGATGACCATGCGTTCAACACCCTATTATTATTACGGCGACGAGCTGGGTATGATGAATATCAAATTTGACAGGATCGAAGACTATCGCGATATCGAAACGCTGAACATGTACCAGAAAATAAAAAACGAAGGCGGAGATTTACAGGCGTTTATTGAGTCACAGAAAAATGGCGGTGCCCGGGATAATGGACGCACGCCCATGCAATGGTCCAATACGACAGAAGCTGGATTTACAAACGGAACACCCTGGATCAAAGTAAATCCAAACTATACGACCATCAATGTGATCGCAGAAGAACAGGATCAGAATTCAATTTTAAATTATTTTAAAAAAATGGTCAGGCTGCGTAAGACCACTCCGGCATTAATCTATGGAAAATATGAGTTGCTTGATAAAGATAATCCCTCCGTTTATTGTTACACCCGTACTTTGAATGGCAAAAAAATACTTGTGCTTCTGAACTTTAAAGCAGTGACGGCAAAAGCAAATACAGGTTTTGATCTGAGTAAGGCCAGGGTACTGATCGGTAACTATGCAGATCCCTCAATAACAGGAACACTAAGGCCTTATGAAGCAGTTGTTCTGGAATTAAAATAATGGGTGATTAAAGCGCATGAAAAAAAGACCGCTTACCTGTATATTTCTATTCCTGTTTTCAGGAAACATGATGGGGCAGACTGTTCCCACGGAAAAGAAATGGTGGAAGGAGGCAGTTGTCTATCAGATCTATCCACGCAGTTTCAAAGACAGCGACGGAGATGGCATCGGTGATCTCAAGGGCATTATATCCAAACTGGATTACATAAAGAGCCTGGGCATCGATGTGGTATGGCTAAACCCGATATACAGTTCTCCAAACGACGATAATGGATACGATGTAAGCGATTATCGGAATATCATGAAAGATTTTGGCACGATGGCCGATTTTGATTCGCTGATAACGGGTATGCATAAACGCGGAATCAAATTGGTGATGGACCTGGTGGTGAATCACAGCAGTGACGAACACGAATGGTTCAAACAAAGCAGGAGCTCAAGAACAAATCCATACCGGGATTATTATCATTGGTGGAATGCGGAGAGAGGAACGCCCCCGCCCCGTTATAGTTTGTTTGATATAAACCACGATGCCTGGCGTTATGATTCATTAACCAATGCGTACTATCTGCATTATTTCTCCAGGAAACAGCCCGACCTGAACTGGGAAAATCCAAAGCTTCGCGACGAAGTGTATGATATCATGAAATTCTGGGCTGACAAAGGTATTGACGGATTCCGGCTGGACGCATTTGGTTTTGCGGCCAAGGATACCAGCTTCCCTGTTTTTCCGGCAGGATATGAAAAGAAATTTTCGCTTTACTATGCCATGGGCCCGCATCTGCACGATTATCTGAAAGAAATGAACAGCCAGGTCCTTAGTAAATATGATGTAATGAGTGTCGCCGAAGGTGCAGGAAATACATTTGAAGATGCGCATAACCTGGTGGATGCTGATCGAAGAGAACTGAATATGGCCTATGCATTTGAAGGCATCGATATCGCAAAGCCGGAAGGATACAGTCTTTTGCATTTCAAAGAAGTTTTCAGCCGTTGGGACAGTGCCTTTGAACATAACGGCTGGTTGTCCATCGTTCTTTCCAATCACGACCAGGCAAGACTGGTCAGCCGTTTTGGAAATGACCTGCCGGAATACCGTGCGCTTTCATCCAAAATGCTCAGTACGTTTATTCTGACGATGCGGGGCACACCCTATTATTATAATGGAGATGAACTGGGTATGACGAATTCGGCGTTCGGGAGTATACATGACTTCCGCGATATGCCAGCACTGAACGAATACCAGCATCAGATAGACATTCATGGTGATACCAGCGCTTATTTGAAACGTTTAAGATTTGAAAGCAGGGACAATGGTCGTACCCCGTTTCAGTGGGACGGTTCAGCCAACGCAGGTTTTACAAGCGGCATACCCTGGATTGCAGTGAATCCGAATTATAAGACGATCAATGCCGAAGGAGAAGAAAAAGATCCGAATAGTTGTCTCCATTATTTCAGGAAGCTGGTAACGCTGAGAAAAAATAATCCCGCGTTGGTATATGGCAGGTATCATTTACTGGATAAGGATAACCCAAAGATCTATGCATATACAAGGGAAGGGAATGGCAGGAAATTTTTGATCCTTCTGAATTTTTCACCCGATAAAGCGCAGCCACACTTAGATATTTCGCTTACCGGAGCGAAACTCCTGTTATCAAATGATCAGAGAACGCAGGGAAACCCGCCCCTGGAATTAAATCCATATGAGGCTTGTATTTATCAATTGCAATAATTTACCAGCATGAAAAAATTATTTTTCTTTTTCCTGTTTTCTTATTTACTATTCAGTGCATCTTTTGCCCAGCAGGCACCGAGACTATTGGTTCGGGGTGACGATATGGGGTATACGCATTCCGGAAATCTGGCGTTGATCAAATGCTATCAGAATGGTATTGAGAAATCGATTGAAGTTCTGGTGCCTTCTCCCTGGTTTCCGGAAGCAGTGAAATTATTAAAACAAAATCCGGGCGTTGATGTGGGCATTCACCTGGATCTGACCAGTGAATGGGAGAATATAAAATGGAGGCCCTTATCTGATTGTCCGAGTTTGAAAGATTCAGCCGGATATTTTTTCCCGATGGTTTATCCCAATGAAAATTATCCGGGCCGGTCCATTACTGAGCATCGCTGGAAGATCGAAGATGTGGAAAAAGAATTCCGGGCACAGATCGAACTGGCATTAAAAAATATTCAGCATATCAGTCATTTCTCCGCTCATATGGGTTGCACCAATCTGTCACCCGAAGTGCGTGCACTGACAATCAGGCTGGCGAAGGAATATAAAATTCCGGTCGACCCGGAATGGGACTATAAGGGCTTTGTGGGATATGATGGTCCGCATAAAACGTCTGAAGAAAAAACAGAGAGCTTTATCCGTATGCTTAACAAGTTGGAGCCCGGTAAAACCTATATTTTTCTGGATCATCCCGGCCTTTGTAACGATGAACTAAAAGCTGTATATCATATCGGTTATGAAGATGTTTGCGAAGACAGGCAGGGCGTCACCGATACATTTACCAGTGATAAGGTGAAAGCCGTTATAAAGCAAAAAGGAATTCAGCTGATTACTTACCGTGACCTGAAATAATCAAATCATTTTATTATATTCTCACAAAGTTCTCTTCAAGCTTTTCAACTTTCATATTTTTCTTCAAAGGATTATTATCCGGCACGATTGCTTTGAGCGTTAATTTATTTCCACTAACAGTAAAGGTGTTCGTTGGTTGATCCACATTGCTTTTTGGATTATACAATGGATTTTCCTGTTTGGGGTCCATTTTCAGGATTAACTGATTTCCGGAAACCGACCATGTTCCAGTCAGCTTGATGGGTGGTATGTCCTGAATGGTAAGCGTATAGATGTAAGAATGATCAGCCCTGATTTCGACAATTTCTGCACCATCGGTGGCCGTGGAAATATCTTCAGAGGATTTACCCGTCGATTTTGAATATTCAGCGGTATAAAATTTTTTCCCGGAGACCCTGTTCCATTTGCCCGTCAGTTCCTGACCGCTGCAGGGAATAAATGCAAAAAATTGAAACAGTATGGTAAAAAACAAAAGGACCTTCCACGGTTTAAAATATTTCATTTTACAAAGATCATCTAAAAAAGGGATCTACGCCATGACTCTTTTAAGCGGGAGTTTGTCTTTCTGATCTATAAATAGGTGAATGTTCTATAATGGTATCCGAACTATCCAAACCATAAGCTTTCTGATCACTTTGTGCGATGCCTTTGATGGAAAAATAGGAATCCAGGATAAAATCTTCCTTCATCGGCAATTCATTTTCCACTGATAAGAATCTTTCGATGATAACATAAGTAATATCCGCATGGAAGGTTTCTTTTTGCATGGATTCGTATTTTGAACAGAACCGGAGTTCGCTGTTCTGTACCATTTCCTGCATTACCTTCTTGAATAATTTATGAAGCGGGGCTTAATCCGGAAGCCCAGCGGAATTCAACACGTATCAGCTTGTCTTTTATAATTTCAACAACATCGTACTCCATCGTGTAAGGCGCATCCGTAATATCAATATGAATGAACCAATAGATATCTGCTCTTTTTGGTTTTTTATTTAATATAGAATCGATGATTCTTTGCTCAATTTGTTTTTCCATATTTGCCTTGGTGAGATATACCAGGTGGTGGCATATTTTGGAATATCCCGGTCGTTACTCAGTTCAATCAGGTCCTGGCTATATTTACTGATATTGACGAAATTCAAATAACGGTTGGTGATACGTCTGGCATTAAACCAGACATACATGATGAAGACGAGGCCGAATTCAAAGAATATAAACATCCAGCGCTGTTTGATCTTGGCAACGTTGGCGATAAAGAAGGCGATTCCACAGTGAAGAAAATCCCGATGATAGCCAGGATCATACCATATTCCACTTTCTGACGAATTTCATATAGCCAAACATCAGCGCAGTCGTCATCATCATCGCAATAATAATCGAAAACCCATAAGCCGCTTCCATATGTTCTGATTTCCTGAAATAGAACATCATGGCGACACATCCGATCCAGAGTGTTGTATTTATGCTAGGGATATAGATTTGTCCCTTGATGGTTGTGGGAAATTTTATTTTCACTTTGGGCCATAAATTCATGCTGATTGCTTCACTGATCAGTGTAAAAGATCCACTGATCAGCGCCTGACTGGCAATGATCGTGGCCAGCGTGGCGACCATGATGCCGGTAAGCAGAAACCAGTGAGGCATTAATTCATAAAAAGGATTGAGTCCGTTCAATTTTCCGGTGTTCTGTGCAAGTATCCATGCCCCCTGTCCCATATAATTAACAACCAGCGCAATTTTCACAAATAACCAGGTGAGCCGGATGTTTTTCTTACCACAATGCCCGAGATCGCTATAAAGTGCTTCAGCACCCGTCGTGCAAAGGAAGACAGCACCCAGTAGCCAGAATCCCTTCGGGTATGTAGTCAAAAGTTCAATGCCGTAATGCGGACTGAGTGCGGCCAGTATGGCCGGATTATGAATGATTGGAATGGCTCCAAGCACGAGTATCATGGTGAACCAGATCAGCATGATGGGGCCAAAGGAGGAGCCGATGATCTTGGTGCCGAACCGCTGGAAAAAAAATAAGAGACTGATGATGGCGATCACAATTCCTACGGTCAGATTATTTCCGGGTATGATACTGTTTTCTAATCCATGAACGCCATTCAATCCTTCAATCGCAGATGCTACAGAAATAGGCGGTGTGATGATACCGTCTGCCAGCAAGGTTGCAGCGCCGATGATAGCAGGGATATATGCCTGTTTGCCAAACCTTCTGACCAGGGCGAACAAGGAAAAAATGCCACCTTCCCCCTTATTGTCTGCCTGCAGGGTAAGAATAATATATTTAAAAGTTGTTTGTAATGTAAGGGTCCAGAAAACACAGGATATACCGCCATAAACCAGCAGGTGAGAAATGGGTCTTTCTCCCAGGATTGCTTTGAAAACATACAGAGGGGATGTACCAATATCTCCGTATATAATTCCCAAAGCAACTAAAAGAGTTGCCATACTAACCTTTGAAAAATGTCCGTGACCGTATGTAGAAGCAGCAGGTTCCTGGTTTGACATATATTAAACCTGCATTCGCAAACGAAATGCCGGAAAGAACCGGTTTTTGTCCATCCCCTGCAAGTCAATAAGGGTAAGGATTACAGGGACATTAAAAAAAATCATTCGCCGTGAAGCAGTTCAGAACCCTTTCAAAATGACATGGTGCTTATCATAATGACAAAGCATTTCTTAAGATGCCATAGGCAAATACAGTAAAAAAATGATTGGGCATGTAAATTGAAAAGAATCAGTAAAGAAAAGTTTTTTGTCTAGATTGAGTATGATAGCCGTCTGTTTTTACGGACGGCTTTTTTTATTAATGTGTCCGCCTTTGGATCGTCAATGGGGAAATCGTTACACCGGATGAATAGGTCCAGGTAAAAGTAATATTGGAATCCGTAACAGTCATCGAGCCCGAATACGTGGTGTTATTTAATTTAAAGGAGAGTGTATACGTTCTGTTCGTCAGGCCCGTGATCGCTACCAGACCGAATGCCGGTGCAGGCGCCGCGGATCCGGAACAGGGGTATATCAGCGCTGAACTGATATCAACCTCAAATCCGCTTACCGTTACATGTATTTCTCCATTGCTATTCAATAAGGGGGAATGATTGTACAGGTTGGCAGTATGCGCAACGAAGACCAGTCCTGTGTCTGAATAATCTACCGGGGTAAGAAAGATCTGATCGTCTGCCGTCAGATTTTTTACAGCGATCACATCACAGGTTGTCGATTACGGTATCAGAAAATATACTATCCGTAACAATAACATTCCCATCCGTACTGTCGTTCGAACCATTGATATGGGATTGAAAGTTCGCTTTCACCGTATAAGTTCCCGGACTTGTAAAAATGTAGATTGCACTGTCGGTATTTTGCGTTGGCCATATATGTCCATCCGAGTTAGATGACCAGGCAACATTTGTATTGAAGGCTTGTCCGGTTAAAGTGGCGTACAGTGGTTCACCGATCTTAACACTGGGTTTCGAAAGTAACAGTATGGCTTTTTCACTTGTAGTAACAGGATTCTTTGAGCAGGAGAGAATCAAAAAAGAAAGGGTAGGGATTAAAAACAACAGGGATTTAATATTATTCATAATCAGCTAATTGTCATAATCAGTTTCAGGGAGGCGGCTGCCGTTGCTTTATTATAACTGATTATGACGCCCAAGGGTTGCTTTATATTCAATAAAATCACCTTTTTTGAGTGGTTCTGTTTACAGATAACTCAGCCACCATTTTTCCTTGTGCCTGGATTTATAACTGTCATATTTCTTGCAGAGCGGGTAAAGAATCAGAATGAGGGTTATCCAGATCAGGTATACGGTACCCAGACTGAATCCATATCCCTTAAACCGGGGCAGTTCGGTGATCCATGTGTCAAATGAAACCATGTCATACCAGTGGTAACCTGTCAGCACCGCCGCCAGCATGGCCCCCAGATGGATCAGTATAAGATGGCAGAGGTAATAAAACATGGGAACCCTTCCGTATACAGAAATGAATTTCGTGAACCGGTTGGATATATTCTCGGTTGTACTAAGGAATATCATGGCAAAACCTTCCGTGACCAGAAGGTAATCCAGTGACGGCGGGTATTTGTGAATTTTCAAAAAAGAAAGCAGCGTCAGCAATGGACTGGATTGTGTGGTCCAGGGATACAGATTGCCATATACATTAATACTTCTGATGATGATAAAGAGAATCCAGGAGGATATGCCAATACGCAGCAGGATGTTTCTTCTTTTTACCGGGTCAAAATCTATGGCATATAACCCTCCCAGGCAATATCCCAGAGTCATAACGCCCAGCCAGGGTATCAGGTGATAAAACTCGGCGATACTCACATGACCCATCTGAAAGAATTTCTGCTGGTGAAGCATGCCCCAAAAGAATCCAAGGGCATCATTTTCAGGCACTATCGTTTTGTCGAGCAGGTTATGACCTGCAACCATGACCAGTCCGAATATCAGTAGCAGTTTTCGTGGAAGGAAA
Source organism: uncultured Bacteroidota bacterium (assembly GCA_963732055.1). Lineage (GTDB taxonomy): Bacteria > Bacteroidota > Bacteroidia > Chitinophagales > Chitinophagaceae > Puia. The sequence goes on along the minus strand of CAVSYG010000003.1, from coordinate 191,261 downwards.
ATCAGTCCGGCCAGGCAGACCATACAAAGCCCCAGCACCCAGATTACGCCGAATATGAAAAAATTAAAATGAATATTAAAAAACCATTCGAAATTCACGACGGTTTCCTCGAGAATCATTAACCAGATACCCCGGGTTAACAGAAAAAACGACAGTTGCTTTTTTGTTTTTCGCTGACCTGATAAAAAGGCGGAGGTGCCGGCCAGTAAAACAAAGATCGGTGCACAAAAATGTGTGATCCAGCGGGTGAAGTAAAGTGCTACAGATGTTTTGTCTAAATCCAGCGGATCATACAGAAATGCATCCGCGTGAAAATAATCCCTTACATGATCCAGGGCCATGATGATCATGATCAGACCCCTTAAAAAATCTATAGAAGTTATTCTTTTGGTTGCCAGCGTGTTCATCAGCCGATTATGGGTTCTTCTGATGAAGATATGAAATCCGGCAAAACAAAGAAAAAGCCATCCCCCTTGCGGTGGGATGGCTTTTTCGATCGGCGTTTAAAAAAATTAATTTTTAAACATCACTGTTTCGGGAGAATGAATTCCCTTCTACTACATGATGATTCAATAAGTCGGTCAGTTTTGTTTTATTTTCCGGCTTCAGTAAATTATCAAGTATGCCTTTGTCCAGTTTCGCAAAAGCGATATCTGATCCGCTACATGTTAATATTTGCCCTATTCCGATAACAGCGTATTTTTAACTGTTAAGAACATAGTTGGGGTTATTCTTACTCATAAATACTGTGAGTTCCATTAAATCAATCCTTTTATTTCACAATAGATTTACACACATGAAAAAACTTTTGCTTGTTGCTTTCCTGCTGCCACACTTGTATTTGAGCGCTCAGGCCCCATCAGAAAATTATCCGGTGGATTCAGCTTCGGTTATTCATACGGGTATACCGAAAGGCGAAATCATAAAATTAGTTTTTGACAGTTCTAAAATATTTCCCGGTACCACGCGTGATGTATCGATTTATATTCCGGCAGAATATAATCCGGGACAACCCGCCTGTGTATACGTAAACCAGGACGGGATCCAATGGAATGCGCCGGTGGTTTTTGATAATCTGATTTACCAAAAAGAAATGCCCGTTACTATTGGCATATTCATCACACCAGGTATTGTAAAAACAAAAGATCCGGCGAATGCGTTAAATCGTTTCAACAGAAGTTTTGAATACGACGGACTGGGAGACGCTTATGCACGTTTTCTATTGGATGAAATTTTACCTTTTGCAGAAAAGCAACATACGACAGATGGCCGTGCCATTCATCTGTCAAAAAACGGGAACGACCGGGCCATTGGTGGTTCCAGCAGCGGAGCCGTCTGTGCTTTCACCGTGGCCTGGGAAAGACCGGCTGAATTTTCGAAAGTATTTTCTTCCATCGGCACGTATATCGGCTTGCGCGGTGCTGATCGGTATCCAATCCTGATCAGAAAATTTGAGCCCCGCCCGATCAGAATATTTCTTCAGGATGGTTCCAATGATTTGAATATTTATGCCGGCGACTGGTGGATGGCCAACCAGACCATGGAACGCGCACTGACCTTTTCGGGTTATCAGGTTAATCATGTCTGGGGGGAAGGTCAGCATAATGGTAAACAGGGCACATCCATTTTCCCGGAAGCCATGCGCTGGCTCTGGAAAGACTGGCCAAAAACCACGGTTCCCGGAGATACAAAAAACCAAATGCTCAGCGACATTCTGATACCGGGCGAAGAATGGAAACTGGTGGGACAAAATTATAAATTTACCGAGGGCACCGCCGTAAATGAAAAGGGTGAAGCATTTTTTCAGGATATCCCGAATTCGAAAACATATAAAGTGGATCTGGATGGTAAGCTTTCGGACCTGAACATCAATGCGAAGCGGGCGAGTGGAACTTCCTTTGGTCCGGATGGCAGACGTTATACTATTGCGGGTGCAACAAAGCAGGTGATTGCCTACGACGCGTCGGGAAATGAAACCATTATTGCCGACAGCATTTCCGGGAATGATATTGTGGTGGCGAATAATGGTAACGTCTATGTGACTGCTCCGGATGGAATCGATAAACCGAGTAAGTTATATCTTATCAGACCAGGAGGAACAAAAGAAGTGGTGGATGAAGGATTGAAATTTGCGAATGGTCTGACGCTGACTCCAGATCAAACACAGTTATATGTTACTGAATCCGCTTCACACTGGGTTTGGATCTACCAGATTTTGCCGGATGGTAAACTCGCATTCAAACAACACTATGGCTGGTTACATACACGCGACCAGGATGAAAATGCCTGGAGCGACGGGCTGCGTTGCGACACGGCGGGAAGAGTATATGTCACAACAAAAATGGGCCTTGCAGATTCTCGATCAGGCGGGGCGCGTAAACGCTATTATTCCTGTTCCCTCGGGTCAGCCCTCCAATCTTTGTTTTGGAGGAAAAAATTTCGATATCCTCTACCTTACTTCAGTGGATAAGGTCTATGCCCGCAGGCTCCGAACCCGCGGTGCGAATAATTTCGACAAACCTGTGAAGCCGGCTACGCCAAAACTTTGATTGGCTAGCCCATCGGATTCATCGGGTTCGTTGGATTGCCGGGAGAATGCGGACAACAGGGAGGCGTGGAATGAGGACAACCAGAAGCCGGAGTTGCCGGTGCGGGAGGCAGGAGACTCCTGAGACGATGATGGCTGATTGGTACTTGCTTTCTTTTCATTATTGGGTTGCACAGTTTCCTTATTGCAGGATGCGAAACAAACAATGAACAGGATCCCCCAGATAAATAATAATAGTTTTTTCATGATCAAAGATTGATGGATGAAATAAATGAATGCACAGCTATTGATAGAAGAGAATTACACAGAGGCGGATCAATGATGAATCCGGATTAAAAACGGGAGATTGTTGGAAAGCAGGACTTCTCAGCGCATATAAATTTACCACTTCCGCCGAATCCGGGCGAATTTATTTCCCTCGTCTGAATTATATGATATGAGTTACATCTTTTTCAACCATTCCTGCGCGTATTCCTTTCCTTCGAGATCGTCTGAAACAATTTCTTGCAGAAGTTGTTTCGCCTTTGCGGCATCACCAGGCAGGTTGCGTTCCATCAGGGTAACAGCTTGCAGGATCTGGGCAGGATTTGAATAAAGGCTTTTGTAGGTTCCCAACTGTTCGAAGTATGACAATGCCCGGTTATATTCCTTCAGTCGAAACGCTGAAATACCGGCATATTTTTTAGCAGTAAAAGCCGAGCTATCGTTTCGGATAATGTTTTCAAACTGGGTCAGAGCTTCAGAAAACTTTCCATCATTATATAACCGGAGGCCCGTTTGCAAACTGTCGCTGCGGCCACTCATCGTGACAGGCAATGTTTGCAGATGCTCTTTTTCATATTGACGAGCCAGTTGCTGTCCGGATACGGGGCTAAAGAAAGTATACGTCCCGAAAATAAGACCTGACACAACCGCTGCGGCTGCTAAATAATATATTATTTTTTTAACGGGAACGATTCGGACGACGCGGTTCTTTTGATAGTTCTCTTTAAAACGTTGTTTTTTTTCAAGTCCGGATGCTTCTTTCGAAACCTCATGTGCAGCCATGTAAAATGCTACTTCTTCTGCAAAACCGGGATCTGATTTAATTCTTTCTTCGAATTCCCGGGTGAGTTCGGTTCCCGGTGTACTGGTAAAGAAATTTTCTATATAATCCAGGTTGTCCATCTTAATTATTCTGTTTTATACAATTTTCGTAATCTTTCCAGGCAACGAAGCCTGCTTGTTTTTACTACGTCTGCTGTTTTATATTGAAGGAAAGACGCGATCTCTTTGTCGCTGTAGTTATCTCCCCAGAACATCAGGATCTGACGGCACTTTTCCTCCAATTCATTTAGTTTTTCCCGGAGTCGGTTCCAGTCCGCCTTGTCTATCAGTGTTTGAACAACGGAGCGGGCGGTATCGGATAACTGCATTAGCCGGTCTGAAATCATCTCCGCGCGATTCACGGTATTCTTATTAGTCGTTCTTTTTCGAAGAAGGTCAACACATTTATTATGAAAAATCTGGTAGAGATAGGTTTTGAGAGAAGCGCGGGCCTCAAAATGCTCCTTGTTTATATTATCCAGTGCCGCCAGGATGGTATCGGAATAAGCATTAAACGACTCATCCTCCGACAAAGCATGTTTGGTCATGCCTTCCCGGATAAAATAAGAAAACCGGTTGAATAACTGCTCTTCGCTCCTTCTTTTGTCCGTCCCACTTAGCCTTAGCTGATCGATTATTTCCTGGTCTGTATATCGATTTGAACCAGCGCTATCCATTATAGTGGGTCTTTCATCCAATTTAAGAAAAATATTGAATGCTCCTGTTATTTATGTTTCCCTGGTTCTAAATCCTGCGATAAATCTATTATCAACAAATTCCGGAATAGATTATCAGAACCTTTCAAATCAAAAATCATTAATCATTTAAACCTTACAAAAATGAAAAAATTCCTATTTGCGCTGTCTATCGGACTCACGTCCCTGGCAGCCATCAGTAACTGTGCTTACGCACAGAATTCTGCCCGGCCGGTAGCATTCAATGACAGTAAAAATTTTAAGTCAACGGTCCGCTACATGGCCGCCCTGGAAAGCCCCTCCTTCATGGGAACCTATGCCCCTGACGCAAAAAACATCAATGCCAAAGCCATTAAGGATTTCAACACCCGGTTTTCCGGTACTGACAATGCCATGTGGTTTTCAGATAAGAATGGCTTTACAACCTACTTTGTAAAAGATGGTTATGGTGACAGGGTATTTTATGACAAAAAAGGTCACTGGGAATATTCACTGATTTTTTACAGTGAAGACAAACTTCCCCGCGACGTCCGGGCCGCTGTAAAGTCTACTTATTTTGATATGGCCATCACTTTAGTGGAAGAAGTACAGACAACCGAATCTAAAGTGTATATCGTTCACCTGGAAGACAAAGCAAATATCAAGATCTTAAAAGTGAATGATCAGGGCGAATATGAAATTCTGCAGGACCTGACAAAATAATAGTAGTACCCTCCCTCTGGGAATAATATCAACCCTTATCCCGGCAACCTCTGCCCCCGGCTCTCCGGGGGCAGTTTGCTGATTATACCTGACTATAAAAATTCGCCACAACGCCGGATTCAAAACGCACGGAATCTTTCAATTTCAGGTTCATCCGTTTCTGCAGATCATTGAAAATGGGTTTTCCTCTTCCTAAAATAACCGGATGTATCCAGAGATGGTATTCATCCACCAAACCCGAAACGATAAACATTGAAGCAAGACGCGCGCTGCCAAATAGCAACATATCTTTTCCTTCCTGCTTTTTGAGCTTTTTGATTTCCTCTTTCGGATCTCCGGTGGCAAACACTGAACCATGCCAAATAGATTTTTTTAAAGTTTTAGTAAAAACAACCTTGGTGTGATGATTCATTTTATCTGCTATGGCCAGGTCCTGTCGGGGGAAATGATCTTCCAGCGGTTTTACCGTCCAATATTTCGCCATGACCTCATAAGTAACCCTTCCCAGTATTATTGTATCTGTTTCTTCCAGCCGCTCCAATATTTTATCACCCATCTGGTCATTCCAGATTTCAAAATGCCAGTCCAGCTCTCCGCAGGGTCCTGATAAATATCCATCCAGGCTCAGGTTCATGGAAACAATTAATTTTCGCATCTCACCGGACTTGAGGGGAAACTTTTTTATGATAAAGGAAGTAGGAAGTAAAAGCAAGCGCGACGAATATCAGGATGGGCATCCATTCTCCGGTTGGTTTGCCCACAGCATAATTACAATATACGGCACCTATCAAATCAAAAGTCAAGCCGGCGTACGCCCATTCTTTAATTCTGGGATAGCCGGGAACCAGAATAGCAATAACGCCTAAGAGTTTGGCAACACTGAGGAATGAAATCAGATAGGGTGGCATGTTCATTGTTTTAAAAAACTCTACAGCCTTTTCAGGTGAAGCAAGCGATGAGATGGCTGAAAAAGCCATCATCAGAAGAAATAAACCGGTGGTAATCCAATAAAAAATCCGAATCTTTTTCATGTTTGTTTTTATTTAATTTTTTCTGATACAAAAATAATGGCGGGATACGTATTTATCAGGGGGCAAAAACGACAGGTGAGAGGGTATTTGCGACGCGGATTTTGTAACTTGAATATCATTTAAAACTTTTCAAATGAAGCATGTCGCCATCCTTGCGTTAAATGATGCGGTATCCGCCTCCGTGGCTGATCCCACCGTTATGTTTAACGGAGTAAACGATTTACTGGTCGGTTTGGGCAGACCACCGGCATTCAAAGTACAATTGGTCGGACTAACAAAAGCAGTGAAGCTGCACAATGGCCCGTTCACCGTCCATTCAGATATCCTGATGGCAGATTTAAAGAAAACGGATTTAATCATCATCACAGCGCTGGGTGGAGATATCAATGAGGCACTCAAAAAAAATGCTGCATTCATTCCGTGGATTATCAAAACAATATAAAAAAGGTGCAGAGGTAGCCAGTCTTTGTCTTGGCGCCTTTCTATTGGCGTCAACCGGATTATTAAACGGGAAAGAATGTTCCACACACTGGCTGATGTCTAACGTATTCAGGGACATGTTTCCCGAAGTGACACTGGTGGATGGAAGGGTTGTAACAGAACAGAATGGTCTTTATTCGAGTGGCGGTGCAACTTCTTACTGGAGCCTGCTCCTGCATCTGGTGGAGAAATATGCCGGACGCGACATGGCCATCATGGCATCCAAAGTATATGCCCTGGAAATTGACAGAAAAAGCCAGTCTCCGTTTATTATGTTCAACGGTCAAAAAGAACATGTGGATGAACCCATCAGGGAAGCACAGGATTATATTGAATCCAGGGTATCAGAAAGAATTTCTGTCGGTGAACTGGCTCTTAGATTCGCGATCGGGCGGCGTCACTTTGAGCGACGTTTTAAAAAAGCCACGAAAAATACCCCTGTTGAATATATTCAGCGTGTCAAAATAGAAGCGGCAAAAAAACATTTCGAAACCAGCAGGAAAAATGTAAATGAAGTGATGTATGACGTGGGCTATTCCGATACCAAGGCTTTCCGGACAATGTTCAAAAAAATCACCGGGTTATCTCCGCTGGATTACAAGAATAAATATAGTTTTCAATAGTGCAGGAGGCAGGACGCGGGACGCGGGACGCGGGACGCGGGATCCTCATGCGTCCTGACTCGGGCATCCTGCTCCTTTATCCCGGATTCGAAATAGCATCATTTTTTTTGTGCCGGATCCTCGTTTATCAGTTTACTATCCAGCAACCAGTTTACCATCAATTGAGGCCAGGCTTTTAAGGATTGAAGAGTAGACCGGTAGCCCATGTTAAATGCGTGATCTCCATGGGCCATGATATGGGCTTCAACAGAAGCCTTTGACTTTCTATAATCTTCCAGCAGATGCATGACGGGTACGGAACAACAGGTGTCATGATCCGCGACAATCAAAAACGCAGGTGGTGCATCTGATGGTACACTTTCCGGTACGAACAGGGGACCGGGATAAACCTGCATGATAAAATCCGGCCTGCCGTTTAGCCGGTCTATGGGATCAGCTGCCTTTGGATCTCCCTTTCCGGCACCAAAGGCAATGGCATCCACTACTTCTCCGCCGGCGGAAAATCCAAGCATACCTAACCGGGCAGTATCGATTTTCCATTCTTTAGCCATGCTTCTGACCAGTCGCATGGCGCGGTAAGCATCTTCGGCTGGTTGTTTATCCAGTGAATAGGGCGAATTCGGTTCACGCGGTAAACGATATTTCAGGACGATCGCTGTGATGCCCAGCTTGTTTAAAAACTTTGCTGGATCGATTCCTTCGGCTTTGAAAACCAGCAATCTAAAACCGCCACCCGGACAGATTAATACCGCAGTACCATTCGCCAGGCCGGCGGGTGGAAAAAAGACCGTCAGGCTGGGATTATTGATATTTTTGACCCAATAATCCTTTGCTTCTTCCGGCTCATTTTTCCTGCTTTCAAAACCGGGTGCCCCATTTTTCCACAAAGGAATGACCAGCGAATCAGACTGGGCAAACAAGAACAGGCTATTTCCAAAGCACAAGGCAGCAAGAAGCACAAGCGAATATTTGGTCATTTGATAAACTTTGATTTTAAAGTTAAGACTACTATTAGCAACACAAATATGCGATCCTGTAAGACGAAAAATGCAGAGTGTGTACAGAGGCTCTGTATAATTTATTTGGATTCATCTCAATTCTGAGAACCTACCTGTTTTATTCATAACCTTCTTGTTGGCTTCGTGTAGGGTGGCTGTTTTCTTCATGTTCTCCTTCTGTAGACAGCAACCCAACAGCAACAAATAGAGAAGACAATACGAAGATGGTAATAACCTGACAGGGATCCACGACCTGTTGTCAGTTCAAAAAAACCCATTTTGACGGAAAATATATTTCACAGAGGCTCTGTACACACTCTGTGTTTTGTTTCTGAAAAACTTTATGACACCCGTGGCAACAGTATTGCCGATATAACGGGAATCATTTTAGTATGGACAGGGGAATCTTTAGGTCAGGAACAAGCGGTCTCGTTTTATCAGAACCGAATAAACTTCATTTTCCGGTAGAATTCCGGGATAAACACAGGCTAATCTATTATGCCTCAAAGTTTAACAGCATTGAGATTAATAGCAGTTTTTATAAAATACCAGTTTGCCGTACCTATAGGAACTGGGCAGCAATGGTACCGGAGGATTTTCAATTCACGATAAAGCTATGGCAGGGTATTACGCATGAAGCAGTCTATGATCAAAATGATCTGGAACGCTTCTTTGCAGCTATTCAATGCCTCGGTAATAAGAAAGGCTGTCTGCTGATACAATTTGCCGCAAAAACCAAAATGGATTTTTCGGGATTCGACCGATTACTGGAAAATATTCGCAGGCTGGATCCAGAGGAGAACTGGCGGATTGCAGTTGAATTCCGGCATTTCCAATGGTATGCCAGCGAAATTTATGAGATCCTGGATGAATTTAATGCCAGTATGGTATTACACGATATGCCAAAATGCATACCCCCCGAAATAAATAAAAATGCAGATTTTGTTTACCTGAGATTTCATGGAGAGAAAGGTGACTACAGGGGAAGTTATTCTGATCAGTATCTAATGAACAGGGCAGAGGAAATCCGATGCTGGTTAAATCAGGGCAAAGATGTTTATGCATACTTCAACAATACGATCGGGGATGCAATTTCGAACCTGCAAACGCTGAAGGATTTGGTTGAACAATCCTGATGATACTTTTTATTTCTCAACAATATCATTGTACTCCGGATGTCTTTTGAGATAAACAGCAACAAAAGGACAAATTACTTTTACTTTAATATTTGTCGCCTTCGCCCATTCAAGGGCCGTATGGGCCAGCAGGGAGGCAACTCCATGGCCTTCCAGCGTTTTGGGAACATCCGTATGCATCAGCCATAATAATTTATCATGAAAACGGTATTGCAGCACGGCGAGTTCTCCATTTGCCTGTACTTCAAATTGTTGCTGGTTCAGGTTGTTGGTTACGTTCAAATCCATTGTTAATTGTTAATGGTTAATTGTCAACTGCTAATTGACAATTAACCATTGACAATTGACAATTAACAGAGTTCCTTTTCTTCCTGATTTTAAAGTTAAAGATTAACTTTAGTTAAATGCCTGCCATGAAATCGAAAATCTTCTTTACGGTTTCTGCTTTATTCTGCACTCAATTTTTCCTAAGGGCTCAAACAGGAGGTCCAAAAGTAAACCCACTCGAAGTAGCCGCCTTTAACCGGCTGGTAGACTTTATAAAAACAGATACGCAGAGAGCTAAAATTGCCGAATACGAAAAAAATAATATATCCCATCAGGGGGAAGAAAACGTATTATCCATCCCCATTGCAAGGGGTGTGGCTCCGGAAGGACCCGAATCCGGCAGTTGGGACAAATTCCTGCCGACTGTATATCACAAGGACGTGACCGTAGGATCCCCATTTTTAATATCTATTTATGTTCAGGGCCTGGTCGTAAATCAGCTGGATTCTGTTATCAACAAACCCGACTACCTGTATAACTATGATAAAATAACCGGGAATCTTTTATTGAAAAGAAATAATCAGGATCCCATTGCAGTGAATCGGAACCAGGTAAATATGTTTTGCCTGAAACTGGATAAAGGAGGATTTATTTTTATGAGAGTCCCTCTGATCAATGCCAACGAATACTTCCAGGTGATCTCCAAAGGATCAAAGTATTCATGCTATAAATTATATAAAAACGTTTTTGTAAAAGCAAATCAGCAAACAACTACCGGATATACTCCCGATGGCAAAAATTATGACGAATATAAAGATGTGGAAACGTATTATATGTTATACGAAGCAAAACAGGAATGGACCATTTTTGAACTCACAAAAAAATCCATCCGTAAAGCGCTGAGTGATCAATCTCAGGCGGTGGAGCTTTATATCAAAGATCACCGGGGTGATGATATTACAGATTCCTACGTAGCCCAATTGTTAGACAAACTGAATAACTAACGCTAACAGACCTTCTATTTTTCCCGATTTACTGTTCTCACCTAGTCGTGTCATTTTCAATGAAATGGATAATCGGGCACCCGATTAAATCCTTAAAATCAGCACCTGTTGAACGAAATGGCCCGATAGTGGTTATATATAGGTCATAGGCCCCCTTTTCCCATTGAAAAAAGACCGGAGGAAACAATTTGGTAACATTAACTTAATATAGGGTGTGGTAATAGGAACCTATTTTGCACCTGTTTTAATAACATCTTCATTATGCAACAGGAATTTCAACTTCATTTTCCACTGTTAAACAGGGTAGCCAAAGTAAGAAAATCGCCTTACTCTCTGGTGATTTTACGTGAAGGTTTATATTCTGTTTCAGTAGATAAATTGCCGTTGGTTGAATACTATGTTTTCTTTGACAGCCCGATAAAGGGAGAACAAATGAAACTGAAGTTTTATAAAACGGTTTCTGACGGAAAATGGTATGATAAATCTTATTCTGAAGAAGCTGAACTGAACTCGCCAGAGTTCGGAATACCTGAAATGAACAATGAATTGAAAGCTGTGCTGGACGCTTATGATGCAGCACACGCGAAACACAAGAGCTTCTCTGCCTGATCCTTTTTTAATAAGCCTGACTAATCCGCTGCCATCGTACGATGAAAAGCTGTTATGCTTTTATTATGGCTCATATTCTTCATTAAATGGAGTATCATTTCTTTCTGCTCCGGAGATTCTCCCGTAATCTGACTGATCGTTTCCGCCAGTTTAATGTCAGGTAAGCTGCTCCCGGAATTCAAATACCTGTCCGCCAGAAAATCTAAAATGCCCAGTTCGTTCATGAGATTCATTTTGCCCGTCAGATCCAGCGGAACCTGTGTTTTCGTGTCTTCCGGAAGACTGGCTTTTCGCATGGCCGTTTTTAATGAACTGATGAAATCCGCATAGATCATTCCCTGGGCGTATAGATACAATTCTATAAATTTTCTTTTTTTACCCGGACCATTTAAATGCCTGGTGAATGCATCATAAAATCCTCTGTAGAACACCGACATACACTGAAGCTTGAAGCTTTTATCATATTCGTTTTGCAAATTTATTTCGATACTGTTCACCATGCTATTGGCTTCGTCCAGCAGATCCTCCACCGTTTTATCAGCAGAACTGTTTTGCTTTATCCACTCTTCAAAAGAGGGTTTGCGTGTAAGAAAACAGGATAAAATAAAATGGCTGTATACAGAGCTGTTTGAATTCGCGGGCTTGATATTGAAAGTAAATAGTTCGTCGTATTGAAATTTTTTCACTGTTAGTCCCGGGTTGTTCCTTTCCTTCTTAAAAATATCGACCAGCTCTGCTGTTTTTTCTCTTTCGGAGAAGAAACGGAGTCCCGGATCAAAATCAGGAAAGTCAAAGGGAATGATGCCAAACCAGCGGTCGAAAAACGCCAATTTCTCCACATATTTCTTAAGACTTTTGAATTCGCTGTATAAACTTCGGATCTGGTTTTCAGAATAACACGGTGTCATGAAACAAACGATGATTATTTCAAATATAGCACTCACTTCCTCTCGTTTTTGAGGCGTAATTTCAGGTTATTAAATTATTAAGTATTTGTAAAGGCACCGTTACCACGCCGTTGGGAAGGCGTTTCTGAATCTGTTAACATTTTGGTCATATTCCCGTAACATTCCCTTCATAGGATCATACGTCTTTTACAACCAAATCAAATTACAACTAAACAAAGTTTTTATGAAAAGTTTGATCACCAAAACTTTACTTCGGTTATCGCTCCTGATTATCATTGCTTCTTTTATTTCCAGTTCAACAGAAGCACAAAGTACGCTTCATTAATGATTCCCTTTATAAAGCCGGAGTGCAAAATTCCGGCAGGCTATGGGGATATGCTTTCGGGGATTTTGATTATAAGTCGCATTCCGATTCTCTGACAAGAGGCGGTAGCAACCAGTACACGGGAATTCGGCCGCAAACGACTATGTTTCAGTTTCGTCGTATTTATCTGGGGTATGATTATAATATCTCTAAAAAATTCGTCGCCGAACTTTTACTTGCTGCAGAAGATAATTTTCCTCCGGGGGCACCTCCGGTAGGCAGTGCAGCTGGCACAACCACCACTTTTTCTGCAGGAAATTCAACCGGAGACCTGTTAGCGAACCAGAAATTCACTTTCTATATAAAGAATATGAATCATTCGCTGGAAGGGTATATGGAAGGGAACGGATCTGGTCATCGGAGAACAATCGACTCCATCTTTTCCTTTTATGTCTGAAAAAGTCTGGAGCTATCGTTCTATAGAAAGAACCATCGCTGATATTCGTCGTACGCCTTCATATGATTTTGGTATTGCTTTGCAGGGAACATTTGATCCGGATACCAAAAATTTCGGTTATAATTTATTGGTTGCAAATGGTACCAGCGACAAACCGGATTACACACCATATAAATGGTTTTATGGAGATGTTTATGCCTATCTGGCACACAAGCATTTTGTGATAGATCTTTATGCTGATTACCAGAGATTGAACTGGTCACCAACATGGAAACATTCGCGACAGATGATTAAGGGATTCCTGGCCTGGAATAGTTCTGCAACAGACAAGAGTATGAATCCCGGAACCGGTTACACGATCGGTGTGGAAGGGTTTGTAAACAATCTGAAGGCTGATAATGTTGCTCCAAAAATTGCCGGTGGCGTGGATACGCTGAGTACGGCCCCAACCGGAATTTCATTTTACATTCATGGTGACATCATAACAAACAAACTCAGATTCTTTGCCCGCTATGATATCTACAACCCGAATAACAAGGTTAACCGCCGTTTACAAATCATATTCAGGAAATACCGCCAATTATAACGATAACTCTTTCCATACTGATTATAATGGCAGCGCCGCCACACCAACAGTTACATATACAACGACCGGCGACCAGACTTACAAACAGAATTTCATTACAGCGGGTTTGGATTGTAAAGCAACAAACCGGGTTCATTTTATGCCGAATGTTTGGTATAACAGTTATTCATCGCAGATCGCATCCAACAAAGACCATGACCTCGTATTCCGTCTTACGTTCTTCTTTGCATTCGGAAAAATTATGACAATGGAGGCTTTTAGTAGTATTAAATCAATATAAATAAAGAATCATGCAAAAGTTCTTAAAAACCTTAAAACAAGGCATTGCTGCTTCGGTCTTATTAGCAGCTGCAGTTACAAACGTTCAGACAGCCGCCGCCCAGGACGACAAAACGTTACTTGGCGCAGGCAGTTCATTCATCAATCCGCTGTTCTCTAAAATGTTTGCGGATTATAATGCTAAAACCGGTATACAGGTTAACTATCAGAGTATCGGTTCAGGTGGGGGTATTTTGCAACTGACCAATAAAACGGTTGACTTCGGCGCATCAGATGGTCCGTTGAATGATGAGCAAACTGCAAAATTTGGTGTACCCGTTTTGCATATTCCACAGGCTTCCGGCGCTGTGGTGATAACCTATAATCTTCCCGGAGATAATAATAATATTGGCCTTACACCTGATATCATTGCAGATATTTTCCTGGGTAAGATCAAGACCTGGAATGATGCAAGGATCACTTCCATCAACAAGGGAGTTAATATTCCGGCTCTGCCAATCCTGGTAGCCCATCGTTCAGACGGAAGCGGAACAACCAACATCTTCACCAACTATTTATCCAAAGTGAGTCCTGAATGGAAAACAAAAGTGGGAAGTGCGGGTGCCGTAAACTGGCCTGCCGGTTTGGGCGGAAAGGGAAATGAAGGTGTTGCCGGATTGGTAAAACAAACACCGGGAGCGATCGGATATGTTGAATTGATTTACGCGCTCCAGAATAAGATGGATTATGCGAAAATTCAAAACAAAAAAGGAAAATTCATCGTTCCTTCCATTGCTTCGGTAACAGCTGCAGGAAACGTGAAGATGCCAGACGATGCAAAAATATTCATCACAGATACAGATGCTGCTGATGGTTATCCGATTGCCGGCTTTACCTGGGTTTTGATCTACAAAGAGCAGAATTACAATAGCCGTTCGAAAGACCGGGCAACCAAATTATTAAAATTACTCTGGTGGAATATTCACGAAGGTCAGGCCTTCACACAACCTCTGAATTATTCTCCTCTGTCAAAGGAAGCTCTCAGGGTAGCTGAAAAAATATTAAAATCAGCTACATTCGACGGCAAAGCAATACTTTAAAAATTATTAGTTATTAGTTATTAGTTATTAACGGAGGCTTATCGTGGCATTAATAACTAATAATTAATAACTAATAATTAATTACTATAGACGTGGATAATCAGAAGGTAAAAACGAAGGCAAAGAGTTCCAGCGGGATGATCAGGGCGGAATCTATTTTCAAGAGATCCCTGATAGGCGTTGGAATTGCCATGATATTGCTGGTAGTTGGTCTGATGCTCACACTCATCATTGAGTCTGTGCCTTCAATGAAGAATCTGGGTATAAAATATCTCTGGGGCAGGACCTGGGATCCGGTCAATAATGTATATGGAGCGTTACCGTTTTTGATTGGCACGTTGCTGACTTCGTTCCTTGCCTTAATTATTTCAATACCTTTTTCATTTGCGATTGCCATCTATCTGGGAGAATATAATCCCAAAGGATGGCTTTCCAATTTCTTAAAAAATACGGTGGAATTAATTGCCGCCGTTCCTTCAGTCATTTATGGATTTTGGGGTCTGCTGGTGCTGGTACCGCTGGTGCGGTCACTGGAAACTAAGGTTGGTGTTTTGCCTTATGGTATCGGAATTTTTACAGCTTCTCTGATTCTGGCCGTTATGATCATTCCGTATGCTGCATCACTGGGCCGCGAGATGATCCGGCTCGTACCTTCGCCATTGAAGGAAGGAGCTTATTCATTGGGTGCAACAAGATATGAAGTAATCAAAAATGTAATACTTCCTTATACTAAGTCCGGATTATTCGCAGGTATTTTACTTTCCCTGGGAAGAGCACTGGGAGAAACGATGGCAGTAACCATGGTGATCGGAAATACGAGCATGATACCCGACAGCATTTTTGGACCCGGCAATACGATGGCCAGTGTCATAGCCAATGAATTCACAGAGGCCGATCACACCCTTTATCTTTCTGCCCTGATCGAATTGGGATTGGTCTTATTTATTGTGACAGTAGTCATCAACATGATCGGGAAACGAATTATCAAACGATTTACCAACGAATAATATATGAACGCAAATGTAAAACTCAGGGTAGCCAAAAGTAAACTTGCGCAGGCAGTGGTCGTTTTTTTTGCGTTTATCATAACGTTACCGTTGATATTCATTATTATTTACATTTTCAGGGAGGGCATCACAAAAATTAACTGGGCATTTCTGACGCAGATACCAAAACCTGTCGGGGAAGCCGGCGGTGGAATTGTCAACGCACTGATTGGTTCCATTATCATTGTTCTGGTTGCTTCCATTATAGCTATTCCCATTGGTATTCTCTGCGGAATATATCTGAGTGAAAATAAAACCGGTCGCCTTCCGTACTGGTCCCGCTTATCCGTGGATGTACTTCAGGGCGTTCCGTCTATTGTGATCGGTATCGTCGTGTATTTCTGGGTCGTAAAACCCATTGGTACTTTCTCTGCTTTATCAGGAAGTGTCGCACTCGCGATCATGATGTTACCCATCCTGATCCGGTCTACGGAAGAAACGCTCAAGTTGATTCCATTCTCTTTAAAGGAAGCCGGCCTGGCATTGGGACTTCCCTATCATAAAGTCATTTTAAGGGTAATCGTTCCCTGTGGTATCAGCGGAATTCTTTCGGGCGTTATGTTATCCATCGCGCGTATTGCCGGAGAAACGGCGCCTTTATTATTTACCGCATTTGGAAATCCTTATCTGAACACAAACCTTGCCAAGCCAATGCAAAGCCTGCCACTGATGATTTTCAATTATGCAACCAGTCCTTATGACGAGTGGCACGACATGGCCTGGGGCGCGGCGTTGATCCTGCTATTTACGGTATTGTCATTAAACATTATTACAAAGCTGATAACAAGAAGATGGAACGTACAATTATAAAAAGCAGAAATTTCAATGCCTATTTCGGAACCAATCACGTGGTGAAGAATGTAAATATTGACATTCCGAAAAACCAGGTTGTGGCAGTGATGGGACCTTCAGGTTGTGGGAAAACCACCTATCTGCGATGTATTAACCGGATGCATGAACTGATCCAGGGAGCTACCAGCAAGGGGGAAATGATACTGAACAATGAGAATGTATATGAAATGCATCCCATCTTTGTACGATTGAAAATCGGGATGGTTTTTCAAAGACCCAATCCTTTTCCCAACCTTAGCATTTATGATAATGTGATTGCTGGTTATAAACTGAACGGTATGAAACTGCCGAAAGCAGAAAGGGATCAGAAAGTAGAAGAGTCATTATCCAAAGCGGCGCTCTGGAAGGAAGTAAAAGATTCACTGCATAAAAAGGGAACATTTCTTTCCGGTGGCCAGCAACAGCGTTTATGTATCGCGCGTGCGATCGCGATGGAGCCGGAGGTTCTGTTGCTGGATGAACCCACTTCAGCGCTCGATCCGATCTCCACATCCAGTATCGAAGAACTGCTGCATGAACTGAAGAAAAACTATACGCTGGTTATCGTGACGCACAATATGCAACAGGCGGCCAGGGTGAGTGATAAGACAGCATTTTTTTATGTAGGCGAATTGGTGGAATATGACGACACAAAAAAAATGTTCACTAATCCATCGGATCAACGTACACAGAATTATATAACCGGAAGATTTAGTTAGGCCTAACTTATAATCAAGATATCATGTCACAATTAGAAATAGAACTGAAGCAGTTAAAGGCGGAGATCATCAATATGTGGAACCTGGTGCATTCACAGGTTGTTAAGTCAAATGTCGCCATGGTGAATTTCGACAAGAATCTTGCCCGCGAAGTAGTGAGTCGTGAAAAAAGAGTAAACGGTCTGGAATTGAAAATTGACCGTGACTGTGAAAATATCTTTGCGTTGTTGACGCCGGTGGCAGTCGACCTTCGCTTTGTGTTAGCCGTATTGAAAATAAATTCCAACCTGGAACGCATCGGAGATATAGCCGAAGGTGTGGCAAAATATATTCTGAGCGCTGATAAGCCGTTCAATCCCGAACTGCTCAGGATGACCGAGACCATTGCCATGTACGACGAGGCCATCAATATGCTGGAAGACACACTGACGGCTTTTGAAAAAGAAGATACCCAGCTGGCGCGGAGTGTATTTCAGAAAGATGAATTCCTCGATAAGATCAATATCAATGCGACCAACGCAACATGCCAATACCTGGTGTTACATCCGGAAGATGCCTACCAGGCCCTGATCAATCTGTCCGTCATCCGGAGGATGGAAAGAGTGGGTGATCAGTCAAAAAATATCGCCGAAGAAACGATCTTTTATGTTGAGGCGAAAGTGCTAAAGCACGGGGAAGCCTAGTCAAGTATGGAAGTATGGAAGAATGGAAGTATGAGAACTGAAATTCAGTCTACTTCCATACTTCCAGTTCTTCCATACTTCCATACTACTTTAGTTCTGCATTTTTCGCCAGCGCTTCCGGATTCTTAAGAAACGCATCTCTGCATTCATCAGAACAAAACCCATACACTTTCCCTTTATAGTGAACGGTGTCAGCGATGCCGGCTGTAACGGGCATACCACAATTCGGATCCTTCTTATTATCCACCATGGCTGCTGTAAACTTCGGTTTACTGCTATCTGCCTTTACGGTCATGGTGTCTGTGACGGCGGTGCTTGCAGCATCACTCTCTTCGCTTTTTGGATTTTGATGACAGGCAGCAATCGCCAGCATACTGATCAGTAAAAAATGTAACGGAGAGATATTTTTTATCATTGACATGGGTATTCTTATTTCATGGTTTCAATGTTCAAAAATAGTTGATATTATTTAGTGAGAATCCACTTTAACTGATTCACCAAAGGAAAGTATGGAAGTATGGAAGAATGGAAGTATGGAAGTGCACTAAATTTTTTCCACTCTCATGCTCCCATACTCTCATACTCTCACACTTGCCTTCGCGGTTCCCACCCAATGATCGCAGATTTCCGGTCAATGCCCCAATGATATCCACCAAGATTTCCGGATGAAGTAATTACACGGTGGCAGGGAATGATATAGGCGATGGGATTATTTCCGATGGCGGTGCCTACTGCGCGTGAAGCTTTGGAATCGCCGATTTCGTTCGCAATTTCGAGATATGATTTTAATGAGCCCATGGGAATTTGTAAGAGCGCATTCCACACTTTAATCTGGAAAGGTGTTCCTTTTAAGTGCAATTTGACTTTATCGAGATCGCTCCAGTCATCACGAAACATTTTAAGCGCCTCTTGTTGATGTAAGTCCGTTTTCTGTTCCAGCAGGGCTGCGGGGAAACGATTGATCAATGCAGTGAGATCTGAAGTCTCCTGAACAAAGGAAATATGACAGATTCCTTTTTCAGTTGAAGCAATCAGAATATTTCCGAAAACTGTTTCAGCATGACTATAATATATGTGAAGATTCTTTCCTCCCTGCTGGTATTCTCCGGGTGTCATACCTTCAATCTGTATAAACAAGTCGTGGAGCCGGCTGGTGCCGGAGAGCCCGGTCTCGAAACTGACTGTTGCCAGGGTTTTCTGCTGATGTAATAACTGCTTGGCGTATTCTATACTGGTAAACTGGAGGAATTTTTTTGGGCTTACACCTGCCCATTCTTTAAATAGCCGCTGGAAATGGAAGGGGCTAAGATGAATCTGCCTGGCGATTTCATCCAGATCCGGCTGATCCTGGAAATTTTCACGGATGAAGCGGATGGCCTGTTCGATGCGTTGATAATCTAACATGACACAAAATTAGGCCACTGATAATGTGATGGCAACCCGGAAATTGCTATTTATAAAGTTTAATGCCGGACGAGATCTGACTTTGACCAACCAGATGTCGGGAACCGGGTGAACGGAAAAACTGACGTTAATAACTAATAACTAATAACTGATCATTAACAAAGTTAGTCTCTTCTGGAAACGTCCTTGAAGTCCTTGGAGATATTCGCGTTCATAAATCCGGTTGTGTCTATCAGATTACTATCTCTCCTTTCCTTCAAATTCACCTTAAACTCGCAGATATAACCCATTTGGGCTTCATAAAAAGTTACTGCCAGCACTTTGAACTTCACGCGGCTGGTATCAATCCTTGGCTGATGGTTTAAATACAGGTCCATGGCCGTTTTCAGATTTTCTTCCGTCTGTTTCTTATTGTCTTTCTTTATGCAGGAACCAAATAATATTCCGCCCGCCAGGGCAATCATAATGACAGCAGTTTTCGATTTCATGCGCGCAAAATAAATAAAAAGCGCAAAGTGACCGTCGATTTTTAGCAGCCTCTTTTAAGAATATGTTCGTTGAACACATAAGATATAAATCTGACAATCATTTGAGGATGAGAGCTAATAAGACACAATTAAAAGTTAAAAAAATATTAGGTCAGCATTAAATAAATCATAAATTTGGTTGTAATTAACATCGTTAAACCAAAAGACGAATTGCTTATGCCAACAAAATTTAAACTCCTAGCGGGGCTGAACACCGCGTTACTTCTTTTCCTCAGCGTAAGTCTTTTTGCTCAAACAACTATTACCGGACGTGTTTTAGGTAACACCGACAAACAACCGATTGTTGGAGCAACAGTACAGGTAAAGGGTGGCAAGTCAGCAACTTTGACCGGCTCGGATGGATCATTCAGTATCACATCCTCTCAAAAAGTAAGTGCGTTAGTTATTACCATTGTGGGTTATGAACCACAGACAGTTTCCGTAAAAGGAAACAGCGTCGGTGATGTTTTTCTCTCCACATCTGCTACATCCTTGAATGACGTAGTAGTAACAGGGTACACCACCCAGAAGAAAAAAGATCTGACGGGTGCGGTGGACGTTGTGAATGTAAAAGACATGAAAGCCATACAGGCGGGAAGCCCTGAGCAAATGCTGCAGGGACAAGCTTCCGGTGTAACGGTTATTACTTCAGGAGCACCCGGCGGACCGACCAACGTGTTCATCCGTGGTGTTACTTCCTTTGGTAATACCGATCCACTTATATATCATAGATGGCGTTCAGTTGCCATACCATGATATCAATGCACAGGATATCGAATCTGTGCAGGTATTGAAAGATGCATCTGCATCCATCTTCGGTGTACGGGGATCAAATGGTGTGGTTATCATAACGACCAAAAGAGGTAAGTCTGTTGGTAAACCAACTCTTACTTTCGATGGTTATGCCGGTACACAGATTCCATTGTCAGGAAATCCTTTTCACCTCCTGAATGCACAGGAACTGGCCAACGCACTTTGGCAGGCTGATAAAACTTCTGGCCAGGTAGATTCTACAGGAAATCCATCTTCGCAACAATATGGTGACGGACCTACTCCGGTATTGCCTGATTACATCACCCCGGGTGGTGCAAAAGCTGGTAGCCCGGCTGTGGATCCTTCCAAATACAATGTGGATTATACAAAAGGACCGATTTACCAGATCACACAAGCAAACAAAGGTGGTACGGATTGGTTCCACGAATTATTCAAACCCGCTCCAATACAGAGTTATAATGTAGGTCTTCAGGGCGGAAGTGATAAATCAACTTATTTCTTCTCTGCAGGTTATTTTAACCAGCAGGGAACACTGATCGATACCTATCTGAAAAGATACATGATGAGGATGAATACTACGTTTGCCCTATCTAAGGGAATCCGGGTAGGTGAAAATTTCTATGCCTTCTATCTGGATAACCCACAAATTGGTTATTTCGGAGAAAACCAGATCAACTTTGATTATCGCGAACAGGCTATCATTCCTGTACATGATATTATGGGAAACTTTGCCGGTTCAAACGGACCAGAACTGGGTAACGCATCAAATCCGGTCGCCAACCAGGAAAGGACAAAAGATAATCGTGGATATAGCTGGACTATGATGGGTAATGCTTGGGGAGAAGTAGATTTCCTTAAACACTTTACTATCAGAACCAGTTTCGGGGGTCTGATCAACAATCAGTATAACTGGGCTTATACGTATCATACGTATGAAAATGCAGAAAACAACGGATCCAACGGGTATACAGAAGGCGCCAGCTATACTAACTATTATGACTGGATAAACACCCTGACTTACACCAATACATTTGGTAAGAGCAATCTGAAAGTTTTTGTTGGAACGGAAGCACTCGATCAGGTAGGTCACGGTGTTGGCGGTACCAGAATCAACTACTTTTCTGATAACCTGAACCTCAGAACACTGAGTAATGGTGATCCAAAAGGTCAGACAAACTTTAGCGGAACGGGATCCGGTTCATTATATTCATTATTCGCACAGGCCAACTACGCATACAATGATCGTTATCTGTTGACCGCAACGATTCGAAGGGATCAGGCATCTGTTTTTGGACCACAAAACCAGACAGGATATTTTCCAGCCTTTTCGGGTGGATGGATACTGACTCAGGAAGATTTCATGAGCGGTGTTTCATGGCTGAACTTTTTGAAGCTCCGGGCAAGCTGGGGTAAGCTGGGATCCTATGCTAACGTAAATCCGCTCAATCAGTTTAATCTGTATGGTGCCAGTGCAGGACAGTCTTATTATGACATTAATGGAACAAGCAATGGTACTGTGCTTGGATTCCAGGCATCACAATATGGTAGCCCGGCAACAGGTTGGGAACAGGATGTGATCACGAACTTTGGTTTGGACGCGGTATTGATTAAAAATAAAATCGAATTCACCATTGAATACTATCAAAAGAAAATCAATGGTCTGTTATTCCAGGATAATGCGGCCGCAACTTCCGGTGCCTTTGCATCGGGTGAACCTTCCGGTGCACAATTGCCTTCTGTAAATATCGGAGACGTACAGAACAACGGGGTTGATATGAGTTTAACGTATCACGCTGTTTTGAGTCCTGTGTCTAAATTGAATGTAACAGGTATTTTTACAACATATCAGAGCAAGGTTGTAAGCATTCCGAACGCGGGTGGCTACTTCACAACGGGTAGTACACGTATTGGAGATTTTGTACGCAACCAGGTGGGTCATCCGGTAGGGTCGTTTTACGGATACCAGGTGATCGGTTATTTTTCCGGTGCTGATGATGTAGCAAAATCACCTACACAACAGGACGCTGCGCCAGGTCGTTTCAAATATGCAGATATTAACGGAGACGGTAAGATCGATGCAAATGACCGTACATTCTTTGGCAACCCTAACCCGAAATTTACGTATGGTATAAATGCCAACGCAACGGTGAAGGATTTTGATTTCACTGCGCTGTTTTACGGATCTTATGGAAATGAGGTCGTTAACTACCAGCGTTACTGGACAGATATGTGGGCTTCCTTCCAGGGTAATAAAAGCATAAATCTGCTGTACAATTCCTGGACGCCTACTAACCTGAATCCAAAAGCTCCGATCCTCGAAAACGCATCTACTTTCAGTACCAATACAGTTCCGAATTCGTTCTATAATGAGAGCGGATCCTTTTTCAAATTGCGTTCTCTGATTATCGGGTATACATTACCAAGCGCTAATTTGAAAAGTGTAGGTATCGATCGGTTAAGAATTTATGTGCAGGGTTCAAATCTGTTTACAATCACAAATTACACGGGTCTGGATCCTGAAATTGGCGGAAGTTCATCAGCTTTTGGAATTGACTATGGACAATATCCTGGTAACCAGAAGTCTTACTCCGTTGGTGTTAGCCTTACTTTTTAACTCATTGAATTTCTGTTAAATTAAAACATATGAAAAGAACAAATTATAAAATTCTCCTTCCCATGGGTTTAGCAGTCGTAGGACTGGTATTCTCCTGTAGTAAGAGTTTTCTGACAAAATCACCCGTTGGTAATTATACACCCGATGTTGTCGCAACCAAAGCAGGTGTTGCCGGTCTGCTGATTGGTGCTTATTCCCTTCTGGATGGAAAGGGCGGTGCCGGAACCGGTGTGCCGGGCGGTGGTGACTGGGTATCTGCAGGTTCAAACTGGGTTTATGGAAGTGTATGTGCGGATGATTCCCACAAAGGCTCAGATCCGGGCGATCAGCCTGATATCGTTTCTTTGATGACCTGGTCCGAAACATCTACCAATATTTATATATTGGGAAAATGGGAAGCCTGTTACGATGGCGTTCAACGTTCTAACGAAGTACTGCGGGTAATGCGTATCACCACGGGTCTCGATCCTGCCGATACCGTTCAGTTTACTGCTGAAGCCCGTTTTCTCCGCGCGCATTATATGATGGAACTGAAGAAAGTGTTTGGTAATGTTCCATATGTAGATGAGTCCGTTACGTATGTAGCTGGTAACTGGCGCGTACCAAACAGCGCAGACGTAGCTACTAACAATACCGATGTATGGCCAAAGATCGAAGCGGACTTACAATATGGTATTGACAATCTTCCGGAAACACAGAGCTCTGTAGGACGTATCAATAAATGGGGAGCAAAAGCATATCTGGCAAAAGCCAAGATGTATCAACAGAAATATTCCGATGCGCTGCCTTTGTTACTTGATGTCATTGCCAATGGAAAAACATCCAATGGCCTCAAATATGCCCTGGTGCCTCATTTCAACGATATGTTTAATGCGGCAACCAAGAATAACAGTGAGTCCGTTTTTGCAGTACAGAATTCCGTAAACGACGGATCGACTGCTGCAAATGCAAACGCAGGAGACGTATTGAACTTTTCATACGATCCTTCCAAACCGGTATCCTGTTGCGGATTTAACCAGCCATCATATAGTCTGACCAATGCATACAAAACAGATCCGGTTACCGGCTACGCGATGCCTGATACATACAACAACAGTAATCTGAAAAATGATCAGGGTCTCAAGAGCTCAGATCCGTTTACACCAGATGGCACGACGACGCTGGATCCACGGTTAGATTGGACAGTAGGAAGAAGGGGTATTCCATTCCTGGATTGGGGTCTTAATCCCGGTTTTACATTTGTTCGTAACCAGGCCAGTGGCGGACCGTATGCTCCGATAAAAAATGCGCCTTATGCTGCACAGGTAGGTATTTTCACTGATAAATCATCCTGGACAGCGGGTTATACTGCCATCAATATTAATCTGGTTCGATTTGCGGATGTATTACTCTGGGCTGCCGAGTGTCAGGTGGAAGCCAATGCACTGGATGCTGCTCAGGCTCTCGTAAATATCGTGAGAAACAGAGCTGCTGATCCAACTGGTTTCGTGCATACTTATATAGACAATTCAAAGCCACAGGGTGGATTTACCACTACACCAGCTGCTAACTATTTCATAAAACCATATGCTGCCGGATTTTTTGCAGGTTTGGGCCAGGCTGGTGCACGTAAATATGTGCATTTTGAAAGAAGGCTTGAACTGGGAATGGAAGGACAGCGATTCTTCGACCTGGTTCGTTACGGACAAGCCGAAGCTGCTGCTGAGTTAAACTCCTATGTTGCAAAAGAAGTAGGTTATGGATATCAACTTTTGCAAGGCGCTGTGTTCGGTCCGAATGGTATGCAATTTGCAATTCCTCAACAGGAAATTGATGCAAGTACTGAAGCTGGTAAACCAACGCTTACACAGAACCCTGGGTATTAATTGTATTTGTTAATAAATTCATGCAAGTCCTGTCTCGGCCAGTCCAGACAGGACTTTGCTTTTATGCCAACTGTCAATATATTATTGAAACATTTATATTGCACACGAAAAATTTATTCAATGATCGCTGGGTCAAGGATCTGCTCTGCCTTTTTATTTTTCCTGTTGTTCTTTTGTTTTTCCTGTAGACAGCACAAGACATTGTTCGAGACAATTTCTTCCGATCATTCAGGCATTCATTTTAATAATGAAATCAAAGAAACGGATTCCCTGAACGTGCTGAAGGTTTCCAATATTTATAATGGAGGCGGTGTGGGAATCGGAGACTTTAACCAGGATGGCTTGCCGGATATTTATTTCACCGGGAATCTCGTGGCCAATAAATTATATCTGAACAAAGGCAATTTTAAATTTGAAGATATTACAACGGCTTCCGGAGCAGATGGAGAAGGCAAATGGTGCAGGGGTGTGTCGGTAATAGACATCAACAACGACGGCTGGCCTGATATATATGTCTCCGCAACCATCAATCCGAGCGGGGAGAAACGAAAAAATATTTTGTACATTAACCAGGGATTGGATAAACAGGGAATACCGCATTTCAAGGATATGGCCGCCGAATACGGCCTGGCGGATTCCAGTTTTTCCACGATGGCTGCTTTTTTTGATTATGATAACGATGGCGATCTGGATATGTACCTGGTCGTAAATGAAATTGTGAATTCATCCCTGCCCAATGTGTTTCATCATCTCGCACGCGATGGTTCTTTCCCCAGCAGTGGCAAATTGTTTCGAAACGACTGGAATGACAGTTTAAAGCATCCTGTGTTCACCGACGTCAGTAAATCAGCGGGTGTAGCCATTGAAGGTTACGGCCACAGCGTAAACGTATGTGATATCAATAAGGATGGATGGAAAGATCTGTATGTAACCAACGATTATCTGCCGAACGACCTGCTCCTGATCAATAATCATGACGGCACTTTTACCGATCACCTGGGTGATTATTTTAAACATACTTCTTCCAATTCCATGGGAATTGATATCAACGATATAAATAACGACGGACTGGAAGATGTGATGGTGCTCGATATGAACCCGGAAGATAATTTCCGGAAAAAGATGATGATGAACTCCGGCAGTTATCTGACGTACCAAAACAGTGATCTGTTCGGATACAATTACCAGTATGTCAGAAATACCCTGCAGTTGAATCAGGGACCACGTATAAAAAGCGGCGACTCGATAGGTGCACCTATTTTCAGTGAAATTTCTTTTTACGCCGGTGTGGCTGAAACGGACTGGAGTTGGACACCATTGCTGACCGACTTTGATAATGATGGATACAGGGACCTGATCATCACCAATGGATTTCCAAAAGACGTCACGGATCACGACTTTATCGCATTCCGTAACGTTTCTGTTTCGCTGGTATCGACTTCGGACCTGCTCAAACAGATTCCGGAAGTAAAACTTCACAACTACGCCTATCACAATGACGGGAACCTCAGCTTCTCGGATGTGAGCAAGGATTGGGGACTGATGAATCCGAGCTTTTCTAACGGTGCCGCTTATGCGGATCTGGATAACGATGGTTATCCTGACCTGATCGTGAACAATATAAACGATGAAGCCGGCATCTTCCGGAACAGGAGTAAGGAAAATCAGAAGAACCCGAATCATTTTCTGAAAATAAAATTCAGGGGCGACAGTCTGAACCGGGATGGCTTCGGAGCCAGTGTTGAGCTACATTATGACCATGGCAAACAACAGGTATATGAGAATACACCTTACCGCGGCTACCTGTCTACTGTCGAAAACCTCGCTTTCTTCGGACTGGGAAATCTGACCATGGTAGACACCGTATGGATTCACTGGCCGGGAGGGAAACAGGAAATTCTTACGCAGGTTAAAGCAGATCAACTCCTGACGGCAGATTTGAAAAATGCAAAAAATATATTTGACCCTCCGAAACCATTGATTGCAGGAAATGCCCTGTTCAGCGAGATAACGGATTCCCTGGGGATGCAATACACGCATAAGGAAAGGGACTATATTGATTTTAATATCCAGAAATTGCTTCCGCATAAATTATCGGATTATGGTCCGGCCCTGGCTGTCGGAGATATTGACGGAAACGGGCTGGAAGACCTGATTATGGGCGGTTCTCCCAATCACAGTGCGCGGATTTTTCTTCAGCAGGCGGATGGTAAATTCATTCAAAAATCACTTCTTGCGTCTGATTCACTCGAAAAGACAGCGCACGATATGGGATTGTTACTGTTTGATGCAGATGGAGACGGCGATCTGGATCTGTATATTGCTTCCGGGGGAAATGAAATGCCTCCGAATACTGCAGCTTACCAGGATCGTTTTTATCTGAATGATGGCAAAGGAAATTTTACCGAGCACCCGGAAGCCATCCCGAAAAACCTGACCAGCAAGTTTTGTGTACGGGCAGCTGATTTCGATCATGATGGTGATCTCGATCTCTTTGTATCCGGAAGAGTGGATCCGGGAAATTATCCGAGACCGGTTTCCAGTTTTATATTGAGAAATGACTCAAAGAATGGTCAGGTGCTTTTCACTGATGTAACAAAAACAGTCGCTAAGGATCTCGTTAACTGCGGTATGGTTTGCGATGCGATATTTACGGATTTCGATAACGACGGATGGCCCGATCTGATTATGGCAGGCGAATGGATGTCGCTTGCATTTTTGAAAAACGATCACGGAAATTTCGTGAATATCACGGGGCAATCGGGTATCGGGAATATCCATGGATGGTGGAATAGTATAACGGCAGGCGACTTTGATCATGACGGGGATATGGATTATATCGTGGGTAATCTGGGAAAGAATTCATTTTTTCGCGCCAGCATGGATTATCCCGTTCATGCTTATGGAAAAGACTTTGACAACAACGGAATATTCGATATGATTCCGTCGCTCTACCTGCCGGACCAGGAGGGGAATAAAAAAGAATTTCCGGCCCAGGGAAGGGATGATCTGTTAAGACAGATCAATAATATGAGAAAGAAATATCCAACCTATAAATCATACGCGGTAGCCGGAATGGATCAGATACTGCCGGAAGCAGATAGAAAAAATGCGCTGATTCTGGAAGCAAACGAATTTGAATCCATGCTGTTAAGAAATGACGGCAATGGAATCTTTACATTGGTGCCTTTGCCGAAAGAAGCCCAGTTCTCGATGATCAATGGAATGGTAACAGAAGATTTTGACGGTGATGGGAATCTGGACCTGCTGGTAAATGGAAACGATTACGGTACAGATGTCTCAGTTGGCCGGTATGATGCGTTGAACGGTTTGTTAATGAATGGCGATGGACAAAACGGTTTTCAATCCCGTTCCATTCTTCAAAGCGGCATTTTTATTCCGGGCAATGGCAAAGCACTGGTAAAATTAAGCGGAGCCAACAATCAGTATCTGGTAGCGGCAAGTCAGAACCGCGGCCCGCTAAAAGTATTCCGTCTTAAAAAAAATCAGAAACTGATACAACTGGCACCCCTGGATGTTAAAGCGATGATTACATATAAAAACGGGAAGACACTGGACCAGGAATTTTATTATGGAACATCGTTTTTATCCCAATCAGGCCGTTTTATACGGGTGGATGATCAGGTTGTTTCGGTGGAAGTGACAGACAGTAAGGGTTCACGCAGAAAAATAAATCTTTAATCTTGCGTTACGGGATCGTTATTTTCATTTTACTCAACCTGTATTCCTGCGATCCGTATAACAGAAATCAATCCCATAAACAAATTCCTACTGATTCAGTCGAAGCAGGTGAGGCATTGGCAAAAAAATATTGTCAGAGCTGCCATGCGTTTCCACAGCCTTCACTATTAAGTGTAGAGTCCTGGGAAAAAGGAGTATTACCGAATATGGGTCCGCGGCTCGGCATTTTTAATCATTACTGGACTCAATATCCTTCTATGCGCCGGGATCCCAATCTGGCGCCGGGATTTTATCCTTCCAAGCCTCTTATGACCACGGAAGAATGGCAGAATATAATTAACTATTACACCGCAACAGCACCTGATTCATTGCCCCCACAGCAAAGGCCCTATCCGATTAAAAATGACTTGTCCATTTTCGAAGTTATTTCCCCCGCAATTAACGGTCAAAAGCCAACAACCTGTTATATCCATATTGACAGTTCCCGGACGGTACATTCCGTTTTGCAAAGTGATATTTTCCAGAAACAGGTCACCCGGTTTGACACAGCCTTAATACCCATTGATTCTTTTGCATTTATATTGGGTCCAGTCATAGATATTGACTTTCAGGCTTCACCATGGGTAGCCACTAATATCGGTTACCTGAATCCCTCAAATGCGAAGCTGGGCAGGCTTCAGAATCTCGGGCTGGATGAGCATGGGAAATTGCTACTGGATACTACAACGCAAATCCATCATCTCGCACGACCGGTGCAATCGATACAGGTCGACCTGAACAACGATGGAAAACCTGATGAACTGGTATGTGAATTCGGGCATCTTACAGGCGCTTTAAGCTGGTATGAAAATCTGGGTAACAATAACTATAACCGGCATGTGTTAAGGTCCGTTCCTGGCGCTATTAAGGCATACGTAAACGATTATAACCACGACGGACTACCCGATCTCGTTGTATTATTCGCGCAAGGTGAAGAAGGCATTTTTTTATTCACCAACCGCGGGCACGGTCAGTTTGATCAAAAGGAAATTTTACAGTTCCCGCCTTCCTATGGCTCGTCCTATTTTGAAATGGATGACTTCAACCATGACGGCTTTCCGGATATCGTTTATACCTGCGGAGACAATGCTGATTTTTCAGTGGAATTAAAACCTTATCATGGCGTGTACATATTTTTAAATGACGGACACTGGAATTTTAAACAAAAATATTTTTTCCCGATCAATGGTTGTTATAAAGCGATGGCCCGTGATTTTGATGGCGATGGCGACCTGGACCTGGCGGTGATTTCCTTTTTTGCTGACTATCAGAATCAACCCGAAGAAGGATTTGTATATCTGGAGAACAAGGGAAATTTTGATTTCCTTCCGCATTCCTTACCGGCGACCCAGCGGGGCCGCTGGCTGACAATGGATGTCGGCGATCTGAATGGGGATGGTAAACCGGACATCCTGCTGGGTAATTTTTCCATCGCCCCCAGTTTCATAAGACCAAAATTTGATTTTAGTAAGGGACCGGCGTTTTTGTATTTGAAAAATATCTCTAAATAGGCATGACGCAGGACGCGGGACGCCCGAGGCATAATAAAGTCCTGGCCTCCTGCCTCCAGCGTCCTGCTTCGGGCTTATTGGACCTCAAAATAAAACTTCGTGCTCCCCGCGACTCCATTCTGATTAATGCCTTCTACAACACCGACATATTTCCCTTTACGATCAGAAGAATAAAAATTTATTTCAGCTTCGCCGCTTTTGCCAATCACGATATTGGGTTCCCAGGCGAGTACGTTTCTAAAGTCAGGTAAACGTTTGGAGCTGGTTTGGGATGGATCATATTTGGGAGAATAAAACTCACGCTGCAATTGCAGTCCTTCATAATCCAGGATCAGTGCATGGCTGTTCATCTGAAGTCCCGCCATGTCATTGTTATACGAATATAGAGCGAAGATGCCGCTGGCCACTACAGATCCCAGGAAGAATTTCCGGTTTACAATTTCTATTTTTTTAATTTTCAAAGGATCAAGGGACATTACTTCAGTCGCATCAAAAATGGGAACGCCGTCCAGCACGATCAAAGGATCCTGGTCAAAATATATTTTTTGCGGATCATTCATCATTCGAAAAGTAAAATGGTCCTTGCCGCGATGTACGGATAACCCCGTGATATATTCCCGGACAACTTCTTCCATGGTATTAAAACGGGTATAATCGTCCAGAAAAAATTTCTTATCGGGCTCGCCATAAAAAGAAGTGCTGTCGCTATAGACCGGCGCTTTCAATTTAATCAGGTTACTTAGCAGATAAACATTCTGCACCTGTGTGCCGATATTATAGAACTGCAGATCTGATTTAAGCGTGCTGTTCATTTTAAAAGTCGGATAATAACCGGCTGAATATTTTTCACTGAATGGATTTGACACATCAATCCTGTAATTACTGTCGGTTCTGTTTTCTGCCTGCAGTACAATCACGTTCGATCCCAATAGATGCGGAAGGTCAAATAATAATTGTCCGTTCTTGTTGCTGACGCAACCGGCAAGTTGTGATTTAATACCAGGCCCGGCGAGATAGACTCCCTGGTTTTCCAGCGGTTGACCGCTGGCGCGGTCAGTAATACGTGCATGTATCAGATGACCCGTCCATTCAGGGATATATTCGAAAACGGGATTTGCATTTTGTAATACATCGTCCCATTTAAATTTTCGCCAGCCCTGTGTAAGCATCAGATTTTCGATGGCAGACTGATATTGCTCACCCTTGTGCGTAAAATAGAATTCAGGGTGTTCTATATTCCCGCGTATATCTGACGACAGGTATAAATATGCCCGGATATCCGGCGCTTCGTCGTTTTGCAAACTATCAATTCTGAATACAGACATAGCCAGGTTGGCTGACAGCGCTGAGTCGGCTGGCAGGTTATTCAGATGAATATGTGTTGTTATTTTTTTTCGGCTCTGGTACTCGTCCATTTCAGATTGTGCAGATAAATCCAGGCTGGAAGGCATCCTGAAAATAAGTCTTTCACAAACGGCTTGTTGGCTGGCGTTGTATAGTGTGATACTTGAAACGCCTTCACCAATAGTTGATAGTGGAATAGTCACGATGCCTTTCCCGTGATCCATAGGAAGGCTGTTCGCGTATTTTACCAGTCCGCGGGTATGAATGAGCAGGTATAATGGCCTGTTATCGCCCTCGAAGTTGGATGTAGCGGAAATCGTCAGATTATCCTGGCCCGAAATGACTTTTAAAGTATTTCCTTTTGGCAATACAGCGGGCAAATTGACAACTGTCAGCTGATTTCCGCCTACCCGCACATAAGCCTTATATTGCTTGCTGGCAGAAGGATTGATTTCGAAGCGACCCATACCAAATAATCCACTTTGAAAATGAACGACGGTTGCTTTATCCTGGTCAACAATATCTCCGTCCACGTTTATTCCTTTTCCATTCTCATCAACTGTCTTAAATCCCACTACAATGGGTGTACCGTCCACCAGGTTGCCACCTTCGGGGAAGAACTGTATATCGATGGCCGGCGATTTTTGAACCAGGGTATCCTGGCTTCTTTTCATCGTATTTACGATCGTAATATTTTTTTCAAAATAATAGTCTGCGCCAAAGTTTTTCATCCAGTTGGTGTATGCACGGATTTTATAACAGCCTGTGGGGAGCGATAGAGGAATAAAGAAGGATCCGCTGCCAATGCCATTCTGAATGAGTATTTTTCCCTGTATAACCGGCTTTGACTCCCGGTTCAATACTTCTACGTAGGCCACCTTAGACTGGGAAAAAAATTTATTACGCGTTGCATCCACTACATACGATTTAAACCACAATATTTCTCCGGAAATATAAAATGATTTGTCAGTCTGGAGATAGATTTTTTCCCTGGATTCCTTCGCTACATGTTCACTTATACTGGTCGTTAATTTATTAATAAAAGGATCCTGCGCAAGGCAGGCTCCACAGATCAGAAGACAAAGGACTGTCGTAAACTTTTTATATATGAACGGAAAAAATATCCGCGAAAATCGACGCATAGTTAAAAAGTTTATGGCCAGAAGGTTGGTTTTACAGTGGTTCCTCCATGATTGGTGCAATCCACACAGAGAACCGAGGATAAAAGGTAAGGTCCGTTATTGGTTCCGATCAGGGAGTTGGCATAAGGACCACCCGGAGGCTGGAAATATTTGTCTATATCAGGGGGCGGAATCGTGTCAATTAAACAATCACCGCCATAATAAGGTTGATAACTCCAGCTTACCAGATCATTTTTGGAAATAAAAATCCGTTTAGTCTGCAGGGTTGAAAAACTGATAAACCCGATACAATGAATAGTAGGATCATTTACACAGGTTATATTTCCCAGTTCCGTAAATGGCTGCAGATCGAAAAGCGAACCCAGTTGTTCGGTATTTCGTTTCAGATTTGACCAGAAATCATATGCATCTGCAGGTATGGCATATTGACTGACCAGGTTACTATACGTCTCACTTATTTTTTCTGATCCCTGCGGGATTTCGGCTATTTCATACTTATTTACGACAGAACTTGATAACCGCGTGGTTGACACAACTTCAATGGATGAGGAAGGCACCGACTTATAACATCTGTATATCTGTTTATCCAGGGTTCTTGGTATGACGTTTCCGTTGTTATAATCCAGAACCGAAACGAAAGCCGAATGATACTCCCAGGTTTCAACATATTGCCAACGGTAATATTTTGTCTGGTTGGAGGCATCATGCGTATTTAAATATACATGTGCATTAAAAGAGGAATCCTGGTTCCAGTATAATGAATCGATCGGAGGACTGATCTGTACGCTACCGAGTAGCGAGCGGAATTCATTTCCGTCACTTGTAACGATCTTTAATTGATATTGTTGGCCAGCGTCCAGTAAAAGTTGATCTACGGCATATCGTCCATTGCCTTCTTCTGTAAACGGATATTCAACTCCCGAAACGCTTAAAATGGAAACCTTGGCGCCTGGTTCTTTAACAGAAGGCGTCGTGTCGGAAATATTACGTGTGCGTGAAAGTGTAATAATGCTTGAATCATTTCCGCTGATCACAATTCCGTCCACGACCAGCAGGAACGGATTGTTTTTGATAGCAGGAGGAGTGTATACTTCTTTACAATCCAGACCTCCCAGAGTCACAGTAACGGTAATCAGCAACATATATATCAATCTCTTCATCTAGAATTTGAAGTTGTAAGTGATGGATGGAACCGGTGAACCGAATATGGAAAGCTTATATCCCTTGATCACACCATTTTCTGAAGTAAAATAGATGGAATAGGGATTATTCTGGCCGGTCAGATTATATACACCGATGGACCAGGAACTATGTTTGAATTTTTTTATTTTATGATTGCCTTCAATATTCACAGACAGATCCATTCTGAAATAGTCAGGTATACGGTAAGCATTTCTATCAGAATAATAAACGCGCTCACCACCACCGAGATCATAGATGGCTGTGGGCAATGTGATGGGCCTGCCTGTACTGTAATTGACATTGACCGAAACACTGAACCGGTGATTGAGCTGATAATTCCCGATAAAATTCAAAACGCTGGGCCGGTCATAGTTCGCAGGGTAAAATGCGCCATTATTTATGAGCTGTCCCGCATTCGGATCACTCTGTTGCAGGAATGTGCGTGAATAAGTATAGCTTAACCAGCCGTTCAGTTTGCCGGCTGTTTTCTTTATCAGCAATTCTGCACCATATGCTTTGCCCCTGGTTGTCAGCACGTCCGTTTCAATATGATGATTGAGAACCAGCGACGCGCCACTTTTGTAATCGAGATAGTCGTCAATTTTCTTGTAATAGACTTCGAGTGATGTCTCGATCGTATGTGATTTGAAATCGTGGTAGTATCCCAGAGAAAGTTGCTGACCGCTTTGTGGCTTGATATTCGGTCCGCTGAGTTTCCAGATATCGGTCGGGGAAATGGCCGTCGTATTCGTCAGTTGGTGGATAAACTGGTGTAATGAATTGTAGCTGATTTTTAAAGAAGAATTATCATCTAAAAGATAGCGGGCGGAAACCCTGTAATCCGGATACTGATAGGTCTTGATATTTTTGCCTGGTCCATAATACGTTGAGTCAATAATACTGTTCGTTTCCAATGGCTGACCCGGTGCGTAGGTATAAATGTTCTGTGGCCCTAAATAATTATAATACGAATACCGGATACCCAGATTTACGGAGAATTTGGATCCAAGATTTATTCTGTCACCAAGGTATGCGGCAGATTCAAGTGCCTGTTCAGTGGGCACATGATCAGGTACCACCAACGATTTTGATCCTTGTGGGTCCAGCGATCCCGGGTATAATTTGTAGTATATAGAACTGATACCGAAATCCAGTGTATGTACTGCATTTATGTTATAGGTAAAATCTCCGTGAAAGACGTATTGCGTGATTTTAAATGAAAGTTTATAGGCGTTGACGGGATTCAAAGTACTGGTAATGGAATAATTATAATCGTCAATACCCGCCATGAAGACAGCATTGAACCGGTTATTGAATTCATGTTTCCATTGAAGGTTCACATTTTTATTCTGGTATTTATATAGTGTATCACTGTTCAGGGTGAAACGGTCACTACTGATATAACCGGTCAGAAACAAATGGTTTTTTGCATTGATCTCATGCGTGAGCCGCAGGTTTGCATCATAGAAACCGGCCGTGCTGTTCTGATAGGCATCATTTGGAATCTGTTTCAACAACCAGTCAGAATAAGTGGACCTGCCTGCTACCAGGAATGTTGTTTTTTCATTGAAGAGCGGACCTTCAATGGTAAGACGGGCATCCAGCGGGCCAATGCCTCCGGCACCTGATATTTTCTTTGAATTTCCGTCCCGGGTTGTAACATCCAGTACGGATGACAATCTTCCGCCATATTTTTCCGGAATGCTGCTCTTATATAATTCCACGCCCTTTACCACATCCGGATTAAATGAAGAGAAGAATCCAAAGAAGTGTGACGGATTATAGATAGTGGAATTATTAAATAGCACAAGGTTCTGATCAGCAGATCCGCCCCGCACATTGAAGCCTGTAGATGCTTCACCAACTGAAGTGACTCCGGGCAGAGTCAGTACAGCCCTTAATATATCCGCTTCTCCGAAAACGACAGGCATCTGCCGGATTGTTTTAATGTTCAGCCGGTCCACGCCCATTTGGAGACGACCGGTATTGGAATTTTTTTCGGAAGTTATTGTTACGGCTTTCAAACCCGGTATAAATTGTTCCATTTCAATATTCAGCTTCCCGTCGGAGTAAAGAGCGATATGTCGAACCGTTTCTTTCATGCCGATGCTTGAGATATGCAAAACATGTGGACCCAGAGGTAGTGTGAGCGAAAAATATCCAAACTGATCTGTACTCACACCGATTGGCGGATTATCCAGGGAAACAGTGGCACCTACCAGTGTTTCACCGGTTTTTGCGTCGCGTATATAACCGGCAACAGTACCTTTTCCATTACGGTAAGTATTCGTTTTTGGGCCGATCACAAAAACCCTGTTTTCCAGGGCGGACCTTAGTTTTTGATTTTTCTGGTTGTCCAGGTAATTATCTACAGAAAAAGAGGATTCCCGGACAGAATCCGAAACAGGACGTTTGACATTGAAGTAATCGTCCGGTAAATTGGGTTGGATCGTGAATTTTTCTGTAATAAAAACATTATCGTCCCCGTCGATGGCAAAATGGAAATCTGTATGTGCCAGTACCTTATTCAGGATAACGGGCAGGGTTTGATCCTGCACCGAAAAATCCAGCACGATGCTATCGGTTTCGCTGGGTTTGAAATAAAACCTGTAGTCAGATTGCGATTCAATGGCTACAGCAAATTGTTCCAGCTTCATGCCACGGAAATCTCCACTAAAAGTTTTTTTATTTTGTGCATGCAGAAACAAACAAAGAAACGAGCTCATCACCAGGCAGGAAAGATTGCGGAAAATATAATACATGTTAGCTCGTTAGTTGATCATAATAAGCTGAAACCGCAACCAGTGTTTTTTCGAAATCTGATTTAAAATTCAGTTTATTTTTCCTGATGAATGCTTTGATTTCTGACTTCTTCGAATTAAACAGTTTGAGTACCGATGATTTACTATCCACCTGAACGACTTGTCCGGCAACAATCAAATAATAAATATCCTGTCTTATATATTCATAACTGATTTGACTATACACATAGGTTTCCTGCAAACGGGTTTTACGTTTTGCAAGTACGATTGTTTTTCCATTATACAACCGGTCGTAAAATCCGGTCGCTAATTGACTGCCATTCACGCTGTCAACTGATACCCTGATAAATTCGTGGCTGCGGAGCCTGAATGATTTTAATTTATCGTTTACCAGGCTTATTTTAAAATTCTGTCCCAATCGGTTAATCACCACTTCGTCCTTCACTACATCGTATAAGATGGGAATATTTTCATAATAACTGTCGTCATATATTACATCAGCAGGCCAGGGACTATCGGATAGGTAATAAGGGCTTCCTTTTATATTTCTGTCCGGTGTAAAATATTCATAACCGTTATAGATATGCGCATTTTCGCCGACGGCATTGAAATAGAGTTTGACCGGGTAAGAGATGTTGAGAGAATTTGTCAGGGTATCGTTTGTAAGTTCCTGTGCTCCGGCCATTTTCACAAAAACCAAACAACACAGTAGAAACTTCAAAGAGAGAGGTCTGATTTCGCACATATATCCAGCAAGCAGTTATTATCGATCAAATTAAGATCTTTTTTTGTTAACAACATCATTTTATCTGTCAATTTTACAATTAGGGCCAGAACCCTGGTTTGATGGATGTTCCTCCGTGCTCCCTGCAGTCACCGCATATATTGGGGACCATCGAATAAGCACCGGTGAATACTTCATACAATGTAAATAAATGACCGGGCGCTGCCAGGTAATCATAGTTCTTTTGTTTATCTGCAGCACGAATTCCCTGTATGCTATTCGTGTCCAGTTGACAGGAAAGCCAATATGGTGTGTAGTTGTAATATGAAAGCTCGGTCCTATTGATAAAAATTCTTTTTTGTGCGGTAGAGGACGCACTCAAATATCCCAATACAGGTTCGGAAGGATTATCGAGGCAATGGATATTGCTTTTCAGCTGTGAAGGCTGGGCATCGAATATCGTTCCGAGTTGTTCAGTGGTTTTTTTGAGATTCGTCCAGAATTCATACTGGTCACGGGTCAGCGCATATTGTTTTGCGAGTATACTATACTCAATGTAGATTTTTTCTGACTGTTTGGCCACGTTATGAAACACTACATCCGAAACGATATCCTGACTTAACCGGGAAGTTGTACCTACCTGTACGTCTGATGATTTTGCAGATAACCAGCAATTATAAATCAGACGATCTACACCCCGGATGACGGCGGTATCATTTTGATAATCGAAATATGAAATGAAAAAAGTATGGTATTTCCATGTTTCTTCATAGGCCCAGCGATAATAGCGGGTATTGTTTGCCGGATCATGCGTATGAACACGTAGGGAAACATTCGCTGAGTCTTCTTTCCATCCAATGCTGTCTATCTCGGGTGTGATTCGGAATGGAATAAAATCTGAACGATAATGCATGCCCCCTGATGTTCGAATAACAAGCCGGTATTTTTGCGAACTATCCATAACAATAAGGCCTCCATAAACGCCTGGTCTGATTTCTTGCAAAGGCGTACTGGATGCGAGTTCTGCTTCCACCATCAGGGTGGCATCGGATTCAACGGTGATAGAACCTGTGTCGGCTATATTTCGGCTACGGGTAAGCGTTATAAAAGTGGAATCGGGCGCATTCGTCAAAAAGCCATCAATTACCAGCAACCGCGGATTGTTCTGCTGGGCAGGCGGGTTATATTCTTTTTTGCAATCTGTTATGCAAATCAGCGAAAAACAACCAATCAGGACAATATAAATGTTTAATGGTCGCATGGTATTTGAACATTGTACGTCATATCATGGCCAGAAATCAGGTTTCGCATTTGTTCCACCATGCTCCCGGCAGTCAATACAAAAATTCTGCGCGATGTGATAGGCACCATCGAAGTACCAGAAAGTAAAAAGATGTCTGGGCATTTCAAGATATTCATAGGCTTTGGCGGTATCCTGAATTCCAAAACCGGTTGTAACATCATTTAATGAATAGCAGGGAAGATAATAAGGCACATAATTCATGTTCGTCATGTCACTGCCTTCTACAAAAAGTCTTTTTTTCTGCACTGTGGAGGCAGATAAATAGCCCATAACCGGTTCTGATGGGTTCGTGGTACAATGAATATTACTGTTCAGCTGTGAAGGCTGAGCGTCGAAAAGAGTACCCAGTTGCTCGGAATTCTTTTTCAGTTCAGTCCAATAATCGAATTCATCCCTGGTCAGTGCATACTGATTAACAAGGACACTATACATCACGTACATTTTTTCTGTAGACTTGGAAATGGTGTTAAAGGGAAACTGATGCACGACATCCCGGCTCAGCTGACTCGTTGAAGACAGCAGAATGGTTGCAGCTTTATTTTCTTTCCAGCAGTTGTGAATTTGCTGATCTGGCGGTCTCTCTATGAGCGTGCCGTGAACAAAATCAAAATTTGAAGTGAGGTAAGTTGAATACTGCCATGTCTCCTCATATTGCCAGCGGTAATAAATTGTATTGCCTTGAGGATCATGTGTATTGATATAAAAACGCACGTCAGAGCTGTCCTGTTCCCAGGAAATGCTGTCAATGGGAGGTGTTTGTTTAAAGGGAACATAATCCGACTGGTATTTTGTGCCATCGGAAGTGATTATAGAGAGCCTGTACTTTTCGGATGTTTTTAAGGGAAGCAGATTGCCATAGAGGCCCTTGCCGTTTTCATAAAGGGGTATCAGTGTATTCTGGTCGCCTTCCACCATCAGCGTTGCATTTAAAGCGGGAACCGCCGGTGCCGTATCTCTGAGATTCCGTGTATACGACAGTTTGATATAAGTGGAATCGGGCGAACTGTTCAGAAACCCATCAACCACCAATAAATGAGGGTTATTTTTTAAAACAGGTGGTTCGTAATATTCCCTGCATCCAAAGCCTATCAGCCAGATGAAAAACGCGGGATATTTCATATTTCAGGCAGATTATTAGTGTATACAACCGTTATTTCTGCTATTGTGGAAAAAACTATTCTAAAGTAAGCCATTACCTGACAATAATTT
Source organism: uncultured Bacteroidota bacterium (assembly GCA_963732055.1). GTDB lineage: Bacteria > Bacteroidota > Bacteroidia > Chitinophagales > Chitinophagaceae > Puia. The sequence continues at coordinate 151,088 of CAVSYG010000003.1, read as the reverse complement.
AGCACGTTTTCAGTTATTATATGGCTGGTCACTCTAAGTATAAACCACTAGGTTTTTTTTAGCAGGTCACTTTACAGCTAATCCTCCTACCCTCTGAAGCGACATTTCAGTAACTGAAACGTATTCCGGCTTATGGGTCATTCTGATTTTTAATAATCTCCGATAAGATTCCACAACGCGGTATACCGGATGTAAATCTGGAAAACTATTAAATCCAATAGCCGAAATCCCAAAGGGACGGCCGTTTTGCAACCTAGCCGGATACCGATGAAAAACCTGTACGCTGCGTTTTTGTGCATATTGGGAATGTTTTCGGCACTTACGCAAAGCCAAGCCAAAAATTTTTCTGGCGGACCAGATTCTGCATCTGCTTCTTCTATTGCTCACGGTGATCCCCGGGCCAATACTTCCAATGACAGTTTAACGAATATTACAACTGGCCTCGATTCGGTAAAAGCAAGGACAGCCCGGACAAGAGATAGTTTAGCAAAAAAAACAACCATATCCGGATCGCATAATTTATTTGCTCCCCCCGCCAACGACAATTTTGCAAATGCAACGAATATTACGGCTTCAATCAATGTCGCCTGTGCAACCACGGGTGTATATACAAATGTAGGTGCCACTGCAGATAAGCCAAGACCATCCTGCTGGCTGGCAGGACCCACCAATAATGTCTGGTTTAAGTTCACCGCTCCCGCCAGTGGCTTTATCAATGCCCAGGTTTTGGTTAACACTGCTGCCGAGACAATGACCTGGCCGCATGTTGCAATCTTCGATGCGAGTCTTAATGAACTGGCTTGTGAAATTGCTGCGGGTGCAAATACTAGTGCATGCCTTGGCACTTCGGGTCTTACTCCCGGGGTTACCTACTATATTGAAGTGGACGATTACGATCCTCTGGGAGGTCCCGGAACATTTGACCTTTGTCTGAGTAGCGTTGCTCCGGCGACTATTTCATACACCGGCGGGCCATTTTGTCCGACGGGAACTGTTAATGTAACCAGAACCGGAACTGCTGGCGGAACTTATAGTTCCACGGCAGGGTTGAGTATTAATGGTTCAACGGGTGCCATTAACCTGGCAGCCAGCACACGCGGGAACGTATACAGTCAGTTATGAGACGTGTTGTGGGAAACTGCGACAATATCGTAACCACCTCTGTAACAATAAATGCGTTACCCACGGCAACCATCAGTTATGCAGGCGCACCATTCTGTAAGACTGGTATCCTTCCCCAGGCTGTAACACGGACAGGCACTGCTGGCGGAACTTATTCATCGACTGCCGGATTAACGATCAATGCGGCTACAGGAGCCATCACTCCGAACACAAGTACTGCCGGAACATATACAGTCACTTATAGTTTTACTGGTGGTGGTTGTAGCAACACGACAACGACTTCGGTCACTATAACTGCGCTACCGGTAGCAACATTCAGTTATACCGGAACACCTTATTGCAGTAATGGAGCGGATCCAAGTCCGACATTTAGCGGTGGTGGTGTAGCAGGAACATTCTCATCAACAGCAGGACTTGTTTTTGTAAGTACTGCAACAGGTCAGGTTGATTTATCTGCCAGCACGCCTGGAGCTTATACAGTTACTAATACGATCGCGGCAGCCGGCGGATGTGCTGCGGTATCGGCAACAAGCCCAATTACAATAACTGCATTACCTGCAGCTACGATCAGTTATGCCGGAACGCCGTTCTGTAAAACGCTGGTGGGTGGCCAGGCGGTAACAAGAACAGGAACGGCAGGAGGAACTTATTCTTCGACAGCCGGATTAACGATCAATGGGGGCACCGGAGCAATCACTCCAAGCTCAAGCACTGCAGGAACTTATACAGTTACTTATACAATGGCTGCGGCGGGTGGATGTGCTGCCCAGACGGCGACCACTTCAGTTACTATTACTGCGTTGCCGGTAGCAACGTTTAGTTATACCGGAACACCTTATTGCAGTAATGGAGCGGACCCGAGTCCGACGTTTAGCGGAGGCGGTGTTGCCGGCACATTCTCATCAACAGCAGGACTTGTATTTGTAAGCACAACAACAGGTCAGGTTGATTTATCTGCGAGCACACCTGGAGCTTATACTGTCACCAATACGATTGCTGCAGCCGGTGGATGTGCGGTTGTAACAGCAACAAGTCCAATTACGATAACTGCGTTACCTGCGGCCACGATCAGTTATGCCGGAGCGCCGTTCTGTAAAACACTGGTTGGTGCTCAGGCAGTAACCAGAACAGGAACGGCAGGAGGAACTTATTCTTCGACAGGTGGATTAACGATTGTTGCGGGTACCGGAGCCATCACTCCAAGCTCAAGCACTGCAGGAACTTATACGGTTACCTATACAATGGCTGCAGCCGCCGGATGTGCTGCCCAGACTGCAACTACTTCTGTGACTATAACTGCGCTACCGGTAGCTACATTCAGTTATACCGGAACACCTTATTGCAGTAACGGAGCGGATCCAAGTCCGACTTTTAGCGGAGGTGGTGTTGCAGGCACATTCTCATCGACAGCAGGACTTGTATTTGTAAGCCCGGCAACTGGTCAGGTTGATTTATCTGCGAGCACGCCCGGAGCCTATACAGTCACTAATACGATTGCGGCGGCCGGTGGATGTGCGGCTGTAACTGCAACAAGTCCGGTTACTATTACCGCGCTTCCTGCAGCTACGATCAGTTATGCGGGCACGCCTTTTTGTAAAACACTTGTCGGCGCTCAGTCTGCAACACAAACGGGTACAGCGGGTGGAACTTATTCTTCAACTGCCGGATTAACGATCAGTGCGGCAACAGGGGCGATAACGCCAGGTTCAAGCACAGCAGGAACTTATACGGTTACATATACAATGGCTGCAACGGCCGGATGTGCTGCCCAGACAGCAACAACTTCAGTTACCATTACTACATTACCTGCAGCTACAATTAGCTATGCAGGTACACCTTTTTGTAAAACACTTGTCGGTGCTCAGTCTGTAACGCAGACCGGTACAGTGGGCGGAACTTATTCTTCGACAGCCGGACTAACGATCAATGCAGCTACGGGAGCGATCACCCCGAGCTCAAGCACTGCAGGAACTTATACGGTTACTTATACAATGGCTGCAGCGGGTGGATGTGCTGCCCAGACAGCAACGACTTCAGTTACTATTACAGCTTTACCGGTAGCAACATTCAGTTATACCGGAACACCTTATTGCAGTAATGCAGCGAACCCGAGTCCAACATTTAGCGGAGGTGGTGTTGCGGGAACGTTCTCATCAACAGCAGGACTTGTATTTGTAAGTACAGCGACAGGTCAGGTTGATTTATCTGCCAGCACGCCTGGAACCTATACTGTCACCAATACCATTGCAGCAGCGACGGATGTGCAGCAGTAACAGCAACAAATTCTATTACTATTACTGCCCTGCCCGCAGCTACAATCAGCTATGCAGGTACGCCTTTCTGTAAAACACTCGTTGGTGCGCAGGCAGTGACGCAGACAGGCACAGCGGGCGGAACTTATTCTTCCACTGCCGGATTAACGATCAATGCGGCAACAGGAGCGATAACGCCAAGCTCAAGCACTGCAGGAACTTATACGGTTACTTATACAATGGCTGCGGCGGCTGGATGTGCTGCACAGACAGCAACGACTTCTGTTACTATTACTGCGTTGCCGGTAGCAACATTCAGTTATACCGGAACACCATATTGCCAGAATGCAGCGAACCCGAGTCCGACATTTAGCGGAGGTGGAGTTGCAGGCACATTCTCATCAACAGCAGGACTTGTATTTGTAAGTACAGCAACAGGTCAGATTAATTTATCAGCAAGCACACCAGGAACCTATACAGTCACTAATACGATTGCAGCAGCGAGTGGATGTGCAGCAGTGACAGCGACAAGTTCTATTACTATTACTACTCTTCCTGCAGCTACGATCAGTTATGCGGGAAGTCCATTCTGTTCTTCTCTCGTTGGAGCGCAGGCAGTGACACAGACAGGCACAGCGGGTGGAACTTATTCTTCCACTGCCGGACTAACGATCAATGCAGCAACAGGTGCGATCACTCCGAGCACGAGCACTGCAGGAACTTATACGGTTACTTATACAATGGCTGCGGCCGGCGGATGTGCTGCGCAGACAGCAACGACTTCAGTTACCATAACTACATTACCTGCAGCTACAATCAGCTATGCAGGAAGTCCATTCTGTTCTTCTCTTGTCGGTGCGCAGTCAGTAACACAGACAGGTACAGCGGGTGGAACTTATTCTTCGACTGCCGGATTAACGATCAATGCGGCAACAGGAGCGATCACTCCGAGCTCAAGCACTGCGGGAACTTATACGGTTACTTATACAATGGCTGCGGCGGCCGGATGTGCTGCACAGACAGCAACGACTTCCGTTACTATTACTGCTTTACCGGTAGCAACATTTAGTTATACCGGAACACCATATTGCCAGAATGCAGCGAACCCGAGTCCGACCTTTAGCGGAGGCGGAGTTGCAGGCACGTTCTCATCAACAGCAGGACTTGTATTTGTAAGCACAGCAACAGGCCAGATTAATTTATCTGCAAGCACAGCTGGAACATACACAGTCACCAATACGATTGCAGCAACCAGTGGTTGTGCAGCCGTGACAGCGACAAGTTCTATTACTATTACTACTTTACCTGCAGCTACGATCAGTTATGCGGGAAGTCCATTCTGTTCTTCTCTTGTCGGGGCGCAGGCAGTGACGCAAACAGGTACAGCGGGCGGAACTTATTCATCAACTGCCGGATTAACGATCAATGCGGCAACAGGTGCCATCACGCCGAGCTCAGGCACTGCAGGAACTTATACGGTTACTTATACAATGGCTGCGGTGGGTGGATGTGCTGCCCAGACAGCAACGACTTCTGTAACTATTACTGCGCTGCCGGTAGCAACATTCAGTTATACCGGAACACCATATTGCCAGAACGCAGCGAACCCGAGTCCGACATTTAGCGGTGGCGGTGTTGCAGGCACATTCTCATCAACGGCAGGACTTGTATTTGTAAGTACAGCTACAGGCCAGATTAATTTATCTGCAAGCACACCTGGAACTTATACAGTCACCAATACGATTGCAGCATCCGGTGGTTGTGCAGCAGTTACAGCGACAAGTTCTATTACTATTACTACTCTTCCTGCAGCTACGATCAATTATGCGGGAAGTCCATTCTGCTCTTCTCTTGTTGGTGCGCAGGCAGTGACGCAAACAGGCACAGCGGGCGGAACTTATTCTTCGACTGCCGGATTAACGATCAATGCGGCAACAGGAGCAATTACTCCGAGCTCAAGCACTGCAGGAACTTATACGGTTACGTATACAATGGCTGCGGCCGGCGGATGTGCTGCACAGACAGCAACTACTTCGGTTATCATAACTACATTACCTGCAGCTACAATCAGCTATGCAGGTACACCTTTTTGTAAAACACTTGTCGGTGCGCAGTCTGTAACACAGACGGGTACAGCGGGTGGAACTTATTCATCCACTGCCGGACTAACGATCAATGCGGCAACAGGAGCGATCACTCCGAGCTCAAGCACCGCAGGAACTTATACGGTTACGTATACAATGGCTGCGGCGGGTGGATGTGCTGCACAGACAGCAACTACTTCGGTAACTATTACTGCCTTACCGGTAGCAACATTTAGTTATACCGGAACACCATATTGCCAGAATGCAGCTAACCCGAGTCCGACATTTAGCGGAGGCGGTGTTGCAGGCACATTCTCATCAACGGCAGGACTTGTATTTGTAAGTACAGCAACAGGCCAGATTAATTTATCTGCAAGCACGGCTGGAACCTATACAGTCACCAATACGATTGCAGCAGCCGGTGGATGTGCAGCAGTAACAGCGACAAGTTCTATTACAATTACCACATTACCTGCAGCTACGATCAGTTATGCGGGAAGTCCATTCTGTTCTTCTCTCGTTGGAGCGCAGGCAGTGACACAGACGGGTACAGCAGGTGGAACTTATTCTTCCACTGCCGGATTAACGATCAATGCAGCAACAGGTGCGATTACTCCGAGCTCAAGCACTGCGGGAACTTATACGGTTACTTATACAATGGCTGCGGCGGGCGGATGTGCTGCGCAGACAGCAACACTTCGGTTACCATAACTACATTACCTGCAGCCACGATCAGTTATGCTGGAAGTCCATTCTGTTCTTCGCTCGTTGGTGCGCAGGCAGTGACACAGACAGGCACAGCGGGCGGAACCTATTCTTCGACAGCCGGATTAACGATCAATGCGGCAACAGGAGCGATCACTCCGAGCTCAAGCACTGCAGGAACTTATACGGTTACTTATACAATGGCTGCAGCGGCCGGATGTGCTGCCCAGACAGCAACTACTTCTGTAACTGTTACTGCCTTACCGGTAGCAACATTCAGTTATACGGGAACACCATATTGCCAGAATGCAGCGAACCCGAGTCCGACATTTAGCGGAGGTGGTGTTGCAGGCACATTCTCATCAACAGCAGGACTTGTATTTGTAAGTACAGCAACAGGTCAGGTTAATTTATCAGCAAGTACACCTGGAACCTATACAGTCACCAATACGATTGCAGCAGCCAGTGGATGTGCAGCAGTAACAGCGACAAGTTCTATTACTATTACTACTCTTCCTGCAGCTACGATTAGTTATGCGGGAAGTCCATTCTGTTCTTCTCTCGTTGGTGCGCAGGCGGTGACGCAGACAGGCACAGGCGGTGGAACTTATTCTTCTACTGCCGGACTAACGATCAATGCGGCAACAGGAGCGATCACTCCGAGCTCAAGCACTGCGGGAACTTATACGGTTACTTATACAATGGCTGCAGCCGGCGGATGTGCCGCGCAAACAGCAACAACTTCGGTTACCATAACCACATTACCGGCAGCTACGATCAGTTATGCCGGATAGCCGTTCTGTAAAACACTCGTTGGTGCGCAGGCGGTGACGCAAACAGGCACAGCAGGTGGAACCTATTCTTCCACTGCCGGATTAACGATTAGTGCGGCAACAGGTGCGATTACGCCAAGCTCAAGCACAGCAGGAACTTATACGGTTACTTATACAATGGCTGCGGCGGCCGGATGTGCTGCACAGACAGCAACGACTTCGATTACTATTACTGCGCTACCGGTCGGAACATTTAGTTATACGGGAACACCATATTGCCAGAATGCAGCGAATCCGAGTCCGACATTTAGCGGAGGTGGAGTTGCAGGCACATTCTCATCAACAGCCGGACTTGTATTTGTAAGTACAGCAACGGGTCAGATTAATTTATCAGCGAGCACAGCTGGAACCTATACAGTCACCAATACGATTGCAGCGGCGAGTGGATGTGCAGCAGTAACGGCGACAAGTTCGATTACTATTACTACTCTTCCTGCAGCTACGATTAATTATGCGGGTAGTCCATTCTGCTCTTCTCTTGTCGGGGCGCAGGCAGTGACGCAAACAGGCACAGCGGGCGGAACTTATTCTTCGACTGCCGGATTAACGATCAATGCGGCAACAGGTGCAATTACTCCAAGCTCAAGCACTGCAGGAACTTATACGGTTACGTATACAATGGCTGCGGCTGGTGGATGTGCTGCCCAGACTGCAACGACTTCGGTTACCATAACTACATTGCCTGCAGCTACGATCAGTTATGCTGGAAGTCCGTTCTGTTCTTCGCTCGTTGGAGCGCAGGCGGTAACGCAGACAGGCACAGCAGGTGGAACCTATTCTTCGACAGCCGGATTAACGATCAATGCAGCTACGGGAGCGATCACTCCGGGCTCAAGCACCGCGGGAACTTATACGGTTACTTATACAATGGCTGCAGCGGGTGGATGTGCTGCCCAGACAGCAACGACTTCGGTTACGATTACTGCTTTACCGGTAGCAACATTCAGTTATACGGGAACACCATATTGCCAGAATGCAGCGAACCCGAGTCCGACATTTAGCGGAGGCGGAGTTGCAGGAACATTCTCATCAACAGCAGGACTTGTGTTTGTAAGCACAGCAACAGGTCAGATTAATTTATCAGCAAGCACAGCTGGAACATATACAGTCACCAATACGATTGCAGCATCTGGTGGTTGTGCAGCAGTAACAGCGACAAGTTCTATTACAATTACCACATTACCTGCAGCTACGATTAGTTATGCGGGAAGTCCATTCTGCTCTTCTCTCGTTGGAGCGCAGGCAGTGACACAGACGGGTACAGCAGGTGGAACTTATTCTTCCACTGCCGGATTAACGATCAATGCAGCAACAGGTGCGATTACTCCGAGCTCAAGCACTGCGGGAACCTATACGGTTACTTATACAATGGCTGCGGCCGGTGGATGTGCCGCGCAAACAGCAACGACTTCGGTTACCATAACTACATTACCTGCAGCCACGATCAGTTATGCTGGAAGTCCATTCTGTTCTTCGCTCGTTGGTGCGCAGGCAGTGACACAGACGGGTACAGTGGGCGGAACCTATTCTTCGACAGCCGGATTAACGATCAATGCGGCAACAGGGGCGATCACTCCGAGCTCAAGCACTGCAGGAACTTATACGGTTACTTATACAATGGCTGCAGCGGCCGGATGTGCTGCTCAGACAGCAACTACTTCTGTAACTGTTACTGCCTTACCAGTAGCAACATTCAGTTATACCGGAACACCATATTGCCAGAATGCAGCGAACCCGAGTCCGACATTTAGCGGAGGCGGTGTTGCAGGCACATTCTCATCAACGGCGGGACTTGTATTTGTAAGTACAGCTACGGGTCAAGTTAATTTATCAGCAAGTACACCAGGAACCTATACAGTCACGAATACGATTGCAGCAGCCGGTGGATGTGCAGCCGTGACAGCGACAAGTTCTATTACTATTACTACTCTTCCTGCAGCTACGATCAGTTATGCCGGAAGTCCATTCTGCTCTTCTCTCGTTGGTGCGCAGGCGGTGACGCAGACAGGCACAGCAGGTGGAACCTATTCTTCGACTGCCGGATTAACGATCAATGCAGCAACAGGTGCGATCACTCCAAGCACGAGCACTGCGGGAACTTATACGGTTACTTATACAATGGCTGCGGCCGGCGGATGTGCCGCGCAAACAGCAACAACTTCGGTTACCATAACCACATTACCGGCAGCTACGATCAGTTATGCAGGTACACCATTCTGTAAAACACTTGTCGGTGCGCAGGCGGTGACGCAAACAGGCACAGCAGGTGGAACCTATTCATCCACTGCCGGATTAACGATCAATGCGGCAACAGGAGCAATCACTCCGAGCTCAAGCACAGCGGGAACTTATACGGTTACTTATACAATGGCTGCGGCGGCCGGATGTGCTGCACAGACAGCAACGACTTCGGTTACTATTACTGCGCTGCCGGTAGCAACATTTAGTTATACGGGAACACCATATTGCCAGAATGCAGCGAACCCCAGTCCTACATTTAGCGGAGGCGGAGTTGCAGGAACGTTCTCATCAACAGCAGGACTTGTATTTGTAAGTACAGCAACAGGTCAGATTAATTTATCTGCAAGCACGGCTGGAACATACACAGTCACCAATACGATTGCAGCAGCGAGTGGTTGTGCAGCAGTGACAGCGACAAGTTCTATTACTATTACTACTCTTCCTGCAGCTACGATCAGTTATGCGGGAAGTCCATTCTGTTCTTCTCTTGTTGGAGCGCAGGCAGTGACGCAGACAGGCACAGCGGGTGGAACCTATTCTTCGACTGCCGGATTAACGATCAATGCAGCAACAGGTAGCGATCACTCCGAGCTCAAGCACAGCGGGAACTTATACGGTTACTTATACAATGGCTGCGGCTGGTGGATGTGCTGCCCAGACAGCAACGACTTCGGTTACCATAACTACATTGCCTGCAGCTACGATCAGTTATGCTGGAAGTCCGTTCTGTTCTTCGCTCGTTGGAGCGCAGGCGGTAACGCAAACAGGCACAGCAGGTGGAACCTATTCTTCGACTGCCGGATTAACGATCAATGCAGCAACGGGAGCGATCACCCCGAGCTCAAGCACTGCGGGAACTTATACGGTTACTTATACAATGGCTGCGGCGGGTGGATGTGCTGCCCAGACAGCAACGACTTCGGTTACGATTACTGCTTTACCGGTAGCAACATTCAGTTATACCGGAACACCATATTGCCAGAATGCAGCGAACCCGAGTCCGACATTTAGCGGAGGCGGAGTTGCAGGAACTTTCTCATCAACAGCAGGACTCGTGTTTGTAAGCACAGCAACAGGTCAGATTAATTTATCAGCAAGCACGGCTGGAACATACACAGTCACCAATACGATTGCGGCGGCGAGTGGATGTGCAGCCGTGACAGCGACAAGTTCTATCACGATTACTTCCTTACCGGTAGCAACTTTCAGTTACACCGGAACACCATATTGCCAGAATGCAGCGAACCCGAGTCCAACATTTGGCGGAGGTGGAGTAGCAGGTACGTTCTCATCAACAGCAGGACTTGTATTTGTAAGTACAGCGACAGGCCAGATTAATTTATCTGCAAGCACGGCTGGAACATACACAGTCACCAATACGATTGCGGCGGCGAGTGGATGTGCAGCAGTTACAGCGACAAGTTCTGTTACTATTACTGCGCTGCCGGTAGCTACATTCAGTTATACCGGAACACCATATTGTCAGAATGCAGCGAACCCGAGTCCGACATTTAGCGGAGGCGGAGTTGCAGGAACATTCTCATCAACAGCCGGACTTGTATTTGTAAGTACAGCAACAGGTCAGATTAATTTATCAGCGAGCACAGCTGGAACCTATACAGTCACTAATACGATTGCAGCAGCGAGTGGATGTGCAGCCGTGACAGCGACAAGTTCTATTACTATTACAGCCTTACCGGTCGGAACATTTAGTTATACGGGAACACCATATTGCCAGAATGCAGCGAACCCGAGTCCGACATTTAGCGGAGGTGGAGTTGCAGGCACATTCTCATCGACAGCCGGACTTGTATTTGTAAGTACAGCAACAGGTCAGATTAATTTATCAGCGAGCACAGCTGGAACCTATACAGTCACTAATACAATTGCAGCAGCGAGTGGATGTGCAGCCGTGACAGCGACAAGTTCTATTACTATTACTACTCTTCCTGCAGCCACGATTAGTTATGCGGGAAGTCCATTCTGTTCTTCGCTCGTTGGAGCGCAGGCAGTGACGCAAACAGGTACAGCGGGCGGAACTTATTCTTCCACTGCCGGACTAACGATCAATGCAGCAACAGGTGCGATCACTCCGAGCACGAGCACTGCAGGAACTTATACGGTTACTTATACAATGGCGGCGGCCGGCGGATGTGCTGCCCAGACTGCAACGACTTCGGTTACCATAACTACATTGCCTGTAGCTACGATCAGTTATGCTGGAAGTCCATTCTGTTCTTCTCTCGTTGGTGCGCAGTCAGTGACACAGACCGGTACAGTGGGTGGAACTTATTCTTCGACTGCCGGATTAACGATCAATGCGGCAACAGGTGCGATTACTCCGAGCTCAAGCACTGCAGGAACTTATACGGTTACTTATACAATGGCTGCGGCGGGCGGATGTGCTGCCCAGACAGCAACGACTTCTGTTACTATTACTGCGCTGCCGGTAGCAACATTTAGTTATACCGGAACACCATATTGCCAGAATGCAGCGAACCCCAGTCCGACATTTAGCGGAGGCGGTGTTGCAGGCACATTCTCATCAACAGCAGGACTTGTATTTGTAAGTACAGCAACAGGTCAGATTAATTTATCAGCAAGTACACCAGGAACCTATACAGTCACTAATACGATTGCAGCATCAGGTGGATGTGCAGCAGTTACAGCATCAAGTTCTATTACGATTACTGCTTTACCTGTAGCAACATTTAGTTATACAGGAACACCATATTGTCAGAATGCAGCGAACCCGAGTCCTACATTTAGCGGTGGCGGTGTTGCGGGCACATTCTCATCAACAGCCGGACTTGTATTTGTAAGTACAGCAACAGGTCAGATTAATTTATCTGCAAGCACGGCTGGAACTTACACAGTCACCAATACGATTGCAGCAGCCGGTGGATGTGCAGCCGTGACAGCGACAAGTTCTATTACTATTACTACTCTTCCTGCAGCTACGATTAGTTATGCGGGAAGTCCATTCTGTTCTTCTCTCGTTGGTGCGCAGTCAGTGACACAGACAGGTACAGTGGGTGGAACCTATTCTTCCACTGCCGGATTAACGATCAATGCGGCAACAGGAGCGATCACGCCGAGCTCAAGCACTGCGGGAACTTATACGGTTACGTATACAATGGCTGCAGCCGGCGGATGTGCCGCGCAAACAGCAACTACCTCAGTTACCATAACTACATTGCCTGCAGCTACAATCAGTTATGCTGGAAGTCCATTCTGTTCTTCGCTCGTTGGTGCGCAGGCAGTGACACAGACGGGTACAGCAGGTGGAACTTATTCTTCGACAGCCGGATTAACGATCAATGCGGCAACAGGAGCGATCACTCCGAGCTCAAGTACTGCGGGAACTTATACGGTTACATATACAATGGCTGCGGTGGGTGGATGTGCTACCCAGACAGCAACGACTTCGGTTACTATTACTGCGCTACCGGTAGAACATTTAGTTATACCGGAACACCATATTGCCAGAATGCAGCGAACCCGAGTCCGACATTTAGCGGAGGCGGGGTTGCAGGAACGTTCTCATCAACGGCAGGACTTGTATTTGTAAGTACAGCGACAGGCCAGATTAATTTATCTGCAAGCACGGCTGGAACTTATACAGTCACCAATACGATTGCAGCAGCCGGTGGTTGTGCAGCAGTTACAGCGACAAGTTCGATTACTATTACTACTCTTCCTGCAGCCACGATTAGTTATGCGGGAAGTCCATTCTGTTCTTCTCTCGTTGGAGCGCAGGCAGTGACGCAGACAGGCACAGGCGGCGGAACTTATTCATCTACTGCCGGACTAACGATCAATGCGGCAACAGGTTCGATTACTCCAAGCTCAAGCACTGCAGGAACTTATACGGTTACGTATACAATGGCTGCAGCCGGCGGATGTGCTGCACAGACAGCAACGACTTCTGTAACTATTACTGCGCTGCCGGTAGCAACATTTAGTTATACCGGAACACCATATTGCCAGAATGCAGCGAACCCGAGTCCGACCTTTAGCGGAGGCGGTGTTGCAGGCACATTCTCATCAACGGCAGGACTTGTATTTGTAAGTACAGCAACAGGTCAGGTTAATTTATCAGCGAGCACACCAGGAACCTATACAGTCACTAATACGATTGCGGCGTCAGGTGGATGTGCAGCAGTTACAGCATCAAGTTCTATTACGATTACTGCTTTACCGGTAGCAACATTCAGTTATACCGGAACACCATATTGCCAGAATGCAGCGAATCCGAGTCCGACATTTAGCGGAGGCGGTGTTGCGGGCACATTCTCATCAACGGCAGGACTTGTATTTGTAAGTACAGCGACAGGCCAGATTAATTTATCAGCAAGTACACCAGGAACTTACACAGTCACCAATACGATTGCAGCAGCCGGTGGTTGTGCAGCAGTTACAGCGACAAGTTCGATTACTATTACTACTCTTCCTGCAGCTACGATCAGTTATGCGGGAAGTCCATTCTGTTCTTCTCTCGTTGGTGCGCAGGCAGTAACACAGACCGGTTCAGCGGGCGGAACTTATTCATCTACTGCCGGATTAACGATTAATGCGGCAACAGGAGCTATAACCCCGAGCGCGAGTACAGCAGGAACTTATACGGTTACATATACAATGGCTGCAGCCGGCGGATGTGCCGCGCAAACAGCAACTACCTCAGTTACCATAACTACATTGCCAGCAGCTACAATCAGTTATGCGGGAAGTCCATTCTGTTCTTCTCTCGTTGGTGCGCAGGCAGTGACGCAAACAGGTACAGCGGGTGGAACTTATTCTTCGACTGCCGGATTAACAATCAATGCGGCAACAGGTGCAATCACTCCGAGCTCAAGCACAGCGGGAACTTATACGGTTACATATACAATGGCTGCGGCCGGTGGATGTGCCGCGCAAACAGCAACTACCTCAGTTACCATAACTACATTGCCAGCAGCTACAATCAGTTATGCGGGAAGTCCATTCTGTTCTTCTCTCGTTGGTGCGCAGGCAGTGACGCAAACAGGTACAGCGGGTGGAACTTATTCTTCGACTGCCGGATTAACAATCAATGCGGCAACAGGGGCGATCACTCCGAGCTCAAGCACAGCGGGAACTTATACGGTTACATATACAATGGCTGCGGCCGGTGGATGTGCTGCCCAGACAGCAACTACTTCGGTTACTATAACTACATTACCTATAGCAACATTCAATTATACCGGAACACCATATTGTCAGAATGCAGCGAACCCGAGTCCAACATTTAGCGGAGGTGGTGTAGCAGGCACATTCTCATCGACAGCGGGACTTGTATTTGTAAGTACAGCGACAGGCCAGATTAATTTATCTGCAAGCACGGCTGGAACATATACGGTCACCAATACAATTGCAGCAGCGAGTGGTTGTGCAGCAGTTACAGCGACAAGTTCTATTACTATTACTGCGCTGCCGGTAGCAACATTCAATTATACCGGAACACCATATTGTCAGAATGCAGCGAACCCGAGTCCAACATTTAGCGGAGGTGGTGTAGCAGGCACATTCTCATCAACGGCAGGACTTGTATTTGTAAGCACAGCAACAGGTCAAGTTAATTTATCAGCGAGCACAGCTGGAACCTATACAGTAACTAATACGATTGCAGCAGCGAGTGGATGTGCAGCAGTAACAGCGACAAGTTCTATTACTATTACTACTCTTCCTGCAGCCACGATTAGTTATGCGGGAAGTCCATTCTGTTCTTCTCTCGTTGGTGCGCAGGCAGTGACGCAAACAGGCACAGCGGGCGGAACTTATTCTTCCACTGCCGGACTAACGATCAATGCAGCAACAGGTGCGATCACTCCGAGCACGAGCACTGCAGGAACTTATACGGTTACTTATACAATGGCGGCGGCCGGCGGATGTGCTGCCCAGACAGCAACGACTTCTGTTACTATTACTGCGCTGCCGGTCGGAACATTTAGTTATACGGGAACACCATATTGCCAGAATGCAGCGAACCCGAGTCCGACATTTAGCGGAGGTGGAGTTGCAGGCACATTCTCATCAACAGCCGGACTTGTATTTGTAAGTACAGCAACGGGTCAGATTAATTTATCAGCGAGCACAGCTGGAACCTATACAGTCACTAATACGATTGCAGCAGCGAGTGGATGTGCAGCAGTTACAGCATCAAGTTCTATTACGATTACTGCTTTACCGGTAGCAACATTCAGTTATACGGGAACACCATATTGCCAGAATGCAGCTAATCCAAGTCCGACATTTAGCGGAGGCGGTGTTGCGGGCACATTCTCATCGACAGCCGGACTTGTATTTGTAAGTACAGCAACAGGTCAGGTTAATTTATCTGCAAGCACGGCTGGAACATACACGGTCACCAATACAATTGCAGCAGCCGGTGGTTGTGCAGCCGTGACGGCGACAAGTTCTATTACTATTACCACATTACCTGCAGCTACGATCAGTTATGCCGGAAGTCCATTCTGTTCTTCTCTCGTTGGTGCGCAGGCAGTGACACAGACCGGTACAGCCGGTGGAACTTATTCTTCGACTGCCGGATTAACAATCAATGCAGCAACAGGTGCGATCACTCCAAGCACGAGCACTGCAGGAACTTATACGGTTACTTATACAATGGCGGCGGCCGGCGGATGTGCTGCCCAGACAGCAACAACTTCGGTCACCATAACTACATTGCCTGCAGCTACAATCAGCTATGCTGGAAGTCCATTCTGTTCTTCTCTCGTTGGTGCGCAGTCAGTAACTCAGACGGGTACAGCAGGTGGAACCTATTCTTCGACCGCCGGATTAACGATCAATGCGGCAACAGGAGCGATTACTCCGAGCTCAAGTACTGCGGGAACTTATACGGTTACATATACAATGGCTGCAGCGGCCGGATGTGCTGCACAGACAGCAACTACTTCGGTTACTATTACTGCGCTGCCGGTAGCAACATTCAGTTATACCGGAACACCATATTGTCAGAATGCAGCGAACCCGAGTCCGACATTTAGCGGAGGCGGTGTTGCAGGCACATTCTCATCAACGGCGGGACTTGTATTTGTAAGTACATCTACGGGTCAAGTTAATTTATCAGCAAGTACACCAGGAACCTATACAGTCACGAATACGATTGCAGCAACCAGTGGTTGTGCAGCCGTGACAGCGACAAGTTCTATTACTATTACTACTCTTCCTGCAGCTACGATCAGTTATGCCGGAAGTCCATTCTGCTCTTCTCTTGTTGGAACGCAGGCAGTGACGCAGACAGGCACAGCAGGTGGAACCTATTCTTCGACTGCCGGATTAACGATCAATGCAGCAACAGGTGCGATCACTCCAAGCACGAGCACTGCGGGAACTTATACGGTTACTTATACAATGGCTGCGGCCGGCGGATGTGCCGCGCAAACAGCAACAACTTCGGTTACCATAACCACATTACCGGCAGCTACGATCAGCTATGCAGGTACACCTTTTTGTAAAACACTTGTCGGTGCGCAGGCGGTGACGCAAGCAGGCACAGCAGGTGGAACCTATTCATCCACTGCCGGTTTAACGATCAATGCGGCAACAGGCGCAATTACTCCAAGCTCAAGCACTGCAGGAACTTATACGGTTACATATACAATGGCTGCAGCGGCAGGATGTACTGTTCAGACAGCAACTACTTCGGTTACTATTACTGCGCTGCCGGTAGCAACATTCAGTTATACCGGAACACCATATTGCCAGAATGCAGCGAACCCCAGTCCTACATTTAGCGGTGGCGGAGTTGCGGGCACATTCTCATCAACGGCAGGACTTGTATTTGTAAGTACAGCAACAGGTCAGGTTGATTTATCAGCAAGTACACCAGGAACCTATACAGTCACCAATACGATTGCGGCGGCGAGTGGATGTGCAGCAGTTACAGCATCAAGTTCTATTACGATTACTGCTTTACCTGTAGCAACATTTAGTTATACGGGAACACCATATTGCCAGAATGCAGCGAACCCCAGTCCGACCTTTAGCGGAGGCGGTGTTGCAGGCACATTCTCATCAACGGCAGGACTTGTATTTGTAAGCACAGCAACAGGTCAGGTTAATTTATCAGCGAGCACAGCTGGAACCTATACAGTAACTAATACGATTGCAGCAGCGAATGGATGTGCAGTAGTAACAGCGACAAGCTCTATTACTATTACTGCTTTACCGGTAGCAACATTCAGTTATACCGGAACACCATATTGTCAGAATGCAGCGAATCCGAGTCCGACATTTAGCGGAGGTGGAGTTGCAGGCACATTCTCATCGACAGCCGGACTTGTATTTGTAAGTACAGCAACAGGTCAGATTAATTTATCAGCGAGCACAGCTGGGACCTATACAGTCACCAATACGATTGCAGCATCTGGTGGTTGTGCAGCAGTTACAGCAACAAGTTCTGTTACTATTACTGCGCTGCCGGTAGCAACTTTCAGTTATACCGGAACACCATATTGTCAGAACGCAGCGAACCCGAATCCGACATTTAGCGGAGGCGGTGTTGCAGGAACGTTCTCATCAACAGCAGGACTTGTATTTGTAAGTACAGCAACAGGCCAGATTAATTTATCAGCGAGCACACCAGGAACTTATACAGTCACCAATACAATTGCAGCATCTGGTGGTTGTGCAGCAGTTACAGCAACAAGTTCTATTACGATTACTGCTTTACCGGTAGCTACATTCAGTTATACCGGAACACCATATTGTCAGAATGCAGCGAACCCAAGTCCGACATTTAGCGGAGGCGGTGTTGCAGGCACATTCTCATCAACAGCAGGACTTGTATTTGTAAGTACGGCTACAGGTCAGGTTGATTTGGCAGCAAGTATACCTGGAACTTATACAGTCACCAATACGATTGCTTCATCT
Organism: uncultured Bacteroidota bacterium; assembly: GCA_963732055.1. GTDB lineage: Bacteria > Bacteroidota > Bacteroidia > Chitinophagales > Chitinophagaceae > Puia. The sequence continues at coordinate 132,938 of CAVSYG010000003.1, read as the reverse complement.
GGTGGTTGTGCAGCAGTAACGGCGACAAGTTCTATTGCTATTACTACTCTTCCTGCAGCTACGATCAGTTATGCTGGAAGTCCATTCTGCTCTTCTCTTGTAGGCGCTCAGTCTGTAACACAGACGGGTACAGCAGGTGGAACTTATTCTTCCACTGCCGGATTAACAATCAATGCGGCAACAGGAGCAATCACTCCGAGCTCAAGCACAGCGGGAACTTATACGGTTACATATACAATGGCTGCGGCGGCCGGATGTGCTGCACAGACAGCAACTACTTCGGTTACTATTACTGCGCTACCAGTAGCAACATTTAGTTATGCCGGAACACCATATTGCCAGAATGCAGCGAACCCGGGTCCGACATTTAGCGGAGGCGGAGTTGCAGGAACATTCTCATCAACAGCCGGACTTGTATTTGTAAGTACGGCTACGGGTCAGGTTGATTTATCTGCAAGCACACCTGGAACCTATACAGTCACTAATACGATTGCAGCAGCGAGTGGATGTGCAGCAGTAACAGCGACAAGCTCTATCACGATTACTTCCTTACCAATAGCAACTTTCAGTTACACCGGAACACCATATTGTCAGAACGCATCGAACCCGAGTCCGACATTTAGCGGAGGCGGGGTTGCAGGAACGTTCTCATCAACGGCAGGACTCGTATTTGTAAGTACGGCTACAGGTCAGGTTGATTTGGTAGCAAGTATACCTGGAACTTATACAGTCACCAATACGATTGCATCATCTGGTGGTTGTGCAGCAGTGACAGCGACAAGTTCTGTTACTATTACTTCCTTACCGATAGCAACATTCAGTTATACCGGAACACCATATTGTCAGAATGCAGCGAACCCCAGTCCGACATTTAGCGGAGGCGGAGTTTCAGGAACATTCTCATCAACAGCAGGACTTGTATTTGTAAGTACAGCAACAGGTCAGGTTAATTTATCAGCAAGTACACCAGGAACCTATACAGTCACCAATACAATTGCACCATCCAGTGGATGTGCAGCGGTAACGGCCACAAGTTCTATTACAATTACTGCCTTACCGGTAGCTACATTCAGTTTTGCCGGAACACCATATTGCCAGAATGCAGCGAACCCAAGTCCGACATTTAGCGGAGGCGGTATTGCAGGAACATTCTCATCAACAGCGGGACTTGTATTTGTAAGTACAGCTACAGGTCAGGTTAATTTATCAGCAAGTACACCAGGAACCTATACAGTCACGAATACGATTGCAGCGGCGAGTGGATGTGCAGCCGTGACAGCGACAAGTTCTATTACTATTACTACTCTTCCTGCAGCTGCGATCAGTTATGCAGGTAGTCCATTCTGTTCTTCTCTTGTAGGCGCTCAGTCTATAACACAGACGGGTACAACAGGTGGAACTTATTCTTCGACTGCCGGATTAACAATTAATGCGGCAACAGGTGCCATCACGCCGAGCTCAAGTACTGCAGGAACTTATACGGTTACATATACAATGGCTGCGGTGGGTGGATGTGCTGCCCAGACAGCAACGACTTCTGTAACTATTACTGCGCTGCCGGTAGCAACATTCAGTTATACCGGAACACCATATTGCCAGAATGCAGCGAACCCGGGTCCAACATTTAGCGGAGGTGGTGTTGCAGGCACATTCTCATCAACAGCAGGACTTGTATTTGTAAGTACGGTTACGGGTCAGGTCGATTTGGCAGCAAGCACACCTGGAACCTACACAGTCACTAATACGATTGCGGCGGCCGGTGGATGTGCAGCACAGACAGCAACTACTTCGGTTACTATTACTGCGCTACCAGTAGCAACATTTAGTTATGCCGGAACACCATATTGTCAGAACGCAGCGAACCCCAGTCCGACATTTAGCGGAGGCGGAGTTGCAGGCACATTCTCATCAACGGCAGGACTTGTATTTGTAAGTACAGCAACAGGTCAGGTTAATTTATCAGCAAGTACACCAGCCACCTATACAGTCACCAATACAATTGCATCATCTGGTGGTTGTGCAGCAGTAACAGCGACAAGCTCTATTATTATTACAGCTTTACCGGCAGCCACATTCAGTTATACCGGAACACCATATTGTCAGAACGCATCGAACCCGAGTCCGACCTTTAGCGGAGGCGGAGTTGCAGGAACATTCTCATCAACGGCAGGACTTGTATTTGTAAGTACAGCAACAGGTCAGGTTAATTTATCAGCAAGTACACCAGGAACCTATACAGTCACCAATACAATTGCAGCATCTGGTGGTTGTGCAGCCGTGACAGCGACAAGTTCGGTTACTATTACTGCGCTGCCGGTAGCAACATTCAGTTATACCGGAACACCTTATTGCCAGAACGCAGCGAACCCGAGTCCGACATTTAGTGGTGGCGGAGTAGCAGGTACGTTCTCATCAACAGCGGGACTTGTATTTGTAAGTACAGCTACAGGTCAGGTTAATTTATCAGCAAGTACACCAGGAACCTATACAGTCACGAATACGATTGCAGCGGCGAGTGGATGTGCAGCCGTGACAGCGACAAGTTCTATTACTATTACTACTCTTCCTGCAGCTACGATCAGTTATGCAGGTAGTCCATTCTGTTCTTCTCTTGTAGGCGCTCAGTCTATAACACAGACGGGTACAACAGGTGGAACTTATTCTTCGACTGCCGGATTAACAATCAATGCGGCAACAGGTGCGATCACGCCGAGCTCAAGTACTGCAGGAACTTATACGGTTACATATACAATGGCTGCGGTGGGTGGATGTGCTGCCCAGACAGCAACGACTTCTGTTACTATTACTGCGCTGCCGGTAGCAACATTCAGTTATACCGGAACACCATATTGCCAGAATGCAGCGAACCCGAGTCCGACATTTAGCGGAGGTGGTGTAGCAGGAACGTTCTCATCAACAGCAGGACTTGTATTTGTAAGTACAGCAACAGGTCAGGTTAATTTATCAGCAAGTACACCAGGAACCTATACAGTCACCAATACAATTGCACCATCCAGTGGATGTGCAGCGGTAACGGCCACAAGTTCTATTACAATTACTGCCTTACCGGTAGCTACATTCAGTTTTGCCGGAACACCATATTGCCAGAATGCAGCGAACCCAAGTCCGACATTTAGCGGAGGCGGTATTGCAGGAACATTCTCATCAACAGCAGGACTTGTATTTGTAAGTACAGCAACAGGTCAGGTTAATTTATCAGCGAGCACAGCTGGAACCTATACAGTCACTAATACGATTGCAGCGGCAAGTGGATGTGCAGCAGTGACGGCGACAAGTTCTATTACAATAGCCACGTCACCAGCAGCTACTTTAAATTATGCTGGAAGTCCATACTGCGCAACCGGAACTGCGACTGTTACTCAGACAGGCACAGCCGGTGGAACGTACACCGCGCCAGCAGGTGTTGTGATTAATGCAGCAACAGGCGATATCGATCTGGTCGCTAGCACACCTGGAACATATACGATCACATACAGTTTCACCAGCGGAGGTTGCAGCAACACGACAACAACCAGTATCACGATCAATGCGCTGCCAACAGCCACTATAAATTATGCTGGTTCTCCATATTGCGCAGGTGGAGCAGCCACTGTTACTCAGACGGGCCAGGCTGGTGGAACCTATACGGCGCCTGCCGGCGTTGTGATCAATGCATCAACGGGCGATATTGATTTAGCTACCAGCGCAGGAGGTACCTATAACATAACATACAGTTTTACAAATGGCACTTGTAGCGATATTGCAACGACAAGCGTCACGATCAATGCAGTGCCATTGGCAACCATTGCATATGCGGGTTCTCCATATTGTGCGACAGGCACCGCGACAGTAACTCAAACAGGCCAGGCTGGTGGAACATACTCGTCGACTATAGGATTATCAATTAATTCTGCTACAGGTTCAATTGACCTGGTCGGTAGTACAGCTGGAACCTATACAGTTACTTATTCATTTGGAAGTGGAATATGCAGTAATACAACAACTGCTTCAATAACTATAACAGCATTACCGGTTGCGACGATCGCCTACTCTGCTTCTCCATATTGTGCAACCGGCACTGCGACAGTTACACAGGCAGGCACAGCCGGTGGAACATACACTGCACCAGCCGGCGTTGTGATCAATGCAGTGACAGGAGATATCGATCTGGTTACAAGTACACCTGGAACATATACTATTACCTATTCATTTACTTCAGGTACCTGCAGTAATACAACAACAGCCTCAATAACTATAACAGCATTACCGACTGCGACGATCGCCTACACTGGATGTCCATATTGCGCAACCGGAACAGCCACAGTTACACAAACAGGAACAGTCGGTGGAACATACACTGCGCCGGCAGGTGTTACGATCGATGCGGTGACAGGAGATATTGATCTGGTTGCAAGTACCCCTGGAACTTATACGATAACATACAGCTTCACCAGTGGCGGATGCAGCAATACAACAACTGCTTCAATAACTATAACAGCATTACCGATTGCAACAATCGCTTACACTGGTTCTCCATATTGCGCAACAGGAACTGCGACAGTTACACTGACAGGCACAGCCGGTGGAACCTACACTGCACCAGCCGGCGTTGTGATCGATGCGGCAACAGGAGATATTGATCTGGTGCAAGTACACCTGGAACATATACTATTACTTATTCATTTACTGCAGGAGCATGTAGTAATACAACAACAACCAGTATCACAATCAATGCTCTTCCAACGGCTACTATAAATTATGCAGGAAGTCCATATTGCGCAACCGGAACTGCTACAGTTACACAAACAGGAACAGCAGGTGGAACCTACACTGCACCAGCCGGCGTTGTGATCGATGCAGCGACAGGAGATATTGATCTGGTCGCAAGTACACCTGGAACATATACTATTACTTATTCATTTACTGCAGGAGCATGTAGTAATACAACAACAACACAGTATCACAATCAATGCTCTTCCAACGGCTACTATAAATTATGCAGGAAGTCCATATTGCGCAACAGGAACTGCGACAGTTACACAGACAGGCACAGCCGGTGGAACATACACTGCACCAGCCGGCGTTGTGATCGATGCGGTAACAGGAGATATCGATCTGGTTGCAAGTACACCTGGAACATACACTATTACTTATTCATTTACTGCAGGAGCATGTAGTAATACAACAACAACAAGTATCACAATCAATGCTCTTCCAACGGCTACTATAAATTATGCGGGAAGTCCATATTGCGCAACCGGAACTGCGACTGTTACACAAACAGGAACAGCCGGTGGAACATACACTGCTCCGGCAGGTGTTGTGATCGATGCGGTGACAGGAGATATTGATCTGGTGGCAAGTACACCTGGAACTTATACAATCACATACAGCTTCACAAGTGGCGGATGCAGCAATACGACAACAACCAGTATCACAATCAATGCGCTGCCAACGGCTACTATAAATTATGCAGGAAGTCCATATTGCGCAACAGGAACGGCTACAGTTACACAAACAGGAACAGCCGGTGGAACCTATACTGCACCAGCCGGCGTTGTGATCAATGCAGTAACAGGAGATATTGATCTGGTTGCAAGTACACCTGGAACTTACACGATCACTTACAGCTTCACAAGCGGCGGATGCAGCAATACGACAACAGCCAGTATCACAATCAATGCTCTTCCAACGGCTACTATAAATTATGCAGGTACTCCATATTGCGCAACCGGAACAGCCACTGTTACTCAAACAGGAACAGCAGGTGGAACCTATACTGCACCGGCAGGAGTTGTGATCAATGCAGTGACAGGAGATATTGATCTGGTTGCAAGTACACCTGGAACATATACGATCACATACAGCTTCACAAGTGGCGGATGCAGCAATACGACAACAGCCAGTATCACAATCAATGCTCTTCCAACAGCTACTATAAATTATGCAGGAAGTCCATATTGCGCAACAGGAACTGCCACTGTTACACAGACAGGCACAGCCGGTGGAACATATACTGCACCAGCCGGCGTTGTGATCAATGCAGCGACAGGAGATATTGATCTGGTGGCAAGCACGCCTGGAACATATACTATTACTTATTCAGTTTACAAGCAGGAGGATGCAGCAATACAACAACAGCCTCAATAACTATAACAGCATTACCGGTTGCGACGATCGCCTACAGTGGTTCTCCATATTGCGCAACCGGAACTGCACAGTTACACAGACAGGAACAGCAGGTGGAACCTATACTGCTCCGGCAGGAGTTGTGATCGATGCAGCTACAGGAGATATTGATCTGGTAGCAAGTACACCTGGAACATACACTATTACTTATTCATTTACTGCAGGAGCATGTAGCAATACAACAACTGCTTCAATAACTATAACAGCATTACCGATTGCGACGATCGCCTACACGGGTTCTCCATATTGTGCAACAGGAACTGCGACTGTTACACAGACAGGAACAGCCGGTGGAACATACACTGCTCCGGCAGGCGTTGTGATCGATGCAGTGACAGGAGATATTGATCTGGTTGCAAGTACACCTGGAACATATACGATTACTTACAGCTTCACAAGTGGCGGATGCAGCAATACGACAACAACCAGTATCACTATCAATGCTCTTCCAACGGCTACTATAAATTATGCAGGCAGTCCATACTGCGCAACAGGAACTGCGACCGTTACTCAGACAGGCACAGCCGGTGGAACATACACTGCACCAGCCGGTGTTGTGATCAATGCGGCTACAGGAGATATTGATCTGGTCGCAAGTACTCCTGGAACATATACAATTACTTATTCATTTACTTCAGGTAGCTATGCAGTAATACAACAACAGCTTCAATAACTATAACAGCATTACCGATTGCAACAATCGCCTACACTGGTTCTCCATATTGCGCAACCGGAACAGCGACTGTTACACAAACAGGAACAGCCGGTGGAACATATACTGCACCGGCAGGAGTTGTGATCAATGCAGCGACAGGAGATATTGATCTGGTGGCAAGTACACCTGGAACATATACGATCACTTACAGCTTCACAAGTGGCGGATGCAGCAATACGACAACAGCTCAATAACTATTACAGCATTACCGACTGCGACTATCGCCTACGCTGGATCTCCATATTGCGCAACAGGAACAGCGACTGTTACACAGACAGGAACAGCAGGTGGAACATACACTGCACCGGCAGGTGTTGTGATCAATGCAGCGACAGGAGATATTGATCTGGTGCAAGTACACCTGGAACATATACGATCACATACAGCTTTACAAGTGGCGGATGCAGCAATACAACAACAGCCTCAATAACTATAACAGCATTACCGGTTGCGACGATCGCCTACAGTGGTTCTCCATATTGCGCAACAGGAACTGCGACTGTTACTCAGACAGGAACAGCCGGTGGAACATACACTGCTCCGGCAGGTGTTGTGATCGATGCGGTGACAGGAGATATTGATCTGGTTGCAAGTACTCCTGGAACATATACTATTACTTATTCAGTTTACTGCAGTGAGCGGATGTAGCAATACGACAACAACATCAGTATCACGATCAATAGCGCTGCCAACGGCTACTATAAATTATGCAGGAAGTCCATATTGCGCAACCGGAACTGCGACTGTTACACAAACAGGCACAGCCGGTGGAACATATACTGCACCGGCAGGCGTTGTGATCAATGCGGTGACAGGAGATATCGATCTGGTGGCAAGTACACCTGGAACTTACACGATTACTTACAGCTTCACAAGTGGCGGATGCAGCAATACGACAACAACAAGTATCACTATCAATGCGCTTCCAACGGCTACTATAAATTATGCAGGAAGTCCATATTGCGCAACCGGAACTGCGACTGTTACACAAACAGGAACAGCAGGTGGAACATATACTGCACCGGCAGGAGTTGTGATCGATGCAGCTGACAGGAGATATTGATCTGGTGGCAAGCACACCTGGAACATATACGATTACTTACAGCTTCACAAGCGGCGGATGCAGCAATACAACAACAACCAGTATCACAATCAATGCGCTTCCAACGGCTACTATAAATTATGCAGGAAGTCCATATTGCGCAACCGGAACTGCGACTGTTACACAAACAGGCACAGCAGGTGGAACATATACTGCACCGGCAGGAGTTGTGATCAATGCAGTGACAGGAGATATTGATCTGGTTGCAAGTACACCTGGAACATATACGATCACTTACAGCTTTACAAGCGGCGGATGCAGCAATACAACAACTGCCTCAATAACTATAACAGCATTACCGGTTGCGACGATCGCCTACACTGGTTCTCCATATTGCGCAACCGGAACAGCGACTGTTACACAAACAGGAACAGCCGGTGGAACATATACTGCTCCGGCAGGAGTTGTGATCAATGCAGCGACAGGAGATATTGATCTGGTTGCAAGTACACCTGGAACATATACGATTACTTACAGCTTTACCAGTGGCGGATGCAGCAATACAACAACAGCTTCAATAACTATAACAGCATTACCGGTTGCGACGATCGCCTACACTGGTTCTCCATATTGCGCAACAGGAACTGCGACAGTTACACAGACAGGCACAGCCGGTGGAACATACACTGCACCGGCCGGCGTTGTGATCAATGCAGCGACAGGAGATATTGATCTGGTGGCAAGTACACCTGGAACATACACTATTACTTATTCATTTACAAGCAGGAGGATGTAGCAATACAACAACAACACAGTATCACAATCAATGCTCTTCCAACAGCTACTATAAATTATGCAGGAAGTCCATACTGCGCAACCGGAACTGCGACAGTTACACAAACAGGAACAGCAGGTGGAACATATACTGCACCGGCAGGAGTTGTGATCGATGCGGTGACAGGAGATATTGATCTGGTGGCAAGTACACCTGGAACATATACTATTACTTATTCAGCTTTACAGCAGTGAGCGGATGCAGTAATACAACAACAACCAGTATCACAATCAATGCTCTTACCAGCAGCTACTATAAATTATGCAGGAAGTCCATATTGCGCAACCGGAACTGCGACTGTTACACAGACAGGAACAGCCGGTGGAACATACACTGCTCCGGCAGGTGTTGTGATCGATGCAGTGACAGGAGATATCGATCTGGTGGCAAGTACACCTGGAACATATACGATCACCTACAGCTTCACAAGTGGCGGATGCAGCAATACGACAACAACAAGTATCACTATCAATGCTCTTCCAACGGCTACTATAAATTATGCAGGAAGTCCATACTGTGCAACAGGAACTGCGACTGTTACACAGACAGGAACAGCCGGTGGAACATACACTGCACCGGCAGGTGTTGTGATCAATGCAGCAACAGGAGATATTGATCTGGTGGCAAGTACACCTGGAACTTACACTATTACTTATTCATTTACTAGCAGGAGGATGTAGCAATACAACAACAACAAGTATCACAATCAATGCGCTTCCAACGGCTACTATAAATTATGCAGGAAGTCCATACTGCGCAACAGGAACTGCGACTGTTACACAAACAGGCACAGCCGGTGGAACATATACTGCACCAGCAGGAGTTGTGATCAATGCAGTGACAGGAGATATTGATCTGGTGGCAAGTACACCTGGAACATATACTATCACTATACAGCTTCACCAGCGGCGGATGCAGCAATACAACAACAGCCTCAATAACTATAACAGCATTACCGGTTGCGACGATCGCCTACGCTGGTTCTCCATATTGCGCAACCGGAACTGCGACTGTTACACAAACAGGAACAGCCGGTGGAACATATACTGCTCCGGCAGGTGTTGTGATCAATGCAGCGACAGGAGATATTGATCTGGTGGCAAGTACACCTGGAACATATACTATCACTTACAGCTTTACAAGTGGCGGATGCAGCAATACAACAACTGCTTCAATAACTATAACAGCATTACCGGTTGCGACGATCGCCTACACTGGTTCTCCATACTGCGCAACAGGAACTGCGACAGTTACACAGACAGGAACAGCCGGTGGAACATACACTGCACCGGCAGGCGTTGTGATCAATGCGGCGACAGGAGATATCGATCTGGTGGCAAGTACTCCTGGAACATATACGATTACTTACAGCTTCACAAGCGGCGGATGCAGCAATACGACAACAACAAGTATCACAATCAATGCGCTGCCAACGGCTACTATAAATTATGCAGGAAGTCCATATTGTGCAACAGGAACTGCGACTGTTACACAAACAGGAACAGCCGGTGGAACATACACTGCACCGGCAGGAGTTGTGATCAATGCAGTGACAGGAGATATCGATCTGGTTGCAAGTACACCTGGAACATATACGATCACCTACAGCTTCACAAGTGGCGGATGCAGTAATACGACAACAACAAGTATCACTATCAATGCTCTTCCAACTGCTACTATAAATTATGCAGGAAGTCCATATTGCGCAACAGGAACTGCGACTGTTACACAAACAGGAACAGCCGGTGGAACATACACTGCACCGGCAGGCGTTGTGATCAATGCAGTGACAGGAGATATTGATCTGGTTGCAAGTACACCTGGAACATATACGATTACTTATTCAGTTTACAGCAGGAGCATGTAGTAATACAACAACAACTCAATATCACTATCAATGCTCTTCCAACAGCTACTATAAATTATGCAGGAAGTCCATACTGCGCAACCGGAACTGCGACTGTTACACAAACAGGCACAGCCGGTGGAACATATACTGCACCGGCAGGAGTTGTGATCGATGCAGTGACAGGAGATATTGATCTGGTGGCAAGTACACCTGGAACATATACGATTACATACAGCTTTACAAGCGGCGGATGCAGCAATACAACAACAGCTTCAATAACTATAACAGCATTACCGGTTGCGACGATCGCCTACACTGGTTCTCCATATTGCGCAACCGGAACTGCACTGTTACACAAACAGGAACAGCGGTGGAACATATACTGCTCCGGCAGGTGTTGTGATCAATGCAGCGACAGGAGATATTGATCTGGTGGCAAGTACACCTGGAACATATACGATTACTTACAGCTTTACAAGCGGCGGATGCAGCAATACAACAACAGCTTCAATAACTATAACAGCATTACCGGTTGCGACGATCGCCTACAGTGGTTCTCCATACTGCGCAACAGGAACTGCGACTGTTACACAGACAGGAACAGCCGGTGGAACATACACTGCACCGGCAGGCGTTGTGATCGATGCGGTGACAGGAGATATCGATCTGGTGGCAAGTACACCTGGAACATATACTATTACTTATTCATTTACTGCAGGAGCATGCAGTAATACGACAACAACAAGTATCACAATCAATGCGCTGCCAACGGCTACTATAAATTATGCAGGAAGTCCATATTGCGCAACCGGAACTGCGACTGTTACACAGACAGGAACAGCCGGTGGAACATACACTGCACCAGCAGGCGTTGTGATCAATGCAGCGACAGGAGATATCGATCTGGTGGCAAGTACACCTGGAACATATACGATCACATACAGTTCACAGTGGAGGATGTAGTAATACAACAACAGCCAGTAACTATCAACGCATTCCAACTGCTACTATAGATTACAGGATGTCCATATTGCGCAACCGGAACTGCGACTGTTACACAGACAGGCACAGCCGGTGGAACATACACTGCACCAGCAGGAGTTGTGATCAATGCAGTGACAGGAGATATTGATCTGGTGGCAAGTACACCTGGAACATATACGATCACCTACAGCTTCACAAGTGGCGGATGCAGCAATACAACAACAGCTTCAATAACTATAACAGCATTACCGGTTGCGACGATCGCCTACACTGGTTCTCCATACTGCGCAACAGGAACTGCGACAGTTACGCAGACAGGAACAGCCGGTGGAACATACACTGCTCCGGCAGGCGTTGTGATCAATGCGGCTACAGGAGATATTGATCTGGTGGCAAGTACACCTGGAACATATACGATCACATACAGCTTCACAAGTGGCGGATGCAGCAATACGACAACAGCCTCAATAACTATAACAGCATTACCGGTTGCGACGATCGCCTACAGCTGGATCTCCATATTGCGCAACAGGAACTGCGACAGTTACACAGACAGGAACAGCCGGTGGAACATACACTGCACCAGCAGGTGTTGTGATCAATGCAGCGACAGGAGATATCGATCTGGTGGCAAGTACACCTGGAACATATACTATTACTTATTCATTTACTGCAGGAGCATGTAGCAATACAACAACAACAAGTATCACAATCAATGCGCTGCCAACGGCTACTATAAATTATGCAGGAAGTCCATATTGCGCAACCGGAACTGCGACTGTTACACAAACAGGCACAGCAGGTGGAACATACACTGCACCAGCCGGCGTTGTGATCAATGCAGCGACAGGAGATATCGATCTGGTGGCAAGTACACCTGGAACATACACTATCACTTATCAGCTTCTACAAGTGGCGGATGCAGCAATACAACAACAGCCTCAATATACTATAATAGCATTACCGGTTGCTACTATCGATTACGCTGGAAGTCCATATTGCGCAACAGGAACTGCGACAGTTACACAGACAGGAACAGCCGGTGGAACATACACTGCACCAGCCGGCGTTGTGATCAATGCAGTGACAGGAGATATTGATCTGGTGGCAAGTACACCTGGAACATATACGATCACTTATTCAGCTTTACAAGTGGCGGATGCAGCAATACGACAACTGCCTCAATAACTATAACAGCATTACCGGTTGCGACGATCGCCTACAGTGGTTCTCCATACTGCGCAACAGGAACTGCGACAGTTACACAAACAGGAACAGCCGGTGGAACATACACTGCACCAGCCGGCGTTGTGATCAATGCAGCTACAGGAGATATCGATCTGGTGGCAAGTACACCTGGAACATATACTATTACTTACATTTACTGCGGAGCATGTAGCAATACGACAACAGCCTCAATAACTATAACAGCATTACCGGTTGCGACGATCGCCTACAGTGGTTCTCCATATTGCGCAACCGGAACTGCGACTGTTACACAGACAGGCACAGCCGGTGGAACATACACTGCACCAGCCGGCGTTGTGATCAATGCAGCGACAGGAGATATCGATCTGGTTGCAAGTACTCCTGGAACATATACTATCACATACAGCTTTACTAGCGGCGGATGCAGCAATACGACAACAGCTTCAATAACTATAACAGCATTACCGGTTGCGACGATCGCCTACACTGGTTCTCCATACTGCGCAACAGGAACTGCGACAGTTACACAAACAGGAACAGCAGGTGGAACATACACTGCACCAGCAGGCGTTGTGATCGATGCAGTGACAGGAGATATCGATCTGGTTGCAAGTACTCCTGGAACATATACGATTACTTACACTTTCACAAGTGGTGCATGCAGCAATACAACAACTGCCTCCATAACTATAACAGCATTACCAACTGCGACCATCGCCTACACGGGTTCGTCCTTATTGTGCAACCGGTACTGCGACTGTTACTCAAACAGGCACAGGCAGGTGGAACCTACACTGCACCAGCTGGTGTTGTGATCAATGCAGCAACAGGCGATATCGATCTGGTGGCAAGTACACCTGGAACATATACAATCACCTATAGCTTTACCAGTGGCGCATGTAGCAATACAACAACAACAAGTATCACGATCAATGCGCTGCCAACGGCTACTATAAATTATGCGGGAAGTCCATATTGTGCAACAGGAACTGCGACAGTTACACAGACAGGCACAGCCGGTGGAACATACACTGCACCTGCAGGTGTTGTTATCAATGCGGTAACAGGCGATATCGATCTGGTAACAAGCACGGCAGGTACTTATACAATTACATATAGTTTCACCAATGGAATCTGCGCAAATACCACAACAACATCTATAACAATAACAGCACTTCCGACTGCAACCATCGCCTACACTGGTTCTCCATATTGCGCCAGCGGCACCGCGACTGTCACACAAACGGGAACTCCTGGTGGAACCTATACTTCAACTGCTGGATTAATGATTAATGCAGCAACAGGCGATATCGACCTCGTGGCAAGCGGTCCTGGAACTTATACCATCACATACAGTTTCACAAGTGGCGCATGTAGCAACACGACAACAACAAGTATCACGATCAATGCGCTGCCGACAGCTACCATAGATTATTCTGGCTCTCCATATTGCGCAACAGGAATAGCTACCGTAACCCAGACAGGCCAGGCCGGTGGAACTTATACTGCTCCTGCAGGCGTTGTGATCAATGCAGCGTCAGGAGATATAAATTTAGCGACAAGTACCGCAGGAACATATACCATAACTTATACATTCAGTAACGGAATATGCAGTAACACAACAACAACAAGTGTTACGATCAATGCGCTGCCAACAGCTACTATAAATTATGCAGGAAGCCCTTATTGCGCTACCGGGATAGCGACGGTGACACAGACCGGCCAGGCAGGTGGAACCTATTCTGCACCGGCAGGGTTAAATATAAATGCTTCTACAGGAGATATCGATCTTGTCGCAAGTACACCTGGAACTTATACAATCACTTACAGCTTCACCAGTGGCGGATGCAGCAACACGACAACAACCAGCATCACAATCAATGCGCTGCCAACAGCTACTATAAATTATGCAGGAAGTCCATATTGTGCAACCGGTACTGCCACAGTTACACAAACGGGAACGGCAGGTGGAACATTCACCGCGCCGGCAGGAGTAGTCATTAATGCAGCAACGGGCGATATTGATCTGGTGGCAAGTACACCAGGAACTTATACAATCACATACAGCTTCACAAGCGGAGGATGTAGCAATACAACAACGGCAACTATAACTGTTACTGCATTGCCGACTTCAACCATCAGTTACACCGCGATTCCATATTGTGCAACAGGTATAGCAACAGTTACCCAAACAGGAACAGGTGGAGGTACATATTCTGCGCCCGCAGGCGTTGTCATCAATGCGGCGACCGGAGTCATCAATCTGGCCACCAGTACACCCGGAACTTATACCGTTACCTATACGTTTACGAACTCCATTTGCAGTAATACGGCAACAACAAGTATTACAATCAATGCACTGCCAACAGCAACTATAAATTATGCAGGGTCGCCATATTGTGCGACAGGTACTGCGATAGTTACGCAAACAGGAACCGCCGGTGGAACTTATACAGGCCCGGCTGGTGTTGTGATCAATCCAGCAACCGGAGACATTAATTTGGCCACCAGTACGCCTGGTACATACACTATTACATATTCATTCAGTAATGGAACCTGTAACAATACAATTTCTACGGCAATCACCATCAACCCGCTGCCTGTTGCAACCATTGCGTATACCGGAGGTCCTTATTGTGCAACCGGCACCGCAACGCCAACACAAACAGGTTTATCCGGTGGATTCTATACTGCACCCGCTGGCGTTTCGATTAATGGAGTAACAGGAATCATTAATCTCCTGGCAAGTATTCCCGGAATTTATACCATCACGTATACGTTCAGCAACGGAACATGCCTGAACACAGCAACGGCACCGATAACGATCAATGCATTACCATCGGCAATTATTTCGTACGCGGGAAGTCCATATTGCGCAAACGGAATAGCAAATCCAACACAGATAGGTCAAAATGGCGGAACCTATAGTGCGCCGGCAGGTCTCCTGATCAATGCATCTACAGGAGTCATCAATCTGGCAGGCAGTACAGCGGGAACGTACACCGTAACCTATACTTTCAGCAACGGAACATGTTCAAATAGTACTACCGCAAATGTTACGATCAATGCACTGCCGGTTGCTACCATAGCATATACAGGAACACCGTATTGTACAAATGGGACGGCGATTGTAAGTCTCACCGGAATCGGCGGCGGAACCTTTATATCAACTGCCGGACTGAGCCTGAATCCGGTAACAGGTGATATCAATCTGGCAACCAGTACGGAAGGGACCTATACAATTCTTTACAGTTTCACAAATGGGACATGCAATAACACGACGATTACAACGATTACTGTTAAGAATCCGACACTGGTCACAAATAACCCGCCATCAGCCTGTATGCCCGAAACCATTGACCTCACTAATCCTTCTGTAACAGCTGGCAGCCAGGCCGGACTGACTTACAATTATTATCAGGATAATATAGGAACCATTCCGGTTGTGAATCCGGCAGCAGTCGGTACAGGGGGAACTTATTATATAAGAGGCACAAACCTGATCAATGGATGTTCTTCCAATATTCAACCCGTGGTATTAACCATTAATCCGAAACCACCTATTAGTGCTGCGGCTTCCGCAACGGATATCTGTAAAGGCACTATGGTTACTTTGAATGCTTTATCTCCGGGTAACACAATTGACTGGCCGGGTGTTGGTACCGGAAATGTTGTTACTGTTACGCCGACAGATAGCACCACCTATCTGGCTATAGCCACAACGGCTCTTGGCTGTAAGGATACCGCAACCGTTGATATAGCAGTGAAGCCGTTCCAGTTAACACTCACAGCGAACCCTGATCCGGTACTGGCCGGAACGAACACAACCCTCACAACGGGTGGAAACTTTACATACAATGTGCTGAGCTGGTCCCCGAATATATTCTTTACAGACCAAACAGCGTTATCGCAGAACATAGTGGTGAAGGACACGTCGAAATCATTTACGGTGATTGGACAATCGACGGATGGTTGTCTGGACACGGCTACTCTATTCGTTAATGTCGAAGCAAACCTGGGAGACTTTTTTGTACCGAATGCATTCACTCCAAACAACGATGGCAACAATGACATATTCAAAGTGTACGGCTCATCAATCAAAGAACTGACTATGCGGGTTTACAACCAGTGGGGCGAATTGATTTTTGAAACAAAGGATGCACAAAATGGATGGGATGGAACATGGAAGGGTCGTCCACAGGCAGTCGGAGTGTATGTGTATGTGGCACAGGTAACTTTCTACAATGATGTGAAAATAAAACGAAAAGGAACCGTCAACCTGATCAGATAAAAAATATATCACACCCCGGGCGTGATAAAATTCAACTATATGAAAAGAAATTTATTCCGGATTTGCTGGACGCTGCTACTGGCCTGCTGCTATGGGTAAAACCAGCCAGGCGCAGATAGATCCGCATTTCTCACAATATTATATTCAGCCTATGACGATGAACCCGGCATTTACCGGGGCATTCGATGGTGACTACCGGGTTTCGGGAATCTGGAGAAGTCAATATGGAAATACTTTAAATACCAAGGGGCTTTCAGCAGAAAAAACTTCAAACAAGAATGCCAATTTCGGTGTGAATCTGGTCAATCAGAGTTCGGCAGATGGCGCCTATAATTATACAAATGGTTATTTGACTTTTGCATATACCGGCGTGCGTTTTGGAGAAAATTCCGATCACTATCTCGTGATGGCCATGCAAATCGGTTTTATCAGTCGGAAGTTCGATATCACAAAAATGCAATTTGGCAGCCAATGGGCTTCGGGAGTAGGTTTCGATGGATCGAACCCTTCGAATGAAACATTTTTAAAACCACAGGTGACTTCCTTTGACGCCGGTGCCGGGATAGCTTATTATGATGCCACACCAAACAGAACGGCGAGTGTTTTCGGAGGTGTTTCGGCTTATCATATAACACAGCCGGATAATCCATATCTCACAAATGGTAGCCAGTCTAAACTGGATATTCGTTATAGTGTGCAGGCCGGCGTGAGAATTACAGCTTCCGATCAGCTTTCCATTGTTCCGACTGCGATTTATATGAAACAGGGAGATGCACAGGAAAAGATGGGTGGTATGTACTTCCAGGTTTATGCCAGTGAGAATACGGATGTCATGTTCGGTGCTTATTACAGGCTGGATGATGCGATTGCACCCTTTGCGGGATTTTTCTATAAGGGGCTTACGATGGGTTTAAGTTACGATGTGGATGCATCGGCAAAAAGCGCAGCAGGCAGCAAGGGAAACAGTCTGGAGATTTCCATTTCATATGTAGGGAAGAAAAAATCTAATATGGGCACCCCCCGTTTTTGGTGTCCGCGTTTTTAAACTTGAAAAATCGATTGATATAAGAATTCCATGTTGAATCGTTTGAAACATATCCATTTCCTGATCATAGCATTTCTGACATTGTCAGGAATGTCCAGCCTGCAGGCGCAGAATGGTAGTGGTTATTATAACCAGGCCGAAAATCTTTTTAAAGCCAAAAATTATTACGAAGCATCGGTAGTTTTTGAAAAATACCTGGCCACTGAAAAACATTCGAGGCCACGATCAACCCCATTCGCCATCGAAAAAAAGGTGAAAGGTAAAACCAACCTGGATCCACATCAGGAAGCGGTTTATCAGCTGGCAACCTGTTACCGGATGGTCAATGATTATCAGAAAGCAGAGAAATATTATAAGGAGTCAATAAAGTTTTCTGAAAAAGCATATCCTGATGCGAGATATTGGTATGCCGTTTCATTGCGCGCCAATCAACATTTTGCCGAGGCGCGTTCGCAGATAGATTCTTTTCTTATGATCCACACCCAGATGGATGAGTTGTTGATAGCGGCCGGCAGGGAACAGGAAGATCTGAAGTTTATTGAAATGCAATCAGAAAGAGTAAACGATTTATTTACGGTGAACGAAATGAAGGGAAAAGATTCCGCATCCAGCTATGCACTGGTACCAAGAGCAGACGGATTCGTTTATACAAAAATCAGGGAAGTGAAAGAAAAAACCGGGGAAAAGAGATATATGAATACGCTGGTTGAATCAATGAATATAGACAATCCATTATTAGATGCTGATACGCTGGAGATTCCGACAAGTTCAGATATTCACGACGGCATGGCGACATTTAGCCGCGACGGTAAGAAAATGTTTTTTACCCGCTGGACAAAGAACAACAATCAAATTGTTTCATATATATATATGAGCCGCTGGGAAGATAAGGGGTGGACGAAACCTGTTAAAGCGCCGGAACCATTGAACATCGAGGGATCAAACAGCGCACAACCAAGTCTGACAACAGATGGACGTTACCTTTTATTTTCATCCGACCGTGATGGGGGATTCGGGGGATTTGATATTTGGGCCACTTCGCTCGACAGCAATCTCGAACCGATTCAGGTTCGTAATCTTGGAAATGTTATTAACTCAGCCGGAGATGAAGAAGCACCCTATGTGCATGACAAAGCACGCACGCTGGTATTTTCCAGCAACGGGCGCGTCGGTATGGGCGGCTTCGATATCTATTATGCCAGGGGAAGCTTTAGCCTGAACGATTGGGAAAAACCGGTAAATGCGGGAGCGCCTTTGAATTCTTCCAAAGATGATATTTATTTTGTGAGCACAGATGAAGACGATATCTGGAATACAGGTTGGATGAGTTCCGACCGGTCATCAGAATGCTGTCTCGCATTATTTTCGGTGAAGGGCAACAATGCAAAGTTTGTGAATGGAGCCATTGTGGATTGCAAAACACGTAAGGCACTCGCAAATACCGAGCTCATGATAACTGACCTTCGGCATCCGGGTAGGGTATTGGGTAAATATAAAACAGATGCCGCCGGCAAATACACATTCGTATTGCACAACTCCGCCCATTTCAAGATTAGTCTTGCGCATCCGGATTATGTTTCTACAAGCGAGGATTACAATATGCAGATCCATCCGGGAACAGATACAGTTATGAACGACACAGTTTGCATGGAGGCGATTGGATTTCCGAAGAAAGAAGTTGACCAATTGTTGAAGACGCTGGAGCAATCATCACATATCGGAAATTTCGCCTACAAAAAAGCAGTTTTGAATAATTATACCCGTGAGAGTCTGGATTCGCTGGCTAAAATCATGAATAATTATACCGACCTGGTGATTTTGATTGAAGGTTATACGGATGGAATTGGTGGTGTAAAATATAATTTGAAACTCGCACAAAAACGTGTGGATGTATGTATTCAATATCTCATCAGCAAAGGTGTGCGCCCGAATCAGCTTCAGGGTAAGGCAATGGGAAAATGTTGTCCGATCGCACCTGAAACGATTCATGGAAAAGATAATCCGGCAGGTCGGGAGAAGAACAGGAGGGTCGAGTATAAAGTACTGAACCACCCATGATGCATCCGCCGGATTACCTTTGTTAGCGGTACGGAATATATTGTCAGAAGTTTTCTCAGTCTGGCTTTACCGGCACTTTTCAGTGCCGGATAGCGTTTGTGTATCTGCGTTAGACAGTCGCCATTTTGAATATTCCGGTTCGGATGAGATCGCTTATTGCACAATTACTCGGGCCTCGCAGGAATAAATAATCAGGGTCCGTCGCATAATGCTTTGAGCATTAGGCATAACGCTTTAAGCTTTTTTTGTGTTAATCACACGCACACCGGCAGACTTGATCCAGAATGACAAGGACAAAACGAAAAGGATACAAAGCGCGCCAGAAAGGATATAATCGTCATTCAGATAAAGAACTGCGCTGCCAATAGCGGCGGTTGCAACAAAAAATAGCGATAAAAGGGTAATGATCGTTTTCATAATGCACGGTTTATATAAAGAAATAAATTACGGATTGATCAGGGTTGATCAGGGAATTGGTACACGTAATTCAGAGGAATGGAGCGAAAAATTAAATTTGCCTAAAAAACTCAAGAGGTAATTGGAGGAAACTCAGTGGGAGATTGGATACGATTCAACTGTAACAAATCATAAACGATAATACAAAGATTGAAAGCAGTTCTCATAAATGCAAGCTCCTGGCGAAATATTTTATTATACTCCCAATTTGGGAAAAACTCATGGTTGTTTCTCTTTAAAACATTGCCTGGCAGGATTTTAGCTGAATAGCCTAACTATACCGGCTAAGCGAAATTGATATAAATTGTGTCGGGTATAGTGCACTGAATTGTTTTTTTGCTTACAACATTAAATAATAAAGGAGCTTTAAGCTTTGCGCCTGCCTGCCGGCAGGCAGGCTTTCAGCTTTAAGCTTTTTATGATTGATATTCTTTGCTGCCTTATCGTTTGTCTCGCAATCATACAAGGATGGAGAAAAGGTTTGATACTCGCACTTTTTTCTATGGTCTGCGGTCTGATCGGACTGGCAGCAGCTGTGAAATTGTCAGCTGTTCTGGCAACACACATGAAATCGGACCTGCATATGTCGAGTCGCTGGTTGCCGGTAATAGCATTTATTCTCATTTTTATATTGGTACTCCTGATCATCCGCTGGGCGGGAAAGTTGCTGGAGAAACTGGTTCAAATGGCTTTGCTGGGCTGGCTGAACAAATTAGGCGGTATATTGTTATTTTTGATTTTATATCTTTCGATATACAGCATCTTCCTGTTTTATGGGACCAAAACCCAGGTTATTTCAAAGCAGGCGGTGGACGACTCGCATCTTTATTCCTTGATTGCACCCTTTGGTCCTGGAGTAATTCGTTTTATTACAGGGTTTATTCCGGTTGGACATGATATGTTCAATGCACTGGAAGGTTTTTTTGATAAAATCGCGAGAGGCATCCATTAAATTAACCTGTATCGGGTGTAACATTCGTTACGCCATAGAATGCGGATGAGCCGTTAATCAGTTGTCGTACATTTGTAATGAAAAGATTATTAAGGTTTTAAAAGCCATGATTTTTGCAGTAAAACGTTTATTTTAGCGATTATTTTGTTGGATATATTTAAAAGATAGATGCAGTACGAAATCAAACAGGTGGATAAATTCCGGTTCATTGAGGAAGGCGAGGGCGAGCCCCTGGTATTGCTGCATGGCTTATTTGGGGCACTTAGCAACTTCGTTGATCTGATCGAGTATTTTAAGAAGCACTACAAAGTGGTAGTTCCCATGCTTCCCTTATTTGAGCTCGATATTTTGCATACTTCTGTCGGAGGATTGGAAAAATTCGTTTACAGATTCATTGAAAACCGAAATTACAGGAATGTTCACTTATTAGGCAACTCTCTCGGTGGACACATCGCTCTGATCCATGTTCTTAAGCATCCGGAAAGGATTAAATCCATTATTCTAACCGGCAGTTCCGGACTTTTTGAAAGCGCCATGGGAGACAGTTATCCAAAGCGTGGTGATTATGAATATATCAAGAAGAAGACCGAACTGACTTTTTATGATCCGGCAACAGCCACCAAGGAACTGGTGGACGAAGTTTTTGAGATCGTGAACAGTCGAATTAAAGCTATCAAAATCATCGCATTGGCCAAGAGTGCCATCAGAAATAATTTGGGTGAAGAACTCAATCAAATCCAACAACCCACGTTATTGATTTGGGGAGCCAACGATGGTATAACGCCTCCTTTTGTAGGAAGAGAGTTTCAACGGCTGATTCCCCATTGCGAATTGCATTTTATTGACAAGTGCGGACATGCACCTATGATGGAGGTTCCGGCCGAATTCAATGAGATATTACACCAGTTTCTGACCAAATTAAACGAACCTGCAGCAGTGGCATGAGACAGATAAGATCTTATCACTAAAACCCTTGCTGTGTTAAATCTAGACATTCTTTCAGCCGATATTCCGCACCTAAATCCGGAAGACAGCGTTCTGTTGGCAAAAGACATTATGGTGGATCATCACGTGGCCCATCTGCCGGTTGTTTCCGATAATAAACTACTGGGAATTATTGATGAGGACAGTCTGCTGGACGCTCCTTCTGATGATACGCCTATGAACAGCCTGCAAACACTGTTCAGCCACGCATCGGTTCAGGGCATCGGCCATGTTCTGGATACCCTGCATATTTGTAGTGAATTTCAGCTTACCCTGGTTCCGGTACTAACCGAAGAATCGGATTATTTGGGATCCATCACCGCATTGGATTTAATCCGCCATACCGACAAAATCGTCGGGGCAGGCGATCCGGGAGCCATCATTGTACTCGAGATGGACCGGGTAAATTTTGCTTTTTCAGAAATCATCAAGCTGGTAGAAACAAATGACGCGCAGGTTACACAATTAAATACATATACTGAACCCGGCACTTCTTCCTTTTTTATAACTCTACGCATTAATAAAATGGAAGTATCTGATATCATTGCCACTTTCCAGCGGTACGAATACAAAATCAAATATTATTTTGGGGAAGAACAATATGAAAATGAATTGCGCAGCAATTATAATCACCTGATGAATTATCTGAGCATTTAATTCGTCTCCATGATATCCATGTAATGACCCCGGGACCAAGCCTATGATCCGAAAAACGGATAAATATCTTCTGCTCTTTATTTTGATGATCGTCTTAAGCTTAAAGCTTAATGCTGCAAGCTTAAAGCATTTTCTGTCAACTGACAAAGTCCATAGCCTAACGCCTAACGCCCAACGCCCAACGCCCAACGGTCATCGGTCAACGGTCATCGGTCATCAGATTGAGGACACTCTCCCCATATTAAAACCCGACACGCTGGCATCAGGTATCATTATCATTCCGCCAACGCAGGGCCGGTTGTTTATTATTGGAAACATCGACATATCGGGTAACAAAGTAACCAAATCATTTACCATCACCCGCGAACTGCCATTTAAAACAGGGGATTCATTAACCCTTCAGCAGTTATCGATTTATTTTACACAGGCGCGTGAACACCTGATCAATACGAGACTGTTTAACGATGTGACGATTTCACTGAAAGAATTCCGGGGATACATTGCCGATATAGACATCGAAGTGAAAGAAAGATGGTACATCTTTCCACTACCTTACGTAAGACCGGTTGACCGGAATTTTACAGCCTGGGCACAACAGGGTTATAGTCTTAGCAGGTTCGATTATGGAATAAAATATTCACAATATAATTTTACAGGCAGGAATGACAATTTGCGCATCTGGCTCATTACTGGTTACTCAAGGGAAATTGAAATGGCTTATGACCGGCCCAACACAGGAAAGAATCTGATTCATGGTTTTGGTGGCGGATTCCTTTTATCCGGTCAGCAGGAGATAAACGTCATTACAACAAACAACCAACAGGTTTTCGTGAGTCGCGACAGTATCAAGAATGCCGGAAAATATTTGCAGACACAGGCTTCCTTTTCACTGAGATATTATTATCGTCCTGCAATCCGCACAAAACATTTTTTCCGGCTCAGCTTTAATGAGACGAAAATAGACAGCACAGTGCTCGTAATGAATCCGAATTATTTTTTAAATAATAAGCTGTCGCTGGTGTACCCGGAATTCTTCTATAGTGTTAATTATAACAACATTGATTATGTCCCTTATCCAACCCAGGGTTTCCTTTTTGAAACCAGCATTTTACAGAGAGGCATTTCTGCCGACATGCATATGACGCAACTGATTGCAAAGTCAACGGAAGCATTTTCCTTTGCGCCGAAAATGTACTTTGTTACTCAAAATTTTGGCGTGCTCCGCATTCCCTTCAAACAATCTTTTTATAACCAGTCACTCCTGGGTTACGGCGATTATTATATGCGAGGATTGGAAAAGTATGTGGTGGATGGTGTTGGTTTGCTACTGGACAGGAATACCATTATGCGTGAGCTTGTCCGTTTCGATATACCCTTTCTCCGGCAAACCTCCCATGACCACATTCCTTTCCGGATATATGCAAAAACATATTTTGACCTGGGTTATGTTTTTAACAGGTATAATAACCTGAATAGCCTTCAGAATACAATGTTATATACTTATGGAGCCGGATTTGATATAGTTACTTTTTATGATTTTGTTTTCCGGATCGAGTATAGTGTGAACCAGTTAGGGGAAAAAGGTTTATTTTTTCATATTAGAAATGATTTTTAATATAAGTGAAGACCATTAATTTAATAAAATGAAAGTAGCCATATACAGCCGGATCATTGAAGAATCGGAACGGGGTGAAGTCCAGCAGTTGCTCGATGAGCTTCAGCGGCGTCACATTCAGCCTGTTATATATCTGCCGTTTTATGAATGCATCAGCAATGTTTTTCGCTTTCCTCCAGACCTTTTATTTTTTCGGCATTCAAACGATCTGAATGAATCAATCGATTTTTTAATCAGTCTCGGCGGAGATGGCACACTGTTGGATACCATTGCATTCGTAAGGGATAAAGACATTCCGATCATCGGAATAAATTTTGGCCGCCTGGGATTTCTTGCCAGCATCGGTAAGGGTGATATGCTGCTCGCTGTACAGGCACTGGCGGAAAGGACATATGTAACGGACAAAAGATCGCTGATTCATCTGGATGCCAACAAAACTTTATTCGGTGAAGTTCCTTATGGATTGAATGAATTTGCTATTCATAAAACGGACACTTCTCCTATGATACGGATTCACACATATCTTAATGGTGACTTTCTCAACACGTATTGGGCCGATGGATTGATTGTTTCAACTCCAACAGGTTCTACCGGTTATTCACTTAGCTGCGGAGGTCCTGTGGTGTTCCCGGAGTCTGGTAGTTTTGTGATCAATCCGGTTGCGCCGCATAATCTGAACGTGCGTCCGATTGTGGTGCCGGATGATAATGTTATTTCATTTGAAATAGAAGGAAGGGCGGACAGTTTTCTGTGTGCACTCGATTCAAGAAAGGAAATTGTTGATAAAAATGTGCAACTTGCCGTTCGGCGTGAAAAATTTGATGTCTCCCTGGTAAGATTAAACGAAAATAATTTTTTGCAAACCCTGCGCAATAAATTGTCATGGGGACTGGATCGCAGGAATTAACAGTTCACACATAAGAAAATTCATTTTGCCGCGTTAGCGATTAGAATCAATGGACGGGCAAAGAATAACATTTATTTTGCGGATATGAAGCAGTTTTTCCTGACAGGGATTATTTTCTATTTTTTTGTTATCCGTACCGCTGCACAACAGGAGCGTAGTTATGTATACACAGGTGAATTTGGGGTTTTAGCCGGTGCTTCCCAGTATTTTGGGGACCTTAACCCTGATTTGCATTTTAACACCCCCAAAGCCGTCTTTGGGTTATTTTTCAGAAAGCAGGTAACCGATTATATCGCTGTGAGGATCCAGGGGCAGTTTGCCCGATTGGGTTATTCAGATGTCTATAATACCCAAAATGCCTTTTACCTTAGGCGGAATCTGAGTTTCAACACCAATGTATTACAACTGGGTGTGCAGGGTGACTTCAATTTTTTCCGGTTTATCCCAGGCGATGGTGATCACCGGGCAACGCCCTACCTGACTATCGGTATCGGAATGTTCAGTTTTGATCCGTATGCTTATCTGGATGGCCAGAAATACTATCTCCGCGAACTCGGAACGGAAGGCCAGGGTTCAGCTGCCTACCCCGACCGAAAGCCCTATAGCAATATAGCTGCTTATATCCCTCTCGGATTGGGCTATAAATACAACCTGAATCCCAGGATGAATATAGGAGTTGAAGCCGTATATAACTTTACCACAACGGATTATCTCGATGACGTTAGTAAAACATACGCCGGGATCAATAATTTCCCGACACTGCCGGATGGTTCCCCCTCGGTGGCTGCCCTGCTCCAGGATCGCAGCTACGAAACCGGAAAACCTCCAATAGGTGTCCAGGGTCGTCAGCGTGGCTATCAAAACCAGAATGATGGCTTTCTATATCTCGAAATCATGTTCTCGATGAATTTGAGTTCCTATAAATGCCCAACTTATTAAGGCTTAGGGCTTAACGCCCAACGCTTAACGCCAAACGCCCAACGCTTAACGCTTAACGCCATACGCCCTCTTTCTTGCGAGGTTGAAGCCAATACGGCAATTCTTCTGATTTGAAGTTTCATGCCTCCTGCCTCCTGCGTCAAGCCTCCTGCCTCGCACAGTGACTGCTCAGTTCGTTGGATAATTAACAATTAATAATTAACCATTAACAATTAACTTCGTGCCCTTCAAAAACGGGCATGGAGTCTTTGAAATTCAGTATTAACCCCGAACGACTACCCAAACATATCGCTATCATCATGGATGGGAACGGGAGGTGGGCCAAAGGGCAGGGGCAGGACAGACTGTTCGGCCATTACCATGGCGTTGAAAGTGTGCGCAATACGGTCGAAGCATGTGCCGAATTAGGAGTCGGTTATCTGACTTTGTATGCTTTTTCAACTGAAAACTGGGAAAGACCTGCAAGGGAAGTGAACGGACTGATGGAATTATTGGTGGATACGATCCGAAAGGAAGTGCCAACACTGAATAAAAACAATATCCGGCTGCATGTGATCGGAAATACCGAAATGCTTCCGGAAAAAACGATGACGGTTCTGAAGGAAGCCATATCAGAAACCGCCGGTAATGCCGGACTGAATCTGATTATGGCGCTGAGCTATAGCAGCCGATGGGAAATGGGAGAAGCTGCCCGGCAGCTGGGATTGGATGTTAAATTGGGGAAGCTGGATCCCGAAACGATAGACCAGTATAGTTTTCAAAAATACCTCTGTACCCGGAATTTTCCCGATCCTGAATTGATGATCAGGACCAGCGGCGAACACCGGATCAGTAATTTTCTTTTATACCAACTTGCTTATGCTGAATTATTCTTTACTCCCGTACTTTGGCCTGACTTCCGGAAAGAAAATCTCTATGAGGCCATCCTTGATTTTCAGACAAGGGAAAGACGATTTGGTAAAACCAGCGAGCAACTCGGCTGAGGACCCCCAATCCTTCAGAAATGCTTGAGAATAAATGGCCTGTATCATTGATCCAGCCTGTATTTTAACAAACACTTTTAATTAATCCACTTAATTTGCCGCTCTAAAAAACCCGCCCGGATGCTACGACGTTTATTGACTGGTGTTTTTTTGCTTACTTACTGCTTACTGACGATCACAAATGCCGAGGCACAGGTTACCGATACTACCCACCCCGTTATTGCTGACACTACTCATCCCGTTTCTGTAGATCCCGAATTGCTTGCCCTGGAAAGTCTGAAAACACCCAAAGAATTTACGATCGCCGGATTAAAAATTACAGGCAGTAAATATCTCGATGAATCTCTTCTGATCTCTGTTTCCGGATTAAGTATTGGCGATAAAGTAATCATTCCCGGCGGTGATAATTTCAGCAAAGCCATTCAAAAACTGTGGAACCAGAATTTGTTTTCAAATATTGCAATTTATTTTACCAAGATAACGGGCAACGAACTCTATGTTGAAATCAATGTAACCGAAAGGCCCCGTTTGACAAATTTTATATTTGACGGAGCGAGTAAATCCGAGTCCGATGAACTAAAAATAAAAACGGGATTGATCAAGGGACGGGTGATTACTGAAAACATGAAACAAACCGCCGACGAAAATATCAGAAAATATTACGCCGATAAAGGTTTTCAGGGAGTAACCGTGCAGATCAGTGAGGCCCGCGATCCGAAAACACCCAATTCAGAGACGCTTACTTTTCATATCGATAAGGGAACCAAAGTCCGCATCAATCAGATCTCTATTTACGGCACCAACAATATTTCGCAGTCCAGACTTAAGAAACAATTGGATGACACCCATGAAGTCACCAAGCTCACACTTTATCCTGCCAAAGATTCTTCCTCTTACGGCGTTGTGAAACCTGAAACTTTTAAGGAATACATAGATACCTGGGGATTTCTCTCATATACCGGTACAAAGGAATTCCTGGATCCATATTTCCGCTTTAAACTATTTAGCTCAGCCAAATTCAACGCAAAAAAATACGGTGAGGACAAAGAAAAAATCCTCGATTACTATAATTCGCAGGGATACCGCGATGCAGTGATCGTTTCCGATACTTTAATGTATAACAGCAAGCATCAGCTGAACATCGCTATCAAAGTTGATGAGGGACAAAAATATTATTTCGGTAAAATAACCTGGAAGGGGAATACCAAATATCCTGATTCACTTCTTTCCCTGGTATTGGGAATCAAAAAAGGTGACGTGTATAACCTGGATATCCTGAATAAAAAACTGGGTAAACAGGTTACCCAGGAAGGTGGTGGTGTCAGTGATCTTTATCTGGATGACGGTTATCTTTTCTTCAGAATTGATCCGGTTGAAACGGCTGTGTATAACGACACGATCGATTTTGAAATCCGCATGGTGGAAGGTCCTCAGGCAACTATAAAAAACGTTACGATTGCGGGAAATGAAAAAACCAAAGAATATGTAATCCGCCGGGAATTGAGAACGATTCCGGGAGAAAAATTCAGTCGCCAGGATATCATTCGCTCTACGCGTGAAATTGTAAACCTTGGTTATTTCAATCAGGAAAAAGTAACACCGGGTATCGTGCCAAACCAGGAAGACGGAACGGTGGATATTAACTGGTCAGTAGAAGAAAAGTCATCAGATCAGCTGGAACTTTCTGCAGGATGGGGCGGAGGTATTGGAATAACCGGTACGGTTGGGATTACATTCAATAATTTTTCCATCAATAATATTTGGAGGAAATCTGCCTGGGATCCGTTACCAACAGGAGATGGGCAAAAACTCAGTCTTCGTGTGCAGGCAAACGGGAAAGCCTATCAGTCATATAATCTTTCATTCACCGAACCATGGCTCGGGGGCAAGAAAAGAAACTCACTCACTGTGAGCCTTTATCGAAGCGCATTCCGCACTGGAGGATATAATTATACCACGGCAAAATATGCGTATAGCGATACCAACTCGCTCAAAAATTTCGGAGTGGTCATTGCCCTGGGTAAACAGTTGAAATGGCCGGATGATTATTTTACACTGACCTATTCGCTGAACTATACCCTGTACGACCTGACAAACTATTCCCTTTTCTCACCTGATTTCAGGAATGGTTATTCCAATAACTTCAGCTTCAAAGTGGCGCTGGGCCGCTATTCCGTGGATCAGCCCATTTACCCGAGGTCTGGTTCAAACTTCCTGATCAGTGCTCAGTTTACACCACCCTATTCTTTATTTAAATCGAATTATAATACTTCACAGGAACAATTTGAATTGCCCGAATACACAAAATTCCGCCTGACCAGTGAATGGTATATTCCGATTGGTAAACCGATGGGTGCCGATAAAAGCAGACAGTTTGTATTGAAGGCTTCTGTGAAATATGGATTCATGGGCAGGTATAATAACGAATTGAATTTTTCTCCGTTTGAAAGATTCCAGTTGGGAGATGCGGGTCTGACCAACAACTTCGGCTTACTTGGTTATGATATCATTTCACAAAGGGGTTATCCTGTATACCAGAATTCGGATCCGAGAATCAACCCGGAAGCAACGGGAGCAACCCAGTTCTTTACGATGTTTAATAAGTATACATTGGAAATGCGTTATCCGTTTGTCACCAATCCGAGCAGTACGATTTACGGAGAAACTTTTTTTGAAGCCGCCAATGGATGGTATGATTACCAGAGTTATAATCCTTTCCGTTTGCGACGTGATGTAGGTGTTGGTTTGCGCTTCTTCCTGCCCATGTTTGGTTTATTGGGATTTGACTATGCGATCGGGCTGGACAGGATTCAAAATGGTTCGCTTAGCAATGCAACCCGCTTTACCTTTATGTTAGGCGTAGAACCGGAATAACCCGATTAAAAATTCCTGATATGAAAAAATTTGTATTAATAGTTTCTCTGATTTTCTCAGTTTGTTGCTCTGCTCTGGCCCAACGGTATGCGATCGTGGATACAAAATATATTCTCGATAAAATGCCTGATTACAAAACAGCGCAGAAACAACTTGATCAGATTAGTGCGCAGTGGCAAAAAGAAATTGACGATAAACAAGTTGTTCTGGATAAAATGTATAAGGATTATGAAGGGGAAGAAGTAATGCTAAGTGATGATTTGAAGAAAAAGAGAGAAGATGAGCTCTTCAACCATGAAAAAGAGGTACGGGACCTACAACGCAAACGGTTTGGTTTTGAGGGGGATTTATTCAAAAAACGCCAGGAACTGATCAAACCGGTGCAGGATAAGGTTTATAACGCGATACAAAAAATCGCAGTGAATCGCCTGTATGACTTTATTTTAGATAAAAGTGAAGGAATTACTGTTATCTTTGCCGACCCTAAGCTGGATAAGAGTGATGATGTTCTCAAAGAACTCGGGGTTAAGTAGACAAATTTATTATATCAACTATTAACAAAACAAAGAAAACAGAAAGCAATTATGAAAAAAATTGTTGCCATTGTATTAGTAGCAACCACCCTTACACTCGCCGGGAACAAGTTGCAGGCACAGAACAAATTTGGTTATATCAGCCTGAGCGAATTGATCACTTCAATGCCTGAATATAAAAAAGCTGATTCCTCCATGCAGGAATATCAGGGCGCGCTGAATCAGAATTTTGAAGACATGAAACGCGAATTCAGCGAAAAAGACAGTCTTCTTTCTTCAAAGGATACAACAAAATACACCAGGGCCCAGATCGAAATTAAAAGAAAACAACTGGGCGAACTGTATGTGAAACTACAGGGATACCAGCAACAAGCCGGACAACTTTATCAACAGAAACAACAGGACCTGATGGCACCCATCCAGAAAAAAGCGTCTGATATTGTTGGCACCGTTGCAAAAGAAAACGGCTATACATATGTATTTCTGAAAGATGCCATGCTGGTCTCACCACCTGCTGATGATCTGCTTCCTTTGGTAAAAAAGAAACTGAACCTCAGATAAACTGTTTAATAAAATATCAAAAGGCTGTCCCGGGAAAGCGGGACGGCCTTTTTAGTTTTTGTTGATTAATTTAGTATATGCCTTCTTCCCAACCGATTGGAGTTTTTGATTCAGGCTACGGCGGATTGACTGTATTGAAGTCCATCATTAAAAAACTTCCAGGCTACGATTTTATTTACCTGGGCGATAATGCCAGAGCGCCTTATGGTAATCGTTCATTTGAAACCGTATATCAATACACGAGAGAATCTGTCCAATGGTTTTTTTCGAAAGGATGTCCGCTTGTAATCCTGGCCTGTAACACTTCTTCGGCAAAAGCATTACGCACGATTCAGCAGCAGGACCTGGCATCTTCCGGAACGCCAAACAGGGTGCTGGGTGTTATCAGGCCGACAACTGAAATCGCAGGACTCCTGTCGAAAACGGGCCATGTAGGTATTCTGGCTACCAGCGGTACCGTGAATTCAGAATCCTATATACTGGAAATAAAAAAGTTTTTTCCGGAAGTGAAAGTATTTCAGCAGGCTTGTCCGCTTTGGGTTCCACTGATAGAAAATAATGAACACCTCAACCCGGGAGCTGATTATTTCGTACAGAAATATGTGGATGAACTGCTGGAACAGTCATCTGAAATCGATACTGTTTTGCTTGCCTGCACACATTATCCTCTGTTGATGGAAAAACTAAAAAAATATTTTCCCCGTAATATTCAAATCGTCGCCCAGGGTGATATTGTAGCCGAAAGCCTGCAGAAATACCTGACTCACCATCCGGAAATAGATGCGCGTTGCAGCAAAGAACATCGACTTTCTTTTTATACCACTGATGATAACATAGATTTTGACCGGCATGCCGGATATTTTTATGGTGATGCCGTCAGATCGGAGAGAGTTTTTTTGTAACTTCAAAACCCCAAAACCCTGACTATGAAGTTGCACCTGAGATCCCTTCTCTTTTTCCTTACCTTTTTTACATTCATTGGCTGCAATAAGGAAATAAGTAATGAAGGCAATAATAGTATAGGTCCGGGAGCCGGAGATTTCTACGCAACCATTGGAGGAAAATTATGGAATGCAGATAGTCTTCAGTTAGTGCTGGTCAGTTCTGCCGGAGTTTCCATTAATGGCCTCAGCAGGACAGGCGACCAGATTTCCATTCTTTTACCTCAATTCAAAACAGGCACATATACACTTGGTGCCCAATCTTCTTCTTATGCTTTATATGCGAATGTGCTAAACAGCAACGCGAATGTATATGTGAGTAATGCTGGTTCTGCAGGTGGAACGGTTACCATTTCAAGTATCGATACAGTAAACCGGGTAGTCAGTGGCAGCTTTGATTTCACCCTTACGAACCCTGCAGATAATTCTACAGAAACAGTCGCTAAGGGGGTTTTTGACTATGTTCCTTATACCGCGGGAATCGTGGGCGTTGTGCCACCACCCGGGGCCACGAAAGATACCCTTGAAGTGATGGTTGACGGTAATAAATTCTTTGCTTCCGATGTGGAAATATCTGATTCAGCCGGCCAGATGTTGGTAGCAGGATTTTCCGGCACACAGGATGTTGGACTATTTTTCCCAACAAGTATAACCGCCGGAACTTATAATCTGGATTTTACAACCGGTTTGTATATAGGAGTTTATAACCCTGACCCTAACACAACTCTGCTTTCCCAATCTGGTGGAACAATTACTATTATATCTAACAACACAACCACCAGAAGGATCTCGGGCACTTTTAATTTTGTCGCTACCCCGGTCGGCAGCGGCCCGACCGCCAACCTGACTAAGGGCTATTTTGCTGCTAATTATTGATAAATCGGGTTACTTATTATTGGCAGTCAGGCAGGAATTCTTTAGCTTTGCCGTCCCTTTAAAAGGGGTTCCGCCTCGCAGAGGCTGCAATTAAAGAATAATTCCCTGATTATCAGGGGCTAAGAGTTAAAAAATAATACAATGAAACGGACTTTCCAGCCACATACCCGCCGTCGTAAAACAGTTCATGGATTTCGTAAACGTATGCAAACTGCCAATGGACGCAAAGTACTGGCCAGCCGTCGTGCCAAGGGACGTGCGAAGTTGTCTGTTTCAGATGAATTCGGAGGAAAATGATTTAAGCGTAATGCGTAAAGCGTAAGGCTCAAAGCCGACCGCCAACCGCCAACCGCCAACCGCCAACTCAAGAAAAACAGACTTCCAAAATAATAAAATTCTAGCCCCCTATCGGGGCTTTTTATTTTTAACGCATCTTTTGAGCACAGGAAAACCATATTCATTGGGCAAATCTGAACGGTTAAAGAGCCGTAAACAGATTGATCAGACCTTCGAAACCGGGAAAAAAATTACATTATTCCCATTCCGTCTTCTGTACCGCGTTGAACAGGGTACTGGAAATGTGAAGGCAGGATTTACAGTCAGTTCAAAAAATTTTCCCCGCGCAGTCGACAGAAACCGGATTAAACGTCTGAGCCGGGAAGCATACCGTCTCCAGAAAAAGGAACTCGAGACTGTAGTTCTGACAAACGATTATGGTCTTTATCTGTTCTTTATTTATACCGGAAGAGAAATAACCGGCTACAAAGAAATTTCAGAGCCCTTGAAAAAGCTTCTGGATAAATTGGTGAAGGTTTTATATGAAAAAGATCCTGCAAATACTTAGTTACCCGTTGATTTTCCTGATCCGGATTTATCAATTGGCTATTTCTCCCTGGCTTGGTCCGAAATGCAGGTTTACACCCACCTGTTCAGCCTATGCTATCGAAGCCTTTCAAAAATATGGTTTGTTCCGTGGTGGATGGATGGCCATTCGCCGCATTTCCAGTTGTCATCCCTGGGGTCGTCATGGGCATGATCCCGTCAAGTAAGTATGGAAGTATGGAAGACTGGAAGTCTGGAAGTACTGAATCACTTACTTCCTTCCTGTCAACTGCCAACTGTCAAATGTCAACTGTCAACCCTCACTTCTTCGTGGGATGAATCGTATAAACCGAATCGTCGTCGTCATCAGCCTTTCCGTTTCCTTTCTCATCTCCTTTTTCATATTTGTACTTACTCATCTCCGTTAGTTTGGCAATGATTTCCTTTTCTTCGGAAAGACTATAAAATTTATAAATTTCGGGAACCGAAGATGCGTCAAAAGCTGATGGAACGGGTTGGTATGGACCAAATATTTTGGCGTTGGTAAGGTTGGAGATCTTTACAACCTGGTGGGGAGGTATAAAATAATTTTTCGCAGCTGCTGAAATATTCTCGCCTTTTACCAACTTATTCAGACTATCGAGTTGTGATTGCAACTCCTGCTGTGTGATGCGTGTATGTCTTGACTCACCGGTATGTTGCATGCTACCAACAACCGTATCCTTCTTTAGGTTAGCGAGAAATAATCCATCTTCTTTTATTTCCAGTGTGTAATTCCCTCCGGGACCTGAAATATTCAAAACAACCGGATCGCCGCTGTTAAAATTTAATTCCTGCTCAACCTGTGTAGTTCCATCCTCAACTTTGATATTTTTTTGTGATTCGTCAACCTGGATTTTGCTATCGGCATAAAGCAAAACTTTTTTTTGATGAGAGGAACAGGCACCCAAAAAAAAGAGTGCAGAGAGCAGCAGACGGGACGATTTTTTCATATGCTTTTTTTTAACATGAAGATCCCGTTTGCCCATCCACCCGGTGGTAAAATGAAAGCGAAACGGGATCTGAAGTGATATCAGGACCTTTAGGTTTGCCTAAAGGGAGGCTTCGTATCTTTTATTTACTTCTTTCCAATTTATGACGTTCCAGAACGCACCCAGGTATTCAGGGCGACGATTCTGGTATTTTAAATAGTAGGCATGTTCCCAAACATCCACACCAAGAATGGGTGTGCCTTTTACTTCAGCGATATCCATTAATGGATTATCCTGGTTGGGAGTTGAAGAAATTAATAATTTGCCATCCTGCTCTACCAGCCAGGCCCATCCGCTTCCAAAACGGCCTGTGGCAGCCAGGGTAAATTTTTCTTTAAATGCATCAAATGATCCAAAATCTGCATCAATCGATTCAGCGAGTTTCCCTGTCGGTTTTCCACCGGCATTGGGCGCCATGATTTCCCAAAAAAAGCTATGGTTCCAATGTCCGCCACCATTATTGCGAATGGCAGGTGGCAGGGTTCCGGCAATACTAACCAGTTGCTCCAGCGATTTATTTTCATTAGGTGTACCGGCTACCGCTTTATTCAGATTGTCAACATATGCCTGATGGTGCTTATCGTGGTGTATCTGCATCGTCATAGCGTCAATATGCGGCTCAAGGGCAGCCGGCGCATAAGGAAGTGCAGGTAAAGTAAATGCCATGGTTTTATTTTTTAGTTGAAAAGAATACTTTTCTGATGAAGGATAACAAAATTACTGATCAAAGGTTGATATGTCAAAACAAATGCCAGGGGAAATTTCATCTTCTTGCTTTAAAAAAATCCTTCATCAGGTTTGCACATTCTTCACTGAGTATATTATTTATAACAATAGTTTTCGGATGAAACGGCCGGGGGGCAACCCCGACTTGTTCCAGTGATGGACAAGGTTCAACATATTTCCTGTATCCGTTTTTAATATCTGTTGCCCCATATACTACTTTCAGAATTTTGCTCCAGTACAGCGCACCGGCACACATCAGACAGGGTTCAACAGTAATATATATCGTCGCTTCCGGTAAATATTTTGATCCGAGATAGTTAAATGCAGAAGTAAGAGCAATGATTTCTGCGTGTGCTGTCGGGTCATTCAATCTCTCTACCTGGTTATGGCCCCGGGAAATAATTTTTTCATTCATGGTGACAATGGCGCCCACGGGAACTTCGCCTTCGTCATAGGCTTTTTTAGCCTCCTTCAACGCCTGTAACATGAAATATTCGTCGGTCATAAATTTGTTGACAGTTGACGGTTGATGGTTGATCCCGCATGTGCGGGAACGTTTGACAGATGTGGATAAAGGATTTGTCAGTTAAGGATATATTAATAATATCTCTACTTCCAGTCTTTCAGTCTTCCAGTCTTCCACACTTGTTTTAGGCTTTGCGCCTTACGCTTTAAGCTTAGTTTCCATATATGCTGATCAGCTTCAGTAAAACGCCGTTCGTCCATCCGAACCCTTCTGGGTCCCCATTTTCGCCGTTGCCGGATGTCTTCGCAATATCTGTAACATTGTATTTCTCCATTAGTTTACCGGTGCTTTTATAAACATCAATATTAAATTTTATCCATCTTTTCGCAGCCAGTGAAGCCAGGTTTTTCTGTCCGCACCGGTCCAAACCCCAGATCATCATCCATTCCAACGGAGCGAATCCATTTGGGGCATCCCATTGTTCCCCGGTATTAAATTCCGTGGTTACGAAGCCGCCTTCTTTAAGAAGTTTGGCCTCAATAACAGCAGCAACTTTTTTACCAAGTAAACTCATATAGTCCGGTTTTTCATTAATAAAACAGAAAGGATAAATACCGGCAGGGCTGATATTATTCAGCTGGGCTTGTATTTTGAACTGGTAGTCAGTGTAGAACGACATGTTATTATTCCAAAAGTATTTATCAATCAATATGCCTCGCTGTTGTGCTTTTTGCCGGAATAATTTGGCACCTGTATCATCTCCATTAATCTGTTTTGCTTTGGCGACGATCCATTCCAGGTGATACATCAGACAATTCAGATCAACCGGTAACACATCGGTTGTTTGTATATCTGTGATCTTTTTATTATCCGCAAACCAGCGACTGCTAAAATCCATCCCGCTTTCCGCCCCGGCCCGCAGATTTTTGTACATCTCTGTTTTATCCCTGCCGGATTTTTCTGTCGTGATAAAATCCTCCCGCCAGCTCTCCTGCCTCGGAACTATAGCATCATCCCAATAGCGGTTCAGCAAATCCCCGTTTTTCATTCGTACAATCCGCCGGTAAGATTCGCCGGCTTTGAGCTTCTCTGAACCTTCCATGAAATATGCATATTCCATTTCCATTGCCGGAAGAAAACGCTGGTAAATACTATCACCCTGAATACCTGCCAGGAGTTCAACCATACAGGAAAAAAAGGGTGGTTGCGACCTGCCCAGGTAATAGGATCTGTTTCCATTGGGTATGTGGCCATACGTTTCAATCAGGAAGGCGAAATTGTCCAGCATGTCCCGAATGGTTTTTATTTCCCCACTTTCCTTCAGACCGAGCAAAATAAAATATGAATCCCAATAATATATTTCCCGGGATCTCCCGGACTGCACGATGTAAGGAAACGGCAGGGGCAGTAGTGAACTGCCTTCCACTTGTTTGTCCGGATTTCTTTTCAGAAGGGGCCACATTTTTTTTATATGGGTGATGATATCATCTGCAGAATCCCATGTATAGTTGACCTTGTCTCCAGGGGGCAATTCGAAATTTTCATCTACAAATTTTTTTAGGTTGAAAGCCGGTCCTTTCTGTATTCCATAATCATACATTATATCAACGGGTTTTCTTTTCGGAATACAGTCAACAAAAGTTTTTTCATCCGGAAATACTTTCTTCATCTGAACTTCTGTAAATAGATCACCATAAATCTTGTCCGGAGTAGCGGGCTGCAGGAACTGGGCTCTTGCGAATGAAGTCAATAGCAGAAACAGAAAGGGGCAAAGGGACTTCATCGGGGAAACTTGATAGTTATTAAAGGTACGTTTTAAGCGTAAAGCGTACAGCGTAAAGCTTAAGGCCAATAAATCTTTAATTCAATTATTTTAATCCATTTAAAGGACTATGGATATCATTTTTAAACAATTTGAGCTTTACGCTTTACGCCTTAAGCTTTAGGCTTAAAACAAATCCCCGCGAAGAATCGCAGGGATTTTATTGCTTATGACGATTGATTAGAAACTTTATATTTATCCGTTACTGATCAACGGAAAATGTTCTTTGTTTTGTAAAACTATCCTCAGTTTTGTAGCCGGGGTCCAGGCAAAACCACAATGCAATAAGCGTTCCATAGCTGCCACCACGCTCAACCCATTCAAGAATTTCAAAATGAGGATAAAATAATTCTGTACCCATCTTCCAAATTAAAAATACAACGATCAGGGGTCTTACCGGTTTAACCAAAACAGCGATGGCTGCCATGATTTCAAAGATCCCTGCTAACAACGACACATTCACGGGATTGGAAAACCCAAGGGCGCTATATTGATTAATCAAAGCTGGTTTCTGGATCAGGTTTAGCCAACCATGACCCACTAATAAAAGGAATACGGTAAAACGGAGTATGAGTTTCACGCGGGCCATGGATTTTTCAGACACAGGTTCACGGGGTTGG
Source organism: uncultured Bacteroidota bacterium (assembly GCA_963732055.1). Classification (GTDB taxonomy): domain Bacteria; phylum Bacteroidota; class Bacteroidia; order Chitinophagales; family Chitinophagaceae; genus Puia. Next base: position 93,956 of record CAVSYG010000003.1, on the reverse strand, counting down.
ATCGTGGAAAAAAGCCACTTGAAGTCCCACTTTATTCCACCTGCCAAAACCAGCAGCGCGAGCGGAGCACCAAAGTTGCCGGCTCTTTCGATAAATTCAGCAAAAGGTTCTCCTGAAAACGGACGGCAGCTGGCCGTAACGATTCCCCAGATAACCAGCCAGACCGCAATGGCACGTACGGGTTTGAAAAGCAGTACCAGGCCCATAAGAATGTCTGCTGCGCCCATCACGGGCATTAATTGGTATGCATGCATTTTGTCGATACCGAAAAGGGCAAAATAATTACACCAGATAGCTTTTGTAATAATCCCAAAAGCTCCATGGCCAATAAAACACATCGCCGCAGCAACGCGCAATGTGTAATGTATTTTTTGATTATTATTTAAAGTTTGCATCTTTCTCTTTCTGGAACTATTAGTGTTTTTCGCTTGATGTAAATGCTTAGTTATAATTGGTTTTAAACAGTTGGTCATTGTTGATCTGACCGTTAACCTTAAAGCTTTAGCGCTTTCCGCCTTAAGCTTTATAAAGACCCCGCGAAGAATCGAAGGGTCTTAATTGCTTAAAACATATAAAAACTTTAATTAGCTCCGTCGTTTTGTGCTCTCAAAATGGCATATCCGCCGACCTTATTCCCAACCGACAGTCCGGCATCGCAGTCTGTTCTGTAATGAATTCCTCCAACCAGGCGACTTAATCCGGCTTCCTCCGCCATTGCTCAAATATTTGCCGGCATTTTCGGGAACCAGATATCCCAATATCGTTGCGGCTGACTCCACTGAATACTGGAATGACCCGATATATAAGCGGGGAAATTGGGTATGCCTGTTAATGTTTTGATGGAAGGATCTACCTGAGACGGTCTCGCATTGAAATAGTGATATTTAACGTCCCAGCATACAATAGCGGCATCCATCTCTGTCATATTCAAAAGCGCTATATTCCTCGCCCAGCGCACTTCACTGTAATTCTGCTTTACAAAATCTTCGGCGGCGATTGCGTTCCAATGGCCCGGTGGTGTGTAAGTGCCCATTCCGTCTGCCCAGAATTCCACGATACCAATATTTTTCCTGGTCACGTTATTGACATATTGTTTTACTTCTGCCACGTCTTTGTTCATCTGGTCTGATCCGACAGCAGGAGGGGGATCCGGACGTAAACTGGAACGGTGGCTGAGTCGAATAAAAATGGTTTTACTTTACCAAATAGCGGCAACATGGGAGGACGTTGAGGTATTTCCAGACTATACCATGGTATGAGTCCCTGACTTTTTGTTACGTCAACGAAATTTGCCCAGTCGGTTGGTGTACCAACCGCTTTGCCGGCATTATCTCCTCTGGCACGGGTGATGAACATTTCTGCAACCTGCCTGCCCAATGCTTCACCGGCCGTAACATCAGCCCGGGTAGCGGCTCCGCTCATAATGGCCGCCTGTTCCTGTTGAACCGCTATGTTCTGAATATTACCGATTTCACCGGGGAATAAAAGTTTCATCATTTCTGCAGTAACACCAGCCAAAACCGCTGCTTCAGAAGGATAGGAAGGAAGCACAGTTTTGTTGACGAATTTGGCAGAAACTGAAGAGTCGAAATTATAGGGAGCAGCCCTGTTATATTTTGTTTTATAAAACCAGCATGCCAGAAGGGCATCATATTGCGCGGCACTGATATAGGCGTAGGCCCTGGCTGCATAGGGCGGATTGGTAAAAGGGAAAAGAGGATATGCCAGGGGATTGGCAGCGTTTGGGATAGCATATGTGCCATCAGCGCTCGCCACTACGGGGAGATTATATTTGGCAACCAGCCCGCGCATAATCTCATTCCATCTCAAAACACCGCCGGCAGCCCAATACTTAATGGAATTTTCCTGATCCTTGGTCAGACTTTTCTGAAGAGCTTTGATTTCAAAAAGATCCGCCACATAGAGAGGCGAGGTCGTTGCCACGGGAGCAGCCACCGCAAAGCTATCCGGTCTGGATAATAAAACAGGCTTCCAGGTGCCGGCATTTAAATCCAAATTGGAAGATTGCAGAGCCGGCAAATTGGTGGTACGATTGCTTACATCTTTCTGACAGGCTGCCGCAAAAAGCGTCAGTCCGATCAGGCCAGTTAAAGAATAGAATATATTTTTCATTATAATTTTTTTATCTGGATTATAAACTAACAACATAATAAAGACCGCCGGAATACATATTCGACTGGCCCACATTTCTCCCCGCCACAGTAAAATCAGCATCGGCTACAACTGCCAGATTGGGAAGAAACGAGAAAAAATATTTTACATGTCCGCCGACTGAAGTCATATTCATCTGGTTACTTGCAAAAGGCATATCATTTCTGCGAATATCAGTTCCACCAAATGTGTACATGTTTAATAGCTGGGCCTGAATGATCAGGTTCGGTTTGCGGATTCCGGCAAAAAGATTGCTGTGTAACTGGTTGGGCATATCCACTTTATTAGTGTTGTGGATCTGATCACCGGTATAGTAAGAAGTTCTGTCGATCGTGATATCACTCCGCCATTCAAATGCGCTGGAGGCGGTAGCGAAGAATATCCCGTTTTGATAATCTGCCGTCAGTCTTCCGGACAGATTGGTGCTTCCCAATCCGATTGACATGGGCAGAAAATCATTTTCATAATTTTGAAGCGGAGTGCTTAATCCGCCGACTACGAAGAGTGATAAATGTCCGTCTTTGCCAAGTTTGGTTCCGAGGAATTCATATTTAATATTCATTTCGATATCCTGGAATCCTTTCAGGCCGTGAAGGGTACCCGCAGAAGCATGCGTCCATATATATGGAATCGAAACAATCGCGTTCAGTTTATTGGTAATACCATAGGTACTCATAAACATGACGGACTGAGTGGACACAGTTCCCAGGTTCAGATTTTCTCGCTTCAATGTGCCCTCCCAGTAATTATTCCAGCTGGAATACATATAAGTGAGCCCATTGCACCATTGTTTCTTCCCCATCATGATTGCATCGTCTGCAGTCTGACTTTTAGCCAGAGTGGCAACCAGGCTGAGCGCCAAGGCCAGGGAGACGTGTAATAATGTTTTCTTTTTCATTTCGCGGTAGTTAAGTTTTGATTAATAGAATAAGCCTTAATGATTAATGGTAATTGAGATTTATGACGATTTACTTTTTTTCATTTTAAGTTTTTGAACAACCAGGTCACCCACTTTGGCTCCGAGTTTAGTGGATACCAAACAGGAATAATGAAAGTGAATACCCCCGTAAAAGCGCGCCCAGTTATTTTCACTGGCGGCATCCCGGAATGATTTATATGAACGGCTCTTGATGCCGAATTCCAGTTCAGTCGTATCGGTATAATTAAAATTATCTCCGAAGACACTGGTCAGTGCTTCTGCGGCAGCGGCTGATCCGGTAGAATGTCCGCAGGTATATTCCGGGAAAGGGGGTGTTTGCAAATGAGGGCGCCAATTGGCATCAATATATTTATTGATCACTGTTTCGGGTCGAACCGTATTGTATTCATATTTAACATCCCAGCATTGAATAAATGCATCAAATAATGCAATGGCTGTTTTTGTAAAAGCAGTAACGGTCGTTCCGAAATCAGCATTTGCTTTTTCTGCAGCTATTCCTACTATGCTCATCCAATGGCCGGGAGGCGAAAACTTTTTTGTTCCAAACATCAGGTGTCCGGAAACATTTAATTTGAAAGGGTTGTCATCCCAGAAATCCGCGATATGAATCTGTTCAGGGGTGAGGCTGTCAATGGCATTCTTCGATAGCATGACCTGTTTATAATAATCGCTGTTCTTGTCGGTAATATTGAATTTGTAAGGAGCCTGAACCGGAAACATATTGCAACTATCCAGCACCATGGGCCTGATCTCACGCCAGTGTGGCTCTGCGGCTGCAGAATACGCAGGCGGTGTTGGCACCCATCTTCCCGGTGAATCCATAACTGTATATTCAGATGCACCACGGGTCTGCAGGTAATGATCTCCTTTGCTCCAGGCCATAACTATTGCGCCAACCGTATCGGCATATGCCACCGAGTTATTTAGAATTTCTTCGGGCATTCCATGATCTTCCGCCAGTTTCTTCAGACTGTCAACATAATCCTGCATGCTGCCGGCAGGAAACGTAACGGCTTCCCCGAGTTTGCAGAATGCCAGCAGAGCGGCGAATTCCACATCGACCGGTTTGCTTTTATCCGGCAACGGTGTAGTATTTAATCCATGTAACTGTCCGGAAAGGGATTCATATTGATCGGGGTAACCACCGGCCACAACCTGATAGGCGGCTACATTGGCATAGGTGTAGTTGCGTGAAGCCACGATAGGACTGAAATTATTACCCATCACGACCGTGTTTAACTGGTAAACCGTCTTACTGTACAGGGTCGGATTCTTGAAAATAGCGTCGTAGTCCGATTTACGGTTGCATCCGGTTACTGCCATTGCGCATAGCGCAAAAGCGGCTAATAAATATCTCATAATTATGGTCTTGTTTAAAAAAGAATGGTCCCGCGAACCGCAGGAATAACAGCGTGTATGTTACGCTTTAAGCGAGGTCTGGTGGTTGACCTGCGCGTGTAAGGTATACAGATGGAATCTGTAGCAAGTAATGATCGGTCGCTTTCTGCCTGACAAGCGTCAAATTCGAAATGGCAAATGATTGAGAGTTGGAAAAATATTCGGCACTGAAACCTTTGAAAGACGAACTGTGCTGATCAGATTTTTTTGACTGCCCCGGATGTTGCAAATCATTCACCAGTTTAAAAAATTCATTCTTGGCAGTCTGAATACTGGTGGCCGTTTTATTGGGGATGCAGAGAAGTTCCAATGAGTCCTCACTAAACCGCCTTTTTACATAATTGTATTGCACACCTTCGATCTCAATCTTACCGTCAACCCTTTGAAATTCTTTTGAATTTACATAGGAAGAAAGATGGGTGGCGGGAACTTTTATTGAAATCAGGTCAGCGTCGGTGTAATTGTTTTGATCGAGGTTCGCAACCATGGTTTTATCTGCATGGTCCTGTAGTATGGCTGTGTAGAACTCGTATCCAACCCAGTTGAACAGGAGTATAATCAAAAGCAGTATGGCAGCAATTCTCTTCACAGTGGGCGCTAAAATACTATTTTTTATTGAACGTTGTAATTTTTCTTATCCAGCCCTACACCCGTTATGGTCAGCTTTTTCCAACCGGCAGGAAGTTTGGAAGGGATCTGAACAATGCCCGACGATGTAATATCCAGGCCGCCGAATCCCATCAGCAGGGCCTGTAAAATACCACCGGCTCCTGTAGCAAAATACGGATTCGTGCCCCCTTTGGTTTCCGCTATCACGCGAAAAGGAGGATTGAGGTTGGGAATATAGGCGTCTTTGAAGAAGTGATATGCAGTATCTCCCTGTCCCAGGCGGGCATACAATAAAGCAAAAACGGCCTGGGTCATGGCCGGCGTGCCCTGGTTCGGGACGCGTGACTGATAATAAACAAGGTCTTTTTTTATCTGAACAGGATCAGTAATAAGTTTTAAAGGATAAGCCAGAAGGTTAACATCCGCCTGCTTGATTCCTTCACCGTTATAGGTAGCATGTTCGCGGGTAACGCCATTTAATTGCAGAACAGGAATATTTTCCGACACCACCATCCAGTCCGGATCCGCTTTTACTCCCAATATACCGGCTGCTTCCGTGGCATGCTGTAATAAAACCTTTGCCGCTCCATTGGTAAAAGCATTATTATCGATATTCTCTGCCCATTCATCTGCCGCAACCACATTCCGGATATCATAATGGCCCGGACCGTTTCTTTCCACCCGTGACGCCCAGAAGTCGGCAGTTGCCGACAGGATGGGCCAGCCCTTTTCGCGGAGCCAGGCTTTATCCTGGGTAACGCAATAGTAATTCCAGGCAGCCAGTCCCACGCAGGCCGTAATATGATGTTCGAAAGGGCCGCTCAACGCCCATACCGGCGTTTCTTCCACACCACTGGCAGCAGATTCCCATGGGAACATGGCACCTTTATATCCATGCGAAAAAGCATTTTTCCTTGCGGCATCCAGACGTTCATAACGGTATTCGATCATGGACTTCGCCATTTCAGGGTGCAGAACCAGCAGTGCCGGAAACATCCATAAATCGGCATCCCAGAAAACATGCCCGTTATATCCCAGTCCGCTCAGCCCCATCGGTGAGAGACTATAAGAAGTTCCTTCTCTCGTAAACGAATAGAGATGATACAGCATGCTATGAATATCCTGTTGCGTTTGTTCATCGCCTGTAACCTGTATATCTGTTTTCCAGATTTCGCTCCATGCTTTCTCATGGAATGCAATGAGGCGCTCCGTGCCCTGCAATTTGGCAAAGATGGTCAGACGTTCGGCTTCATTCAATGGATCTTCATCGTGTGCGGAAGTAATCGAAGAACCGGCGATCGAAAAACGGTAGGTTTCACCTGCTTTGAGTTTGCGTTTGAATTTCAGCAGGTGCATATTGTTGTCCCACATCTCATGTATCAGTCGCGGTTCCTGGCCATGGGGTTCACTGAAAATAAAAGTATTCGATGCGCACATCAGCAATTTGCCCGTCGGAGATCTGGCAGTTGAGGTCAGTAAGGAAATCACCACATGTGGCCGGTCGATTTCATTGTAATAATTCTGTACATCGCGCAGGGCGTCCGGCGCTTCCATCACGCTGGCCGGTTCGATCTCAATATCTTTTTTTGCAACCACTGTGATGTCCATCAAAACTGTATACGGCAGTTGGCGGAGGGCATAGTAAGTATAAGTAACAGATGCTTTATCCTGGATGTTGAATGAGGTAGTGAAACTTGCGCGCTGCATGTCCAGCGTTTGTTTCAGCGAAGAAATATTTTTGGCATTTGTCCCCGCCCCGTCCACACTGAAATGCATGTTGAGCAGATTGAAGCTTTTGAGAAAATTGCTTACGCGTCCGCGGCCATACAAATCATAAGCACCTGCAAGCACCACATCTTTTACCTGGAAAGGCTGAGGGGAAGAAACGATGCCGATCATTCCGTTGGCAACTGTTACACCATAATAGTTGGCAGGATCCGGAACCGCACTGATCACCCAGGGACTGATGCCGGAAGACTCCTGTGCCGATGACACCTGAAAGAAGAAACTGGCCAGCAAAAACATGCGGAAGGAAAGCAATCTTGTCTTCATCGGTTCAAGTTAATAGAATAATTTTTCAGATACGGTAGAGTCTCCGGGCATTTTCTCCAAATATTTTTTCCCGGTCCTCCGGAAGATATCTTTCCATGTATTTTTCAATCAGACTCTTCCATTGTACATAGATACCGGAGAGCAGGAGAAAGGGCCATTCGCTGGCAAAGAGCAAACGATCCGTTCCAAATGCATCAAAAAGGATTTCCAGGAAAGGATAAAAATCGGTGGGTTTCCAGGTTTTCCGATGGCCCTGGGTAAATAAGCCAGACAGTTTACAGGCGATATTTTGATTTTTTGCCAGCTCGCGGATATTCGTCTCCCAGGATTTGGATGGAAGAAGTTTGGTATCTGCATGGCCGGCATCATGCAAAATAAATGATTGTTCAGCGTGACTGGTCACCCAGCTTTTCAGAAGGGAAAGATCTGATTCACCACCAGTAGATAAGTCCAGGCTATATTGATTTGTCAGGACCAATTCCATCGTCGATGGTAAGATGGACGCTAAACGTTTCGCTTCAATCCGATAACCTTTGATGGATGTATACTGTTGAAATTCCTGAATCTTATCGCTTGCCTTTGCATCATATAAATTGATCCATCCGACGACTCCGCGTATTTCCGGATGCGTTAAAGCCAGTTCAGCCAGAAAGCGAGTCTGCACTTCCGCATCTTCTGCCGTTGCAGCGATACATCCGTCTATACCATTGCGTTGAAGATTTTGCGTAATCTGTTCCGGCAGATATTGTTGCTGGAGCATTTTATTTTCCCGGATCAGCGGGTGAAGGAATTGCTTTTCATATTTCCAGAAATAAACTTCCGCGTCTATTTTCATAACTGAGATTCTGTTTCAAAGCTATGATTTTAAGCCTAACGCGTAACGCTCAACGCCCAACGCCGTCAACCGTCAAACATTAACCGCCAACCCGCCTACGCTAAAGCTTCGGCAGGCAAAGCCGCCAACCCGCCTACGCTACAGCTTCGACAGGCAAGGCCGCCAACTATCTTGCAAAAGCATTTTTTAGTACTAATTTCAACGTTAACAGTAACTAATATGAATGAACCATTTCCGGATGATGAGCCGTTGTTTCCCGAGGCGGAAATTGTTTTTGCAAAATTCTGGACCCGCTTTGCCGCCTATATGACGGACGGATTGATTACTATAATCATCATTCTTCCCGTAACTTATTTTAATGTAGTTCAATGGAAAATTCCCTGGGTTTTTATTCTGACCTCCCTGCTAACCATTGTATATAAACCCTTCATGGAATATCAATATGGCGCGACCCTCGGTAAAATGGCTGTGGGCATCAAAGTCGTGGGTCATCAATTTCAAAAAGTTACATTGAAGGAAGAACTGAGAAGGGTGAGCTTTTACATCGTCCCAAATATCATTCAGCAAATCCTGACACTGAAGGTTTATTTTTCCAACCAGCTAAACTCGATACAGCACTACAAGGATTACAACGATTATATCATAAGTACCAATCCTGCCTTGTATATTCTCAACATCATAGTGATTGGTTTGCTTGTTGTCGATACAATCACTTTTTTTTCAAATGGACAGAACCGGTCGCTTCATGATATATATGCCGGTACCTATGTCATCGAAAAACGGTTTCAGTATTGATATTCAATATTTAATGTCCCTAAAAGACGAATCCGGTAAATAAAAAGCTCCTGAGGAAAGGAAGCAAATTATGGAGATAGCCTTTTCAAAGGTGCTATAATGCTGTAATTTCGTAAATATGGCAAAAGCAAAGCAGAAACGTCTGGCAAATAAGATACCAAGCTAGCTACAAATGCCAGTTTTGATGAGAACTGAAGTGTCTTCCACGCCCTATAAGCCAAATAAACCCGCAATTTCAAAGAAAAAAATGAACTCATATTTAAAATTAACGATCGGTATACTTCTGATTGCATTCGCTATAATTGGTGCTAATTTTTTTATCCCACGCAAGTCCGGTTCGTCATTCAGCTCAATGAAAGAAGTATATTTCATTGTTGCTGTTTTAGGAGTGTCATTTTTAACCGGTTTTTACCTTATATTCAAATCGATAAAAGAAAGAAATAAAAAAAAGGAGATAAATTCCGACTAGTCCCAACTGGTATATAGATGCCCCAACCAAAACTAACACCCATTAGTTTTTTAGGCTAAATTTGTTGATTCAGACGGTTTTATGAATCATTCCAAACAACGGTTACGCATCGTTACAGCTACTTCTCTTTTCGACGGGCATGACGCTGCCATCAATATCATGCGCCGCATCCTGCAATCCAAAGGAGTCGAAGTGATTCACCTCGGCCACAACAGAAGTGTACACGAAATTGCTGAAGCAGCCATCGAAGAAGATGTGCAGGCGATTGCTCTCACATCTTACCAGGGCGGACATATGGAGTTTTTCAAATACCTCCGCGATCTCCTCGATGAAAGCGGTTGCGGTCATATCCGCATTTTTGGCGGAGGCGGAGGCACCATTCTTCCTTCGGAAATAAAATCACTGCAGGAAGAAGGAATCAGCCGCATTTATTCTCCCGATGACGGTCGCGCCATGGGTCTCGAAGGAATGATTGAGGACCTGATAAAAGAAACGGAAAAAACATTTCAATCTGAGAACGGAATATTCTGGTCTTCTGAAAAAAACTGGAACGGAAAACTTCCTTTGGGTGAATACAAAGAAATCCGTCGCATTGCGCGTGCTATCACACATGCTGAAAATGAACAACGCCCAACGCTCAACGCCCAACGCTCAACGCCGAAGCCAATCCGGTCATCGTCATCGGTCATCTGTCATCGATAACCGTCAACCGTCAACCGTCAACCGTCAACCAACCATTGTCGGCATCACCGGCACAGGAGGCGCTGGTAAAAGCAGTGTAACCGACGAAATCGTGCGGCGTTTCTTAAATGGATTTCCCGAAAAAACAATTGCTGTTATTTCCGTGGATCCTTCAAAGAAAAAAACGGGCGGTGCATTATTGGGCGATCGCATCCGAATGAACAGCATCCATTCTCCCCGCGCTTATATGCGTTCCCTGGCAACGCGCGAAACCGATGTGGCACTGAGTGCTTATGTTCAGGATGCCCTGGATATCTGCCGGAACGCCGGCTTCGACCTCATCCTGCTGGAGTCTGCAGGCACCGGCCAAAGTGATTCTTCCATCCTGAATTTTTGTGATGTTGCACTTTATGTGATGACTCCGGAATACGGAGCAGCCAGCCAGCTGGAGAAAATAAATATGCTGGATTATGCTGATATCATCGTCATCAATAAGTCAGACAAACCAGGTGCTTCGGATGCATTAATCGAAGTCAGAAAACAATATAAACGAAATCACGGTCTCTGGAATGCAAAAGATGCAGAGCTTCCGGTTATCGGAACAACAGCTTCATTATTCAACGACGCGGGCACACAGGATTTATTTATGCGCCTGATGAAAATAATTGATGATCGTGCATCTACCGGATTCCTGTCTTCCATTCGCCTTCCTGAAACGAAGGGGCAATGGGAGAAATCTATTATCCCCGCAGCACGCGTGAGATATCTGAGCGAAATTCATGAAAGCATCGAGGAATATAATCAGCTGGTAAAGGAACAAAGTTCCATCGCATCAACGTTGTACAAATTAACCGGCGCCTTGGAAGAAATAAAAACTGAATCTGTCCGGTCTGAATTGCAAACCCGGATAGATTATTATGAAAATTTACTTACGCCGGTCAGTCGAAAATTACTAAAAGGATGGCCCGACAAAATAAAATCCTACCAGTCTGACGAATACATTTACCATGTTCGCAACCAGGAAATCAGGCAGACATTATATACTACGAGTTTATCGGGAACGCGCATACCAAAAGTGCTTCTTCCAAAATATAGTGATTGGGGAGATATCCTGCGATGGCAGGCGCAGGAAAACGTGCCGGGCTCTTTTCCGTTTACCGCCGGTTCCTTTCCTTTAAAAAGAGAAACGGAAGATCCGACACGCATGTTCGCCGGGGAAGGGTCACCGGAAAAAACGAATAAAAGATTTCATTATCTCTCGGCATCGCAGAACTTCATTCGTCTCAGCACCGCTTTTGATTCTGTGACTTTATATGGTGAGGATCCGGATCCGCGTCCTGACATATACGGCAAAGTTGGAAACAGCGGCGTGAATGTTTGTACTGTGGATGATGCAAAGAAATTATATAGCGGATTTGATTTATGTGATCCGAAAACTTCGGTGAGCATGACCATCAATGGTCCGGCCCCCATGATCCTTGCTTTTTTTCTCCACGCCGCTATTGATCAGGAATGCGAAAAATATATTACTGAAAAAGGATTATGGAATGAAGTGAATGAAAGGCTCCTGAGGAAATTCGGGGATATGAAAACGCCCCGCTACCAGGATGCCGAATCTGCCGGATTACCGCAAAAGCACAATGGGCTGGGCTTGAAATTACTTGGTATCAGCGGGGAAGAAGTATTACCTGCAGAAGTGTATCTAACCTTAAAAGCAAAGGCATTAAATCAGGTACGCGGAACCGTGCAGGCAGATATTCTGAAAGAAGATCAGGCACAGAACACCTGCATTTTTTCAACTGAGTTTGCATTAAAACTGATGGGTGATGTGCAGGAATACTTTCAGGAACATCAGGTTCGGAATTTTTACAGCGTTTCGATTTCAGGTTATCATATTGCCGAAGCCGGTGCCAATCCCATTACCCAGCTGGCGTTTACGCTTGCCAATGGGTTTACTTATGTTGAATATTACATAAGCCGGGGAATGAAGATCGATGAATTTGCACCCAACCTTTCTTTCTTTTTCAGCAATGGCATGGATCCGGAATATAGTGTGATCGGCAGGGTGGCCAGAAGGATCTGGGCCAAGGCCATGAAATATAAATACAAGGCAAACAAACGCAGTCAGACTTTAAAATATCATATTCAGACCAGCGGCCGCAGCCTGCATGCGCAGGAGATAGATTTTAATGATATCAGAACAACTCTGCAGGCGCTGTATGCGATTTATGACAACTGTAATTCTTTGCACACCAATGCCTATGATGAAGCCATCACGACACCGACCGAAGAAAGTGTGCGGCGCGCCATGGCGATACAACTGATCATCAACCGGGAACTGGGAACAGCCAAGACTGAGAATTTTATTCAGGGATCATTTCTCATTGAAGAATTGACTGACCTGGTGGAAGAAGCTGTGATGAAAGAATTTGACCGGCTTACAGAAAGAGGAGGCGTGCTGGGGGCCATGGAAAGAATGTACCAGCGTAACAAAATTCAGGAGGAAAGTATGATATATGAAAGCCGCAAACATAGCGGAGAATTGCCCATTGTTGGTGTGAATACCTTTTTAAAGAGTGGCGGTTCAAAAACCATCATACCCAATGAAATTATCAGGAGCTCCGACGAAGAAAAAAAATGGCAGATAGAGAATCTGAATCATTTTAAAATGATTAACAGAGGACAATCTGCTGCGGCATTGCAAACACTAAAACAATCCGCTGTTCAGAACGAAAATATTTTTTCCTGCCTGATGGAAACAGTAAAATATTGCAGCTTAGGGGAGATCACGCATGCACTATATGAAGTGGGAGGACAATATAGACGCAATATGTAATGGTTAATTGTTAGTTGTCAATTGTCAATTCCTTCAATGAAGTTTCGAAGCATCTAATTAACAATTAACAATTGACAATTGAGCCTGCGATTGTTTTTGTGGCAGAAACACTCTCAACCCAGGCCTTTACTTCTTCTGTACTTTTATGGAGTTTTTTGGAAAGTCTTTCAAAAACTTCTTCTTCATTTGCATGATCGATGACGAGATCTGAATCCGTTATCTCCGGGTTGATCTCCTTTATCTTTTCTTTTACTTCTTCCCAGGAACTATTAAGTTTTATAAATTTTTCCATACTACGTTTATTAGCTGCGGTTTGATAAATCCCGGGTACTCCTGATCAGACCTATACCTGCAAAAAAGAAAAGTAGCCCCAGGATGCCATAAACCGCCACAGATTTGACACTGTGGTTCGTTCCGGTATTCCCCTGCACAAAATTATATGCAGCGATGACGAGGCCTGCAATACCCAGTACAGTCAGTATAACTCCAAATAATCGTTTTTCCATGATGCAAGCATCTCTGCAAAGAGCGTGCCTTGGGGTCTCTAAGATGAATTCCCCGAGCTTAACGCCTAATGCTCAACGCCTAACGCTTTTTCGGTTAGCCGCCAATCGCCAACCGTCTACCAGATATTGGCATAGCACTGGATATATAGCATATATGAATAGGAAAAGTGCAGGCATTCTTTTATTCCGCTTTGTACACGGCACTCCGGAGGTCTTACTGGTTCATCCAGGGGGACCTTTCTGGATCAAGAAAGATCTCGGAGCCTGGTCCATTCCAAAAGGTGGCATGGAAGAAGGAGAATCTGTGTTGGATGCTGCAAAAAGAGAATTGGAGGAAGAAACAGGAATTAAAACAGATGGGGAATTCATCGAACTGAGTCCGGTAAAACAAAGCAATAAAATTATTTACGCATGGGCATTCCAGTTAAATACGGAAGTAGAATTCAGAACGAGTAATTCTTTTGAACTGGAATGGCCACCAAAGTCGGGAAATTTAAAATCCTTTCCTGAAATTGATAAGGCAGAATGGTTCAACCTGGAAGAAGCCAAAGTGAAAATTAATAAAGGTCAAATCCCGCTGGTAGTGGAATTATCATCTATTCTCATGGTAAAACGGTTAACGCCTAATGCCTAATGCCTAACGCTTAACGCCTAACGCCCAACGCTGTCAACCGTCAACGCTGTCAACCGTCAACTATACAGGATCTGACACTTCTCGCAATAAAAAGTTCTCCTCTTTGTCCTGCCGATATGTTCTTTGTAAACCGGAGCATGATCGCGCGGACATATTTTTTTTGTGTAAATAAGCCAATGTTTTTTCAACTCGAATTTTCTTTTCCACTTCAGAAAATCCAGACTATAATTTCGTGCTTCCCTGATCATCGCAGTTTTTAATTTTGGAGGCAGATTTCCTACAATCGATTTTGGATGAACACGAATCCTGAACAATACTTCGTTTTTTATAATATTACCTACACCAGCAAATATGTGCTGATCTAATAAGGCGTCACTGACATTCATTTCAGGTATCGCTCTGAGTTTGGAACTTGCTTTTCTGGAACTCCACAAATCATTTAATACATCGGCGCTAAAATCATATACTTTCTCCAGAGATTCTTCGATGAATTGAATAGAACAGGTATAGAAATTTACTTCATCTTTTTTAAAACATAGCGATAGTCGCAGGGGAGTTGATTTTCTTTCATTCACCAGATAAGTGCCAAACATCAGGAAGTGGATACGCATTGTAAATCCTTCAAAACATATCAGTAAATGTTTTCCCCAACTCCTGATGTCCACGATTTTTTTGTTTATCAGTCTTGATTTTTCAATTTTACTATTTCCCTTTGCTGCTATAACTTTTTTTCCGATTAAGGACTGCAGTGCTTCCCGGACAAGCAGAATCGAAGGACCTTCAGGCATAAAGAAATTTAGAGAATATAATTAAAACCTGTGCCAGCATTTTGGCTGACAGTTGATGGCTGACAGTTGATGGTTGACGGTTTATGATTTGCTTTAGGCGTTTGGCGTTAAGCGTTTGGCGTTACGCGTTGGACTTGCTTTATGCTTTGCGCTTTACGCATTAAGCTTATTTTTGCCCCATGCAAAAAACTGTACTGGCATTTATATTGCTCATCCTGATAAGCTGCAACCACGATCCATACAAAGCGTCAAATAAGGCGTACAAAAGGCAGACAAAGGATCTCTCAAATATAATCCGTCAGGAGCCGGCTGATTATTTTGCCAGTCAAAATGCGGAATGGGTGGGCACAGTGAATTTTGATTTGCGGAAACCAAATTTTGTCATCATCCATCACACAGCCCAAAACGGTTGCCCTGAAACACTGCATACTTTTACCATCACACAGTCACAGGTGAGCGCACATTATGTAATCTGCAAGGATGGAACGGTTCATCATATGCTCAACGACTACCTGCGCGCCTGGCAGGCCGGACTCAGTAAATGGGGAAATAATTCTGATATCAATTCTTCCAGTATCGGGATTGAATTGGATAATAATGGTTTCGAATATTTCACAGATCCACAGATCGCCAGTCTGCTGACTTTATTAGATACACTGAAAGCAAAATATAAAATTCCACAGGAGAATTTTATAGGCCATGGCGATATCGCACCCGGAAGAAAAGTAGATCCAAACTGGCGCTTTCCCTGGAAACTGCTCGCAGATCATGGTTTCGGTGATTGGTATGGAGATACCACCTGTGTGGTGGTACCAGCCGGATTCAATAATTATCAGGCCTTGCGCATAATAGGTTTTAATATCAGGGATAGTATAGCAGCAGTAACATCCTTTCGCAGACACTGGCTGCAGGATTCAATATATAAGCCTTTTGACAGTGCCTCGGAAAAAATTCTCTACAACCTTTCACTCAAATACCAATAAAAAAAACCACCGCAGGGTGGTTTTTTTTACGATACGTGCTAAGATATATATGGATGGTACGGAATTATAAAACCGGAGCGCTTGCATAATTGCTCAACGCAATTTCGTCTATGATGCGTTTATTAAAAGCATCCAGGTCTTTCGGACTGCGACTGGTAGTCAGACCCTCGTCAGTAATTACTTCCACGTCTGACCAATGCACACCGGCATTTTCAAGATCAGTACGGATGGAAGGAAATGAAGTCATATTTTTCCCGCGCAACATACCTGTTTCAATCAACAATTGCGGGCCATGACATATCGCTGCAACCGGTTTTTGTTCTTCCAGGAATTGTTGCGCAAAATCCACACAATCCGGATTAGTCCGCATTTTATCCGGATTTAATACACCACCCGGAATAATTAAGGCGTCATAATCGTCCACGCTGGCGTTATTCAATTGAACATCCACGGGTAATTCAATCGACCAGTGATCGTGATTCCACGCTTTTACTTTCTTTTTTTGCGGCGAAATAATTTCCACTGTTGCCCCGGCTTCTTTTAAAGCTTTTAATGGACTGGTCAGTTCAACTTCTTCAAAACCATTCTCGGTGAGAATGGCTACTTTCTTACCACTTAACTTTCCCATATCTAATAGTTTAGAAATATAAAATATTCTGTCAGTCAGTGTAGTTCAAAAACGATACCACACTGGATTCTTCTCATCGTTTCATTAAATTAGGAATCCGTAATTTTAACCCTACTTTATGACTATTGAGCAGAAGCGGCTAATCGTAAACTCTTATAAAAAAATCCCACTTGAGCAGTGGGGACCTTATCTAAGCGAACGTCAATGGGGATCCGTCAGAGAAGACTACGGCCCCTACGGTGACGCATGGAACTATTTCCCCTATGATCACGCGCATTGCCGTCAGTATCAATGGGGGGAAGACGGACTGGCAGGCATTTCTGATTTCTTTCAGAATCTTTGTTTTGGTATTGCGCTTTGGAACGGGAAAGATGCAACCCTGAAGGAGAGATTATTTGGTCTGGGTAATGGTCAGGGAAATCACGGAGAGGATGTGAAAGAATTGTATTATCATCTGGATAATATTCCTTCCCACTATTACATGGAGTACCTCTACAAATATCCGCAGCAGGCATTCCCCTATCAGCAACTCATTCAGGAAAACCGCATCCGTTCCAAACACGAACCGGAATTTGAGATCCTCGATACCGGTGTGTTCGATGACGATGAATATTTTGACGTACTCGTAACCTATGCAAAACAGAATTCCACTGATATATTTATCAAAATAGATGTAACAAACCGGTTTCACAAAGCGGCTGATATCACCATTCTTCCAACATTATGGTTTTATAATAAAGGGAATGAATATGCTGAGACAAAACCGGATATCAGCCTGCGCAATAAAAATTCCGTTCTGGCAACGCATCCACGGCTCGGTGATTATTATTTATATTTTCAGACTCCAAAACATAAATGGTTCACAGAAAATGTGACGAATAAAGAAAAAGTGATGGGTGTGCCCAATGAGTCACCGTTTGTAAAAGATGCCTTTCATTCAGCACTGATCAAAGGGGAAAATCTGGATGTGCTGAAAAAAAAGAAAAACGGAACTAAATTCTCGCCTGTTTACAAAATCCGGATCGAAGGTGGGAAAACAGAAAGTATCTATCTGAGACTTTCCAACAAAGTGGTTGCTAATCCATTTACATTGGGATTTAAAAAAGTCTTTGAAGTAAGAAAACAGGAAGCCAATCTATTTTATGATGCGATCCTGCACCCTTCAACGCCACCGGAATTAAAATTATTACAAAGGCAGGCTTTGTCGGGCATACTTTGGAGCAAACAATACTATCATTTTGATGTCGAAAAATGGCTGAGCAGCAGCGACGGTATCAGTCCGATCAATGACGGGAAAAAATTCGGCCGCAACCACGACTGGAAACACCTGAAAAACCAGGATATCATCGCTATGCCCGACAAATGGGAATATCCCTGGTATGCAGCCTGGGACATGGCTTTCCAATGCATACCCATGTCGATGGTGGATCCGGTATTCTCTAAAAACCAGTTGCTGCTGATCATGCGCGAATGGTATATGAAACCCGATGGACAGTTACCCGCCTATGAATGGAATTTCAGTGATGTAAATCCACCGGTGCAGGCCTGGGCCGCACTCGAAGTCTATAAGATTGAAGGAGAAAAAACGGGTAGTTATGATGTGGATTTTCTGAAAAGAATTTTTCAAAAACTGCTGATCAATTTTACCTGGTGGGTAAACCGGAAAGATCCGAACGGAAATAATATGTTCGAAGGCGGATTTCTCGGTCTGGATAATATCGGTGTGTTTAACCGGAGTATCGAACTGCCCGGACAAATGCAGCTTGAGCAGGCGGACGGAACCAGCTGGATGGGTATGTATGCGCTCAACATGATGGACATGGCCCTGGAAATAGCCATGAAGGATATCACTTTTGAGGATACCGCGACGAAATTTTTTGAACAGTTCGTTTTGATTGCTGAGGCGTTGAATGAACAGGGCATGTGGAATGAAGATGACCGTTTTTTTTATGATACACTGGCCGTTGCAGGTTCCGCACCCCTTCAGCTACGAATCCATTCCATTGTGGGTATCACAACCCTGTTTGCCGTTTCCATCATTGAAAAGAAAAAACTGGATAAACTCGTCGACTTTCAAAAACGTATCAGCTGGTTCGAGAACTACCGGTTGAAAAATAATAAGTTCTGGCCCAACGAGGAAAAAACCGATGGCGATACGATATTGCTGTCTCTTATTCCCCGCGACCGTCTGGTGAGTCTGCTCGAACGATTACTGAATGAAGATGAATTTCTTTCTCCGGGTGGAATCCGTGCGCTTTCAAAGTTTCACGAAAAAAATCCCTATTCAGTACGTATTGATCATGTTGATTATAATATACAATACGACCCGGGTGATTCTACATCGAATCTCTTTGGTGGAAATTCGAATTGGCGTGGACCGGTATGGATGCCGATCAATTATCTGATTATACAGTCCATTCGTAAATACGGTAACTTTTACGGTAATGCTTTAAAAGTGGAATGCCCTGTGGGCTCCGGTGTTTATATGAATCTGGAAGAAGTGGCTGATTTTCTAACCCAGCGTGTGATCAGTTTGTTTTTGCCGGATGTTTCGGGCAGCGTACCTCAATATGGTAAATACAATTGGTTTTATCAGCAACCGGGGAATGAACATTTGAATCTTTTCTACGAATATTTTCACGGAGACAACGGTATGGGACTCGGCGCCTGCCACCAGACAGGCTGGACGGCCTGTCTGGCTGAATTGATAGCGGCCCACCAGGAAAGTATTTTAAAACGTCAGACTGAACCAACACCTCATATCACCGTGGTTGCCTAGCTTTTTGTAGTTTCATCTTTTCTTATGGATCATATTAATAAAGACATCAGCGATCTCTTTGCCGCTTATAGCAAAGAGCCCATTCTGTCCATCGACAAAATTCCACAGTCCGGCAGCATCCGCATCTACTATAGAATCCGCACTGCCAAGGGATCTTTTATCGCTACGTATGGAATCAATATAAAAGAAAACCTGAGTTTTATAAACTTCAGCCGGCATTTTAAAACCAAAGATTGTCCTGTTCCTGAGATTTATATTGTGAATACAGAAGGGACTCTGTATATCCAGGAAGACTTCGGAGATATTTCCCTCCTGGACCGGCTGGAAGAATCCGGCCCTTCCGATGAAGTATACAATCTATTTAGGAAAAGCCTGAAGTCATTGGCACACCTGCAGATTCAGGGTGACAAGGGAATGGATTATGAAAACTGGTGCCTCACTTCCAGTGAGTTTGGCAAACAGGCTATCCTGAGCGACCTGCTATATTTTAAATATTATTTTCTCGATACCCTTCAGTTGCCTTATGATAAAGAAAAACTGATTGCGGACTTCGAGATATTTTCTGCTGAGCTGGGCAACACAGAATATAAATTCTTTATGTTCCGCGATTTTCAGAGCAGAAATATATTAATCGAAAACGAAGAAGTGCATTTCATCGATTACCAGGGAGGCATGAAGGGAGCGATGCAATATGATGTAGCGTCCATGCTCTGGCAGGCAAAAGCCGAATTGAATGAAGCCTGGAAACATGGATTACTGGAGTATTATATGGATTGTGTAGAAGAAGAACTGGGAACCACATTCAATAAAAAGAAATTCATCCAGCAATATCATGGATATGTACTGATACGCCTCATGCAGGTATTGGGTGCTTACGGATTCCGTGGACTATTCGAACGGAAAGCACATTTCCTGGTTAGTATCCCATTGGGACTGAAAAATCTCCGGTCTTTTTTGCATCAATATCCCATGGCGAAGAATGTCCCTGAGTTTGAAAGAATTCTGAACCTGATTGTGGAGGACCATATCATTGAACGATTCATCCCGCCCCGTGCGAATGCCGAAACGCCACTGGTGGTTCATATCAACAGCTTCTCCTATAAAAAAGCTATTCCACCGGATACAGCCGGAAATGGGGGGGGATTTGTTTTTGATTGTCGCGCCATTTTAAATCCCGGACGACTGGAAATATTTAAATCAAAAACGGGCAGGGATAAGGAAGTGAAGGATTACCTGGAACAACAAACAAAAATGCCCGAATATCTGAATAGCGTATTTGATCTCGTCGATATTTCCGTGGAGGACTATATCAACCGGGGCTTCGAAAATCTGATGGTCAATTTCGGATGCACCGGTGGTCAGCATCGCAGTGTGTATGCAGCCGATTCCCTCGCCCGTCATCTGAAAAATAAATTCGGGGTTACAGTCGACGTGCATCACATCGAACAGGAATCGAAGGACTGGAAGAATTAAGGAAAAAGTTTTTCGGCTGTTGCAACTGAATCCGTTCTTCCCACATCAACCAGTTTGGAACCGGAATGATCGAACCCAAGGATCAAATGCGAAGCAGCGAGTTCGAGATAAACATCCACAATAGAGAATTTACCTTCCTGATGGATGAGGGGAAATATTTCGGGAGAAATCAGGTGAATACCACTGAATGCTTTTTCTATTAATGCCGGTGCCGCTACGGAGATTTTCTCTTCGCCGGTTTTTGTATTACGCCATCCGGAAAGTCTTTCATTGGAATCAAAAATAAAATGGCGCGAAGATTTCCTGTTTGTAACAGCCAGCGTGACCAGTGGTTTTTTTTCTTCATGATAAAAAGCCATGGCTTCCAGATCCAGGTCAGTCAGTATATCAACATTCATCAGAACAAAAGATCCGTAGTCAAAATAACCGGATGCTTTCTTCAGACCGCCACCTGTTTCCAGCACCTGCCCCGTTTCATCGCTGATGCTGATATCACTTCCCCATCCTTTGTGTTTGTGAATGGCTTCCAGTATCTGTTCCGGAAAATGATGCACATTCACGATCACTTCTTTAATCCCGAACGACTGCAGATAGAGTATATTTCTTTCCAAGAGGCTCTTTCCATTTACAAGAGCCAGCGCTTTGGGATGCTGATCCGTCCACGGCTTGAAACGTGTGCCCAGTCCGGCGGCAAGGATCATGGCTTTCATCAGAGCACCGTATTTTGGACCAGCTTACTCTTATAAGGATAGTCTGTATTGAAATGGAGTCCGCGGCTTTCTTTTCGGAATTGCGCACTTTTTACAATCAGGAAGCCGGTGGTGATCAGGTTCCTGGCTTCACAAAGCTGGGGGGATAATAAAGTGGTTTCATACAAAGCTTCAATTTCTTCGTGCAAAAGATCCAGTCTTTTCAACGCCCGGGTCAGACGGATATTGGTGCGTACGATGCCCACATAATCGCTCATCAGCAGTTGTAGTTCCTTTATACTCTGGGTAATTAAAATCATTTCATTGGGTGCCGTAGTTCCTTCCGCATTCCAGTCCGGAATATCTTCACGAAAAGTAAGTGTCTTAATTCTTTCTACGCTGTCCAGATAACAACGATGCGCAAATACCATAGCTTCCAGCAGGGAATTACTCGCCAGCCGGTTGGCGCCGTGTAATCCCGTAGATGCACATTCACCGGCTGCATACAAATTTCGAATGGATGTATGGCCCCATTCATCCGTTTTTATCCCCCCACAACTATAGTGAGCAGCGGGAGCTACCGGTATCATCTGAGTGGCCACATCAATTCCGGCTGATTTACAGGTGTCATAAATATTCGGAAAATGTTCCACGAATTTTTTCATATCCATGTGCCGGCAATCCAGATACACATGTTCCGTACCCCCTTTTTTCATTTCACTATCTATCGCCCTGGCAACAATATCACGTGGCGCCAGGTCTTTACGCTCGTCATATTTTTCCATGAAAGCCTCTCCCTTTTTATTCCGGAGAATACCTCCATCGCCACGAACTGCTTCCGTAATTAAAAAAGCAGGACTCACGCCCTGCTGATATAAGGCCGTCGGATGAAACTGGATGAATTCCATATTTTCAATCCGGCCTTTCGCACGATAAACCATACCAATGCCATCGCCCGTCGCAATCACGGGATTGGTGGTCGTGCGATAAACCTGTCCGTTACCGCCAGTAGCAAAAACTGTGATGCGGGATAAAATTTTCACGATCATGTTCTCCTGCATGTCCAGTGCATAAATACCAAAGCATTCAATATCCGGTGTGCCTTTGGTTACCAGGTAACCGAGGTGATGCTGTGTGATGATATCCACCACAAAACAATGCTTGATAATCTCAATATTTTTCTGTTCAGCGACGGTTTGTAATAAGGCACGTTCCATTTCCTTGCCCGTAACGTCCTTATGATGCAGGATCCTGAATTCTGAATGGCCGCCCTCTCTTCCTCTTTTGTATTCACCGTCGGAGTCCTTATCAAAACGGGCACCCCAGTCAATCATTTCCTGAATGCGCAATGGACCTTCCTTTACAACAATTTCCACGGTCTTCAGATTGCAAAGTCCGTCTCCTGCAATCAATGTATCCTCAATATGTTTCTCGAAACTGTCATTTTCAAAATCCGTAACGCCCGCAATGCCACCCTGTGCATATTTTGTATTGGTTTCGTCAGCAATGGTCTTGGTTATCACCAGCACCTTTTTATCCGGACAGGCTTTTGCTACTTTCAGCGCATAGGTTAGGCCGGCGATGCCAGATCCGACTACAAGAAAATCAGTTTTTCTAAGCATTGCTCTTTGACTAATAAACGATGGTGTATTCGAATTTTTCAGGATGGTCGAAAACCTCGACCAGGTTATACTGGATCACAACTTTTTTTCTGTCGGGAAAAAGTTTGGCCAGTTCGTTGTCAACTTTTTTTACGGGCCTGGGAATGCTGATGGTTAATGTATATGGAATGGATATGCCCATGCTACCCGCGTCCTTCATTTGCGCAAATTGCGGACTTGCCTGCAGGTCCTTCCATTTTTGCTGGTTCAGTTTGCGGGATAAAAGTCCGTCATGACTTTCAAAATCATAAATGGCGTTGAACTGATTCATATCCGGCATGCCCTGATCATTTCCAGACATGGTTGAATCGGGTTTACCGGCTATTCCTTTGAACAACTGGTTGAAACCGAGCGTCTGGTTATTCATGGAATTGTACAGCTTCTGCAGGTCGGACTGGCTTTTAAATGGAATGACGATATCACTGTTAAATATTTTCTCTGTGATATTTAGTTTCAGATGAACAGAACCATCTTTTATCAGAGCCTTGTTTTCTGCTGTAATATTTTTAGCCGTATCCAGAAGGGTTTTCATCATCACGGTCGTGTCAATTTCTTTTTGAGGTAGTTGTTTGTCCATCTCATCCTTACCCAGGTAAGTCTGCATGGCCTGCAGAAGCTGGCTCATATCCGTATGGACAGAATATACCCCTGAACCATCTGCTTTCACTTCAATACCTTCATTAATTTCAAAACATCCGGCCAGTAAAAACATGCCGGCAATCGCAAAGAAGAATTTCAAACTTTTCATAAAATGAATTGAGAGGCAAGGTACATGTTTACCTGAATTCCAGTTGATATAACACGCTAAAACTTTGTGAATCGCCTGGTTCCAAAATGATCAGACCCAATTTGTTATTGAATGCATCTGGGGCTGAACTCAGGTTTTCTATCGCAATACTCTGGCGATCCGGGGGAGTATATATCTGAAGAAATGGATAGTTACGATCGGGATAAAAGCTAAGATGAAGGCGATTCGCAGGATTTTCTAAAGTTGCCGCCGGAACCCCGGAATCCGGTTCCAATAAAAAGCAATTGTCAAAAAATTCGTTGCCAATCCGTCTGGGATTATAGAAATCGGGTGCCTCAACCGTATGGCCGAGGGGGATCAGTTTTTCACTAAACGCCAGTTTTTCTCTCGAATGAAAAGATAATAACCAGTCGTTCACTTCTCCTTCCAGACTAAAATAGGGATGCCAACCATCGGCTATGGGTATGCGCTGCGCAGACAGGTTTTTGACCGTGGTGTCGAGGTACAGACGCCCGCCCGTTTTTAATGTATATTTGACATTTATTAAGTATTCAAACGGATAAGCCGGATCCTCTTTTTGATAATGGTGTTCGAGAAGAATAAACGCTTCGTCTTCCCGACTTGATTTTTCCAATACCATGAAAGGTTTGTCGGCCAGAACGCCGTGTATAGCGGATCCGTCATTAAATTTGTTTTGAAATTCATAAATGATATTTTCAAATTCATATTTACCTTCTGAAATTCGGCAAACGAATGGAGAAAGTTTGGCACTCTTGTAAGATGCAGCATTTTCTTTCTGGTCAGCCAGATTTTTGTAACTGTTTATGACCTGGATTCTGCGATTGCCCAGTGGTATCGAGAATTCATGCAAAAGAGCGCCAAGTGCAGGCAGTATCCTTACCTGGATTCCGGTGCTGAGATCGGTGATTTGTAAAAGATCCAGATCCTCATCTCTTTCTGGTGTAATATTGAATGACATTCAGTGTGTTTAATTTTAGAAGAATGGAAATGGATATCCACAGGCAATTTCAACAATATTTCGGAAAAGAATACCAATTAACTGCGGCGCCCGGCCGCGTGAACCTGATTGGTGAACATACCGATTATAACCAGGGTTTCGTTCTGCCGGCGGCCATCGACAAAAATATCTGGCTGGCCATGGCTCCCAATACTGAAAACCGGCTGACTGTCAGGGCCCTTGAATACCGCGAAAATTATTCTTTTTCACTGGATGATATGCATCCGGTCAAAGGCTGGCCAACATATTTATTGGGTATGATTTATATGATCATGCCGGAACATCGCCTGCCGACAGGCATGGATGTAGTGGTAACAGGGAATGTACCCGTGGGAGCGGGTATGAGTTCATCAGCAGCACTTTGCTCTGCATTCGGACTGGCACTGAACGAGTTTTTTCACCTGGGGTTATCCAGACTGGAACTGGCACTTGCGGGTCAGAAAACCGAACATCAGTTCGCAAATCTTCAATGCGGGATCATGGATCAGTTCGCGAGCCTTCATGGGAAAGCTGGTCATCTGATAAAACTGGACTGCAGGAACCTGGAATATGAATACATACCATTTGATTTTCCCGACATCCGTATCATTCTGGTGAATTCAATGGTCAGTCATTCGCTGGCTTCATCGGAATACAACCTTCGACGGCAGCAATGCGATGCTGGTGTGGCGATCCTCCGGAACTATGATTCAAATATCCATTCGTTACGGGATGTGGGAACAGAGTTATTGGAAACCCATCGCAAGGAGCTCGACGATACCGTTTACAAGAGGTGCCATTTTATTGTTGGAGAAAACCAACGATTGCTGGCGGGTTGTGATTTTTTAAAACAGCATGACCTGAACGCTTTTGGACAACTGATGTATGCCTCTCATGATGGACTGAGTAAGGATTATGCAGTCAGTTGTCCGGAATCCGATTTCCTGGTTGGTACGATAAAAGGAATGGAGGGGGTAAAAGGAGCCAGGCAGATGGGCGGTGGTTTCGGCGGATGTATCATTACGCTGGTAGAGAAAGATTCCGCAGAGACATTTATTACTGATATTCAGTCGGCGTACGAAAAAAAATACGGCAGGATTCCGGATTGCTATTCTACGATTATTTCAGAGGGAGCGCATATTGTTACGCCTAAAGCCTAACGCGTAACGCGCAAAGCAATTGTGAATGTTTATTCCTCTCACTTTCAGACTTCCAGTCTTCCAGTACTTCCATACTTTCCTCCGGTTCTAACCAGACTCACTTTCTTTCAGAAGATTAATGAGTTCAGATACAGCTGTCTCACTGTTCACATTTCTTTTCATCACTTCCTTTCCTTTATATAATGTAATCTTTCCCGGACCGCTGCCCACGTAACCGAAGTCTGCGTCAGCCATCTCTCCCGGACCATTCACAATACATCCCATGATTGCAATTTTCAACCCTTTCAGATGGCTTGTTACTGAGCGGATCTTCGAAGTCGTTTCCTGGAGATCAAATAACGTGCGACCACAGGAAGGGCAGGAAATATATTCAGTTTTTGATATTCTTGTTCTGGCAGCCTGCAAAATGGAGAAGGCAGTATTATTCAAAAACTGGTGGTTATTATGGGCAGCCAGATAAGTTCTTCCGGTAACCTGATCATTTATTATTTTTTTTGGATCATTGATCAGCCAGATACCGTCTCCCATACCATCCACCAGCAGAGCGCCTGCTTCCACGGCAAAATGAATGAGTTGCCGGTCAATCGTGCTTTCTGAACATTCAACTGCCAGAATCACCGGTATTTCCAACTGGCGGTTCATCAGTTCGATCATGAAACGCCGTGTATCCAATACCGGATTTTCGTTATCAGAATAAAGGCATATCACTAATCCGGGAATTTTTTCAAATGATTGAAACAATTCACTGTTAATAGCCTGATTCGAATTCAGCGATAAAAAATTCATGGTCGGTGAACAGAGAACATTCGTTTCCAGATGAATTCTCTGCAGCAATGGAAAATATTTTTCTTCGCCTGCAATCGTTTTTTCCTCTTTCAGATTTTTCCAGCTTTCATAATTAATAATAACCCGGCAGGTACCCGGCAAATCAAAGTCCGGTATTTTTTCACCGGTATATATATAATCTGCTGCTGCATCACCAATGTTCCATTTATCTGTGATCTCATCATATTGGTAACCGACACGCAAAAGAGATTCCGGGGTAATGGTCGCTTCATGCATAAAATCAGCTACCACCACGGGTGGGTGTGTACCGCCGATATTTTGTATAGCATGGGTTTTTCTTCTTTTATAATCAAATGGAGAATAAGGTATGTTGACTGCAGGTACTATATCAGACCCTTTATTTTTGGAGTTATACCGCGCAACGATATCCTGGCAAACAGGGATTTCAAATTCCGGATCTTCGGTTAGTGATACCCGTATGGTATCTCCAATACCGTCTTCCAGGAGAGTACCGATACCGATGGCAGATTTTATCCTTCCATCCTCACCGTCCCCTGCTTCTGTCACACCAATATGCAGCGGGTAAATCAGGTTGAATTCATCCTGCATGGTTTTTACCAGCAGACGGTAGGCTTCCACCATCACCAGCGGATTACTGGATTTCATACTCAATACAATCTGGTGATAATTTTCACCTCTTGCTATGCGCAGGAATTCCATCGCACTTTCTACCATGCCCATCGGACTGTCGCCATAACGGCTCATGATCCGGTCACTCAGTGATCCATGGTTTGTGCCGATGCGCATGGCAGTGCCATACTCTTTACATATTTTGATCAGGGGAAGAAAACGATCATGAATTCTTTCTATTTCTTCGCGGTAATCCGCATCACTGTATTCGATGAACTCGAATTTCTTTTTGTCAGCATAATTTCCGGGATTTACTCTTACTTTTTCTACGATGCGCGCAGCTATTTCAGCAGCATTGGGCGTGAAGTGTATATCCGCTACGATCGGTGTTTTATATCCTCTTTTGCGGATTTCGTTTTTGATATGTAAAAGATTCTCGGCTTCTGTTTTGCTGGGTGCCGTAATACGGATCAGTTCCGCGCCGGCTTCAATACACCGGATCGACTGCTCCACAGTCCTGACAGTATCCATGGTGTCGAATGTAGTCATAGTCTGCACGCGTATCGGGGCATGACCACCCAGGATGAGATCACCCACCATTAACCGGAACCGTATCCAGTCGTTTATAAGATGTCAGAGAATCGGTATATAATCTGCATTAAAATGAGTTGATGAATGAACATGTAAAAATACGAAAAAGCCTTACGCTTTCCGCCTTACGCTTTAAGCCATTACTTTAGCGTTGGGCGTTCGGCGTTACGCGTTCAGCGTAATTTACCAGTCCTTCTCCGGCTGGCTCAGTGTATGGGATTTGTTCTGATTCATTTTATCCTGAACGTCTTTCTCCCTTTGTTCCAGGGACTTGAGGTATTGTTCCACCTGTTGCTTGGACAATTTGCTTTGATGCTGTTTAGGCGTCTTATCCTGTTGGTTCTGATCCTGCTTTTTATCATCATTCTTCTTATCCTTCTGATCTTTTTTATTCTGTTGTTCCTGCTGATCCTGCTTCTTCTTTTCAAGCAATGCTTTTACCAGATTCTCCCGGGCTTCACTATCACTCGGATTCAGGCGCAGTGCATTCTTCCAAGCGTCAATGCTTTCATTCAGTTTTTTTTGTCGGATCATTGCCACGCCTTTATTGTAATAAGCACCCTGCCTGGTATTCTCATCAGCTTTGGACTGCAATACATCATCGTAAGAAGCTGCTGCCTTTTCATAATCGTTTTT
Source organism: uncultured Bacteroidota bacterium (assembly GCA_963732055.1). Classification (GTDB taxonomy): domain Bacteria; phylum Bacteroidota; class Bacteroidia; order Chitinophagales; family Chitinophagaceae; genus Puia. The sequence continues at coordinate 65,480 of CAVSYG010000003.1, read as the reverse complement.
GCGGTATTGAGCATCTCCCTGATTGAAATGTGCGTCCGGATTTCCCGGCGATTTTTTTAATGCTTTGTCATAATTCGCGAGCGACTGGTCATAATCCTGTTTATTATAAAAGTGATTCCCCCGGCGGATCAGGGCATCCGTCGTTTGGGCCGGTAAATGATATACCGTCAGAAGGGACAAAACAAATAATATGGATCGTATTGACTTAAGCAATTTTTCTTTTTCGTTCGGGAATAAATAATTCTATGATCAGCAAGAGCCCTGCCAACCCGATGAACCAGGGAAAATAATTTGTAAAGTTTACAAACTCGTTATCGGCCAATGCCCGTTTTTCGATACTGTCCAGCCGCTGGGTCAGTGTGATCGTGGCATCTTCCAGGTTATCGAGGTGAATATAAATACCATTCGTCGCATCCGAAAGACCGACCAGTTCCTGTTCATTCAATTTTGAAATAACGGTATTTCCCTTATCATCTTTTTTCGGTTCCTTCGTTTCGGGATCGATAATTTCCGACCCTTCCACCGATCCGATGCCCACTGTGTTTATCATAACGCCGTCTTCTGCCATTTGTTTTGCCACTTTCAATGCGTCTGGGTCATGGTCCTCACCGTCGGAAATCAATACTACGGCTTTATATTTATGTTCATTCCGGTTAAAGGAGCTATTTGCCATACTGAGTGCTTCAGAAAAAACAGTTCCCTGTGTGGGAACAGCGTCAGGGCCGGCTTCTGAAATATAAAGTTTCGCCGCACTATGGTCCGTGGTAAGTGGCATTTGCATATAGGCCCTGCCGGCAAACAGGATTAAACCCACGCGGTCATTTTGCAAGCGGTCGACAAGTCTGTATAAAAGTTGTCTGGCCTTGTCCAGGCGGCTGGGTTTAACATCCTGCGCAAGCATACTCTTACTTACATCGAGAACAATCATCACATCCACACCCTGCCGGGTAATATCTTCTGCCTTTCCACGTGCCCGCAAATTAGCCAGACCCACAACCAGGAAAAAAACAGCAACACAGATCAGGACAAACTTCAGGAGGAAATTTCTAGCGGAAAACGATTTCACCAGTTGTGCGACCAGCGACGGATCGCCGATACGGGAAGATAATTTTTTCTTCCAGCTGACCAGCCCGGAATACAGGTAGATGAGCATTGGAATCAGCAGGAGACCTATGAAATATTCTGGGTGCTGGAACTTCAATTAATTATTAGTTATTAATTATTAATTATTAGTTACGCATTCTTACTGCCTTCGCCTTGCCTGCCTTCGCCTTAGCCTTAGCCTTAGCCTTAGCCTTAGCCTTAGCCTTAGCCTTGCGCCTTAAAACGCAAGATAACGAACCGTAACCGCGTGATTTATTTCTTTCCGTTAAAAAATCCTAAATGGGCCAGGATGTCCTTGAGCAACTTTATCCGCACTTCGTGCACCCGGTTCGGAACAGTCGACTCTATGTTGAGCACGAAGAAATAAGGATGCCTGTTTTCTTCGATCCAGCCCACTACCCATCCAATTCCTACCCCATGGCCGGGAAATCCCCAGCCGGTTTTATAATAGAGTTTATAATTCGAATTCTGTTCGCGCAACATGACCGATTGCACGATATCCTGCGTGCGTTTAAAAAAAGGCAGCTGGTCGAAATAAAGTTTTTTTACCAGACCCAATTGCTCATCCGGCTTGATTTTTAAGTGTATTATTCAGCCAGAAAGAATCAACCGGGCCGCTGATATCGCGATTACCATAACCCGAGACTGTCGATCCACATTTTCATTGTATCATGTCCGATGCGTCTCGCTACTTCCTGGTAATAAGGAACGGCTGAAACGGCAAACGCTTCTTTCATCGTAAGGTCTTTGTTCCAGTCCTCATTCCATCTTTTCACGCCGTCCCATTTGATCACCATGTTCTCATCCCTGATCACGCCGGTCTGTATGCCAATCAACGAATTCACAATTTTAAAAGTGGAGGCGGGGGTATATGAACTGTCCCGATAGCGCGACAAATTATAGATGATAAAATTGTTATCTCCATTATTTAGTAGTCCGAAACATCCTTTCACTCCGGCAGAATCAAAATAGGTTTTAAGGCTATCGTCTTCCTGCACATTATTGGATGAACAACCTGAAAAAATCATGACCAGAAGACAGGGAATCAAAAAACGGGACATAAAGAATTTTTGCAAAAATAAGCAGCGTCAAACTAACGGGATATGGTTATATTTAAAGGGCAGAATCACTATGCTCACAAAGGCTGACATTGAAAAATATTTTATTGCTGAAAAGCATGAAAGCCTGGTTTTCCTGGTCATTGGCATAGCAGTCATCGTCCTGGCCCTGATTTTTTATTTTACTGCGAAAACGCAGATCTACCGGGGTGCCGCTCTTCCTTTGCTTATTCTTGGCCTCATGCAGGCTGTTGCCGGATATACCGTGGTTATGAGGAGCGATGATCAGCGCATCAGTCAGGTATATGCCTATGATATGAATCCTGATCAGCTCAAAACGATTGAGCTGACGCGTATGCGAAAAGTCAAAACCAATTTCATGGTTTACCGCTGGATAGAAATCGGCGCTTTCGTCACAGGATTGATTCTGGTCATGTTATTTTATAATCAGCCTCTCAAATCCTATTGGCTTGGCTTCGGTATAACGTTTACCATCATGGCTGCTGAACTCTTCATTGCTGATTTCATTGCCGAAAAACGCGCTGTTCATTATATATCTCTTTTGGAGGAATTCAACAAAAAAGCTTAAAGCCTAAGGCCTAAAGCTAAGAAACTTAGCAATTTGCAGATTGCAATTTGATAATTGTCGATATTAATCAATTTCGAAATTTCACTAGTTTTAGGCTTTAGGCGTTGAGCTTTAGGCGTTGAAGCGTTAAGCGTAAGAAAGCTTTACGCTTTGCGCTTTACGCCTTAAGCCTTCTAACTCTTCTTCAATTTCATCAAGGCTGTTTTTTTGCACCAGCTGATTACGCACTTCTTTTATATGAGGGATGCCCTTGAGATAATTTGCATAATGACGGCGCATTTCGAGAATGCCGAGCATATTACCCTTCCATTCTACGGATCGGTATAAATGCTGGCGGATCACATCGATACGTTCTTCCAGGGAAGGGGCTTCCATATGATTTCCCGTTTGAAGGAAATATTTGATCTCCTGAAATATCCAGGGGTAACCGATGGCCGCCCGGCCAATCATAATGCCATCCACGCCGTACCTGTTTTTATATATCAGGGCTTTTTCAGGACTGTCAATATCGCCATTACCGAAAATAGGAATATGGATGCGGGGATTATTTTTTACACGCGCTATCAGTGACCAGTCGGCGTCACCCTTATATAATTGAGATCTTGTTCTTCCATGTATCGTAAGCGCACCAATACCTTCATCCTGTAATCGCTCAGCGACGTCTTCAATATTTTTTGAATCATCGTCCCAGCCCAGCCGGGTCTTGACGGTTACGGGCAGTCGGGTGGATTGCACAACGGCTCTCGTAAGTCTCACCATGGCAGGCACATCTTTTAACACAGCAGCGCCCGCTCCTTTACAAACCACTTTTTTTACAGGGCATCCGAAATTGATATCCACCAGATCCGGATTCGTTGCCTCGATGATGCGGGCACTGAGCGACATGGCTTCTTCATCACCTCCGAAAATCTGTATGCCGAAGGGCCGCTCATATTCAAAAAAATCAAGTTTTTGTCTGCTTTTGATGGCATCCCGGATCAAACCTTCCGAAGAAATAAACTCACTGTACATCAGATCTGCCCCGAATTTCTTGCACACATAACGGAACGGAGGGTCACTCACGTCTTCCATGGGTGCCAGGAGCAGGGGGAAATCCGGCAGTTTGATATGTTTTCCGATCTGAACGGGCATTGTTTAATGGGAAAAATTCCTTCCCGCACCATGCGGGATTGAAATTGAAGCCTGGTTGCTTAATTTCGCGTCTTCCTGCCGCAAAGATACTCAATAAAAGCTGTAGCCGGAAGCCCGTAAATGCATACTTACCTTCGAAATAAACCCGCCTGGTTACAACTCATGATATTTGGCGGACTCACATTTGGAATTGTGCTGGCAGCTTCATTCATTGGAGTCTCTATTATTGCCCATTTGAATAATATGACCTTTATGCAGGTGGCCTCCATGACACCAAATGATTTCGGGCGTCCCGAATTTGCCGGACTGGTAAAAGAATTGCTGATCGTTAATACTTTGGGACTCTTTTTTTTACCGCCACTTGTTTTTTCATACCTGGCTGATCCACATCCGCTGGTATATCTCGGAATCAGGCCACCACAGAAAAATTCTTTTCTCCTGATCGGGCTGGTCACCATGATTGCCGCTTATTTTGCTGTGGAGATGCTGGCATCCTTAAACGAGTCGATTGTAAATTATCTACCAAAATCTACGCAGCAATGGATCCTGAAATTCGAGACTGATGCGAATGGCCAGATGAAGAATATTTTATCGATGAAAAATCCGGTCGATCTGTTGATGACCATTTTACTGGCCGGAGCCTTACCCGCCATCAGCGAAGAACTATTTTTCAGAGGTGTACTGCAAAAACTTTTTATCCAGATATTTAGATCCGCATGGCCCGGAATCATATTTACGGCATTTTTATTCTCCGCATTCCATATGCAATTTATGGGCTTTATTCCACGAATGGCCCTGGGTATCATCCTGGGTGCCTTATACTGGTACAGCGGAAGCATATATACATCAATGCTGGGCCATTTTATTTTTAATACGATCAATGTTTTTCTGATTTATTATAACGTGGCCGACCTGGATTCAAATACTACAAGCATCAGCCTCGGTTACATACTCATTGGCCTGGCTTCACTGATTATAATCATATTCCTCATTAAATACCTTCGGAAACAATCTGCCACTACCTATGCCGCGGAATTTCCGCCGGCGAAAGAATATAATATATTTGACGAACCGGATGAACGGGCATAGCCTGATTCACATAATTATATAATTTCCATTTACGTAACTTCACTGCATGGCAATTCATGCAGTCAATTTCAGAACAAGGGCACTGACTTCGCTGTTCTTTGTGGCGGTCATGTTGTTTGGATTGCTTTGGAATATCTGGAGTTTCTTCATCCTTTTTTCCATCATACATTTTGGCTGCTGGTACGAATACCAGAAACTGCTGGCTAAAATTGATTCGGCATATGCTGAAATAAGTTCCTTTCAAAAATATGGTGTCATGATCGCAGGGTGGTGTATTATGATGTATTGCGCACGACCAGGTTTTGCCGGTGATGTGGGAAATGCCGGATTACATAATGCGGGTTTATATGGGGGTCTCCTGTTTCTTTTCATTTTGCCTGTGGCAGAAATTTTATATACACGGAAAACGTATTTACGGAATATGGGCTATTCCATGCTGGGTCTGATTTATATTTCTCTCAGCCTGGGTATGTTGCTCAATCTGCGCACTTTCTATCCCGGTATGGCATTGGAAACCGTAAATAAATTATTGGTCCTCGCGATCATCCTGAGTTTATGGGTAAATGACACCATGGCCTATCTGGTTGGTTCTCTGATCGGTAAAACTCCGTTGTCTGCGATTTCTCCAAAGAAGACATGGGAGGGCACGATTGGCGGAATCATATTCGCTGTACTCGCTATGGGAGCCGTCGGTTATTTCTTAAGCAGTGGATTTGAATTGCAGGCCGTGAGTCAATGGATCATTGTAGCCGCCATAGCGGCTGTTGCCGGTACCGTCGGCGATCTGCTTCAAAGCAAACTGAAAAGACTCGCCGATGTAAAAGACAGCGGGCAAATTTTGCCCGGTCACGGAGGGTTTCTCGACCGTTTTGACTCCCTGCTGTTCGCAACGCCATTCATTTGGCTTTACATTGTTATGTTTGCATAATTAAAACAACCCGATTTTATTCCACCCATGACTATTCACAAAGAAGGATATAAAACCATTGCCGTCTGTGCGATCATCTTTGCAGCGATCAACCTGATTTCCTTTTATTTTATCAGTTATCAATTGCCGGGATTGAGCTGGTTTATATTTATCGTCAGCCTGGCGTTTCTCCTTTTTATCATATCTTTTTTCCGGGTACCCGCACGTATACCCACCATCAACGAGCAATATGTTGTTTGTCCGGCAGATGGTAAAGTGGTCGTTATCGAAGAAATCACAGACGTGGAATACTTTCATGACCGCCGTCTGCAGATTTCGATATTTATGAGCCCGGCGAATGTGCACCGTAATGTCAACCCCGTCAGCGGGGATGTTGTATACAGCCAATATCACAAAGGAAAATACCTGGTGGCCTGGAATCCGAAATCTTCCACTGAAAATGAGCGTCATAGTGTTGTCATAAAAAATTCAAAGGGAACCCTGCTCGTCAAGCAGATTGCCGGGGCAGTTGCAAAACGGATTATCAATTATCTTACTCCCGGTCAGCAGGTAGAACAGGGCGCCGAAATGGGATTTATAAAATTTGGTTCGCGTGTGGATGTTTTACTGCCTCCTGGTACTGCTTTAAAAGTTGAACTCAATCAGATGGTGAAGGGAGGCGTTACGGTCCTGGCGGAATGGGGTAGCTAATTGTTAATTGTCAATTGTTAATTGTCAATTTTCCCTTCTTCATACTAAACAACAAATAATTGACAATTAACCATTGACAATTAACAATTATTAAAAGATTTTCATCAACTCCTTCAGGGAATAAACAGTGTATGTTGCAATCACCGGTTCCGTGTTTCCGGTATGATTGACGTATACCTGATCGATGCCCGCTTCCTGGGCACCCAGAATATCTACTTCGGGCGTGTCTCCGATCATGATGCTTTCCTTTTTTAATGCCCCCGTTTTCAGTAAAGCATATTCAAAAATTTCGGGATGAGGTTTCAGGCTATTGGATCCTTCGGAAGTGATCACTTCACAAAAAAAATTGTCAATGCCGGAAGTTTTTAATTTATGATGTTGCGTTTTTTCAAATCCATTGGTGATCAGGTGAAGTGAATATTTCTTTTCGGTTAAATAATTCAATACTTCAATCGTATCTGGGAAATAGTTTATTCTTTGTGGGGAGTATCTCAAGAAACGCGATACCCATTTTACGGGCCAGCAACTCATCCCCATTTTTAAATTCGAGCAGGGTTACTGCCATTCTTTTCCATCGAAGCTCATCCACTTTCATTTGTCCTTTTCTGTACCGATCCCAAAGGCGCTCATTATGTCCAAGGTAGAGTTTATGAAAAAGATCGAAGTCATTCACACCCGCCTCTGCCAGGGATAGTGAATGATAAAGATCATGCAAAGCCTCCCTGCTATTGGAATCGAAATCCCAGAGTGTATGATCCAGATCGAAGAACAGATGCTTGTACTTCATGATGCAATTTAAGCGTAAAGCGCAAAGCGTAAGGCGCAAAGCATAAAACCAATTCAGATCCAAAGCCTAAAGCGTAAAGCGCAAAGCGTAAAACCAATGAGAAAGTTTTGAAAAATAACAAGGTCATTCTAATTCTCTAATCTCAATTTTACAAATTATCAATTTAGCTTTAGCTTTACGCTTTGCGCTTTACGCTTAAATTGCATTCATGAAAGTAGTCATAACGGGTGCTTCGCGCGGACTGGGTTTAGCCATGGCAGAGGCATTTGCGAAAGAAGGTCATGATCTTTATCTGACTTCCCGTAGCGAAATGAATCTGTATCACGCACTGGCATCTCTTCAGGAAAGATTCCCCGATCAGTCCATCAAAGCAAAAGCTTTCGACATCGGTTCAAAAACGGGGGCTGTGGAATTTGGTCAATGGGTATTGGGATCTGCTGTACAAACAGATATCCTCATCAACAATGCAGGAACATTTGAACCCGGGCGTGTGATTGATGAGCCCGATGGACAAATGGAAAAGATGATGAACACGAATTTTCTAAGTGCTTATTATATCACCCGCATGCTCCTGCCTTCGATGATGGAACGAAAGTCAGGTCATATCTTCAACATGAGTTCCATAGCTGCCTTGCAAGCATATCCCAATGGCGGTTCCTATAGTGTCAGTAAATATGCATTGACCGGATTCTCAAAAAACCTGCGTGAAGAACTAAAACCTTATTCCATCAAAGTAACATGTATTTATCCGGGTGCCGTTTATACCGACTCCTGGGCCGCTGCCGGAATACCCCCGGACAGAATCATGAAGACAACCGATATTGCAGATACGGTTGTTCAGATTTCAAAACTATCTCCTCAGGCGGTCGTGGAGGATTTGGTGATCAGGCCATTACTCGGCGACCTTTGATAGTTATTAGTTATCAATTATTAATTATTAACTGCTAATTGACGTTCAGGATTTGGCGTTTAATGTTCATCAGCATTTGAATTACTAAAAAAGCGTTAAGCGTTAGGCGTTAGACGTTAAGCGTTGAGCTCCTCTTTTTATCTTTGCAATGTTTTAAAAACGAAAAAAACCAATCCCCATCGGATCATTTATACATTTCAAAACCCTGATTTTCTGCTGGCTCTGCCTGATATTGAGTCCGGCCATGGCACAAGTGCGTTTTACTGCCCAGGCCAGCACAAAAGACATGGGAAAATCCGACTATGTCGAAATCCAGTTCGTTATTGAAAATGCAAAAGAAATCGGCGATCTGCAACCTCCGGATTTTACCGATTTCACCATTGTGCAGGGACCGAGCCATTCGACAGGTATGAGTGTTGTCAATGGCGTCACATCCCAGTATCGGGGCATCAGTTATGTATTACAACCTAAAAAGACCGGTACCCTGATTATTAAGCCGGCCACTGCGACTGTTGACGGACAGAAATTGCGTACCAATGCGATCCAGATTTCAGTGCACAATCAAAGTCCACAGGGAAATGCAAAAACTCCCGGATTCAGCCCACTGCCTGATCCTTCATGGCCGACGGCACAACCTCCTGTGGACATGGATGAATTGGTGCGACCCGGAGAAAATGTTGAAGATAAGATCAGGAAGAATTTTTTTATAAAAGTGGATGTTAGCAAAACAGATTGTTTCCTCGGTGAACCCATCGTTGCAACCTATAAATTATACGCCCGGCTTCGCTCGGATTCAAGGGTAACCCGTCATCCGTCCCTGAATGGATTCAGTGTTTATGACATGATCGATCCCACAGATGACCGGGTTTCTGTAGAAAAAGTAAACGGCAAAAACTTTTCGGTGCATATAATCCGAAAGTCACAGCTCATTCCTTTACAGGCTGGTGACGTCACACTGGACCCTGTTGAACTGGATAATAATATTTATTTTGTCAGGGCTGATGCAGGCAGCTCTAAAACTTCCGGCCAGGGCCTCGGAGGATTGTTGGATAGACTGTTTGAACCTGAAGCAAGTGGAACTCCATTTACCCAGCATATCGTGTTGGAAAGTAAACCCGTTATGGTGCACGTGAAACCATTGCCTGAAGCCGGAAAACCGGTGGATTTTAATGGGGCTGTTGGAAAATATTCGATTACGGCTTCATTAAATACAAAAGAAGTGGATACCGGAGATGCCGCGAATTTATCTGTTTTCGTAAAAGGTACCGGCAATCTTCCTGTGATCAATGCACCAGAGATTAGCTGGCCGGCTAACATGGAATCTTATGATGTCAGTAACAAAGAGAATATCGATAAAACGGTAGCTCCTCTCGGCGGCACAAAAACTTATTCTTATAGTTTTATTTGTACGAAACCAGGTAAATATATCCTGCCTGCGGTGAAGATGAGTTATTTCGATCCGGCTACCAAAGTCTATAAAACCATTGAATCGGATCCACTGAACCTGACCGTAAAAGCGTCCATCAAAAAGAAACCGGCAAAACCCAGGGAAACGCCTGTACAAACGAATCAGTCGGACTGGACAAGGTATGCATTGTGGGGATCAGCATTCCTTCTGCTGGCGGGGGCCACATTTTTTATAATCAGGGAATCAAAAAAAGATGCCCTTTTAAAAGTTGAAAAAGCAAAGCGGTTGGCTGAACTGGAAAAAGCGAAAAACGTTCCCGAAGTGATCGATCCATTGAACGAATCCAGGCAACTGATGCAGGCGGGAGATTTCAGTAAATTTTATGCATCGGTCAATCGCGCCATCTGGAAATCGGTTTCCGACAAACTTCAGTTGCCAGCCAGTGAGCTGAATAAGTTAAATATCGCTACGGGCCTGCGCTCAATCGGATGGAGCGATGAGGACATTATTCAATTGAAAAATGTGCTGAACGAATGTGAAATGAAATTATATACTCCTGAGTATAGTACGAGTGATATGCATAGGATACTTTCTGCGGCTGAATCGATTACTTCTAAGCTGAACGCTTAACGCCTAACGCGTAACGCTAATTTTGAAAAAGTGAATGTGCAAGTTAGTATTGAATTGATTTGGTATAATGACTGTCGAAATTTCAGGCGTTAAGCGTTAAGCGTTAAGCGTTCAGCTTACTCCGTGTATTTATATCCAACTCCTCTAACCGAATGAAAATGTTTGGGGTTGCGGCTGTCGTCTTCAAAATATTTTCGGAAATTCAGGATCAGGTTATCAATGGTGCGCGTATTCGGATACACATTGTAATCCCAAACAGCCTGCAGGATCTTTTCTCTTTTCACCACTTCATTCTTGTTTTCGATCAGCAGCTTCAGGAGCATGGTTTCTTTTTTACTCAGCCGGAAACGTTCATTCTTTTTATTAAATGCCTCCTGTGCTTTGAAGTCAATCACATTTTTTCCGAAAACATATCTTGCGGGTACGTTATTACGGTCCTGTAGTCTTTCATTTTTCTCAATCAGCTTTTGCACACGCAGAAGTAATTCTTCCAGATTGAAGGGTTTATTGAGATAATCATCAGCACCTTTTTTCAAACCGAGCACCCGGTCTGCGCTGGTATTACGGGCGCTGAGTATCAGAATGGGTACTGGATTTTGTCTGACGCGGATGGTCTCTGCGACATTGATCCCGTCGATGCCCGGCAACATAACATCCAGGATCACCAGATCGAAATATTCATCGCTGATGGCTTTCAGGGCTTCATTTCCGTTATAAGCTGAAGTAACCTGGTAGTTTTCCAGTTCCAGGTTCAGACGAAGGGCATCGTGCAGATTCTCTTCGTCTTCCACGAGCAGGATGGATTTACGTGCAGGCTCCTTCATACTTGAATTAAATTAAAACGAACCGTAAATATGGTTCCCTTTGGTTGATTATCTGAAACCTGAAGACGCATTTTATGATCACGAGCAATTTTCCGGCATAGGTAAAGTCCGAGTCCGGTACCCTGTGCTATTCTGGTATCTTCATTTCCCACACGGTAGAATTTTTGAAAAATCCTTTTCTGTTCTTTTATAGGTATACCCGTTCCTTCATCAATGAGTTCCAGTATCCCCTGGTCTCCCTCTTTTTTTAAATATATTGTAATGGGAGAATCAGGAGGTGAATATTTAACAGCGTTATCGATCAGGTTGTTCACCAGGATCTGCATCAGCAGGGAATCACCCGAAATAAATAAATCCGGTTCCAGTGTTTTGTTCCATGGCCGGGCGGGGAAACGGTTTACGAAATCCTGACAGGAATCAGCTACAATCTGTGAGAAATTAATTTCTTCCTTATTGAATAAATATGACCCTCCTTCCAGCTGCGCAGACACGAGGATATTCGCCGTCAGCGTATTCAACCGGTTGATTTCCTGCAGGGAGGATTTTAGGATCTTTTCTTTTCTTGTATCATCGAGGGAATGTTTCAGGAGAGTTTCCATATTCAGCCGGGCGATACTGATGGGGGTCTTCAGTTCATGGGTGATGGCCATCATGAAATTCTGTTGTTGTCGTTGTATCCTGATCTGACGCATCACGGCGCTTCGCAGGAAAACAGCACCAGCCAGAATGACTAAAATAAATACAAGTCCCTCGCTTTTATAAGCTGTGGCCAGGCGATGATGGTCACTGTTAATTTTTTCCAGCTTCGCTATATATCCGGGATCGTCATGGGTCAGAAGTTCTATTCTGTACGCCGACATCTGGTTATTCTGAAGATTTAGGGCAATATACCACCAGATGAGTGCTGCCAGTACATAAAATAGCAGAAGCCAGCAGATAACGATCGCGCGGTTACCCCAGGCATATTTATTAAGTTTAAAGCTCAAAGCGTAAAGCGTAAAGCATTTTTAAAACTTTATAACTGTAATATTCTACTTCCAGACTTCCATACTTCCAGTCTTCCATACTATTCCGTCGTTCTTTCAACCCTTAGTCCCGCACTCAACACATTCTTCAACGGATCTTCCCGCATCAGCTGTTCCATTCTAATATGGTAAATGCCTGATTTCCTGAACCTGGTTTTTGGCTGAATAAGAAGACGCGCATCATAGATATCATCCATGGCGGTTCCTATCCATCCCTTATCGTTAGTTGCCAGCTGCAGGTCATAGTCACCCGTTCTGCCTTTCGGATCTCCCGGCTCTTTTACGGTTGCGCGGATATAAATGTTATTGAAATGATAGGCGTCGGTATGACGTAGTACTATATAAATATTGTACGCAGAAACAGTATCGGTAATCTCGAATGCAATATCCGGCTTTACGGAGGATGGCCATGCGTGATTGTCAAATGTGAGATTTTTTTCGAAGACACCGGTGGTCCAGTTACAGGCAGACAATCCAAGAATGGTTGCGAGAAACAAAAAGGAAATTTTCACACCCCGGCTTTTTAAAGAATTGAACAGAATTGAGACGAACAGTATAAAATTCTTTCGCATTTGATTTATGTTGGCACTTGCGGTTGGTGGTTGACGGTTGGCGGTTGACGGTTGACAGTTGACAGTTGACAGTTGACGGTTTTTTTCGATGTACGAAGATCGTTTAAGATTTCCTTTTGCGTTAGGCGTTAGGCGTTGGTCGTTAGGCATTATGAGGCAGTATCGCTTTACGCTTTGCGCTTTACGCTTACGCTTAAAGCACATTCAGTATTTGTTCCTTGGCTTTTTCCAGTTCGTCCTTCATTAATACAACACATCGCTGGATCTTTACATCATATGCTTTGGATCCGGTGGTATTAATTTCCCTTCCTACCTCCTGGAGTATGAACGACAATTTCTTACCCTTACTTTCGTCGGGCTCTGCGAGCACTTCCTTGAAATAAAGACAATGATTTTTCAATCTGACCATTTCCTCGCTGATATCAATTTTTTCAAGATAATATATCATTTCCTGCTCCAGGCGGTTGGAATCATAGTTTTCCTTACCCACGTGTTCGTTTAATAATTTTTCAAGACCCTCACGGATTTTCGTCTGCCGGAGAGGCTGCAACTTTATGACCTCTGTTTGTTGAAAGCTGATGTTATCAATGCGCTCAATCAGATCCTCTTCCAATGCGCGTCCTTCATTCAGCCGGTGCTGATTCAGATCCTCAATGGCCATTTCTATCACTTTACTGAACTGATTCCATTCTTCTTTGGTCAGAGTATCACCTGTTGGAGTAATCACTTCAGGTAATTTTAATAGCGTACTTAGAATATTAGAGGGATCCTGGTTGAGCTGTCTGGATAAATCAGCCAGGGTTTCGTAATACGCTTTTGCAAGATCCGTATTGATACTGACGGGTTTTGCATTACCCGTTTGTTTGAGACTGATCGTACAATCCAGGGAACCGCGCCCCAGCTTTTCCGAGAGGAGCTTGCGGATATCAAATTCATAGGGTTTGAGAAATCCGGGAAGTTTTAACTGAAGTTCAAATTGTTTCCCGTTGAGCGATTTTACATCTACCAGAAAGGTTTTGTCACCTACCGTTTCTTCTGCCCTTCCAAAACCCGTCATCGATTTAACCATATTATCCTTTTTATGCCTGAAAGGTAATAAATTAAATGTGCGTCAGCAGTCCGAGCTTACCGTATACATCGTTTTGATTCATATCAATCATATCTCCCGGTAACATTGGGTCAAGTGTTAAACCTGCCAGACTATAACGAATGAGGCGAAGTGTGGGGAAGCCGGTTGCTGCCGTCATCTTGCGTACCTGCCGGTTTTTCCCTTCTGTAATTACTAATTTGATCCAGCTTGTTGGTATATGCTGTCGAAAACGGATCGGAGGATTTCTATCCGGAATAACAATATGCTCAGGGAGACGGGATGCTTTACCTGCTGCAGTGCGATGTGGTTTTCCGTCAACCTGAATCGTAATTCCGGAACTCAGCAGTTGCAATGCTTCATTTGTAATAAGTCCTTCCACCTGTACCCTGTATCCGCGTTCATGAGCAAAACTGGGGTGCAGTAACCGGTGATTCAGGGATTTGTCATTTGTTAACAAAAGCAATCCCTCACTGTCATAATCCAGGCGGCCCACCGGATAAACGTCTTTGGGGACCTCGAAAAAATCCTTCAGGCAAGCCTTGCTATTTTCAGAAGTGAACTGCGAAAGCACCTGAAATGGTTTGTATATGATGTAATATTTATTCAATGAAATTCAATGAAACACTGATGAATAAAGGGTTTGAATTAACTAGCCGAATAATTGCGCGAAAATAAAAAGCCCCGCTGGCGGCGAGACTTTTACTATTTGGATGGGTTAGTAAGTACAGGGACATAAATATCCCTACACAATATTAGAAATAATTTTACCCATTAAGAAAAATTTTCCAATAAATTTTATACACAATTTTTTTTAGGGTGTGGAAAAGCACTTTAATGTAGGTTTGAGCAAAATTTGATCAATGAAGTTTCCATCTCCCGTTTCGTTGTCATGGCTCGCAGATTTTCTGGGTGCAAGGCTTCTGGGTAACACCGGGGCATCGGCATCTGGCATTAATGAAATACATAAAGTTGAGAAGGGTGATCTGGTTTTTGTGGATCATCCGAAGTATTATAAAAAGTGTTTGGAGTCTTCCGCTTCATTCATCATCATTAATCAGGAAGTGGAATGTCCGCCGGGAAAAGCGTTGCTGATTGTAGAACAGCCATTTGAGGCTTATCAAAAAATAGTAAAGCATTTCAGGCCCTTTGAAGGAGCCACACAATCGATCAGTCCCAATGCGTCCATCGGTAAAACGTCATATATCTTTCCGAATGTTTTCATTGGTAATCATGTACAGATCGGGGAACGCTGCACGATACATCCCAATGTAACCATCATGGACTATTGTGTAATCGGCGATGATGTCGTCATCCAGGCCGGAACCGTTATAGGATCGGATGCCTTTTATTATAACACCAATAAGAATCGGACGTCCTGGTATAAACGTATGTTAAGTTGCGGAAGGGTGGTTATTGAAAATGATGTTGAAATTGGTGCAGGTTGTACCATCGACCGGGGAGTAAGCGGAGATACTGTTATTGGAAGTGGTTCCCGCCTGGACAATATGATTCATATCGGACACGATACTGTAATCGGCAAAAATTGTCTGCTGGCAGCGCAGGTAGGCGTCGCCGGTGCGGTTGAAATCGGGAACGGTGTTATTCTCTGGGGTCAGGTGGGTGTCAGCAAAACGCTTTCAATCGGTGACAACGCGGTTGTACTTGCACAAAGTGGCGTGGGTGGAACCATTGAACCCGGAAAAATATATTTTGGATCACCGGCAGACGATGCGTCTATTAAAAAACGGGAATTGATATGGATCAAACGTATTCCAGAACTATGGAAGAAAGTCATGGGGTAAATAAGCGTAAAGCGTAAGGCGTAAAGCATTAGTGTGTTAAATTCGGGAGGGTAGGGATGTAGAAATTCGAAATGTAATATGGTAATGACAATTTGAAAATGTAATCCGGTCTATCCATAAAAACGCTTTATGCTTTACGCTTTCCGCTTTAAGCATTAATCCGGATTATAATCATAAGGCACCAGCTCCGCAATTTTTTTCCAGGCCCAATAGCCCATATTGGTGATTTCAGATTGTTCATAGAAATATCCGTTCTCCTCAATAGAAAACCCCGAAGGCATTTCCAGGGCTGATACTTCCACTTTTGAATTCAGCGGAAAATGATTTTGTATCAGATAAGTTTTATCCGGAACCTGACCGGTATACGTAACCCGGATGCTTCCGTTTATATTGATATCGACGATTCCACTGTCCAGAGAATAAATCGTACCGTCGTACGGATTTTCCACATACCGTTCCTTTCGGAGAATTGGGTGTATTCAATGTTTCAACCTGGAATCCTTCGTCTTTCAGCGTACTGTCATACCAGCTTCTCATAAAATGTAAACGTGATCCAATATATGTCCTGTACCTGTTTTTTGCCCACAATTCCTGCTGCTCGGCTGTACCCGTTATATTTTCAAACAAGGGATATCCCGTATAACTGCTGATATGTGTACTGTAGTCATTTACGAAAGAGTCCAGCTGATATCTGATTTTATACCCCAGGGCCTGATTTAGAATAACGATTTCCTCTTTGGCTTTTACTTTGAGCTTATTCCGTTTTTTATAATAATAAAAACTGATCGCATCTTTATTTTCAATTGTGCATTGGGCCGCATTGGCTGTGGTACCTATAAAATTGTCCAGGAAAAACTGGCCATATTTTGCCCATCCGTCTGCCACAAGAAATGAACCGCTTACTGCCACTTCCGCCATTGCCTTTTCAGCTTCCTTCATTTGTATCAGCAGGGAATCTTTATCCTTCATTGCATTACTCACACGCAATACCTGTGTTTCATAGCCGGTATAAGAAATAACCAGATCATATCCTCCATTATTCAGACGAAGGGAAAACAGCCCCTCGTTATTCGAGATGGTACCTGTGGTTGTATTCTGACAAAACACGGACGCGTTGGATAAAACGCTGCCGGTTTTTTCGTCTACCACTTTTCCATGGATATAAAACATTTTATCCTGACTGATACATGACAGGGATATCATAATGGCACAACATGCGAGAATAATTTTAAAGCGTAAAGCGTAAAGCGCAAGGCGTAAAGCTCTGAACGTATTTTTTGACGACTTAATCATTTTAAGATTTTACAATAACTAATAACGATTTCTCATAACTCGAAGTATATTTAAAAGCATAAAGCTTTACGCTTTACGCTTTCAGCCTTACGCTTAAAGGGGCTGCGGATTCGCACCGTACCCTGCGCAGGCTTCAAATATGGAATCTTCCAGGGAACGGAAACGAAATGAAGGAAGCGCCTTCAGCAATTTATGATTATCATAAGAACTCCGCCTGGAAGCAATCGCAACCGACTCCCGCGTAATAAGAGGTTTATGCCGGGAGAAGGCAGACTTTATTTTTTCTGTCCTCCATGCCAAGCCTGCGAAAAACGGGCCGGCTTTTTTCGACGGTTGTTTTTTCCCGAAACCATGCGCCATCCAGTTAAAAATTTCGCGGTAAGTTCTGTTCTCGGCGCTGATGATAAATCGTTCATTGCGAATGCCACGATCCATCAGTGCGATAATGGCTCGGGCAGTATCCCGCACATCGGTGAATCCGTTCGATCCATTCATATACCAGGGGAATTCACGATAAGCCGTTTTGAATAAACCGCAACTCGTCTGATTCCAGTCTCCATAACCCAGCAACGTGGAGGGGTTTACGATAAGAGGGGAAAGCCCTTCACCCATACCGCGCCACACTTCCATTTCACTATAATATTTGCTGATTCCATAATTCGACTGGCCATTATTACCAATCCATTTTTTTTCTTCATCAATGGGTTTGGCATCATCATGTCTGCCCAGGGCACTTACTGAACTGACATGAACCAGGTCCCTGATGCCCGATTCGATGGCAGCATTTACAAGGTTGGCAGTTCCCTCTATATTTAACTGGAACAAATTTTTTTTATCCGACGGATTGAATGAAACCAAACCGGCTGCATGGATGATTTTATCACAACCCACCATGTTTTCCATCAAACCGTTTACATCGAGTATATCTCCCTGCACCCATGATATTTTATCCAGAAGACCCGGGTGCATATAAAACGGAACGGTTAAGTTCCTGCGCAGGGCACGCACGGATCTCCCCTGTAAAACCAGTTCCTGAAGAATATAAGATCCGAGGAAGCCTGTGCCTCCGGTTACAAAAATCATTCGGGAAAGGTTTTAATATGTTGATTGAGTCGCGTGTTCCCACTTACAAAAATCATTCGGGAAAGGTTTTAATATGCTGATAGAGTCGCGTGTTCCCACTTACAAAAATCATTCGGGATTGGATTTAGTATATTGAAAGAATCCATGGCCGGTCTTTTTTCCGAGTAATCCCTGCTTCAGCTTTTCCTCCTGTAAACCAGAGGGTTTCAGACGCGCCGGTCTGCCCATGGCTTCATAGAGTGTACTGCTGACGGAATAATTGATATCATTTCCAATCAGATCCATCAGATGAAAAGGTCCCATCTTAAATCCTGCTGATTCCATGAGCCGGTCGATCGTGTCCGGTTCCGCAATTTGATTTTCAGCCAGCCTCAATGCTTCCAGGTAAAAAGGGCGGGCAACATGGTTCACGATAAAACCAGGCGAGTCCTGACATATCACGGCTGTCTTTTCCAGTTGTCCTGCGAACTCCACCATACGGTTAGCAAGCTGATCTGAAATATATTTTGTTCGTATAATTTCCAGGAGTTTCATCCGGTTCGCCGGATTAAAAAAATGTAAGCCGATAATTCTTTCCGGGAAAGAAGTTTGCTCAGCGATTGCCGTTACAGAAAGAGAAGAAGTATTGGTTGCGAAAATTGTTTTTTCGGTATTGATGCCCGCGAGTTGCGTGAACAGGGCTGATTTAGCCTCAGTCTTTTCTATTATTGCTTCTATCAAAAGAGGCGCCTGACAATCCTGCATAGACGTGGTGAATTGAATGCGTCCGAGAATTTCTTCTTTTTCTGTAAGACTGATCCGCTTTTTTTTATGGGATTCATCCAATTCTTTTTCAATGAGTATTGCAGAACGGGCAATCATATCGGCGCTCAGGTCATATAATATGGTACGCATACCATGACCTGCAACAGCCAGGGCGATACCCCTTCCCATCGTTCCCGCGCCGCAAATACAAACGACCTGCTCCATGAATCAAAGATAAGGATCGTTGGCGGTTGACGGTTAGCGGTTGACGGTTGACGGTTGATGCGATGACGGTTGACGGAAATGTGTTTTTTTGAGAGGGTACAAAATAAAAAAGGTTTTAGGCTTTAGGCTTTGGGCTTTAAGCTATTTTTGAGTATGGAAAAAAAAATCATCAATACCCCCGACGCACCGGAGCCCATCGGGCCATACAACCAGGCCATCTTAGCAGGGAATATGCTTTTCATTTCCGGCCAGGTTGCTATTAATCCGAAAAACAATATGATTGAAGCAAGGGATATATTTGAAGAAGCTCACCAGGTGATGCATAATCTGCGTGCCGTACTCCATGCAGCCGGGCTTGATTTTAAGAATGTCGTCAAAACAACCATCTTCCTGACAGATATGGCATTTTTTACATCGGTGAATGAAGTATATGGGAAATATTTTACCGGCGAATTTCCCGCCCGCGAAACCGTTGCGGTTAAAGCGCTCCCCAAAAATGTCAATGTCGAAATCTCTATGATTGCTATGCAATCATAGAGTATGGAAGTCTGGAAGAATGGAAGTATGGAAGTGAAAATTAACTTCAAAAACTAAATAACTACTTCCATACTTCCATACTTCCATTCTTTCATACTAGTGTTAGTGTTTTAGTTTGTCCCTGACCTTAACGAATGCCGCAATACAACGATCCAAATGTTCCTGAGTGTGCGCAGCACTCAACTGTACCCGTATCCGTGCAAGTCCCTTTGGAACCACGGGGAAGAAAAATCCGATCACATAAATTCCTTCTTCAAGAAGTCTGGCGGCAAATTCCTGGGCAACCACCGCATCGTATAACATGATCGGCACGATCGGATGATCACCGGGCTTAATATCAAAACCAGCCTCTTTCATTTTCGTTCTGAAATATTTTGTATTCGATTCCAGCTTATCACGCAGGCCAGTATCCTTTTTCAACATATCCAGTATCGCAAGAGACGCACCGACAATCGAAGGAGCCAGACTGTTTGAAAATAAATAGGGGCGGCTTCTCTGGCGCAGCATTTCAATAATCTCTTTTCTTCCGCTTGTAAAACCTCCATTGGCCCCACCGAGTGCTTTTCCAAGTGTGCCGGTAATAATATCCATTTTGCCCATCACACCCCGGTATTCATGTGTGCCCCGGCCCGTTTTTCCCAGGAATCCGGAAGAATGAGATTCGTCACTCATCACAATAGCGCCGTATTGATCAGCCAGCGAACAAATTTTATCGAGCTGGGCAATCGTACCATCCATACTGAATGATCCGTCTGTGACAATGATCCGGTCACGGCAATCGGCCGATTGTTTCAACTGTTCTTCCAGATCTGCCATGTCATTATGCTTATATCTCAGTCGCCGTGCTTTGCACAAACGAACCCCGTCGATAATGGAAGCATGATTGAGCTCGTCGGAAATGATGGCATCCGCTTCGCTAAAAAGAGGTTCAAAAACACCGCCATTGGCGTCAAAGGCGGCTACATATAATATAGTATCCTCCATTCCGAGAAATTCGGAGATCTTTTCTTCCAGTTCCTTATGGATATCCTGGGTACCGCAAATAAAACGTACACTGCTCAGGCCATATCCCCGTTCGTTCAGAACTTTATGCGCCGCTTCGATCACGGCAGGATTGGAAGACAGGCCCAGATAGTTATTCGCGCAGAAATTCAACAGTTTACGGCCTTTAACAACGATCTCAACCCCCTGCTCACTGCTGATGACCCGTTCAGTTTTGAATAGACCGGCGGAGCGGATTTCATCCAGCTGGCCAGCTATCCGTTTCACAAAAGACTCATGCATAAGTAGATTTTTAGCCGGATAAAGGTAAGCTTTGTAACTTTTTGGACAGACAACCGTATTACAAATGACGAAAACAACCGGTAAGGGCTTATGACGGCGGAGGACTATAATGACTGTGTGAAGTTATATGCAGATGGACTCTACCGGTTCATGCTGAAATCTACCCGACAGGTGGAAGATGCACGCGACCTGGTACAATCATCCTTTGAAAAATTATGGGAGCACCGGGCAGAAGTCAAGGCAGCGACCAGCAAATCATACCTGTTTACGATCGCCTATCATAAGATGATCGATCTGAACCGGAGAAACAGCCGGATGGAATTCAGGGAATCCCTTCCGGACAAAATGGAGGAATTGCCCAGAACAACCGCGAGATTGAAAGAAGTGCTTGAGAAAGCATTGAGCCGTTTAAATGACAGACAGCGTTCGCTGGTTCTTTTGAAAGATTATGAAGGATATTCTTATGAAGAAATCGCAGAAATCACCGGATTAAATATAGCACAGGTTAAAGTGACCCTGCACAGGGCGCGATTGATTTTAAAAGAATGGCTCGTGAGTGTGGAAAATGTACTTTAAAGAACAGGTTATGGAAATCAACAGGAACAATTATGAAACTTTTTTTCTGCTCTATCTCGATAGGGAACTGAATCCGTCAGAGATGTCGGATGTGGAAAAGTTTGTAGCTGAAAATGCGGATCTCCAAAAGGAATTTTCGCTGCTCCGGCAGACCATCCTGGTTCCGGCCCCAATCGTATTCGATCAGAAAGAATTACTATTCCGTAAAGAAGATAAGAGAAGAGTGATTCCTATTTACTGGACACGAATTGCTGCCGCAGTTGTCGTGCTGGTTATTGGTAGCTGGTTGATGACAACACAACTGGTGAGAAAACAGGGTGGCGGAACAGTTGGCTCTGACGGCAAAAAGAATATTGTAGCGGCCAGGAACAGTTCCGATCAGAAAACAAAAGAAGTGAACAGTAATTCGGAAGAAAAGTCCGATGCATCAGTGAATAAAAATCAACCAGCGATTCAACAAAATATTTCAATAACAACAAATCAGGCGACTCGAAATTCCGGAACAGCAAAAAGATTAATAAAGCCAGAAAACGATTTATCCGGGAAAAATAATCCGGTACAGCCGTTGGTATCTGCCAACCCGGATCAGCGAAACCCATCATCGGGCGAAGATCCGGATGGAGCAAATCTTGCGATGCAGAAATCCAGTGTGCAGGAACTTCAACCGGTTGACTTGCAGAATAACGCTGATCCAAAACAAATATCGGCGCTGTCGGGCAACCATTCTCCGGTCCTGCTGATTGCATCTGCAGGTACAGCAGAAAATGTCCCGCACGTGCGGGATGAAAATGCAGTGTTGAGAGAAAACGAAGAACAGACAGATAATGCCATCAGTGTTGTTGCACTCAACGATAAAAATAAAGGCATCACCAGATTATTTAAAAAATTAACCAAACGGACACCAGTAGATGAAAATGCGAGGAAAGTCCGGGTAAGTGTTTTTCAATTCAGTTATTAAAAAATAGGAATTACAATGAAGAAAGTTTTTACCATCCTGGCCATACTATGTATTGGAGTGAAAGGATTCAGCCAGCAGGACTCCGCGACATCAAAAAAAGAAAGTCACTGGAAAAAATGGGAACAGATGCACAAAGAGGAAATGGAGCATTGGGAAAAAATGGACAGCACGGAATGGCACGGGAAATATCCGCATGGCCCATGCCGCCACATCATTGGGGAAACAATCATGTGAAACCAGCCAATCTGAGCACAAACTGGCTGATCATTGATCTGGGATTCACAAATTATAATGATAATACAAATTATGCCAGTGCCACGGCTCAGGCATTCGCACCAGGAGGTAATTCAAACTGGTTCAACCTGAAAAATAATAAATCGGTTGATGTAAATATCTGGTTGTTCATGCAGCGCCTCAATATGGTAAATCATGTGGTGAATCTGAAATATGGACTGGGGATAGAATTGAATAACTATCGTTACCAGGATAATATTACATACACGACCAATGCGTTAACCCAGGCGACGGTTGTGGTCCAGGATTCGATTTCATATAGCAAGAATAAGCTGGCGGCTGATTATGTGACCGTTCCCGTCATGATCAATTTTAATTTTACGCCCAATCTGAGAGAGGGCTTTGGAATCTCTGTGGGTATCAGCGCTGGATACCTGTATTCATCCCGTCAGAAAACAGTGAGTGGTGTATATGGCAAACACAAAACCTTTGATGATTTTGATTTGAATCCATGGAAACTTTCCTGGATCGCCGAAGCACAATTGGGTCCGGTCATTCTGTACGGCTCGCTGGCAACCAAAAGTATGTTCAACAACCAGGGACTGGACCAGACGCCTTATACTTTCGGGATCAGGTTGAGTAAATGGTGATTTAAGCTTAAGGCGTAAAGCGCACAAGCTTAAAGCGTTCTGAGCTTAAGGCGTAAAGCGCAAAGCTTAAAGTCATTGTAAATTGCAATTCGCCGGAAAGAAACAATCAGAAATAATATTGTAATTTCAAGAGCACTGAAAACGGTGCTCTTTTTTATTTTTTCTTAACAATAAAATAAAAAAATGCATTACGCTTTGCGCACTTTACGAATTAAGAAAAGCTTAAGGCGTTGAGCGTTAAGCGTTTAGCATTTTTCCCCATAGGTGGAAAAATACCATATATTGGAACAAAAACATAAAATTATCAACAGGGAAAATATTTCAATCGCAACCGCGTTGGAAAAATAAAAGATTGTGAATATGAATTTTCAAAAAATGCTGTTGGCAGGAATGACCGCCGTGAGCTTGCTCGGTTTCCGTGAAACAGATAACAGAACTTCATACAAACGTTTTTTTAACAGGGAAATCGGGGGTCAGGTTCATATCGTGGTCATCAAATCAACTTATGAATTGAAAGTATACGACCAGGACGGCTGGTTCGGAACTTACCCTGTTGTATTTGGTAGTAAATCCCTGGGCGATAAAATGATGGAAGGCGATCGCAAAACACCCGAGGGCACTTATCATATTGCTTCTAAAAGACCACATGAGAAATGGGATAAGATGATGCTGATCGATTTTCCGTTAAAGTCTGATATCGATAAATTCAATCAGAGAAAAGCGAGTGGTCTTGTTCCGAAGAATGCGAAATTAGGTGGTGGTATCGCCATCCATGGTACCTGGCCACACGATGATATGGCGGTGGATTTATTCCAGAACTGGACCAACGGTTGTATCGCTCTTAAGAATGAAGATGTGGATGAACTGTATGATATGCTTCCTGTAGGCACGACCGTTACGATCATAAAGGAAGATAAGAATCATGAATACGAGGACAACTAAGCGTAACGCTTAACGCGCAAAGCTAAAAGCAAATAAAGGAAATGAGATAAATGATAAAAGAGTACCAGGTCGGTACTCTTTTTATTTTAAATTAATCCAGAAAAATTATGCCAACTGCCAAACAGGCTTTACGCTTTAGCGCTTTATGCTTTACGCTTTAACCCTTCCGTTCTTTATCTCTTCAACCACCGAAGGATCAGTCAGCGTGGTAATATCACCCAGATTATCCAGTTCGCCTTCCGCAATTTTCCGAAGAATACGCCGCATGATTTTTCCGCTGCGTGTTTTAGGAAGGCCTTTAACAAATTGAATAGTATCGGGTTTTGCAATCGCACCGATTACCTGATTAACCATTTTAATTACGCCCGCTTTGTCATCCGCTGTAACTCTGTGTTGTCCATTCATTGTAACGAATGCATAGATGCCCTGACCTTTGATATCATGCGGAAAACCCACGACAGCGCTTTCCACCACATCCGGATACATATTGATGGCGTTTTCCACTTCAGCCGTACCAATCCGGTGACCGCTTACATTCAGCACATCATCCACCCGGCCAGTGATGCGATAGTTGCCTTCTGCATCGCGCAGATGCGCCGTCGCCTGTGAAATATAAATTCTGGTACGTAGCAAAATAATTCAACCGGCATCTTTCATGATCGCCATACGTGGTTCTGATAATCGAGGGCCATGGAAAACGTATACACAGGTTACCGGAAACCGGCTCGCCCTTCGCACCCGCATGATAGACGCCGTCTTTTCCCGCATCTGAACCAGGCACTGGCAACCCTTTTTCATCTACCAGTAATGGAATAATACCCGGCATCGGAAGTGTGGCATAAGAAGGTTTTCCCTTGCTGATGCCCGCCATGTTTGAAATCATAATACCGCCGGTTTCCGTTTGCCACCAGGTGTCAACAATCGGACAATGATTTTTGCCGATATGGTCGTCATACCAATGCCAGGCTTCTTCATTGATGGGTTCTCCCACGGTACCCAGCACGCGAAGCGAGGTCAGGCTTTTATTTTTTAATGGTTCTGTTCCAAATCCCATCAGGCTCCGGATGGCCGTAGGAGCCGTATAAAAAATATTCACTTTGTATTTATCGATGATATCCCAGAATCTGCCCGCATCCGGGTAACTGGGTATTCCTTCAAACATAATGGTGGTTGCACCAGCGCAAAGCGGTCCGTATATCGTGTAACTATGTCCCGTGATCCATCCCACATCGGCCGTACAGAAATAAATATCTCCGGGTTTATATTGAAACACATTTACAAAACTGTAGGTGGTATAAATCATATAACCCGCACAGCTATGTACAACGCCCTTCGGTTTACCGGTTGATCCGGAAGTATAGAGTATGAAAAGCATGTCTTCCGCATCCATGCTTTCAGCAGGCATTTCACTGATTGTAACTTTTTTTATTTCTTCCTGCCACCAGACATCTCTTCCATTCTGCATGGTAATATCATTTCCGAGATGTTTGTAGACGATGACTTTTTGAATATGAGAAGTTTTATTCAGGGCCTCATCAATCGTTTCTTTGAGGCGTATTTCTTTCGGTCCCCGGTTACCACCGTCCGCAGTGATCACAACCTTGCATTTGGCGTCGTCAATGCGATCTGCGATAGATTGTGCAGAAAAACCGCCAAACACAACGGAATGAATCGCTCCCATACGTGCGCAGGCCAGAACGGCAATGGCGAGTTCGGGAATCATGGGCATGTAAATACAAACGCGGTCACCTTTCTGAACGCCATTATTTTTCAGCACCTGAACAAACCGGCATACTTCCACATACAGTTCTTTGTAACTAAGAATCCGGTTTGGAGAGGAAGGATCATTGGGTTCCCAGATAATCGCCGGCTGATCGGCTTTATCGGCCAGGTGGCGGTCCAGGCAGTTCTCGGTGATATTTAATTTTGCGCCTTTAAACCAACTTACG
Source organism: uncultured Bacteroidota bacterium (assembly GCA_963732055.1). Classification (GTDB taxonomy): domain Bacteria; phylum Bacteroidota; class Bacteroidia; order Chitinophagales; family Chitinophagaceae; genus Puia. Next base: position 39,368 of record CAVSYG010000003.1, on the reverse strand, counting down.
CGGGGTTCTTTGAAGTTCCATTCCAGTACCTGATCCCATTTCTTCTTCCATGTAAAATGCTCAGCAACGGAGCTCCAGAATTTCTCCGGTTGTTCGATACTGATTTTGTATTGTTCAAGATATTCGTCAAAACTTTTGATCTGAAAGGGGAAATTCATATATCGACAATCGTTTGAACCCTAAATTTAGTGAGTATTTTTTTCATACCTTATGCTCTAATAACGATTGCTGAATGAAAATTAACTCTTTCCTTCTCCGCTGTACACTGATCGCCGCCCTGGGCGGTTTTTTATTTGGGTTTGAAACTGCTGTTATCTCAGGCGCGGAAAAAACGATTCAGCAACTCTGGTCCCTCAGTGATTTCTGGCTGGGCTTCACCGTAGCCGCCAGCCTGATCGGAACCGTTATCGGATCGATGATCGCCGGTAATCCGGCACAGCGTTATGGACGTAAGAAAGTTCTTCTCTTCATAGCAGTAATGTATCTCCTCTCAGCGTTGGGTTGTTCACTCACCCCGACATGGATATTGTTTATCATTTTCAGGATAGTCGGCGGTATAGCGGTAGGCGCTTCATCCGTCGTGGGACCGATGTATATTTCAGAAATTTCTCCGGCGCCGGTGCGTGGACGACTCACCGGTATGTTCCAGTTGAATATTGTAATCGGAATCTTAGTCGCTTTCCTGACCAACTTCCTTTTCCAGCAAATCGGTGCAGGTTCCTGGCGATGGATGGTAGGTATCATGGTCGTGCCGGCCGGACTCTTCGCCATTTTACTTCGCCTCATCCCTGAAAGTCCCCGCTGGCTGATTTTGAATAACCGCGATGATGAAGCAGCGGCGATCTTTGCACGTACAGGAGAACCGGATGCCAGATCGGTGATCAATGAAGAGCATGCATTGCTTACAGGAGTAAAAAAAGTTGTAGAGCATGCGCCGGAAGAGAATTTGTTCACCAGAAAATTCCGTAAGCCGATTCTGTATGCTGTATTGCTTGCGATGTTTAACCAGCTTTCCGGTATCAATGCCATATTATATTATGCCCCTCGTATTTTTGAAATGGCCGGGTTTAGCCAGAAAGCTTCTTTTCTGCAACCTGTATATATCGGCTGCGCCAATCTCCTCTTTACATTTGTCGGTATGTCGATTATCGATAAGGTTGGAAGAAAAACATTGTTGATTGTGGGTGCCATTGGCATGTTCATTTCTCTGGCGTTAACAGCATCTGCATTTCATAATATGGGTTCCGGAAACCATTTTGTGATTCTGTATCTCGTTTGTTTTATTGCTTTTTTCGCCATGTCGCAGGGTGCGGTAATCTGGGTTTTTATTTCAGAAATATTCCCCAACTCCGTTCGCTCGCAGGGAAGTTCACTCGGCAGTTTCACACACTGGATCATGGCCGCCATCATTGCATGGACCTTCCCGATTTTTGTGAATGGTAGTGCCAATGGCGGATTTTATTCATTTATTTTCTTCAGCGTCATGGTGCTGATCTCCATGCTCTTTATCTGGCGCGTCATGCCGGAAACCAAAGGACGGACTTTGGAACAAATTCAGAAAGACCTCGGGATAGTATGAAAGTATGGAAGAATGGAAGTATGGAAGTGCATAAGACATATGAGATATTATAAAAAACTTACACATCACTTTAAAACTTAAACACTTCACTTCCATACTTCCATTCTTCCATACTTCCATACTTGTTTGTGAAGAGTTTTCGTAAATTCGCAGGCCTTAGGCTTTACGCCTTACGCTTTAAGCTTTATGAATGTCTATTGAAGTAAAGGATCTGACAAGAATTTACGGCGAGCAAAAAGCCATCGACCAGATTTCATTTTCTGTAAGCCGGGGTGAAATTGTAGGATTCCTCGGACCGAATGGTGCCGGCAAATCTACTACCATGAAGATTCTCACGGGCTGTCTGAAGCCCAGTCAGGGACAGGCTTTTCTGAATGGGATCGATGTACAGGTTCATCCGATACAGACAAAAAAAATCACCGGTTACCTGCCCGAATCCAATCCGCTCTATACTGATATGTATATCCGGGAATACCTTTCTTTTATTTCCGATATCCACCAGCTTCCTTCGAAAAAGGAAAAGATCAATACAACTATTGACCAGGTAGGCCTTCGGCCGGAAGCCGGAAAAAAAATCTCTCAACTTTCAAAGGGCTATAAACAACGCGTGGGACTGGCCGCTGCCCTGATTCATTCACCCGAAGTACTGATACTGGATGAACCCACCACCGGCCTCGATCCCAATCAGATCGTGGAGATCCGCGACGTGATAAAGAATTATGGGAAAAACAGAACCGTGCTTTTTTCTTCCCATATCCTGCAGGAAGTGGAAGCCATCTGCGACCGGGTGATCATCATTAACCAGGGTAAAATCATCGCCGATAAAAATCTGGCCGAGCTGAGAAAGGATCAAAAGGGTAAATTCATAAAAGTTGTTTTGAAAGAAGCAGTTACTGCCGACCTGTTCCAGGGGCTTGACCAGCTCAGGGGAATCAGCAAGGCAAGTGACTATGAATGGGAGCTGGAAGCCACAGATCCTGAGTTATTAAAAAAACAATTGCTCTCGCTGTCTTTGCAAAACAATTGGAACATTGTTTCTTTGCAGTCGGAAAACCGGAGCCTGGAAGATATTTTCAGAGGACTTACAAAAACCACAACTCATGAGTAGCATTAAAAAAATCATTGCAAGACAAATTTTAGACAGCCGGGGAAATCCTACGGTTGAAGTAGATATATATACAGAAGCAGGTTTCATGGGCAGGGCCGCCGTTCCGAGTGGAGCCAGTACCGGAATTCATGAAGCGGTTGAATTACGTGATGGTGACAAAAAAGTATACCAGGGGAAGGGCGTTCTGAAAGCCGTTGAAAATGTAAATACGACCATCGCTGCCAAACTGAAAGGCTTTGAAGTGTCTGATCAGCCCGGACTGGATGCAGTGATTATCGCTGCAGACGGAACGCCGAATAAATCAAAGCTGGGCGCTAATGGTATGCTGGCGGTAAGTCTTGCTGCTGCCAAAGCAGCCGCAAAGGAATCCGGACTTCCCTTGTTTCGCTATATAGGCGGCACCAATGCCGTAACGCTTCCCATGCCGATGATGAATATCCTGAACGGGGGAGCCCATGCAGATAATAAAATTGATTTCCAGGAATTCATGGTCATGCCTGTGGGTGCTTCCTCTTTTAGTGAAGGGCTGAGCTGGGGAGTGGATATATTTCATACCCTCAAAGGAGTGTTGAAGAAAAAAGGATTCAGCACCAATGTAGGAGATGAAGGCGGTTTTGCGCCGAATATCCAGAGTAATGAAGAAGCCATCGAAACAGTACTGGAAGCCATTTCAGCAGCAGGGTATAAGACCGGTTCACAAATTGCCATTGCGATGGATGCTGCCAACAGTGAACTCTGGAACGGCAAAAAGAAAAAATATATTTTTCATAAGAGCAATAAAAAAGAACTCAGCAGCGATGAGCTCGTGAAATTCTGGGCTTCCTGGGTGAAAAAATATCCGATCATTTCGATTGAAGATGGTATGGCGGAAGATGATTGGGCAGGATGGAAAAATCTCACCGATACCCTTGGATCCAAAGTGCAGCTGGTGGGTGACGATTTATTTGTAACCAATGTGGAGAGACTTCAAAAAGGGATCGATACTCAAACGGCCAACGCATTGCTCGTGAAAGTGAATCAGATCGGAACACTTACAGAAACCATCAATGCAGTAACCCTGGCCCAGCATAATAGTTACAATACGATCATGAGTCATCGCAGTGGAGAAACAGAAGATACAACCATCGCGGATCTGGCCGTAGCGCTGAACTGCGGACAGATAAAAACCGGTTCAGCCAGTCGCACGGACCGTATCGCAAAATACAACCAGCTGATACGGATTGAAGAAATGCTGGGTAAAAATGCAATTTATCCAAAGGGAAAAATTACATTTGGTAAATAAGGCGAAGCCTTACTTACCAAAGTGTGGAAGACTGGAAGTGTGGAAGTACTGGAAGTGAAAATACCGTCAACTGTCAACCGTCAACCGCCAACCATCAACCAAAATGCGAACCAATGAAATACTACTTCGACAAAATCCCTTCCTGGTTAAAAAATAAATATGTCTGACGGCTCTTTGCTTTGGCGTGTGGATCCTGTTTATTGATGACCGTGATTTTGTCACAACTCATTTCAGGCATCTGAAGGAATTACATAAACTGGAAGCCAGGAAAGTTTATTTCGAGGATCAGATCCTGACCGTTCGCAAAGAACTCGACCAGCTCAAATCCAACCCAGGCACCCTGGAGAAATATGCCCGCGAAAAATATCTGATGAAGCGCGATAATGAAGATCTTTTCGTAATAAAGTAAAAAGCCCTTTTGAAGCTAAACGCGTAACGCCCAACGCCTAAAACTGATTCTTGTGTCATAGATCGAGAATCTTTTATCGATCAACGATATACGATTCACGATAAACGATTCAACGCCAACTGCCAACCACCTGCGTCAACCGCAACCGCCAACTGCCAACCATCAACCGCCCGCTAACCGTCCGCCAACCCTGAAATCTAACGCGAACGGGTAGTCGAAATAACTTACCTTTAGTACGTAGATACCTTATCCGCCCGGATCGTCCCCCAACAAAAGAAATTGCAAGAATAAATGCCTGGAATCGCTTTGAGGCATAGACTTTGAGTAAAAGACTCTATTCCAAGGACTTTATAGAGTGACCCAACGGCCAGTTCAGATGGGTCAAAGAGCCCCAAAAGCACTAAGCTTTGCGCTTTCCGCTTCAAGGTCAAAACCCTGTTAAGCGTTTGGTAATGAAGATTAAAAAGAATAAAACTTTCGATAAACAACGCAATAACGCTAACTGTATGACGTTTTTACTATCGGACGGATTATATTTTACTGCTTTCTGATTATTGGACATTCAAATGGTTTCGCCTATGCCACTCTTTACACCGGAGGATCTTTTACGGTATTTGTACAAAGAGTCTTCCCCCGAATTAACAGCTGCCATCCAGGTTGCTCTGAAGGAAAACTGGACGCTTCGGGAACAAATGGAAGAATTACAAACTTCTGTTAATCAACTAGATATAGAAAAACAGATCTTTGCTCCCCGTATGGAAGTTGTAGAACGTGTACTTCAATATGCACGTAATACCGCCATCGAAGCGACTTCTAAGGGCTGATTTCATGCTCGTCCTTTTTTAGCTTAATTTCGGTCCTTTCAAGTAAATGACCCGGAAACAGAGATTCGATTTTGTTATAGCATGGTTCAATGAGCACGCCCCTGAGGCTGAAACAGAACTTGTTTTCGACAATCCCTATCAATTGCTGGTATCCGTTATTTTGTCTGCCCAGTGCACGGACAAACGGGTCAATATGACCACCCCGGCCTTTTTTGCCCATTTCCCCGGTCCCGGTTCCCTGGCAAAAGCCCATTTTGATGAGGTCTTTCCCTTCATCAGAAGTATTTCATATCCCAATAACAAAACGAAACACCTGATCGGCATGGCCAATATGCTGGTAAAGGATTTTAAGGGTGAAGTGCCTCTGACCGTCGAAGAGCTCATGAAACTACCGGGTGTTGGAAGAAAAACAGCCAATGTAATTACTTCCGTGGTAGACCAGCAACCCAATATGGCCGTAGATACCCATGTGTTCCGCGTTTCAGCACGCATTGGTCTGACCGTTGGAGCCAAAACACCACTCGCTGCAGAAAAACAACTGATAAAATATTTCCCGAAAGAACTGATACATAAAGCGCATCACTGGCTCATCCTTCATGGCCGTTATATTTGTGTTGCCCGGAAACCCAAATGCGAAATTTGCGGAGTGCGTCCTTGCTGTAAGTATCTTTCAAAGCTTAAAGCGTAAAGACCTGATTTAAGCCTAACGCCTAACGCTTAACGCCTAACGCTTAACGCTAAAGCGCTATGATCATCGTTTCATTAAATTAAATTCTCCAACTTAATCAGAATTTGCAATTGAAATTACTTAACCTGACAAACTTAAAAGCGTTAGGCGTTAGGCGTTAAGCTTTAGGCGTAAAAAGTGGATTACAGAAATCAATATCGCAGTTTCATAAACAGTTATTACCTCAGCGAAGGCCTGCGTATAACTTTTGGTCTTACCCTGCCAACGATTATCGGTACATACCTGCATCAGGAGAATATCGGAATCACCATGTCACTCGGGGCGGTATGCGTAACGATGGTTGACAATGCCGGACCGGTAATGCATCGGAAAAATGCCATGCTGGTGTGTAACCTGGTCATCTTCATCGCTTCTCTGTTGACGGGCTTTGCTGTAGGTTCCACTATCGCGACGGTTATACTCATCGCTGGTTTTTGTTTTATATTTTCTATGATCGGCGTTTATGGAGCAAGAGCAGGATCCATCGGCCTTGCCGGATTGTTTGTAATGGTATTGAATTTTACACAGCGTTCCGGAACAGAAGCCATTGTATTGAATGCTTTATATATTCTCTGTGGCGGAGTCTGGTATATGCTGCTCAGTCTTTCATTGTATAGTTTCCGACCATATAAAGTAACACAACAGGCCCTGGGTGATTTGATCCAGACCACAGGAACATATATATTATTAAGAACGGCTTTTTATGATAAAAATCCTGATTATGACCGGATCTATATCAATCTGCTGGAAAAGCAGGCGGAGATAAATGACAAGCAAAACCTGGTAAGGGAACTGCTTTATAAAAGTCGTGATATCGTAAAAGAATCAACCAATACCGGTCGTATTACCCTGCTGATATTTATTGAAATCAATGATCTTTTTGAACGGATCATGAGCCTGCAGATGCATCATAAGGTCTTTCATCAATACTTTGATAATTCAAATATCCTCCAGGTTTTCAAAAACTTTCTTTTACTCATTTCTGAACAACTGAATGAAACGGGTATCGCCCTGAAAAGTGGGAAAACATATCCGTTGGACCGCCAGCTGGAAAATGAACTGGCCAACCTGAAGAAAGAGTTTGAGGATTTCCAGAATAAACAGATCAATGCCGAAAATGTAGAAGGCTTTATCGATCTGCGTGCGCTGCTCAATGCCTGCGACGATTTTGTATCGAGGATAGAAACTATCCAGCAATACACTTCCTACGACATCAAGGATATTAAGAAAGACAGCCGGATACAGAACTATGATCAGTTTGTAAGCCACCAGGATATTGATGCCAAAGTTTTCCTGGACAATTTCAACTGGAAGTCCAATGCATTCCGGCATGCCCTGCGGGTTGCAGTAGCCACAACAACCGGATTTCTAATTTCAGAATTTTTCCCGTTCGGACATGGATACTGGATCATGCTGACTATCATCGTCATTATGAAACCGGCTTATAGCATTACAAAAAGCCGCAACCGTGACCGTTTGCTGGGAACTCTTTTAGGTGCGGCCATTGGTGTGCTGATCCTGGTGATCGTAAAAGACAAACATCTGATGATCGGGTTCATGATCGTGCTGATGGTGCTTGCTTACAGTTTTATGCGTACCCGGTATTTGTTGTTTGTTACCCTGATGACGCCTTATATCCTGATCCTCTTGTACATTCTGAATCCACTGCATTTTAAGGATCTGATCCTTGATCGCGTATTCGATACAGCCATCGGCTCTGTCATTGCCTTGTTGGCGAACCTCTTGTTTTCTCCGGAATGGACCTACCGGCAATTCGCCGAATATCTGCAACAGATGCTGGATGCCAACAAAAATTATTTTATCGACGTGACTTCTTTTTTTACCGGAAACCCTGTTTCTGTCAACCAATATAAATTGTCCCGCAAGAACGCTTATGTGGCTTTGGCGAATATTTCAGATGCACTCAACCGGATGATGTCTGAACCGAAGAGTAAACAAATACATGTTGCGGAATACCATGAACTCGTTGTATTAAATTATATGATGGCAACCCATATTGCAACCCTGGCATCCATGGGTCTTGCTAAGACAAAACCCGGTTCGGATCCGGAATACCTGCCGGTTGTGCAGGCTGTCGTCACAAATCTGGACCAGTCGATAAACGGGATTAAAATGGCTGGTAATCATTTTCCTTCTTCATTGGATAAGGATGCTGAGAAAAAACCGGTTCAAATTTCTTCTGAGGTTTCGGGTATGTCGAAAGGTTTGGGGACTGAGCCATCCGCCGGGCCGTTCAATGCATCTATTGAATCAAAAAAATCAGACCAGGAAGGACGCCTGGCCGGCGAAGGATTGAGAAAATTGAACCAGCGAATGACCGATATGGTTGAAATCCGGAAGAAGGAACTCGCAGATGGAATTGCTGAAGGTCTTCTGCAAACCAATCTGACAGGAGTGAAGTTGATAAACGACCAGTTTAATTTCATCTGGAAAATATCAGAGGACCTGTTGAAGACGTTAAGAGCTTAAATTCATTCGTGAATCGTTGAACGTTAATCGTGTATCGATATACGATAAACGATACACGATTAACGTTTATTTGCCAATTATCGACCATTCATGAAGTATATTAAAGGACTCGATGCATTACGTGCCCTGACTGTAGCCATCGTTGTGATAGGCCACTCCCGGATTCATCTGTTTTACATGGATCACGGAGCCGTTTCCAATATCATGCAGGTGCTCATACCTGTAGACACGTTTGGGGTGGATGTTTTCTTTGTCCTGAGCGGCTTTTTGATCAGCTCTATTTTATTACATGCGGAAAATGGTAATCAGCCAAAACTCATTTTAGTAAGAAACTTTATTGCGCGTCGCACACTCAGAATTTTTCCCGTTTATTATTTGACAGTGCTGATACTATGGATCATCAACTATCCGGATATTCACAAATATTTGTCCTGGTTTCTCACTTATACTTCCAATATACTTTGCTTTAAAACGCATTCCTGGAATGCCTTCTCACATACCTGGAGTTTATCGGTGGAAGAACAGTTTTACCTGATTTGGCCCTGGCTCATCCTGTTTATCAATAAAAAATATTTAAAATATTTATTTGCCTTATTTATTTTATCAGGACCTGTCAGCGCATTCATCAATATGAAGATGTATAACGGCATCGCTCCCATATTGCTGCCGAATTGTTTTGACAGTTTTGGCATTGGTGGATTGTATGCTTATTGTTCCATGAGCCCGGAAAGTATGAAGAAATTTAAAAAGGTTCTGAGCTTCACTTTCCCAATCGCTCTCTGTATTTATTTATATTGGAAATTAATGTCGGTAGCCGGGTTTGCCGGATTCGGTGATGGCATTTTTAACCGGACAATCAATAGCATCATCGCGATATGGGTGATCGATCATATCATATATAGTAAATCAAAATTTTGGGAAATCCCTCTCTTAAATCGTATAGGAAAAATCAGCTATGGTATATACCTGTTTCATATTCCCGTCAGCGTGATCATTAATTCGTTTCATATCAGCAACAACCTGTTTATCATCTATGCCATTAAATTATCGGCCTTGTTACTGATATCTTACTGCTCTTATTACTTCTTCGAACTAAAAATCATGGCCCTGAAAAGGAAATTTACCTACTAAGTCGTTAATGAAACTTAGAGAATACAGCAGTACAAAAAATATCAATACGGGAGATTAAACAAACATAGAAAATGTGGCAGTACAAAAAATATCAATACAGGAGCTTAAGCAAACACAGAGAATGCAGCTGCACAAAAATGTCAATTCCGGAGATCAAACATTCGGAACAGGTTGTTCCTTCTCCTCCAGCATGTCGCGCATTTTCTGCATCAATTCAGAACGCGTAAATGGAATGCCCATGATTTTATTATATCCGGCGGCATCCACAAAGTACTGATCGCGGATGATTTTGATCAGTTGTCCGTTATTAAGTTCGGGAATTAATACCTGTTCGAAATTGCTGATGATATGTCCCAGGTTTTTCGGGAATGGCCTGATATAACGGAGATGCGCATGCGAAACCGCCAGTCCTTCTTTTTGTAATTCTGCTACCGCAGTTTTGATTGAACCATAGGTGGATCCCCAGCCAATGACCAGTAGTTTCCCTTTTTCCGGTCCGCTGTCCAGTTTTTGCACTGGAATATAATCGGCAATCTTGTCTACTTTTTCCTGACGGAGTTTGACCATGAGCTGATGATTCTCCGGTTCATAATTAACATTACCGGTAATATGCTGTTTCTCGAGTCCACCGATCCGGTGTTCAAGCCCGGCTGTGCCGGGAATCGCCCAGGGCCTGACCCCTTTTTCATCTCTTAAATATGGCTGCAGCTTATCTTCACCGTCGCCCAGTTCGGTTTTAAATTTAAATTCTATCGGATGCAGGTGCTCTGTATCCGGAAATTTCCATGGCTCTGATCCGTTGGCGATATATCCGTCACTTAGCAAAATGACCGGCGTCATGTGTTGGATAGCAATGCGGACTGCTTCATAAGCCACATCAAAACAATCACTCGGCATGGATGCTGAGATCACGGGAATCGGGCTTTCCCCATTTCTTCCATAATAGGCCTGCAGCAAATCGCTTTGTTCTGTTTTTGTCGGCAGACCGGTAGAAGGTCCGCCCCTTTGAATATCGCAGATGAGCAATGGGATTTCCAGCATCATGGCCAGCCCCATGGCTTCGGATTTCAGTGCCATGCCCGGACCAGAAGTGGCTGTTACGCCCAGACATCCGCCATAACTGGCGCCAATGGCGGCCGCGATGGCTGCAATTTCGTCTTCTGCCTGGAATGTACGTATGCCAAATGCTTTATGACGACTGAGTTCATGTAAAATATCTGAAGCCGGTGTGATCGGATAAGTACCAAGAAAAATGGACAAACCACTTTTTTCAGAAGCCGCGATCAGTCCATAGGCCAGGGCCTGGTTTCCCATGATGGAACGATAGGTACCCGGTTGCAGTTTGGCTTTCTCAACGGTATAGGTTGTCGTAACTGTCTCCGTGGTATCGCCGTAATTAAAACCGGCTTTTAATACGCGGATATTACTTTCAAGTATGTCCGGCTTTTTGCCGAATTTCTCTGTGAGAAACTGGATCGTGCTGTCCAGCTTCCGGTTATACATCCAATACAAAAAGCCGAGCACAAACATATTTTTTGCCCGGTCCTTTTCTTTTGTACCCAGTGGAATATCTTTCAGTGTCTCCCTCGTGAGTTTGGTTACATCAATACGGATCACATCAAAATTATCCAGACTATTATCATCCAGCGGATTAACTCCTTCGGGATAATTCGCAAGCCTTAGATTCTTTGTATCAAAGCCTTCTATATTTACGATGATGCGTCCGCCTTTCTTCAGGCTTTTCAGATTTGTTTTTAATGCGGCAGCATTCATGGCCACCAGTACATCGCAATCATCACCGGGCGTAAATATATGATCGCTGGAAAAATGTAACTGGAAACCGCTCACGCCGGGAAGTGTGCCCAACGGCGCACGTATTTCTGCCGGAAAATCCGGAAAAGTAGCGAGATCAATGCCCATCAGGGCTGTATTGTTGGTAAACTGGCTGCCTGTAAGCTGCATTCCGTCCCCGGAATCTCCCGCAAATTTGATCACCACACTTCTAAGTACCTTCTCTGTAGGGTTGGTCGACATGATTCCCAAAGTTAATCGTTTGGAAGGAAAAATGAAGTTGAAAAGCGATGATTTTAACCAACAAGTAACGCTAAACGCCCAACGCCTTAACGCCTAACGCATTTCCGATCATCGTCAACGAGAAACCGTCAACCGTCAACCATCAAGCCTTCCCGCCTCCTGCCTCTACTGTTGTCCATTCTTCCCACCAACCCGGTTTTGCTCATCACTTGCTCCATTGGTTCGCCTTTGGGGCTGATTACTGTTTGATTTGCCGAAACGGTAAGTGAATGTGAATATCATACGACGATTGTCCCATACATAATGGGCGCGGGTTTCCCCCTTGTCCAGGTTCGTATAACCGGTAAAACTCATGAGATATAAAGGATCCCGGAGGTTTAATTTGATCGACCCTTTCCCTTTTAAGATCTGTTTGGAGGCACCCAGGGAAAACATGCCCCGGCCATCTGCCAGGATCACGCTACTTACATAATCTTTTGCATAATAAAACCCGCTCAGTTCCCCGGTCCACCCTTTTTTAAAACTGTACTGCGTGTTGAAGTTTGCATTAAAGGAAGTAAAACCGGCGTCAACATTTGTGCTGTCAATGATGCCCTTATAATGATTGTTGAAAACATTTAAAAAGACGTTCAATGTCCAGGCCGGTGTTATTTGTTTGCTATAATTGATGGACAGACCTATATTTCTTTGCGACGCGATGTTTTGTGTAGTCAGGTATGTCGTGTAATTTGAATCATTGGGTTCCTTCACGGTGATCAGCACATCACTGATGACAGCGGTGGTCATAGTATAGTTAGCCGATATATTCCACACCCCTTTATAGTTGTAGCTGAGTTCTACATTATTGCTGAATTGCGGTAAGAGATCCGGATTACCCTGCTCGTAGTCGTAGCGGTCGAGCTGGAAACGGAAGGGATTCAGACTTTCATATGATGGTCTTTGAATCCTTCTTCCGAAGGATAAACCGAATGTATTATTATCATCCCGCTTGTAAGTAAAATAAGCAGTCGGGAACAGATCAAAATAATTTCTTTTAAAGTTTACATTTTTGACCGTCTGATTTCCGATTGAATTGGTCTGTTCAGCCCGCAAACCCAGCTGGATCGATAATTTATTGACATGCTGCTGCCAGTTCACATACGCAGCGTTTATATTTTCCTCGTATATAAAATGATTACTGATGCTGGTGTCGGGTTGCCATTTTTGTATATCTGAATTAAATAATGAATAACCCGCATCATTATCGGTTTTTACATAACTCGATTTAATACCGGCTTCCAGGGTAATATCCTTGTTCAGTATTTTTTTATAATCAGATTTAATGCTGTAAATATCAATCTTGGAGGGCAACAGTCCGTTCAGCAAATAGGGATCTTCAGAAGGGATATTGTCGGCATTGTATAAATAATTATTCGAGTAGGCCGTACCCTGGGTATTATAGAATATATAATCGGCGTCGACGGACAACTCGCTGCCCTTGTCATCCAGTTTGTTGAGCCAGTTGGCGTTGAATCCCAGATGTGTCTGTGGATTTTTGTTTTGCGATTTTGCAATATTGTATTGAACAAACTGATGCAGGCTGTCATAAAGTTTGGCTGTGGAGGCAGACGTAAAACTTTCCTTGTCGATCGTTCCGTTAACAGAAATGCCGAATGTATTTTTCCTGTTCGCAAAAAAATCAATGCCTGCGCGGAATGTCTGACCGCGGTCCGAATACCTGCCGAAAGTATATTGGGAGGAATACCTGTCAAAAGTCGGTATTGGCATTTTCCCGTAGACTTTTGTCTATATTAATATCACTGAATCCTTCCCAGTAAGAAAACCCGTAGGTGCCGTAAAAATTGATCTTCCCTTTGTGCCAGTTGAAATTCAGGCTGTTTGTATTCTTGAAATATTTTGCGATGATGGCGCTGGTTGTCAGCGATCCGTTAAAGCCGGCATTCTTATTTTTCTTGGTGATGAGATTAATGACGCCTGAATTTCCGGAAGCATCATATTTGGCAGGGGGTTGACTCATAATCTCAACCTGGTCCAGTTGGTTGGATGGCATATTTTTCAGATAGTTTGCCAGGTCCCCTGCATTCAGGTAAGTCGGTTTACCATCGATCATAATGATTACACCCTGTTTTCCCTTGAGACTCACTTTCCCGTCGTTGTCCACCATAACGCCCGGCGATTTCTCCAATACTTCCAGCGCGGTGAGGCCGCCATTCGTCGCAGAGGCATCTACGTTGACGATTGTTTTGTCAATCCTGTTTTCGACCAATGGGCGTTTGCTCGTGACCGTTACAGTACCCAATGAATTGGTAGCCGTTCGCAATGAGATATCAATATGCGAAATGACCGAACTAATGTTGTTCAATTCAAAAGGAGAACCATACCAGTTTTCAAAACCTACATGACTGACCGATAAAAAATATTTGCCTTCAGCAATATGGTCAAATGCAAATAGAGCCGGACTTGTCAGTCAGTGCAATTTTTATAAGAGAAGAATCTTTTTGTTTTAAAATGGAGACCGTAACAGCGTCCAGTGCCTTCCCGTCACCATCTTTTACAATGCCATCAATCTTTCCGTTTCTTTCCTGTGCGAAAGAAACGAGAAAAAAGATTTGTAAAATGATAAGGGTTGTCAGCGCTCTCATATGCAAGGTTGGTCCTAAACTTTATTAAATATGAAAACGATTCAGCAAAGTAAAAACTTAAAACAGGACAGAGGGAATTATTAAATTGTAACTGGTAATTTTTTCATGCACTCCCCCTGAAGGGGGAGGTTTTAAGCCTAAAGCGTAAGGCCAAAGCCTAAAGCCAATAAATGTGATGATGTTGAAGATTGTGAAATGTAAAAATTCAAAATTGTCTGCACATGCGGATATGAAATTTCGAGGATAGCTTTAGGCTTTACGCTTTACGCTTTAAGCTTACTGAAGGGCTTGATAAATGTCCTCCATAATATTCCCTCTGACATTTAATGAAGAAAGTCTTGAACTTTCCTGGGGGTTTACACGGTTAGAGAGGAAGATAAAAACAATTTTTTTGGCGGGATCAGCCCAGACGCATGTTCCGGTAAATCCGGTATGACCAAACGTGAGCGGGGAGGCGTCCGCACAGGGATAGGGTTCTTTGCGGGTGGTATTGTCTTTTTCCGGCTTGTCAAATCCAAGGCCGCGGCGGCTGATATCACTGTGATAAGCCGTAAAATACTCGATGGTTTCCTTCTTAATATATTGGTGTCCTGCCATCGTTCCGCCGTTCATCAGCATCTGCATGATGACTGCCAGATCGTAGGCATCGCTGAATAATCCGGCATGGCCCGATACTTCGCCAAACATCGCCGCACCCGGATCATGAACATCGCCGCGCAGGAGCTGACGACGGAAAGGAACTTCCTGTTCTGTAGGCGCAATCCTGTTCACAGGAAATCTTTGCCTTGGTTTAAACCCCGTCGTGGAAAGGGACATGGGCTGATAAAAATTAGTGTAGGTATATTGATCTAATGTTTGTCCACTTAGTGCCTCCACAATCTTTCCCATAAAAATAAAATCATTGTCGCTGTACACATACTTCCCGATGGGACCGAGTTTACTCGTGAGTATGCGCCGGTACATCGTATCCTGCCAGTCGTTTCGTATATAAAGATTTTCTGCTACCCGGATGCTGTGTGTACTGTCCGTGACCGAAGAATAAATTCCTGGCAATGGGCCTGCCGCCTTGTCCTTCGAAATCGTTTCGGCATAAAAAGGAATAAAATCTTTTAAGCCCGCCTGGTGCAGCATGATATCCCATATCCTCAAACTGTCTTTGTCAGTGCCCCTTACCCAGGGCAAGTAAAATCCCAGTGTCTGATGCAGGTCCAGTTTTCCTTCATCATATAATTTCATGACTGAAATCGTAGTGGCGCACACTTTTGTTACGGATGCCAGGTCATAAATTGTTTCCGGATACACGGGCTCGGCCTTGTTGTATTCGAGCGTGCCAAATGCTTTCTCATAGGCAACCTGCCCGTCTTTCACAACGACGACTACACATCCCGGAGCTGCCTGCATGGCAATGGCGCGTTTGCAGATGGAATCGATGCGCTGCAGTTTAGACAGATTAAATCCCAGCGATTCCGCGGATACTTCGGGTAATGGTCCACGTGAGTAAGTGATACCAAATCCCGCATTCAACCCATTGCAGACCGACACGGGCAAACGGCCGCTGGTCAGGAATTTTCCGTTCAGCCAGTCCGCCGCAACCGCCTGCGTAATATCATTGTCATCATAACATTCCATTAAGACCGAAGCATCACAGACATATTTCAGGGCGTAGGGATTTCCGAAAACAAAACTAACGGTATTGGGCAACCGGCTCAGGTTCTTGAGCAATTGCAGGGCCGGTGCACTGATGCCGAAATCATGTGAAGGATAACGATTGATATTATGAAGCCCGATCACGATCAGGTCATAACGGTTGCGCAATAATTCAAATGCTGCAGCAGCTTTCACGCTATCGAGTCCGTAATCGAAATAATAATTATTCGCACGAAAATCATCATGCATGCGTTTGCTGAACGTATTATCGTTTGTCAATCCAAAACCGATATAGGCAACGCGTTTTGGTTGCGGACCCGGAAACGGGCGGTCGCTTTTTCGCACGAGGGTAATCGCCTGTTTAGCGATATTTCTGTACAGTTCCGGTACGTCCTTATTCAGATCTTCGATGAGACAGGTGCTATCGATGGGTTGCCAATGCGCCAGTCCCAGCTGGTATTTGGCTGTCAGCACTTTTTTTACCCGCCCATTCAGATCCTTCCATTTGAGTTTTTTTGCTTTGATGGCTTTAAAAATTTTCTCCATACTATTTGCCACATCGCCTGGTAAGCAAAGCATGTCGTTTCCGGCGATCAGGGATTCGACGGATGCATTCCCGTCCGGAAAATATTTTGTAACCCCTTTCATCTCCAGTGCATCCGTAAAACTCAATCCGGTGAAATGAAGTTGCTTCCTGAGGACCCCGGTAACGGTATTCACGGAAATGGAACTGGCCCGGTTTTCCCGGGAATCAATGGCCGGAACATACAAATGTCCGATCATCACGCTTCCGATACCTGCGTCAATTAATTTCCTAAAAGGATAAAGTTCCAGGGTGTCAAGTTGTTTCCTGGTCTTATTGATCACGGGCAGGTCATAATGTGAATCCACGGATACATCTCCGTGACCGGGAAAATGTTTAGCCGTGGCCAGGACGCCATTATCCTGCAGGCCTTTCATGTATTGAATACCCAGCTCAGCTACCCGGCGCGGGTTTTCTCCAAAAGAGCGGTCATTGATGACCGGGTTATCGGGATTGTTATTCACGTCCACCACCGGGGCATAGTTTACCTGTATTCCCATCCGTTTGCACTGTTCTGCAACGGTTTTTCCATAAGAATAAATGAGTTGGGGGTCCTGCACGGCGCCGAGCATCATTTGTCGCGGCAGGGGTGCAACGCTGTCCATACGCATGCCCAGGCCGTTTTCTGCATCGATGGAAAACAAAACGGGCGTCCGGGCGATCTGCTGAAAATGATTGATAAAGGCAGCCTGTTGTTTCGGACCACCCTGGAACAGACAGATTCCCCCGACATTGAATCGCCGGATGTCGGATTCCACCTGCTGGTCATAGAAGGTGATTTTTCCGGTCCCGGGGTCGATGGCCGATAAACGAACCACGATCAGCTGGGCTATTTTCTGTGAATCCGTCAGGGTGTTAAAAACGGAATCTACCCAGTTATTTACCGGGAAGTTTACGTTGTATTGCGCATGAAGAGAAAGTGAAAAAACGAGCGAAACAAGGAGGAATGCATTTTTCATGAAGGACATTTAAAGCTTAAAGCGTAAGGCGTAAAGCTCAAAGCGTTTTCGGGCTTAAAGCATAAAGCGCAAAGCTTTAAGCATTGGATTTGCTATTTTCTCATTTATCTGTCAACCGTCAACCGCCAACCGCCAACCGTCAACCGCCAACGATCGTCGAATCGTAAACCTACGAAGGAAAACGAATTTTATTTTCACTAAATTGCCCGGTTAATAAGGATTTGCTGATGAATGACCTTATAGAACTACTTCCTGATAATATTGCGAACCAGATTGCGGCGGGCGAAGTGATCCAGCGACCTGCCAGTGCCGTGAAGGAATTGATGGAAAACGCCATCGACGCGGGCGCCAGCCAGGTAAAACTGATCGTGCAGGATGCCGGAAAATCCCTGGTTCAGGTGATTGATAATGGCCGGGGCATGAGCGTGACCGATGCCCGGATGGCCTTCGAAAGACATGCCACCTCCAAGATCCGGAATATCGAGGATCTTTTTCGCATACATACGATGGGGTTCCGGGGTGAGGCACTGGCTTCCATTGCGGCCGTGGCCCAGGTGGAACTCAAAACGAAAAGACCGGTTGACGAGAACGGTACCTGCATTGAAATAGAAAACAGCGTTGTAAAAAAACAGGAGCCCGTTGCATTCCCAAACGGCACCAGTATTGCGATGAAAAATCTTTTCTTCAACGTACCGGCCCGGAGGAATTTCCTGAAAAGCAACGCAGCCGAAATGCGGCATATCGTGGATGAATTCATCCGGGTGGCGCTTTCCTTCCCGGATATCCGTTTTATCCTGATCGGTAACGGTCAGGAGGTTTTTCACCTCGAAAAAGGAACACTCAAACAAAGAATCGTTCAGATTCTGGGTGTTCACTATACATCCAAACTCGTGACGGTCCAGGAGAATACAGATTACCTCAATATTGTTGGTTTTGTCGGTAAACCGGATGTCGCCAAACGTACCCGTGGTGATCAGTATTTTTTTGTAAACAATCGTTTTATCCGGAGCGCCTACCTCAACCATGCGGTGATGACGGCATTCCAGCAGATGATCCCCGGGGATAGTTTTCCGCTCTATGTTTTGTTTATTGAAATTGATCCTTCCCGGGTGGATATCAATGTACATCCCACCAAACAGGAGATCAAATTTGAAGACGAGAAGATAGTATATGCGTTTGTGCAGGCGGCCGTGAAACACGCCCTTGCGCAATTCAGTATTACACCCAGTCTCGATTTTGACCTGGACCCCGCCATTC
The DNA here is from genome assembly GCA_963732055.1 of uncultured Bacteroidota bacterium. Classification (GTDB taxonomy): domain Bacteria; phylum Bacteroidota; class Bacteroidia; order Chitinophagales; family Chitinophagaceae; genus Puia. The sequence goes on along the minus strand of CAVSYG010000003.1, from coordinate 20,696 downwards.
AGCAGCTCGATGCGATCAATAAACCAGTCTCTCCGCAGGCCGGACAGGAAATTGAATCTTCCAGCCTGTTCAAAACCTTTACAAGGAAAAACCAGGCACATTTTATCGAGCCGGTCAGTAACAGTGAGCTCGCCCATTGGAGAACCCTTGAAACAGAAAATCAGCATTTATCTTCAGCTGGCTCCGATGCATCCATAACGGGAGCTGGTATCCAGGCTGATGATTTCTCCGGATTACCGGTGTCAAAGGCATCGGGCATTCAACCGGATGATTTTTCCGGATCAGGCATGGCCAATACAGCAGGATTACAACCGGGTCGTTTTTCCACGGAGTCCGCAGGAAATCAAAATGCCGGGGAAAGAATTTTCAATCAGGGAGAGTCATCTTCTTCCTTTCAATCTCTGTACGCGCGTTTTACCGGTGAACCATTGTTCCGCGATCAGGAATTGAAACTGACGCAGCTGCAGAATACATATATTGTTTGCGAAACCAGTGGCGGGTTCCTGCTGATTCATCAGCAGGCCGCGCACGAAAGGGTTTTGTACGAAAAATTTATGCTGGCCCTGAATGGAAAGCCGCTGGCGACACAGCCGGGATTATTTCCGGTCACGCTGACCCTTTCCACGCCCGATGCCTTGATGATGCAGGAACTGTTGCCGGGCCTGCAATCCCTGGGATATGCCATTGAACCATTTGGGAAAGACAGTTTCATCATACAGGGCGTTCCTGCCGGACATGAGGCGGGGAACGAGAAAAAAGTGATTGAAAATTTACTCGAGCACTGTAAACATTCCGGCAGCGAAAAAATAGATTCACTCCAGGAAAAAATGATCCGCTCGCTCGCATGGCAACAGGCGACGAAGGCCGGTACCGTTCTATCCGAACCCGAAATGCGTTCGCTTGTTGAAAGTCTCTTTCGTTGCATGCAACCCAATACATCCCCCAACGGCAAGCCCGTTTTTGTTGAATTCAAAAAAGATTATTTAGAAAAAGTTTTTGGACGTCTTATGCCCAGACAAGCCTAACGCTTAACGCCTAACGCGCAACGCTCAATTAATAATTAATAACTAATAACTAATAACTAGTTTAGTTGTTTCTCCGCAGAGATTCAACATACGTTTCTATCTCTCTTCTGATCGCGGGACCACTCTCCATTTCGTTGTTGACCAGGATAGAAAATTCGAGCAGGTGTTTTTTGGCTGTATATATATAACCGCTGAGGCATATCACACCGGTCATGGATCCTGTCTTGGCAAATACATAACCGTTGCCCGCGAGATAATGATTTTTCAATGTACCCTTTCCTCCGGTCGGAAGAATTCTTTTCATCCGGTCCATTCCGAATTCATTTTTGAATTTGATCAGCAGCGTTACAAAATCCTGTGGCGTAAATAAATTGAACCGGCTCAATCCACTTCCATCAACCCAGGAAGGTTTTTGTGGCAGATCAGCCAACGGTCCCCTCAGAAGGGTGTCGATGAGAACATCATCTTTCATAAATCCTGTTGTGCGGTTGCAAACCATTAAGAGTGTTTGTTCCGCAAAAAAATTGTCGCTTCGATACATCATTGGAATAAAAATAGAATCCGCGGGCCTGGAATAAATGATACCGGTATGTACATTAGGCGACGGAGGATATATTGTCCAGCCAGTTTTTCCTGATTTCGGATAGAATAATAAGTTAACAGGTTTACCCAGTGTATCCTGAAGCAGCTGAGCAGCTGAACCCATATCGTTTGTGATAAAGGGCACATCTTGTGATTTATCAGCTTCGTTACCAACCCGAATCGTAAATACATTCGAATCGGTAAGTCTTTTTACAAGAAATTCCTTCGGAAGACTATCAGTACTGAATCGTACCGGCCATGAAATTTCCGGAGAACTGAATACCGATGCCGTTTCTTCAAATGCAGCATTACTTCTAACTGTCGATTTTTGTTGGTTCCATCGAATGAAGTTTCCATAGATCGGCAAACGACTCCTTTCAACAGAATAATCATCATTGTAATCATCCCATGCCCAGCCCGGACCCAATGGTGTTTCCCTCCACAGGTCACCGGCACTCAGGTATATTTTTTTATGTGATTTTTTCAAAAAATCAAACACCGGCTGAGACTGATAATCAGGATGTAAAAAGCTGGGATCTCCTGTTGCTTCCAGTATGAGTGCAGTATCATTCTCCCGATAACTGATTCCAACCAGGGAATCTCCCAGATATTTCATTCCGGCATACAGAGAAAATAATTTCGTGTTGCTCGCCGGAACAAAATATTTATCGCTCTGGTAATCCGCAATGACTTTTTTCGCAGAGTCGTCGTAAACATAAACGCCCACATGCGCGGTTCTGAGTTCTTTGTTATCAAGAAATTGCTTCAGGGATAAATTTTCCGGGAGTCCGGATTGCGCAGTATTACTTTACGTTGAAAACGACAAATATCAATAAGCCTATAACTTGTCGCATGGTAAACAGAATCCTGAACCTAAAATCCCGAGTTTAATAGTTAAAACATTTGAAATTTTCATGAATCCACTGACCTGTTAAATGACATTTTAATGATGGTGAGTAACTTATACCTATTAAACGATTTTTCTGACGTCAATCAAGCCGTTCTTTTTTATGAAAACCAGTTCAGTTAGCCACAGGACACTTGGTTTAAACGGACGATTCAAATCTGTAATATCAAATAACTTATAACCATTCAGGTCCATAAATTCAACCACTCTTGAAAAACTATTTTCAATGTGTTTTGCAACAACACCAGCTTCGACCATAAAGATTTCCGTCTTTCCCAGGAAATTACTTGCTCCTTTCAATACCTCCAAATCAAAACCTTCCGCGTCTATCTTAATAATATCTGGATGATTCAAATTATTTTGGGAAATAAATTCATTTAAAGTAATGACATCGACATCTATTTGTTTATACCCGGCATTTTTAGCTTGTTCCTCAGTGAAATAAATAAAGCTACTTGAGTCATCACGACCAGCGATTGTGAACTTTAGCCGTTGAGATTGACTACCGGCACCGACAGCATAGAATTTAATTTTGGGATTTGATTCCAATAGATCAATTACATGCTCTTTCAACCAGTTCTGCGGTTCTAACATTGAATAATATGCGTCTGGAAAATATATCAACGCTGTTCTTGTCCATCCTCCGTGATTAGCACCAACATCTACAATATGTTTAGGAACAAAATCAATTTCCTTTAAGATGGAAAAAAAGTTTTGGAGTAAACTTAATTCACTTGAATTCTCCCTATATCCTAACCTTACAATAATTGGATGCAGGCCTCCTTTTTAATACTTTTTTTATCAATTGTTTCATAAAGTACTTTTTCTTCAAAGTAGCAGTTCAGCGTTCCTGTGCTCTCAACCACCTCTCCGGAACCTCATTACTGCTGGCCTGGAGATAATCCTGGTAAGAACAGGCGATATATTTCTGATCGGGCAGCTGCATCCACCAGCGGTTTGTTTTTTTGCTTTGAAGAAAAGTCGTTTCTACTTCCGCAAAGGCCGTGTGATATTCCACGAAATATTCTTTCTCATGGAGACTCGCTTCACGTTGTCCCTTATTCCTCCCATCCATCACATACCAGAGCATTTGCGCAATCTGTTTGGCCGTTAAATCATTGACATCATTTTCCGGAATATATCCATAGATGCCGATGCTGTTGATATTGGGGCTCAGTCCGGCAAATCGCATGATGGCGCAGGCATCTTCACCCGAAAGTCCGTTTGGTGACAAATTGTTGGAAGGCGCATAGGCATGGGCGATAGCACAGATATCAAAACTCAGCATATTCGAATTACGCAACACGGGTTCCATCTCGTCAATAAATTCCTTCACCTTGCCAACACGAAAACAATCAAAGCGTAATTTGTCCATCGTCTCCAGCATTCGCGGGTGAACATAATAACTCTGGAAACCGATATGATTATAGTGATGGATGAAATTCGGTTCATCCGTTAACATTTCCATCAGGAAATTTTCGCTTTTCAGGGAAGATTCAATATTGATATCCACCAGCGCATCCACGCAGGCTACTTCAATCAGTTTTTTACGGTTTACATAACTCTGGTACTGGGCCAGGGTCAGGTCGTGCGAACCGCCAAGGATGATCACTGTTTTTCCCATGTTGATCAGTTCGTTCATGACCGAACGAAGAGCCGCATAGGTATCAGCGAGCGTGGAGCCCGGTTTGATATTTCCCACATCCGCGATCCGGATATCGCTATGCCAATGGTAGAGCTGGTAAAACTGGCGCCGGATCATATCCGGACCACTGAGCAGGTTGCGCGTGCGACGGGCCCCGCGTTCTTCCCGGCATCCGATCAGGATCAGATCCGCCTGCAACAGGTCGGGGAATTCTTCTTCATAGACCTCAATTAATTTTCCGACCTGTCCGTCCTTATATTCATCATCGTTGGAAATTTCACGGGCATTTACGGGGTCGAGGTAGTCAAGGATATGCAGACTGTACAACATGTACAAATATTTGAAACAAACTTACACTTGTTTTTCCTTTTATCTTTGCGGCATGGAAGAATTACTGGAAAAACTGGATACCTACCGGAAGGAAATCATCGACACTGAAATCAGCGGCGCAGATGCTGCTGAAGCTTACCGTATCCGCTTTTTGGGAACCAAGGGAATTGTGAAAAACCTTTTCCAGGAAATGAAAAATGTTCCTGCGGATAAGAAAAAAGAATTTGGCCAGATTCTGAATGAGTTTAAACAACTGGCAGAATCAAAATATGACGAAGCGAAGCCTAACGCCCAACGCCCAACGCCTAACGCCAACCAAATGGATTGGTCACTGCCCGGCGATCCGATACGGGTCGGAACAAGACATCCGATCAGCATTGTACGAAACCGCATTGTGCAGATTTTCGGGAGACTTGGATTTTCCGTTGCGGAAGGCCCGGAGATCGAGGACGACTGGCATAATTTCACAGCGCTCAACCTGCCTGAAGATCATCCGGCGCGGGACATGCAGGACACATTTTATATTCATCAAAATCCGGACTGGCTGCTGCGCACGCATACCAGCAGCGTTCAGGCGCGGGTGATGGAAAAACAAAAACCGCCCATCCGGATTATTTGTCCGGGCCGCGTGTACAGAAATGAAACCATCAGCGCCCGCGCGCATTGTTTTTTTACACCAGTGCGAAGGTTTATATGTGGATGAACATGTTTCTTTCGCCGATCTCAAACAAACGCTTTATTTCTTTGTACAGGAAATGTTTGGAAAAACTGTGAAGATCCGTTTTCGCCCATCTTATTTTCCATTTACAGAACCCAGCGCAGAGATGGATATCAGCTGTCTGATCTGTGGAGGCACCGGTTGCAATGTTTGTAAACACAGCGGCTGGGTGGAAATTCTCGGCAGCGGAATGGTTCATCCGAAAATGCTGCAGAATTTCGGCATCGATCCGAATAAATATACCGGCTTTGCATTCGGCATGGGCATCGAAAGGATCTGCCAGTTGAAATACCGCATCAACGACCTGCGCCTGTATTCGCAAAATGATTTGCGTTTTCTCAGACAGTTTGAATCAGCCACTTAAAGAACGGAACCATGATCCTTGCCGTTCTTGCCAATGATCTGCAGAAGGAAGAAATCGCAGCATCTCCTTTTTTCAGAAAACATGAAGTATTGTTTTCAGAAAACCTTTCCTTGTGGTCAAACCATATTGCTGACGCCTTTATGGATCTGTGTTTTGAAAATTCCCCTGAGAGAATCGAAAAACTCGCGAAACTTTTGCCCAAACCGGTATTCGTACATTCTGTAACCGACACCCTCGAACGGATTCATCCGAATTTAATTCGCATAAACGGATGGCCCGGATTTCTGAAAGGGAACTGTCTGGAAGCCTCCGCGAACGATGAGATCAAAATCAAAGCAGGTCGAACTAATGGGAGACGAATTGATATTTGTAAAAGATTCACCCGGATTTGTATCTGCTCGGATTCTGGCCATGATCATCAATGAAGCTTATTTTACCTGGGAAGCCGGCACCAGCAGCAAGGAGGAAATTGATATCGCGATGAAACTCGGAACGGGATATCCGTATGGTCCGTTTGAATGGGGAGAGAAAATTGGGCTGATCCGGATTGCTGAATTGTTGAAGAGACTTGCAATTGACGACCCTGTTTACGAGTTGGCTGGATCATTGGTTAGTGTGGCGAATGTGAATGGGTAAGAAATGTAGGAATGTGAGGATTGAATATGGAAATGATCCCGCACGTGCGGGATGAAAATGTGTGTTACACCAAGCGTTAAGCGTTAGGCGTTGGGCGTTGCGCTCAGAGATTAAAACATGATTCTACTAATAGATACTTCACAGGAAACAGGAACAACGGCACTCTGCAACGGAGCAGAGGTTTTATTTTCAGAAGAAAATAAAATAGCGAAAGAACATGCCAGCTGGCTTCACCTGGCGATCGGCCGGATCCTGTCAGAAGCTAAAATAACGGTCAGGGATCTGGAAGCCGTTGCCGTCGTTTCAGGCCCCGGATCATATACCGGATTGCGGGTCGGGATGGCTGCAGCCAAGGGATTTTGTTATGCTCTGAAAATCCCCCTGATTACCCAAAATACCCTGCGGGTCATGGCAGAATCCATGATCCCCTTCGCCCTTGAAAAGCAGGCTCTGATTTGTCCCATGATCGATGCAAGGAGGGATGAAGTTTTTACTGCCCTTTATAAGCTTAACGCCGGCCAACGCGCCAACCGCCAACCGCTCAACCGTCATCGGTCATCGTCAACGTTCCTCGAGCTCCCCAGGCCATGATATTAGATAAAATCTGCATTTGAATCAGAACTTGCCCGGGATCCCATCATCTTTTTCGGAAGCGGTGCAGAAAAATGGAAAAAAATATCAGATTCTTCAAATGCCCTTTTCCAGCCACAACCTGATCTGATACAGGCATTTGCAACGCTGGCCCAGCGCGATTTTGACTCCGAAAACCTGGGCCGATCCGGTATATGCCGAACCGGTTTATCTGAAAGAATTCTTCTCTTATTGAAAAAAATTCTATATTACAATTTCTTTTGGATATTCTGCTTGTCATATATTTCGCGATAGAATCCAATACAGATCATTTTTTTTAAACCTTCAACCGAATGAACTGTATGAGCGGTACAAGCAGTAATTATTGGATGGTCCTCAATGCCCAGGCGGGGAAGATGCTTCCGTAAAAGTAGATTTTATCAACTTAAAGAAGGCCGCGATGATCCTGCGCGCCCTGAATCACAAACTCCGCCAGCAGATTGTACGCATCCTTGATGAGCATAAAAAGCTCACGGTCACTGAACTATATATCCAGCTGCGGCTGGAACAATCCGTCGCCTCCCAGCACCTGGCGATCCTCCGCCGGGCAGGCATCGTCAAAACCGAACGGGATGGCAAATTCATTCATTATACCATCAATCCCGACCGGATTGGTGATATTATGAAAACAGTTCATTTGTTGCTTGTTTAATTACTCAGGAATGCACAGGCCTAAAGCCGAAAGCCCAAAGCCTAAAACTTTGAAGTATATCATGTTAACACTCAGATTTTTTCAAATTTGCATTGGTTTAGGCTTTAAGCTTTAGGCATTTGGCGCTTAGGCGTTAGGCTTTAGGCTTTAGGCTTTAAGCTTAAAACGGTAATTTTGCACCATGTACATCCAACAACTTATATACCGGCTGCCTGAGCGAAGCAGCCTATTATATTGAAAGTGATGGAGAGGCCGCGATTATTGACCCCTTGCGGGATATTGAGGAATACCTGGTTTTGGCCAAAGAAAGAAAAGCCACCATCAAATATATATTTCGAAACCCATTTCCACGCCGATTTTGTGAGCGGTCATCTCGACCTGGCCCAGGCTTCCGGCGCACCGATCGTTTACGGACCGGAAACCGAAACTTCTTTCCCGATCTACCGGGCCAAAGACGGGGAGATTTTCAAACTGGGCAGCCTGACCATCGAAGTGCTGCATACCCCCGGACATACCATTGAATCTTCCTGTTACCTGCTGCGCGAAGCTAACGGAAATCCATATGCGATTTTCACCGGGGATACGCTTTTTGTGGGCGACGTCGGCCGGCCCGATCTGAGCAGCGGCAACCTCAGCCAGGAAGAACTGGCATCGCATGCTCTATGATTCTCTGCAGAAAAAAATAGCCCCTCTACCGGATCATATCATCATCTATCCTGCCCATGGTGCCGGCAGCAGCTGCGGGAAAAACATCGGACCGGATACCTATAGTACCCTGGGGGAGGAAAAGAAAAATAATTATGCACTTGCGGGCAGGATCAAAGGAAGAATTTATCAAAGAAGTTACCGAGGGACTGAATGCACCACCACAATATTTTGCTGTGAATGCGCGGATCAACAAAGAAGGATATGAAAGCCTGGATGAAGTAATGGAAAACGGATTGAAGCCTTTGAGCCTGGAAGCGTTTAAAGAATTAATCAACGACGACAATACCATTTGCCTGGATACCCGCAATTCAACTGAATTCACGAATGGATTTGTACCCGGTTCCATCAGTATCGGTCTGGATGGTCGTTTTGCGGAATGGGCGGGAAGCCTGCTGCCTTTCGATAAACCATTTGTGCTGGTAACAGAACCCGGAAAAGAAAAAGAAAGCGTTGTAAGACTTGCCCGCGTTGGTTTTGCGCAGATGTGCGGATACCTGGAGGGCGGATTTGAAACCTGGAAAAATTCAGGCGAACCCATCGACCTGATCGTAAATATTGATGCGGATGAATTTGCCATGGACCTGCCCTTCGATCCGAAAATGAAAGTGGTGGATGTGCGCCGGGAAACAGAATTTGCCGACGGACATGTGACCGGAGCGATCAATATTCCCCTGGAAACATTAACCGATCTCGGCACTATGGCTGAATTCGACGACTCCGATAATATTTATATCCATTGTGCCAGCGGTTATCGCAGCATCATCGCTACCTCACTTTTTAAACGACAGGGGATCCACAACCTGCACAATATCGTCGGCGGCTGGGATGAAATCAAAAAACTCGACGGGCTGGAAATTGTGAAAGAAAACAGCGTACTGAATTAAGCTGTTTTACGCCTAAAGCTCAAAGCTTAAAGCCTAAAACTTCTTAGTGAGTTAGTTTCTTCAAATCTATTTTCTATTTACAAGCCTGTATTGGTTTTAAGCTTTAGGCTTTCAGCTTCTATTGGTTTTAGGCCTTGGCTTCGGTTTGTGTAGAAATGACTTAGGAACGGGATATTTGGAAAGTAGTTTTTCTGCTCTTTCTTTCTTAGCCAATACAAACGGATCATTGCTAAGATCCGGCATATCCTTGTCAATTGTAATTGAAACATTATATTTTTTGTTCAACGCCTTTAACTCCTTCAAATTTTTTCTCATAAAATTGATTGGAAGTAAAGTTACAAATTATTAAATTTCTTTTTTAAGAGAAAGGCTTCAAAATTTATTCCCGGTTTAAATTTTTCCCATTTCCCATTTCTAAGACCTCTTAAATCAAAAAGTTTATCGATTTCAATAAAATGTTGCCTGATAGTCATCTGATATAACCTTGTTCTGGAAATCGTGGAACCCTCGATGAACACTTCTGCCGTTGGGAAATGGTTTACAAATTGTAAGGCTGTAAGGCCGACAGTAAATAATATCTTTTTAGTATCATTATTATTTGAAACAATTGTATCATTTACTTTTCCGTTTATTTTGTCCCAGTCTCCAAAAGATAAGTTATAATAGTTTTTGCTTAAGGAATTAATTCTTCGATAAGAAACAACTTTCCTAATAATTCCGTTAGGACCAATACTATCAAATTTGTATGTGAGATTCGAACTATCGGACACAATAGGGTATTGGTCAAGATTCATCTTGAAATTTCCCGATCATCCTTAAATCAATACAATACCGGGAAATTCGAAAATAACTTTTTGCAATAGGAAGCAAACCGTGAAATCACCCTTTTAAATTCGGCTAAAGCCCAAAGCCAAACGCCTGAAATTTCTTGGCGCGTCAGTTAATTCCGATCTAATTTCAATTTTCAAATTTGTATTAGCCTTAGCTTTAAGCCTTAGCCTTAAGCCTATTCGGATCTTAAACTATTAACGGGATTCATAAGTGCTGCCTTTATCGACTGATAACTCACCGTGAGCAGCGTGATCAGCAAAATGCTGAAACCTGCAGCCGCAAAAATCCACCAGGAAATACTTTCCCGATAGGTATAATCCTGCAGCCAGCGATTCATTCCATAATAAGAAAGGGGAATGGAAATGCAAATCGAGATCAATACCAGTCTCACGAATTGCGTGGATAACATTTTCCAGAGAGAAAACAGGGTTGCACCCAATACTTTGCGAACACCAATCTCCTTGGTTCTCTGTTCAGCAATAAAGGATGCGAGCCCGAACATACCCAGACAGGAAATAAATATAGCCATGCCGGCAAAAACGGCGGACAGATTGGCGACTCTCTCTTCCGTGGCGAATTTCATCGAGTATGCTTCGTCGTTATACCGGTAAACAAAGGGACTGCCGGGATTATATTTTTTAAATACTTTTTCAATCGTTGTCATGGCAATGGGGAGCGGATGTCCGGCTTTTATGCGCACCGTGATTACAGACAAATATCCGTCCCCAAGAAATATCGCGGGTTCAACGGGCTCATAAGGTGAATTGGTGACCATATCCTGTACCACCCCTATCACTGTCCGGTTCTTGCCTCCGAATTTTACAATCTCTCCTACCGGATGCGGGATGCCGATGGTTTTTACCGTGGCTTCACTCAGGATGATGGAATTGGAGTCGGCGTAGGCGCGTGAAAAATCGCGGCCCTCTGTAATTTTCCATCCCACCGTTCTGCCGAATTCAGGAGTCACATTTACATTCCGGAAAAAAATAATGAATCCCGGATCCTTGCCTCTCCAGTCCATCGAGTTACCTCCATTGAACTGACTCATCGGATATGATGATTCAGCCATTTCTGTTACGGCGCCGGTTCTCAGCAATTCTTCGCGCAACGCATCATAATGTCCTCCCAGTTCTGTCGTCAATGGCATGGTCACCAGCCTGTCCCTGGTATATCCTGTCGGACGGTCCTTTGTAAATAAAATCTGTCTGTACACGATCACCGTTCCGATGATCAGGCAAAGCGAAACGGTAAACTGCATCACCACCAAGACCTGTCGGGGGATGGAATTATAGCGGCTTCCCTGGAATGCGCCCTTGAGTACTTTGACCGGCTGAAAACTGGACAAATAAAAGGCAGGATAACTGCCCGATAATAATCCCGTAAACAATGCGAATCCGATACAGAGTAACCAGAACGCGACATTGCCATAGGGGATGAACATATGTTTGCCCGCCAGGTTATTGAAAAAGGAAAGAGAGAGTTGTGCGAGAAACAGAGCAATGACAAAAGCAAACAGTGTCAAAAAAACGGATTCTATTAAAAACTGTGCGATGAGATGGACAGGCAGTGAGCCCATCGTTTTGCGAATACCCACTTCCCTGGCTCTTTTGCTGCTTCTGGCCGTGGACAGGTTCATGAAATTGATACAGGCCAGCAATAACACGAAGGCTCCGATAAATCCCATCAGTACGACGAGTTGAATTCTTCCACCCGCGGGTTTTCCGTTTTTAAATTCACCATAGAGATGTAATTTATCAAGTCGGTATACCAGGGCCTCTTCCTTCCAGCCCTTTATAAAAGGCGTAGGAATGTTTTTTATTTTCTCTGTTGCCTGGCTTTCTGTGATGTTGTCATTCAATTCAACAAAACCTTCACCATTGTGATCGTTCCAGTTTGTATTGCTGCTTAGGTAATTGTTCATTGTATTCGTCCAGGGAAGCAGGACCGTGGTCGTTGCGAAACTTGAGTTCTCCGGAAGATCCCTGTACACAGCGCCCACTTTCATGTTCAGATTATTATCGAGCAAGATTGTTTTATTCACCGCATTTTTATCACCGAATAATGAAACGGCGAGTGACTTTGAAATCATGATCGTAGATGGATCTTTGAGCGACTGCATATTCCCATTCAGAATGGTCAATCCAAACATGGAAGGGAAATGTTCCTGCGCATAAATTCCGTACCCGGAAATTTTCTTGTCGCCGGTGGCAAGTACATGCCCACCAGGAAAAGAAATCAGGGCCACTTTCTTAAACAGGTCCTTGTATTTTGATTCAATTGTGTTTCCCAGGGGCATGGTGATCGTGGTCTCGTCATAAGTCTCTCCCCCATGCGTTTGGGTGATCATTATTTTCGCCAGCTTTTTATAATTCGGATTGTAATGATCAAAATTCAGTTCATCCGAAATCCACAATCCGATGAGGATAGCCGTCGCCATGCCAATCGCCAGACCGGCGATATTTAAAGAAGCAAAAGCCTTGTTGTTACGCAGGTTCCTGAAGGCGACTTTGAAGTAGTTTTTGAACATATAATTGAGTTGCATTTTTCGTGTATCGTGGATCGTATATCGCGTATCGATCCACGATTCACGATCAACGATACACGACTAAAAGGTGTGCCGGAGGTATAACTAGTTGATTTACAAATATGTGACGGGAATACAATTCGATATTCCTGCACGTTTTTAGACAAAACCGTACGAATCTGGACGATAATACTATGACCCCGATTTGGTTTAATGAAAGGAAGCATTTATCGGGCATAACCAGGAGGTGAAATTATATTTATCTGTTTATCAGCATATTACAGGATTTCAACACGGATTTATTATAAAATATCTTTTTAATTTTGAATGACTAATACTAAATAAATTAGTATATTTATACTAATATATTTGGTAAATGGTATGGCTTAGGATATTTATTAAAATGATAATCACATGTAATGCACTTTTTTTTTGGATGGTCCAACAATTGATTAGATATAACAAATAACCTAACTGTCAACCACTCCCGCACTGCGGATTAACCGTCAACCGAAAAAAATGGAAACACTCATTCAGACAATGCCCGGCTACCGGCTAAACGAATACATGCTGGTATTGACTCCCCATGAAGAGCTCAGAAAAAAGATCATCGGGGTAAAGAAAGAATTTGCCGAAAAATATAAATGTCCGCAGGCCATGTGGACCAAGCCGCATCTGATGCTGGCCAGGTTCACTCAATATGAGATGATGGAGGAAAGGGTCGTAAACCGGATGAAGTTAACGGCCATGGCATTTCATGCCATCAAGATAGAACTGAAGGATTTTGGTTCCTATCCGAGCCATTCCATTTTTATCAATGTGGTTTCGCGTGAACCCATTAAAGAGCTGATTAAAGAAATCCGTGAATCACAGCGGCTACTAAAACTCGACAATGAACACAAACCATACTTCACCGATGAACCACATATGATCATCGCATCTAAACTGGCACCCTGGCAATATGAAAACGGGTGGCTGGAATATTCAAATCGTCATTTCACCGGACGATTCATTGCTGACAATATGATGCTGCTCAAGCGCCGCTCCGGCGACAAAGCCTGGCAGATCGTAGAACGACTCGCATTTCAGAATTTACCTGTTGCGACAAGACAGGGAGAACTGTTTGGGTGATTTTTTCATGAATCGTTTGTCGTGAATCGTTTATCGTGAATCGTATATCGATCTACGATAAACGATCCACGATTATCGAGATACTTCAACAAGATAAAAAGATGGACTACAAAAAAGGCCGCGGCGCGCAAATCAATACGCGCAATAAATTTCTGCGCGATGAAAAGACGCGCGAACATGTTGAATCGGTGGACGACTGGACAGATTTTAATGCACCGACACAGTATATAGAGCAGGAATCGAAGTCCATCGTAAATAAAGTGGACTCTCCGGATGTGGGCATGTGGTACAGCATGAATCCCTATGCCGGTTGCGAACACGGATGCATCTACTGTTATGCCCGCAACACGCATGAATACTGGGGTTACAGTGCAGGTACCGACTTCGAAAGTAAAATAATCGTAAAGAAAAACGCAGCGGCATTGCTCCGGAAATTCCTCATGAATCCCAAATGGGAATGTGTGCCGATCTCGATCAGCGGTAATACGGATTGCTACCAGCCAGCAGAAAAAAAATACAAACTCACCAGGGGACTGCTGGAAGTATGCAATGAATTCAACCAGCCTGTGGGCATGATCACAAAAAATGCCGGCATGCTGCGCGATAAGGACCTGCTCCAGGAGATGGCAAAAAAAAGCCTGGTTTCCATCCTGGTTTCGATCACTTCTTTCGACGAAGATCTCCGCCAGAAAATGGAACCACGCACAACGACCGCCAAACAAAGACTGAGGACCATCCGCGAACTAAGCGATGCGGGAGTAAGGGCCGGCGTGATGCTCGGCCCCATGATTCCCGGTTTGAATGAACACGAAATGCAACGGATCATGAAAGAAGCAACCGAAAACGGAGCCACTTTCTCAGCTTATACTTTTATCCGGCTGAACGGAGCCATCAAACTCCTCTTCCACGACTGGCTCTTCAAAAATTTCCCCGACCGGGCGGACAAGGTCTGGCACATGATCGAAAACTCCCACGACGGCAAGGTGAACGATTCACGGTGGGGCGTACGGATGCGGGGCGAGGGAAATATCGCCGAAATGGTAAACCAGCAGTATAAAAAGTACGGAAAAATCTATGGTCTGAATGCCGAAAGATGGGAGCTCGACTGCAGTCAGTTCAGGAGGCCGGGAGCACAGGGATCACTGTTCTGAACTCCCCATCACATTAAAGTCGAAGTAAGCATAAATAAATATGCACGTTTCAGAAATGCACGTAACGCGCGTTTTTTCTTTAATATCCATAGTTCTTTTGGAGTAGGCCTGCGGGGTTTTCCCCATGCATCCTTATAATTTTGTTTAAGCCATTCGTTTTCGACAAAGTTGTCTTTGTTAGTATCGGGTGCCATACATATTGATTTATTTGGTTAAAAATGATTGTGTGTTCAATTGTATTTTAGGCCTCTTTGAATGAGTTCCGATATTTTTTCTTTTAACTCATCAAGGAAAATAGTCTGGCCGGTTTTTCTATTTATGATTTCCTGATACGTTCTGGATATATTTCCCAGGTCTACACCGAATACCTTTTCGAAATGCCGGGCGATTGTTTTCAGGTCTGCATTGCCATGATTAAAAACGCCGGTTGCTTTGAGCGCATAAATAAGTTCTGTCAGAGCTACTTTGGAAAAGGTCCATTCCAGTCTGTCAAAGGAATCCGGTATATTATTTTCTCCCCAGACTTTCTTTCTCAGTTTTACGCCCTCTTCTTTTTTATTCAATGTCTGGAGGATATTTTTTTCGAGACTGGCATAGCCTAAGAATATGGCTACTTTCAGGCAGGAGATGGTACAGAATGACGGATCCATCAGACATGAAATGAGATCGATGTTCTCTCCGTCCAGGTTTCTTTTTGGCAGGAAATAATAGCGGTCAAGATTGGTTTTGCCTGAACGATAGTACTTGAACAGTTCGTCATTGTCTTTAAAAAAATCATTGATCTTTTTGAACAGTTGTTCCAGATAATCCTGTTTTGCTTTCTGGGTTCCCAAACGTTCAACCGATTCCCAGTCGTTTTTGCCATCGTAATAAACCAGGAGTGAAATGGTAGAGGGAAGAACAGATTTGAAATAAGAAATTTCTTCTTTTTCTGTCGGGAAACGATGGGTCTCTAATTCTTTCAGGATCTGGTTAATCGTTTTGATGATGAGTCCGATTCGCCGCTCCGCGCGAAATTTTTCAGAGTGAGGATCATCTTCCAGCATGTTGTAATTTAGCCTTCAATTCATCGTGAAGTTTTTCGGTAAAATTTTGCATTTGAAATTTTTTAATAGATGAATAATGATTCAATTTATTTCGTTTCATTATTAAAAAAATCAATTGGCAGTTGCAAAATCCATTTATTGATTCTTATCCATAAACTACGTGTGTTCGGTTTTAAATGGATAACAAATTATTTTCAAATTGGCTACGTGTATTTCATCTTCAAACAGACGGCATTATTTTATTTTTTTTCCTAAATGACTACGTGTATTTCACCTTCAAACAGACAGCACTATTTTTCAATAACCTGCTGAAAGACCTTATTTTTTGTTCCATGACTGATAGTTTTGTGTAAACGATCAGGCGTTTTTTCTATGAGAGGCCAGATTCTTCTAGGGAACTAAGTGTTTTCCATTAGGAGCCACTGTTTTTTTTTACAATTTCTGATCGCTGCGCGGTTTGATTTCTGCAAATTTGTACATTTCCTGCACCAATCAACATGACATGCAGCCATTCACGGTTGTAGAAGGAATAAACGCAAAGGACCCAAAGGTTCAGACTTGGGTATATGAAACCTTTTTCCCCAAATTTTAAACCAGGTAAAAAAAGTTACACACGGATCATCATATTCTGACGATATAGCGGAAGATGTATTTGTTGTTCTGCTAACGCATGAGAAACCTTTTGAATCGTATCGAAAAATTTATCAATTCGCGTACAGAACTGCTACCAACATGTCCATAGATCATAATAAGGATCGGGAAGATTTAAAGAACAATAAGGCCGGTATCATTGATCACTTCAAAAATATCGAGGAACAAAACAGAGAAAATGCTGAAATCGAAGATCAATATAACCAGGTGATGTATGTGGCTGGTGAAACACTTCCGCGTCAGTGCAAACAGGTATTTCAACAACATTATATCTATCGTCTGAAAAATGAACAAATAGGCAAAAAATTCGGCATCTCAAAAAGAACTGTGGAAACACACATGACAAAGGGTTACCAGATACTGAGAATTGAAGTGAAGAAAAAAGGCAAACTTTATATTTTTTCAATAACACTCGATTTTATGAGTAATCCCAGAAGAATCGGCAGGTTATTATATAAAGGATCGCAGAGAATTAAATGAAAGCGAGGAAAGGGAGCTGACTGTCTGGCGAAAGCGAGTCTCCGGAAAATGAGCAGTTGTTCCGGAATAAAATGGATCCTGAAAAAGTACGCAGTTCCATGATTGAGTATTATGAGAAAAGGGATCTTATATTCGAAAAGATCAAAAAAAGAGTTCCGGAACTTGCTGATGCAAAACTTTCAAACCAGGATTTTTCTGACTTCAAAGAATAAGAAGGCAAATATTTCCGGATGTTTCCATCTATCCCGAACGGCCAGGTTTGGTGCTGTAATTGTAATTGGCGTTATTTTTGTATCTGCTTTTAAGAATTACCGGAATCATACCAAAAACCGCGATAACCCATAAGGATGCGGTTCTCCCTTCACCCGAAGGCCTTAGAGATTGTGATAGACGATGGAATTACCGGTCTTGGGGCAGGATTAGCCGATATTGACCTGAAAGAAAATAAATTAGGAGAAAACGACTATTATGCAAATAGTAAGAACCGGGACCGAAAATTACGATATTCATTATC
Source organism: uncultured Bacteroidota bacterium (assembly GCA_963732055.1). GTDB lineage: Bacteria > Bacteroidota > Bacteroidia > Chitinophagales > Chitinophagaceae > Puia. Next base: position 3,287 of record CAVSYG010000003.1, on the reverse strand, counting down.
CAGCGGAGACCAGAGGCATTTCAGATTGATACTGCCCGACAGTACCTGGATTTGGGTACATCCGAATACCCGGATAAAATACCCGGTGAATTTTTCTCAGGATTCCATACGTGTCACCGTGCTGGGGAAAGCTTATTTTGAAGTGAATCAAGATTCCCTGCACCCCTATATTATTTCTCAACCTGCAACCGTTAACCATCTCCCATCGGCTACTTTATTTATTGAAGCAATTTCCGCTCATTTTGATGTAGAAGCTTCCCCTGACAGTTCAGCCATACGGATCACAGTGATTACCGGAAATCTGTTCATTCGTGTAGATTCAGTTGTCGGAAAACCACAGTCAGCACTTCAGCTTTTTGCCGGTCAGCAGTTAGAAGCGAAAGACGGAAAAATAAATGTTATTCAGAATGTAGATGTGAATAAGGTTTTAACCCGGGCGAAGTGGTATGGCGGAAAATAAAAAGGCCCTCGCGCTATAAGCGGAGGGCCCGGAAAATCCCGTAGAAACGGGATTCCCGCAAAAGCGGGATTAAACGTCTCCCGGAACAGTGATCTGACTCACTGCACTCAGCACGGTTCCTGCAACAGCGAGATATCCTGCTACCGTAACAACGATGGCGGGAAGGGCAACGGGTGCAGCGATGATCGCCGCACTCGCGGCAGCAAGTGCCAACCCGATGCTTCTCAGCTTTTGAAAGAACGTGGGTGTAGGCGACACCACCCTGTCAAGTAGATTCATAAGGATCTGATTTTATTGTTATGAATACCGACTCGTGCCGGTCCAGGGCGCCGTATACCAGGCTGGTCAGGGATTCCAGTGCCAGCCTGGATCGTAGCCCCTTTCCAACACCGGTTAAAAATGAAACCGGAGCAATACAACCTTTCAGTTCCTGCAAAGCGTCATTGGCGGGATGAATGAGAATGCCCGTACGCTGCCGCACATTCATTACCTGCAAATGCCATTTAAACTTTTGGTTGAATCTTTTTATCAGCGCATATCGTCCTTCGGGTATGCACGAAACCCGTGCGAGGTTGTCCTTCCAGGGAAGTTCAATGCTGTACATCATCAAACGACTCTTGTAAAGGATGTATCCATTTGTTCCGTTTGGATAATATGTTCTGATAAGCTCCAGTTCCATGTTTTCAATTTTTAAAAACCCCCCGTCCCGGCTGATCCGGGAGAGGGGTTGGACAGATGTAGCCTGGCTTTACGCTTTAGGCTTTAGCCTTCAGCGTACATCCGGGTTTTCACAGGCGGATCTTAAATGGTAACACCTATGATTATTGGCTTCGGGAACAAAAATGCGAATGGATTTTGTTTTGATTTCAGAGTCTGAGCAGAGCCTCTGAAAGATTTATTTATTAACATTTCGGGATTGGAGAATAGCAAAAGGAGCATTAGACAGCGAAGTTGAAGCGTTAGGCGTTGGGCGTTTAGCGTTAAGCTCAGAAGATGTGGAAAACTATTTCTTTCAGAGGCTCTGCTCAGACTCTGATATGATTTAAAATAAACTGTACACATTTACGACGTCAATCCCTGTTTCCATTGCCGGATATTTGGATTTCTGCAGAAATTGAATTCGTCCGGATGTCCGGCATCGCAAAGCGTAAACAGGTATTGGCATTCTAAACCCAATTTTCTAACATTAAAAAATCCGAAACTATGGGAACTCATATAGGAGGTATCCTGGGTAGATTCAGCGGAAAAGTCGGCGCGGTGATTGGCTCCAGGTGGAAGGGTAAATGGGTCATGCGTGGACGGCCGGACGTAAGAAAGGGCAAGCCGAACCCGGCTCTGCAGCAGCAGCAGGCAAAATTTGCATTGATGGTTAAATTCCTGCAACCGCTGAGCCTTTTGTTAAATGATACGCATGATACTTTACCGGACGATATGACCGGCTTTAATAATGCGGTATCAGAAAATCTCAGGAATGCGATTACCGGTATATATCCGGCCCTGACTATTGATTACAGTAAAGTGGTTCTTAGTAAGGGTGTTCTGCCAAAATGTAAGCGCGGTGACCGCGGCATCAACCGTTGCCGGTAAACTGTCGTTTACATGGACAGATAATAGTAACGGCAAAACGCTTCCAACAGATACTGCGTTCGTAGCGGCGTATTGTGCAGACCTGAACCGGTGGATTTACTTTGAACAGGCCGCTCCAAGAAATGCCGGCACTTACAATTTAGATGTAACTGCATTCAGCGGCAAAGCGGTACAAACTTATATCGGGTTTGTATCCGAGGATGGTCAAACCGTTTCCAACAGCCTCTTTGTTGGCCAGGTAAACGTTCTTTAACCATGACATATCTAAATGATCCGAAAGGATAAGCGGGGCCGCCGAAAGGTGGCCCTTTTGTATTGCTAATATCTTCATACCCATCCCGCCCAAACTACTCCACAGGGCAGTTTTTTTAAATCGGTCTGCATTTCTACCACATTTTTCCGGTTCACCATATACTGAACCGCCAGCACCATCATTATTAACTTTCCGGGTATTACCGTCGGAGCCATCGGTATAACAGGAGGCTGAAATAATTCGGTATTGTAAGGGATTTTGATTTCAGTCATGCCAATTTTTTCAGTTGTCATATCTGTGAAATTCACAGAAATAAAAATTATTTTGAAAAGAATATGATCAGTATAGAAAGATGCATGCAAAGATTCGCTGGGGATAAAAGGTGCGAATCGGAATTCCGGCAAACCGGACTCGGATGTGTTTGCTGAGACCCGGATCGCGGAAATAGACGTCAGTTTAGCCTGGCCGTTAAACTGGGAACCAGTGATAAAGGGCAGTTCTTTTTGCAAAACGGGAGAACCTGTATCCTGTTTCTCATTCCAGTTGATAAATTTATTTAATGCCCCGGTAAATAAGTTTGTTGAATGTGTATCTGTATTTACGGGATTAATTGGTGCAATCAGCGTTCTGATCTGCCTGCTTAGTTTACTCGCTTTTCCAAAATTCAACCCGCTTTGAATAGATGCAGGAGTCCGTCTCACGGATTCGGGTTTCAAACGCATACGATAATCGCCCAAATGATTGTATAATATCAGGTTACGTATTGTTCCCACTAATTTTGAGTCACGCTGTCTTGCCATACAAAATGTTTTGAGGTTTACTATTATATTATATCTCTGCCGTGTTTCAGCCATATTTGAGCCGTGTCAAGTCCAGGTCAAGTCCACCTTTAGGTGGACTTGACCTGGACTTGACTAAGCTTAAGTAATACTGAATCCCGACTGAAACACGGTGAGATCAGCTTAGGCTAGCCAATAAAAATGAGGT
>CAVSYG010000002.1:0-65762 GCA_963732055.1 uncultured Bacteroidota bacterium | reverse complement strand
ATGTGACCAGTCAATAAAAGCTTCTGCATACCTCCAGCCAGGGAAGCAAGGAGATTAGCGCAAATGTTAACTTTATACACTTTGTCCCCGCTAACTGCTAAACATCCAGGGAGATGATTTCAAAGGCCGGATGTTTCGCTGGCGGACGGGATATTGAAAATCAATCTGCGTAAACTTAATGAATCAGACCATTTCATGGGGTATCATTGGCTGCGGCAATGTGACCGAGAAAAAAAGCGGACCGGCATTTAACAAAGTAGGAGAATTCCGGATTAGTAGCTGTCATGCGTCGTGACGCAACCAAAGCAGAAGACTATGCGCAACGCCATGGCGTACCTAAATGGTATGATGATGCAAATAAATTAATAAACGATCTGGAGATCAATGCAATCTATATAGCTACGCCACCGGCTTTTCACGAGGAGTATGTAAAGCAGGCATTGATAGCAGGTAAATATGTTTATGTAGAAAAGCCCATTACCACTTCGGTCGCATCATGCAAAAGAATGATTGAAGCGGCTGACATGTACAAGGGCAAGCTCTGCGTAGCTCACTACCGCCGGGCGCTGCCTTATTTTAATGAGATAAAAAAGGCATTGGAACAAGGTCTGATAGGCAGGGTAAAAATGATCAGGCTTGCCATGTTTCAGCCTTATAAAACCGAACTGATTGCAAAGACAGATTATAACTGGCGGGTAGTGCCGGAAATTTCCGGCGGCGGTTTGTTTTTTGATCTGGCTCCTCACCAATTGGATATTTTAATATGGTTATTGGGAGACCCGGTGAGCTATTGCGGAAAAGCGGTTAACCAGGCAGGTTTGTACGAAGCGGAAGATACTGTTTCAGGAACCATGCAACTGGCCGGCAATATATTGTTCACCGGCAACTGGTGCTTTACCATGCCTGATTTTGTGCAGGAAGACAGTTGCGAAATCATCGGAGAAAAAGGCTCCATAAAATTTCCGGTATTCGGCAATCAGTTCACTTTGCAAAATGAAAATAGTTTGCGCAGTTTTGATTTTGTGCACCCTGAGAATATTCAGCAACCCATGATACAGAAAGTGGTGGATTATTTTTTGAATACAGGTGATAATCCCTGTTCCGCAAATGAGGCATTGAAGAGTATGAATGTAATGGAAGCGTTCCTGCTGCGTCAATAGGTATGAAAAAGCTAGACTTCCTGTTTACCTGACATTAATATTTTATCTCCACAAAAGTGGTGTCAGTCCTGGAGACGTTAACGAAATTGTTGATAGTATCGGCCAGGTCATTGATTATTTGCAAATTGTTTATCTGGCCTCCGAACGCCTGAGAGTCAAAGCTATAGTCGGCGGAAATAGGACCTTCCGGGAGCGATCTCAATTCCCAGAAATCTAAGTCAGCATAAAAGGAAGCGGGTCGTTCGGCGTAGATATATAGTCGGCACGTCATTCCAAAACCTATCGTATCTACCAGATGTATTTTTACATTGCCAATTAAATCCATTTTAAAAACCGTGACCGAATTGAAGGATTTCGTCATAGACAAATAATAATTTGGCTTTGAGATGACGACCATATTAGCTTGCATAATAGCCATGTCCGGTACATCACAATAGCCATCGATGTCAGTGTTTCCCTGAAACCAGGTTTGATCAATTCCCCCTGGAATGGGGTAAGAAGTAACTGAAACGAAACCTACACCGGCGCCTTCTATGGGCAGATCTGATTTATACTCCAATACCTGAATCCTGGTTTTTTTTATTTCTTTTACTTCTCCGTATTCTTTTTTGCAGGAGAAAAAAATAAAAGACAGAAGCAGTGAAATGACTTTTAGGTTTGAATTTGAGGTCATTTTATGAACTGTTATATCATCACTAAACTATAAAACAAAGATGGCGGGAACAAATCGATTATTACTAAAGTATTTGATCTTTTTGCAGTTTGACTTCTCTCAGATTCTGTCTCCAGGTTTTCATATTGGTTCCTGCATTATATAGATGGATTGTCCACAGTTTTTGCATAAATCGCCTTTTATTTGCTACTAAACTGTTACCAAATCCGGTTTTCAGAATTTGCCTGATTTTGGTGGCCAGATTATAGATCGCAATGATACGGTATGATGGAGTATGATTCCTGATGATACGGAATGATATATCGATCAAGTGATAATGAAAGATTTAAAAATTAAATAATTTGCGCTTTTGGGTCTTATAAATTATTCCAGAATATCTTGAATTAAATAAGCAAATTTGTAATTCTGAGATTAGCAGGGATCCAACACTTTCAATCCGCAACGGAAACTACAAATCCTCGATCATGTACCTGTGTTATGAAAAATGAATGTATGTAAATGGTCGAAACATACCTGGACGAGTTAACTACTATCGGGATTTTTTTTAGATGGCATAAAGAACAAGGAATCAATATTTTGAACGACTTTAATATTTTATTATGACAGGATTTAGATTCCCGGCTGCGTTCATCTTAGCCATTCTAACCGTATTAATCAGTACGCATTTGAAAGCGCAAAGTAGTAAGTCCGGGCTTGCGGAGAAGGATCATCTAAAGATGGACTTTTTATCATATGAAAAGTATATCGACGAAAATAACGAGACCCATATAAAAGAATTCCTCGATTTCGTATCCATACCAAGCATATCATCGATGCCTTCACACAAGCCTGATATTGAAAGGGCAGCGGCCTGGATTGTAAAAAAGTTGAAAGCCATTGGAATGACAACTGCAGAAACCATCCCGACTAAGGGGTTACCCGTTGTGTATGGCAGTTGGGATAAAGCGCCAGGCAAACCAACAGTACTGATTTACGCTCATTATGATGTTCAGCCCGTTAAAGAAACCGAATGGGAAAATCCCCCGTTTGCACCAATCATCCGGAACGAAAGAATATTTGGACGGGGAGCTGATGACGACAAAAGTGGCGTGATGATCCCCATTTGGGCAGTGGAAGCCATGTTAAGCAAAGACAAGTCTTTGCCCGTAAATGTAAAATTTGTCTTCGAAGGAGAAGAAGAAGACGGAAGCACAAATTTTCATGATTTTCTGTCGGATAATAAAGGATTATTAAAAGCGGATTTCGCTTTGAATACAGATGCCGGTCAGCGATCTGACAGCGTTCCATCCATCTCCATGAGCGTACGCGGCTATGCAGGATTAGAATTTCATGTTAAAACAGCCAATTTTGATATGCATTCGGGAAATGGCGGAAAAGTTCCCAACGCAGCGAAATCCATGGCTGAAATAATCGCTTCATTTTATAATAAGGATGGCAGTGTGGCCGTGGCGGGTTTTTATGACAAAGTTGTGCCCCTGACACACCAGGAAAGAGCAATGATAAAAAAAATCCCCTACAATGCAGCGGACGATATGAAAGTATTCGGAACAACGGCAGAAACAGGGGATACCAATTACATGCCTATGGAAAGGGTATGGTATCGCCCAACCCTGGAAATAAATGGAATGCAGGGCGGTTACACGGCTGTTGAAGGATTTTCAAATGTTATTCCCGGGACCGCCATGTGCAGGCTCAGTTGCAGACTGGTGTATAATCAGTCTGGCAGCGAAATCATTGATTTGATTGAAAAGCACATCAATAAATTTGCGCCGGCAGGATCTACGATAATTTTTAATCGCCCAGAAACTCCTTCAATACCTATAAAATTTCCGTCTGATACAAAAGCGTACAACAAAATTTCAGAGGCGTTGACACAAATTTATGGGAGGCCGCCATTGCAGGTTGCCAATGGCGGAACCGTTGGTTCTTTGATCGATATCAAAGAGCAGTTGGGTCTTTATGCATACTCATTGGGTTTTCAACGCAGGGATGAAAAAGCGCACGCCGCAAATGAATTTATCCGAATATCCAGCCTGCGGAAAGGTCAATTGGTTTATTGTTATTATTTACAACATATTTCCGAATAGGGGAGCGGTTACTCATTCGCCAATAATTTCCAGCAAACCAGATTAATATTTAATAGCTGTCAGGTTCATATGGGTTCGAAGCTCTTTCGTTTACCGACGCGGCTCTTTTTTTCCTGTCCAGCCTAAACTGGTGTGATTAAAACTGTCGTTGTATTTTAATCCGTAACCCAACATGCGGTCAAAAGATGAGTGCGCGAATAATAATTGGCGTAAATGTATACGCCCGTAATGAGAAGCGATCTCCGACATATCTTCTCCGGTCACACTGAAATAGGAATGAACATATTGCTCTAATTCCGTCATTACCCATAGTTTTATAGACAGCTAATATAATGCTTAATATAGATGGTTACAAGTGAGTCAAATATCCCGCTTATACAGACGCACAAATACTCTTATCTTTATTTTGTATGCCTGAAGAACAAGACATGCCAAAGCAACCCCCCAACGAAGAGCTCCCTGCAAATGCAATTGTGCAGGGTTCAGCTATTTCCCCATCAGAAACCCAAACACCAGACATGGAAGTACATCATCATCCCGACCTGCATCATAAACCAAAAAAATGGAAAGAATATTTTCTTGAATTTTTAATGATATTTCTTGCTGTAACAATGGGTTTTTTTGCAGAGAATATTCGCGAAAATTACGTTGAACATAAAAGTGCAAGAGAATATGCAAGCCTGCTGATTGAAGACCTTGCTACCGATACGGTGGAATTAAACAGGGATGCACATGTACTGAATTTAATTATCGCAGCAGGAGACAGTTTGGGAAATTTGCTAAGTAGCGATCCTACATTAATTGTTGGAGGCAAACTTTATTATTATGAATATTTATCAAGCACTCGCTGGAATTTAATTTCTCATGACGCCACACTTCAGCAGTTAAAAAGTTCGGGAGCATTAAGGTATCTTGGTGATACATCACTGATTCGAAAAATTATGAACTATGAAGAATCGGTACAATTTATTTATTTAGGTCAAAACAGGTTCGAACCGCAAAAAATAGAAAATTGGAGCCTGGTTCAAAAGGTCTTTGATCAGTCCTATTTCAATTCATTAGATTCTTTAAGTGATTTTGCAATTAATGTAACAATGAATGATGAAAGAGCCATGCGATTCATGAATAATAATTATCCTTTACTTAACTATGATAAAGATTTGTGGCAACAGCTAAGAAACTGGGCTTATTGTTCTTCCAGAAATTACCGGGTAGAAATTCAACTATTTAACGCTGCAAGATTACAGGCAATTATAGCAATAGCTGCTTTAAAAAAAGAATATCATCTTCTATGAGTGAAGAAAACATACGCTCAGAAAATGCATGTGTCCTTTAATTACATTCACCTGCCATGAAATATCTTATCTTTTTATTCTTCTTTCAGATTTCCGCCGAAATGATTTTTAGCCAAAAAATGGTTATGAGTCATATGAATCAACCTGGCAGGAATGTCTTCCTGGGGATGATGGATACCATGATGGTTCAGATGGAAACGGTTTTGGATTCGGCTTCCGTAGAATCAAATTTTATGAGCCAGATGATTCCCCATCACCAGGGAGCAGTGACTATGGCAAACTACGAAATCAAAAATGGAAAAAATTTTGAAACAATACAACTGGCAAAAAGCATTCTGACCGAACAGGAAGAAGAAATACATCTCATGCAATTATGGCTGGGCAGACCTTCAAACATTCATTACAAGAAAATATTGCCTGATGGATATCGGTTATCTATGAAAAAGTCAATGGAGATAATGATGAGTGATATGCCAACTGATTCAGTTCTTTATGATATTGATCTCGCATTTTCCCGGGTAATGATACCACATCATCAGGCAGCTGTGGAAATGGCCAAAGCAGTGCTCAGATATCCCATCGACCGGCAAACAGAACTTTTTGCCCAGCATATTATTTCTTCACAGGAAGTGGAAATCGAACAAATGACAGCCGCAATAAAACATTAAAATGAAACAATTCAAACTCATCTTCATTTTTATCCTGATTGGTTATGGCGACCAGGCCCAGAGTCGTTATACGCATGACAGGGTTTATACCTCCAACCAGGTTTCCAACACCGTTTCTGTAATCGATCCCTCCAGGAATGAATTTTTGGGAGAAATCATTCTGGGGAAACCATATCCAAATGTATTAAGTCCTTTATATAAAGGTCAGGCATTGGTTCATGGGTTGAGATATTCGAAGGAACTAAAAATGCTGGCCGTGGTATCCATCGGTTCTAATGCTGTTACGCTGGTATCCACCGAAACCAACCAGATTCTGAAAACCATTTATGTCGGCAGGTCACCGCATGAACCAACGTTCACGCCGGATAGTAAACAGATATGGGTTTCTGTGCGAGGCGAAGCTTATGTTAGTGTAATCGATGTAAAAAAAATGGCTGAAATAAGAAGAGTGCCGGTAGCCGACGGTCCGGGTATGATTGCTTTCACACCGGATGGAAAGCTGGCCTATGTATGTTCCAGTTTTACGCCGGAAGTTGATATTGTGAATACGGACAATTATGAGATCATTAAGAGAATACCCGTAATCAGTCCTTTTTCCCCAAATATTTTTACCAGCCCGAAGGGTGAATGGATTGCGTTAACGCACAAAGATGTTGGAAAAGTAACCGTATTGAATACAACCACCATGTCAGTGTATAAAGTGATTAATACCGGAGCCATCACAAATCACGTGACATTTAGCTATGTAAAAAATAAATTGCTGATGCTGGTAACCGTAGGCGGAGAAAACAAGATCCGGGTTTTTGATGTTGCAGAGGATTTTAAACAAATGGATACCATACAGGTTGGGGCACTTCCACATGGAATATGGCCATCGGCGGATGGCAAACTGATGTATATCGGTCTGGAATACGGAGATATGGTTCAGGGCATTGATCTGGAAACGATGACGGCCATGAAGCCCGTTCAAATCGGCCAGAGCCCGCAGGCATTGGTTTATGCAGATAACGCGGTGACTGATTCCGGCAACCATACAGGATTACATCCTCTGAATGATAAGATTTTTACCCAGGTTGTGAATCTGAAGAGCATGGTGACAGGCGATCAGGGCATTGGAAGACTTGCTATTCGGAGCATCGGACTGACTGACCTCGTAGAACAAATTTTCACGGGGCTGAAACCAAATACTTCTTATACGCTGTCGCTGTCCAGATCAGACAATGCACCCTTTTCGTCAGATTATCAGTTGAATTCATTTTTAAGCGATGCCACGGGAAAATATCTTGGACAGTCAACGGGGCTTATTAAAAAACTGGATGCAAACTCAAATACTGCTCCTTACCGTCATATTATTTTGACCGAAAACAATACCGGGCAGGTGTTGTTGCTGGATAATACAGCAAAGTAATTGAGTGGAAAATGAAAAGGATCAGCCGTATCATTTTTAACGGCGGCCAAAAGAAATCCTCCATGTAGCCGCCGTTAAAAATGGAAAATGAAACCGTTACAGGTTATTGCTGCAAGGTAATTTCTCCTACATCAGTAGCCTTCTTTTCGTTTACAACTACTCCTGTTTTTTCAAAATTTTTATAAGGAGCAATGGCTTCTATCACCAGTTTGTAAGTGCCGGGTTTTACTTCACCAATTTCAAAACCACCGTTTTGAATATTTGTTCTCATCGTGTCCATTCCCGAAACAACATATGCTGAGTTTGCAGAAGCTGACGGGCTCACGGATCCTTTGATGGAGCCATTCTTAAAAAAAGTAGTAAAAGAAAATAGAGCAAATACCATTGCCAGGCTTGCTGCAATGGCTGTAATTTTTTTCGCTTTCATAAAAAAAATTTAAACGTAAGTGAATTTAATTGACTGCTTCATACAGCCATGTGCCTCTACCAATTTCAACAACTATGCCAGCCACCAGCGTAAAAGCTTGTGCAAATTTCCGCCGGAAGGATTTTGACAGGCAGGATTTTTGAATATTATGTGGAAATACACAATCATGAAAAGAAGTTTGCTTACAGTCATATTTGGATTAAGTATCGTTTTCGGTTTTACCCAATATGATCATAAACCTCCTAAACAGGTGTCAGAGTCTTTTTACAGGGAATATCCCCGCTCGAAACCTGCAAAATGGAGCCAGTCCAAAGATGGATGGAACGTGTCATTCCAGGATAATGACCATAATAACGGAGAATCAAGGGCATACTTCGATGCCTCCGGAAAACACCTTGAAACCCAGATACCTTATGAAAAAAATGATGTCCCGGTGTCCGTGAGAAATCATACGCAACATAGTTATGGAGCTTCGGATGAATATGATTATACGCGCATTGAGCGCTCCGGTGAAAAACCCGTTTACAAAACAGAAGTTAAAAGTAAAAAGCACAATAAAACGATTTACATGGATAATGATGGCCATGAAAAGGAATACCACGCACACTCTTAATCAATGTGCGTACAGTATACTATTTAATTATGAGGAGTAAAATCCTCAATGAAAATTTCTCAACATGAAAAAACTGATTTCTTTATCCGGACTGTTATGTATTGTTCTTGCCGGCTGTAATGATCAATCTTCGGGACCTTCCGCCATCGCTCAAAAAAACCTGGATGCCACAAAAAATATCCGGCAGGCCATTGCAAATAAAGACATGGCAAAACTCGGGGATTATATTGCGACGGATTGTATTGACCATTCCGGTGACCATGGAGATATAAAAGGGCTGGACAGTATCAAGGCGCAGATTCAGGTTTGGAGAGCAATGGCTGATGAAAAAACGGATATTGTAAAAGAGCTGGCGGATGATGACTATATCATGAGCTGGCAGCATCATACGGGTAAGTATTTAACAACCGGTTACGGCCACAAACCCGGTGATGTTTTTGATCTGCAGGAGATGGAAGTTATCCGCTTCAAAGATGGAAAGGCAATAGAACACTGGAGCATGATGCCGCCGGCCGATGTAATGAAAATGATGGCAACTACTGCGGCACCCGTGACGATGGATAATGCCATATTACATACTGACACTGTACAAATGGAAAAGAAAAAAAAGAAATAGTATTTTGCTTTAGGCAGGAAGGAATCAGTGGAAAGACAATAAGTACAAGAAATGACATCTATAACGACGAACCGCTACGCCCTAATTTTTTCATTTTTTTGAATTATTAGGGAAACTTACTCCGGTTCCAAAGAAACATTCATTCTCCGTTATTTTTCCTTCTTTAAATTTAAAACGCTCCGTGTTCCGGAATAATTTGCCGTCTGTAGTCCAGCCATTATATGTTACATATGCATCATCTCCATCAATCATAATCTTTTCCAAATCAAACTTTTTGGTATTATCGGCATTTGGCCAGCATCTTTCCTTGTATACCTTTAAATTAATATGATCATCGCCAGCCGGGCTGGTGAAAGTAAATCCGTCATCGAGAATCAGCTCCAGCATATGCCAATCTTTTTTCTCATAAGCGGCATAATACTGTTTAATCAGTTTTTCGTGATTCATATTGTCCTGTGATTTCTGTGCGAAACCTGTATAGGAGCACATGGTTATCCCAACGATGAAGAGCTTGGCAAAGATTTTAGTTATTTTCATGATTTTCGTGTTAAATGCTGTTCTTAATTAAATACGGACGGCAGCTCAAAAGTATAGACAATTTCATCGTTGAATACCGGACATTTCCCGGCTAAATTATTTTTTGGAAGCTCCGGTACCCCGTTGGGAACTATTCCACCGCCATTTGCCTCCATTGGAGAAGGATTGCGCACCCATGATAATATCCATTTCAGAAAAATTTTATTGGCAACAGTCTGACTGAGTTTATATTTAATACTTAATTTACAATAATCCTGTATTTTTCTTCCTTCAGGTTCAGATTTCTTATCATTCATCACTTTTGAAATTTATTTATGCGGTGGATCTGTTACCTTATCATTCTATTTGCTATTTCACTAAGAAGTTTTAGCCAGGAGGATAAGATATATCAAGCTAAAGATTTAAACGCCTTAAGGTCACTTCCTCTCAAATGGGAAAAGTATTGGAATAACCACAACATAGATTCCCTGGGTACTATGCTAAAGGAGGATGTAGATTTTGTAAATTTAGCTGGCATATGGTTAAAAGGTAAAGAAGCGACTGTCAAATTACTCAGGCAGGTTCATCAAACGACCTTTAAAAGCAGCATTTGGACAACTGATAGCATGGAGATAAGGTACGTAAAACCAGATCTGGCGATTCTGCATATTGGCTGGGGTATAAGCGGAGATGTTGACCCTGATGGCAGTTCCCGAAAACCAATACACGGGATTTTTACCTGGGTGGTTATTAAAGAAAAAGGGCAATGGCAATTGCTGACAATAGACAATGTCAGTATAAGAGAATCTCCCTCTTTCGACTAAATAATAATGACAGGCGAAAAGAAATGTTTGGTGGTCTTTGCGATTTTCAATCTACGATTATTATCTTATCAACACCATCGTCCCGTTCTGCGTTATTTCGGGTTCTCCTTCAAACTGATAATGGCATAGCTAGACAACCTGACCGGCTTTTATTAATTCTGAAGATTGGTATGTGCCGCAATTCCGGCCATTACTTCCACAAATTTTTTTGGTTCTTCAAAGGGTGGTAAATGGGCAGAATGGTCAAAGAAAACCAATCTTTTTGAAGGCGCTTTTAATTTCTGAAGATAATCTTCTGACAACATATAAGGAACATTGTAATCATGTTTTCCCAATAAAAGATAAACCGGCATTTTAAGTTCTATTATCGAACGGGGGAAGTCTGTTTTTAAGAATGGCGCCCAGAGTGTTTCCATAGAAAAGGAAGTGCCTGCATCAGACTTCGTTGTATCGTATAACGGGTTTTTCCCGTCTGCAACACCCAAAAAAATGGTATGGGCATTATGATGGCCATATACTTCACCACCGTAATAGGTCATCCATTTTCGGGATGTGTAAAGTTGCTGAAGCGTCGATTTTGAAGATGGATAAGGCAGAATACTTTTGAGTTCAGCAATGGCTTTTTTATTGTTTTCCTTTTCCGCCATTTGCATCGCGAATTGTAACGATACCCGTTCGTTATCCTGCATATTGACGACCTGGCCCACGCCAATATAGGCATAGAAATCCTGAGGATATTCACTCGCAAGAATCATAGCAACTGCAGAACCCCAGGAGTGGCCGAGCAGAAAGATCTTCTTACGGTGGAACCGATTCTTTAGTAAAGTCACGAGCTCATGTCCGTCTGCTACAATTTGATTCATGGTCATCGACGCTCTTGGAATGGAGGGGTCATAAGACAGATTGGTGCCACGCTGATCCCAGTTGACGACTATAAAATATTTATCCAGGTCCCTGTCATACTTCCTTACGAGGGCGATCTCACTAAAAGCCGGACCGCCATGAACAAACAATAAAACAGGCTTATTCCTGTCCTTTCCGGTAATCAGGACAGTTTGGGGCACGCCACCCAGATTTATTTTTTCCAGCGAATAGATACTGTCGGCTATTTTCCTGCTGCCGGTCATGAAAGCATACCCGTCTTTCGAATAAAGGAAAAGGGTAATCAAAAAGAATGCTGCACCGGTTATTTTTTTCATTTGCGAATTTATTTTTTAGGCTTTTTCATATTTTTCAGAAAAACATCGTTCGCTGATTTTTCTTAATTTTTAATGCGGTGGATGCATCGATCGCTCCCATTTTTTTGTCAGGCTGAATTTATCTACGGCCCTTATCTGATCCAATACGACAACGCCAGACTGTTGGCTAAAATGGGTCGCAACACCGAAGGATATCCTTTGATGGTATGGGTAAGCGGTGCGATAATCACTGTCTTTAAATTTTTATTTCAACGAATCATCTTTTCTGATATTTGTTTTACTATCTCCATTTAAAAGCATATTCAATACTGAGATTTGGACAGCATTTGACCCTTAAACGATGAGTAATTTACGATGCAAACAGATATCACAAAAGGAACCTAAAACTCATTACTGATCCGTACCCAATTCCCCGCAAACTCACTGGAATCAGGCTTCGGTACTTTTTGTATCGGGAAGTAACCATTCCGCGATAGACGCGCGTTCCCTGCGGAGTACATTCATTCTCACCGCAATTCATTTGCCTTTTGTTCCTTTTATTCGCCTTTAGTAGCCTTTTCTTTGATCCTAATCCGTTACTAAATCCCGTTTTGTGAATTGCCAGAATTTGGTGGCCAGATTATGGGTACTAATGATGCGATATGATACGGTATGACACATAATGATACCATATGATATGGTGAAAATCCATGGCTCCCAAGGGAAAACATGTATGAGAAATACCGGAATATTACGCGTTGAGGAAACTTGATATAGTGGGTTTAAGTATATGATAGAAAAAGATGAATCATGAAATCAATGAACTACCCCGGTTTTAGACTTCCGTTTTAATTTCCATCAAAACACCTGCTTCTCGTCTTGGTTAAGCAAAACGTTATCTTTTCAACCCCTCACCATAAGAGTTCGTGTTAGTGCTGGCAGTCTGCATTCCAGCCATTGGTCACGATCGTTCCCGAGGTCGTCCCGTCGGCGGAAACCCACGAGATGTCCTTACTGGTTCCGGATGAAGAGGTATATGCGATCCAGGTACCGTCGGCTGACCAGGAAGTTCTGGCATACTGGTCAGCGCCGGAGGTGATGATGGCGGTGAAATCACTACCGTCTGGGTTCATGACACCGATCTTCGTGTTGTAAGTATCAGTTTGATCTCCACTAAGTTGCGTAATCGAAAATGCTATGTTCATACCGCTCGGTGACCACCTCGGATATCGGTCAAAATAAATACCAGTATTAGCAAAGATGTCGCCCCAGATGTACGTTAAATTAGTACCATCGGAATTGATCGTATAAATTTCAGTCCCAAAATCGTAAGCTTTCCTGTCGCTCACCAGAAGTAGCGTCCTTCCATCGGTTGACCATGACGGATCCTTTATCTGTCCGGGTTCCTCAAACAGTAGCGATGGTGACCCGCTTAAAGCACCGACGACCGAGATGTTAGCACTGCCATTACCAGTTGACGAATACGCAATCCTTGTACCATCTGGCGACCACGCCGGGTTTTGGCTATAACTTTGTGAGAACGTTCTACGGACGACGTTCGATCCATCTGCGTTCATGATGTAAATTTCAGGACTGCCGGTGCGATCGCTGACGAACGCGATATGTGATCGGTCAGGTGACCATGCAGGCTGGTCATCCGTCGCTGCATCGTTAGTGAGACGATTTATGTTAGATCCATCGGCATTGCAGGAATAGATATCTGCATTACCGTCGCGATCGCTCACGAAAACAATCTTGCAGTTTGTGCATGCCGGAGGTAGGTTCACCGCCATTACAGTTACCTGAATTGTATCTCTATCGGACAGGGCGCCTGTATCTGTCACTTTTAATTCAAACAAGTAAACTCCCTGCACCAAATCAACTACTGATGTTTGTGCTGCATTGGCGTTCGTGATGTTAGAGGATGAAGGACCTGAAATTTTAGTCCACTGCCATCCACTGATCTTCCCATCCGGATCATTGGACTTGCTTCCGTCCAGCGTGACACTATTGATTGGTAAAGTAATAGTAAAGTCTGGCCCTGCCAAAGCTATAGGTGGTTGGTTCAAAGCTAAAGGTGGTTGGTTATGTTCTATACAATTTTCACATGACGACTCTTTTTGGCAAGAAGGAAAAGAAATAGGTCGCTAAAAGCAAAAAGGCAAGTCCATGTAATAGCTTCTTTTTCATGATTATAGATTTGAAAGTTGAAATACCATTTACAAAGGGGGCGAATAAAGCAGTTACTTAAGTATACTAAAACTTTCATGCATAAGATACTTTTAAAAGTATCTACCTTTTACCAATCACTAATCCTAAAGTTCAACTTTAAAGCTATCTTTTATCCCAATATCCGAAATCCGGTAATGAGTAACTAACGATTTTAACTGCCAGATCAGGGTTCTGGCTTGCCAGGTGACGGTTTGTTCCGTAACCATCGCGGGAACGCTTACTGTAGTACTCAAGGTTTGTATTTCAAAAACAGATGCTGATTTAGTTATGAAACGAAATTGTAAAGGCTGACAGCGCTGGGTATGAGATTACACTCCTCTATTTTTTATCATAATTTAGAGTTGTAAGCAATTTTTTATGACAATACGGTACTTTATATTATTCATTTTGTTTTTTGTCAATAGTGACTTGACAGCTCAAAAAACGGATTCCATTAAATATGACAATGGCTTTCTTTATTATCATGACTATGGACAAGGAGAACCTATTATTTTACTATCAGGAGGTCCGGGAAACAATTGTTCACAGCTTTCTGAAATGGCTACCGTGTTAGCTAAAAATTATCGGGTCATCTTACTTGAGCAACGGGGAACCGGGCTTTCAATTCCAATACCACTTGATTCTACGACTATTAATCTTACAACGGAAGTTTCAGCAGCTAATTTTTATAATAACAGGTCTGCACGTTGGAGTATCAGTGAAAAAAAGTTACACTTGGATAAAACTATGATAAGACAATAGAAGAAGTTAAAACAAAGTCATGGATATCACTCAACAATTTCTTGAAATACATGAGATCGTTTTGGAACATGAAAGGCCAGTTATTGCAATGGCATTCGCTTTTTAAGTATTTATGGATCTTGAAAAAGGATGTTTACTAAAATGCAGCCTAGAGGTTAAACATGACACCAAGGAAAATCATATAATTTCCGGATCCTCCGGAGCTGGTTGTATACACACCGTTAATTTTGCTTACTTCTTTATCGGGAACCGATTGTAGTATGGTATGTTGTATGAATACAGGGACATAAGTATAAATGGATATTTTTTTTGTCACATAGGTTATCCCCGGTTCAATAGATAGATTATGGCCAGGCCTGCGAATCCCCTCGCTGCCTCCCACCAGATCGTAAACAGGGATTCCTTCTTCACGTAAGCCTGCAGAAAAAATAAATTGTTTCAGAATGTAATCGAAGCCTGCCCTCAGGGAGTATATATCCGTAACGCTGGTTACATTCCCACCAGTTCTTATCTGGAGTGATGTTGGAGTTCTTCCAAAAAGCGGTGAAACACCATTTTGATCCCTGGGACTGATCAGATAGAAAAAATTACCATAGAGGCTGAACCGACTGCTAATAAAATAAAATGTATTCAATTCGGTAATAATACCTGTACCGCCATCACCCAACTGAATCGAAGCATTGACCGGGGCCAAAATTCTGGTGGTATCATTTCTGTAAAAGAAATCCGTGTAGTCATATGCCCCTGTAGGAAGTTTAACGCCCAATCCCAATTGTATATTCCAGTTTTGATTTGCAGCCGGTTTTAATAACCACTTATATGCTGTCAAACTGATATCGCCCACTCCAAAAGAATGTGTGGTATGCCGCGTTGTACCAGCGCCCCCATGTTCCAGGGAACTGGTGCGGGAATTGGCTGTAAAAGGTAAACTAAAACTTAATGACCATCCTTTAGCCAGCATGCGGGTTAAAACAAAATCCGTGGTATAAACATGATTAACACTTTCATCCTGCGGTGGTGTGCTCTGTTTTGTATTTCCAATGTAATTATTGAATGATGAAAAGTAGCGGCTATTTATATTGAGCAGCCAGTCGGACGTTGAAAAAGACCTGTCAATCGGATTATACTGTCCAAAATCAGAAATGCCGCGCACAATTATGCAACCCTGGGACCAGGAGTAGCTGGCAAAGAATAAAAATGTCAATGATAGAAAAGTAATTTTTTTCATTCCAGATTGTTTAAACAGTGGAAAATGAATACTGCCATGTCCCACAATTCTTGGAATTCATAACTAACATAATCTACAAATATTTCCATGTTGCGCCAAATTTATGTTGATCGGCCTTGTATATAGGCAAAGAGGTATTGTTTCATACAATATGTTGTATAGGTTAAATGAATAATGAACACTACGGCGCAGAGATAGGATCTTAACCGGGGATTTCGCAATGAGATGAAGTTATTCTTTGTTTTAACAAACCGGAATCCCGAATGAGTGGTTGACGGATTTACAGGGCAGATAACGGTTTTGGGACTGTAGTTTGATGGCCATGTTCGATCCGGAGTTCGGGAACAAGAACACACATTGGCCAAATACAGGTAGCTACAACCCCAAAAAACTCGACAAATTCCAGGAGGCAAACCTGTCACTAATCTGGGACTAATACCTCTGAAACACACGCCCAATGCAGGACGGTACTTTTCGTATCGGGAAGTCATAAAATGCGTCTTCGATAAATCTTAACAGATAAAAATACTACCCCTTTTACAACCATGAGAGTTTAGGTTCTGCTAAAAGCTTAATGCATAACCCAATGCGTTAAATTAAATCAGGGTACTATGTACTATAACCTTATAACCTTGTTGAAAGTAATTATAATACCGTTTTCGGCCGCGCGTTTTTGTTTTTAGAAGCACATACTAATAGCACCCTTGCTTTTTAGTCGAAATTTTTTGCGGGCAGGGAATAAATCCTTTGGAATGATTAACAAAACGTTCGTTCTCATGGCATAGTTATTTCAACAATAATCGTTGGTATTTATAAATAATTATTAATTAAAAATTGCTTGTTATGGAACGAAACAATGAGAGCAGAAACCAGTATCATGACCGGACCAGAAATCAGTGGGACCAGGATAATAACAGGAATCAGTCTTCCGATTTCCAGCAAAACAGGAGTCAATATCCAGACAGGAATGAGAATCAGTGGGATAGCAACCGCCGCGAAGGCGACCGCGCTTATCAGGACAATTATGAAAGAAACAGGTATGGAAATAACAGAAACGAACGCTTAGAGTCTATGGGATCTTTGGGAAATGACACCAACAGATTTAACGATGATGATTACAGCAACAGAGGCTCTTACAGCCAGCGTGGTTCAAGAAATTACGGCGGATCTTATGAATCCGGAAGCTATGAGAGGGAACAATCGAGGAATTTTGACTACGGAAACAGGCGCGATGACTACGACGACCGGCGCAATAGTCGCGGTGACTCACCTGGCAATAGTGGTAATGATTCCAGGAACTGGTGGGATAAAACTAAGGACGAAGTATCAGGCTGGTTTGGGGATGAAAATGCACAACAGCGAAGAAATGCAGATCAGTATAACGAACACCGCGGTAAGGGTCCAAAAGGATATACCCGCACGGACGAACGCATTAAAGAAGATGTGCATGAAAGACTTACTGAAGACGGCCAGATTGACGCCAGCGAAATAGAAGTGGATGTGAAAAGTGGCGAAGTATTTCTCAAGGGAACTGTGAAAAACAGGCAGCAAAAAAGAAGAGCTGAAGACATCATTGAAAATATTTCCGGCGTGAAGAATGTTGAAAATCATATCAAGGTACAACAGGAAACTTTAGTGCCTGGAAGTCCTGGTTATAGTTACGGCCAGCAGCAGGGTGAAAAGAAATTCGGAACCGGTACAGGTTCAGGAATAAATGCCGGCAAAGAATTTAATACACATAATTAATTAGATTGCGTCCGGTTTATAATTAACAGCCCCCCACAAGGGGGCTGTTTTAGTACTGCAATACATTCGGTTAATTTTGGATATCCGTTAAACATGACATGAAAAATCTATTCATGTTAGCCTTGGTTCGTTTTTGAATATACTGATGGAGATATATTTAACTCTCCGCCTGCCCTGCTGCCGGCGGCGAATGGCATGCTTCATTTGGATGAGGTGCTCAATGGAATCATCACTGATATCAGGAGAACCGGAAAGTTCAGAGGGCATGCTTTTGAAACCCTTCTCATCACGGCACCGCCAGGCGCTATTGCAGCAAAACAATCCTTATTAATCGGTCTGGGGGATAGAACAACATTCACCCCGGAATTAATGATCACCGTTTTCAGCGTGGCCATGCGCGAAGCATTGCGACTGGGTGTGAGCAGTTTTGCTTTTGCCAGTGATCTTAAATGTCGGACTATCAACGGTTGACTAAAGTGACCATTCTTTCGGGTGCAACATTTTTCACCCTGACCGGCGAAGGAATCAAACAGGCTATGATGGAATTTAATAAGTAAAGCACATAGACCGGCTACAGTGAATTATTTTGACATTATCGCATAAATTTCACAATCGCCAACATGCTTGTAACGAGTGCTATAAACTGAACAAGACCGATCAGGTATATTTTTTTATTAAGCTCCAAAATATCATTTTTAGATGCGAGCGATAATTCCCGTAGATCGTCCTTGGTAGCGAGAGCCTGAATCTTTGTGTCGAGATCTCTGGATGTAACAGCTCCGATGGCCGATATAAATTCACCAGCATCCTGTTCCGTCATCTTCAATGCGTTCCTGAGAATATTATATAATTTGATTTGATCCATTGCCTGTTCCACAAAAATAAATTTTTATTAATATAGTTCATCGCCTTAAAGAAAAAAGGGTGAAAAAACGGTAACAAATGGATTATTTATTAGTGAGGTGATAAATAAAAAATCGATACGGCAGCGTTCTTTCCATTTTGCCATTCAGGTTGGAGATTCGGATTTCCCTTCTGCATGACGCGGCCGTTTGTACCTTTTTGTGTATTTTATTTAAGGCTGTACAATCCGGGATTTATCTTTGACAGTAATGTTTATCTGTCGGACGCATTATGCCCGAATTTTTCCTTGTAGGCAGTTGAAAAATGAGAAAAATTCTCAAAACCTACCCTGTAATAAACATCAACGGGTTTTTGTCCAATCTCAATCAAAAGCTTTGCTTCCGCTAAACGCCGGTCCCTTAGCCATCTTTCCGGAGTATTATCAAAAATATTTCTAAAATCTCTTTTAAAAGTAGAAAGGCTTCTGCCCGCGAGTCTTGCGAATTCGGACATCGGGATATTGTAAATAAAATGCTGGTTTATAAACTTTTCCAAATCAATTTTAAAAGGTTCACTTAAATCAAATATCATCTCTTCAAGCCGTTGGTCATATCCCAATAACAAGGCAATCGCTTCGGTAGTTTTTAACGATGCCAAAGCCGGGTTTAATTTTTCGGGTTGATTAAAGTAAGGTAGCAGGGATTGGAAATAGGCCCTTATAAATTTTGATTTGCTTACATCTACTAAAGATCCGCCTGCATACCTGTGTTTCAATGCAATTTTATTTTGAGTAGCGTATTTTTTTAAAGTGTCCGGTGTCAGAAAAATGTTAACGCTTTTACAGGGTTGACCGCTTTCATCCGGAAGTTTTAAAGCCTTTACCAACTCGTTTTTACGTATCAGTATAATGGATCCGGCGTTTGCAACGTATTTGCTATGGGCAAACTGTAATTCAAGCGTTCCGCTTTCGAGATAAAGCAATGACAGATCAGGAACTATTTGCTCATCAGCATAAGCTCTTAGTCTTTCGCAGCTGAATAATATATTTTCTGATGTCTCCCGGCTCATAAAAAATGTAGACCTGAAAAGGCTTCTTATCCTTTGGTTGCTTAAGTTACGTTTCGATTTGCATAAAATCCCGCACTAACCATTTTTTTTGTGCGGGATAGATGATGATTCCTGATTTTGCTTTATTGTGCATTATAGCCGCCATCAACGAAAAGCGTAGTACCTGTCATAAAAGGACAATCATCCGAAGCAAGAAACACGATACCATTCGCTATTTCTTTTGGAGTACCCATTCGTTTCATTGGGTGAATAGCAGCAATGCTTTCTTCACTGTAAGCGCCGATATCAATAGAACCCTGGAGGATATCTGTTTTGGTGGCTCCCGGTGCAATGGCATTGATACGGATACCCATTGTGGCATAATCAATAGCAGCACCTTTGGTCAGGCCCACCACTGCATGTTTGGAGGCGCAATATTGCGCGGTATAAAGTAACCCGTTATGCCCCGCTATGGAAGCCAGGTTAACGATCGCGCCGCCACCGGTTTTTAGCATTTCTTTGATGGCGTATTTCATACCGTAGTAAACACCCATTACATTGGTATCAAGCATTTGTTTAAGGTTTTCGGTAGTCGCGTCTGCCATCAGGACGCTCCCAAGGGCCACACCAGCATTATTGACCAGCGCATCCAGCTTTCCATATTTGGCAACGGCTTTTTCCACTACTGTTTTTACTGCTTCTTCGTTCGTTACATCCAGCTCAAGAAAGATGTTTTCTACACCCTGATCGCTTAATTCTTTTGAAAAAGCTTCACCTCTTGCCTGGTTGCGACTGGTGAATACAACGTTGTAACCTTTATTGCCGAAGGCAAGGGCGGTTGCTTTGCCGATACCGGTTGTTGCACCGGTAATAAGAACTGTTTTTTTCATGGTTATTCTTTTTGAATGTTTAATAACCCAAAATTCGTAAGCTAAAGAGGAACATATTTTGCCCAGCGGTTCAAAATTGTTTTGTGAGCAGTCCAACTACTGCTATTTATGGAAACACCTGATGGCAACATTGGTGTAGGGAAGAATGGCGGCAACTCCGAAAGTCGTCCGGCGTTTTAAATTCAACGTCAATAAAGTAATGGCAGGAAATGGTTCGCCCTACCTGATGAATTTCACAATGGCCAATACACTGGCGACAATGGCAATCAGCTGTACTATACCATACAGGAATATCGATTTGTACAGGTCCTGAAAATCGCGCTTAATATCATCTTTTGTAGCGAGTGTTTGAACTTTTATAGCAAATTCTCTTTCTGTCACTTTACTCATGGCTGAGACAAAATCAGCGGCTCTATCATCTGTCAGATGCAAATCCGTTCTGAGAATATTATATAATTTGATCTGATCCATGTCCTGTACCACAAAAATAAAATTTCAATGAATATAATACAACGGGTAGACGCAAAAAGGGTGAAAAAACGATATGATTCCTGCTAATATCTCATTCTGACAGGCTTCTGATCTATTTGCCCAGTCTTGCATACTTTCCTTGTTCTATCGCAACAAAAACACCGTCCCGTTCTGTGTTTTTTCGGGTTCTCCTTCAAACTGATAATGGCATAGCCAGACATATACCCCGGATACCTGTATCGTCCCGCCGAGTTTGCCTTCCCAGCCTTTTGTAAAATCTGACGATTCAAAAACTTTCTGTCCCCAGCGGTTGAAGATCTCTAACTGATATTTTGTAAGCTCTCCCAATACGTTCGGACGGAAAAGGTCATTGTGACCGTCATGGTTCGGACTAAAAGCATTTGGAAAAAAGATACCGAAGACACATTGTTTTGTGGTAACGGAAACAGAAGAGGTTGACGTGCATCCGTACTGATCGGTGACGGTGAGAGAATAGCTTCCGCCTTTTTTTACTATGATATAATTATTTTGATCGCCCGTGCTCCAGCTGTAATCGCTGTATTGTGTTGATGCCTGGATCTTCGCAGGAAAGCCGTCACAGATTAATGTGTCGGTCATCAGAAAGTCCGTTGATTTGGGAATGATCTTCGTAATGATAACCGTGTCGCCACCCACGCACCCATTTTGATCTTTCACGCTTACCGAATAGGTACCTGTTGTATCGACATTCAATGTGGATGAACCCGATCCATCCTGCCAGAGATAACTCTGATAGCCACTGCCGGCATTCAGTACACGAAAACTTCCTTCACAGATCCAGTTATTCTGATCCAGTTTTACATCCGGCAATGAGAAAAGTTTTAGTATGCTGATCGTGTCCCTGCTGTAACATCCATTGGCAGATTGGGCACTGACAGAATATGATCCCTGTCTGGAAACCCTGATAGTTGCTACAGAGGCACCTGTATTCCAGCTGTAATTCACAAAGCTGCTTCCCGCATTCAACAAAATGCTGTCGCCTGTACAAAAGCTGGTGTCGTTACCCAGAAAAACCGGATCTGTCATTTTGATGTTTATCAGAATGCTGTCTCTTACCACACAGCCCAATGCGGTTTTTGCAGACGCGATATATTGGGTTGTAACCGGCGGGTACACCGTAATCAGACTTGTATTGTAGATATTTCCATTATTGTTTGATTTCCAGGAATACCCGTTATATCCGGCGGGCGCCTGTAAAGTAACGGGGTCGTTGAAACAATACGCCGTATCCGGGCCGACAGAAAAGTTTAATGCGGGGGCCTGTTGAAACACAATCGTATCACTCGCAGGCAATCCGCAGGTATTGGTGACCGTTACATAATATTTCCCCGGCGCAGATACCTGCATCGTATCTGCCACCGAGCCATCCTGCCATACATAACCGGCAAATCCTTTTGCAGGACGAAGAATGACCGAACTGTCGGGGCAGAGCCAGCCGTCCGGACCGAGCGATATAGGTGTTCCTGCAGATGTAACGGTGAACATAATGGAGTCGGACAGATGTTTACAGGTACCGTTCATAGAAACGGACAGTTTTCCCTGGTACTGATCTTTATAGATCAGCTGAAGTGTGGTGTCGTTCAGTATAGAATCAGATTGAAGGTTTGTCGTATCAAATATCCAGTTGGGCCTGGTACCACATTCGGGATTTCTCCTGCAGGTAAACAGGGCCGGTTGACCGGCACAGACCTGTGACTGGTTGACAAATAGTTTAACAGAATCACAAAAAGATTTCAATGTACAGGGAGACTGTTGTTGCATGATTCCGTCTGAAGGCGCCGGTATAGGGCGATTTGTTTTTCGGAACGTGTTATTTGAAATGGAGTCACATTTAAAATATGAAAGGGGAAGCATGTGATAGGGTTGTATCCAGCTAACGAGCGTATCGATGCCGGTGCAGACACTACTGGTATCACTATCGTGCAAACGGATGAATTGCTCGCCATCAACAGTAACACGGTCGGTTGCTGTCTGGATTTCTATATCCTCGCTTCCGGATATATTCAAAAAATTGCTTGCCCCGTTATTTTCAAGGGTTTGCTGGTGTATAATTCTTTCTTTAATCACCTGACCCTGTTCAATGGAACCAAAAATATTGTCATTGACATAACCTGCCTGATTGGGAAAAAACCCATAGGAAATTCTGCCCGATGCATGTTCCGTGATTCTGGTAGTACCTGACATATTAGACGCCAACTCCCATCCGCGAACAAATTGAAAAGATGGATCAAACTCTGTAGCCATACCATGAATAAGAGGTGCGGTATTCATATAATTATCGGACTCAGCCGTTCCTGAAATTCCGATATTGCCATTTTTCAGTTGCACAACAGACCCAAAACCATATAAACTATACCAGCTGGAATTGACGCCATAGTCCGGATACCAGCATTTTGTGCTGACCGTATCACCGGTGGTCGGGTTTATTTTGATATTCCAGAGTTCGTTGGTCTGAAGTCCGCTTCCATCCGGTGCATACACATAGGGATTGACGCCATATACCGAAATTTCATTCTCCAGCCAGAGGAGACCATAGCTCTCCGTCGCAAAACAGGAAAAATATCTGTCCCACACGTTGTTCCCGGCGGGATCCATTTTCGATACAAAACTGCCGCTTGGGAAGGAAAATTGTATAGCAAAATTTCCGCA
The DNA here is from genome assembly GCA_963732055.1 of uncultured Bacteroidota bacterium. GTDB lineage: Bacteria > Bacteroidota > Bacteroidia > Chitinophagales > Chitinophagaceae > Puia. The sequence goes on along the minus strand of CAVSYG010000002.1, from coordinate 42,411 downwards.
GAGATAAATATTTCCTGCCGGATCCTGTGCCATGCCTGTCACGTTGAGATGACCGTCGTTTGGCGCCCAGATCGAACTGCTGTCTGTCTGTACCCAAACGGTGTTTCCGTTCGCATCGAGTTTCCACAAAATCAATTCCTCGCGGCTGTTATAAACGGTCGGAACTTCCATTTCCCCCGCCATGAGGATCGAGCCGTCATTCAGTTCAAACGTAATATAAGCCGACGCAAAATTCAGCGGATAGACATTGGGTGCGTCAAAAACTTTTGCCCAAATAATATTGCCGGCCGGATCATATTTGATAAGCCGCGGAAATAGGTAATAGGGTGTGGTGGCTTGCTGATGAAATCCGGGGACAAGAATACTGCCGTCGCGTAATTTTGTAATCGCTCCGCCTGGTCTTAAAGTCCAGCCGTTTTGTGTGGTGACTAACCGACCCGAAGTATCAATGCACGTCGGACCCGCCAATATCTGGGACCCTGAAGCTGATATAGATTTTTTCTCCGGCTGGACATTCGATAAAACAGCTGTCCCGGATGCTGGTCCAATGGCAGGTGGTTTTTTTTGATTCCATATCACCCTCGCAGGATTTTGAAGAAAGTATTTTTGAATGGCAGCGCTGTCGCGATGCTGGTTTGCCTGCATTAATTCGCTGGCATTGTTTCTATTTTGTATCTGGCCGATGGATTGCCCGCAGATAAATAAAAAGAAGAGAGCCGCAAAAGCCAATCGCGTGAACGTATTCATGGGGTTACAGGGATCGCAGGGTCATGTAAGTCAGTTGTTTTCCACGGCTCTACAGAGGAGTTTGGGTAATAGGGGAATCTGACAGGATTGGACCATAATAATACAAAAGATTTTGGATCAAAAAGAATACTGCGTGAAAGGAAAAAGAATCTGATTAACTAAGGGTATACCCTTAGATTCCGGTAGAAAGTTCAGGACAACTATTCGGCTGGTATTTGTTTAATTCAGGACAGTTCAGACAATGGTTTAATTTATTTAATCTTCAATGGATTCAATAAACTCGATCATACTCGCTGTCACTTTAAAAATAAAAATACTTTCTTGAGAATTGAGAAGCGTATTAGCATCGGCCATGCTAAGATTATTTCGAACATTATTGAATTTATCGGCCAAAGAACCAAAAAGTATGGAATCTGTGTTTTTCAACATCATAACATGCATGAAAAGAAAAAAAAAGTTATTTTATATTCCAGGTATGATCAGTTTAATTGGCTTGCCTATTTTAGTTTATTTCTTTATTCCTTCTGCCAAACCTTCAACAGTAATAAAGATATATCTGCTTAGGGATAGAATATACGAGCAATCAGCCAATTTTTCGATAATAACCATGGAGAATAGCTTTTACGGACCTACTGCAAGAAAAAGGAAAATTGAATTTGATATCAGACCGGATAGTACAGGAAGAAATAATGAAATGATAAATTTTGAATTTAATTTGATTTCCAATGAAATAGGAATTATTAAAAAATTTAATGATACTAATACAATTATTAAAGTCACGTTTGGAAAGCTCAATACATATGGTGATATAATATGGCTGTTGAATCAGACAATGCTTCATCAGTGTAACAGGTGGGGACTTTTGGATGGGACTTTCTATATCATGAATTTTAAATCAGATACGTCGAGAAAAGACATAGAAACATTTTCACTGTAATATTTCATTTAATATATCCCCGCCGCTTCCAATTCTTCACCGACAGCCTGAATCAAGTCATAAGGAAGACGTACGCCATCGGATTGCAGCAAGATTGTTATATCATAATTCATCGGGTCAGTGCAACACATTTTTGTTGCACATGATAGCAAATGACAGGGACCAGGGTTTGGGAAATGACGACCAAACTTCGGCCTCCATCTTTTTACCAGTTCATAGGTTCCTTCAGGAATGCACGATACCTCTGTGGTTGTTGTTCCAGGGAAGTTCGATGCAGTACAGTTTTTTAAATAAATCTTTCGGAGGCTCCGAAATGTAGTCAAATCAAATACCCAGATTTGTAAATCGGAATGAATAGCAACCTGCCTGCGGAGACTCAGTTGGAAGTAACTGGAATCCAGACGTTATTAAGACGCATTTAATCTGCCGAACGAGCGCGGAACGAGTGCGGAACCGGTGCGGAACCAGTGCGGAACCAGTGCGGAAGGACAATTTTAAAAAGATAGAATAAAAAAAAGAAAAATATGCCAGAATCCAAGGACAACTTCGTCGTAGCAGGCCTTTCAGGCACATTTGCAGGAATAGGTACATTTCATAAACGGGGTGGTAAAACTTTTCTAAGAAAGATTCGTGCCAAACCCTCTGTACCCGATTCAAAAGAACAGCTGGCAATAAAAAAACGTTTTGCCGAATATATTAAGTATGCAAAAGCAGCAATAAAAGATCCGGAAATCAAAGCGGCCTATGCGCGTGCTGCAAAACCTGGCAGAACAGCTTTTAATAGAGCGGTCACCGATGCCAGTACTCCCCCAAAAATCGGGAATATTGATACAGGTAATTATCATGGTCAGCCCGGTGACTACCTGATAATAGAAGCCACCGACGACTTCAGGGTAATAGCCGTTCAAATATGTATACATCATGCAAACGGCCATATCCTTGAACATGGGGATGCCATTATGCAAATAAATACGGTTGACTGGTTGTATGCGGTCACGGTCGCAAATGAAACATCTGCTGGCTCAAAGATAACGGCTACGGCAACCGATCTTCCGGGAAATAAAACATCGTTGACCGTGACGCTGCTTTAAAAGGAAACCAATTCGTGAACTATACGCCAAATAAAATGAATTTTACGGAGTGTAGACGTAGGCTACGTAAAATTTATTTTGTACTTATCAGAGGCCATTTGAAACATGTCATCGTGACATATTTTTCAGCTTTCTTCCGTATTTCTTTCGTGTTTCTTTTGGATTTGAATCGGATTTCCGAAAGAATCCCGAAAGAAATACAAAAGAAATATGAAACAAATATGATCCAGAGCATGCATTTTGTCAGTTATAGAATTTTCAAAAAATATTTTACGTAGCCTACGTCTACACTCCGTAAAAATGCTTTAACCCAATAGCATATTTGTAAAATCAACGGAAAGTTCCGGCGCTGATATTAATCGGAGGACTGCGGTTAAAGAATATATCCTCTAATTAATTGGCGAAAGGTACCTGCGCTTTCCGGTGAGGATTGGAATTTTATTTGTTCATTTTTAAATCCATGCTTATGGGAACCATTGAAAAAGGTTTCATGGGTGGATTTCGCGGCAAGTTAGGAACTGCTGTGGGATCTACCTGGAAAGGAAAAAGCGTGATACGAAGTAAACCGCCGGCTAAAAGAACGGCGCCACCTTCTGAAGCGCAACTGGAAGTTCAGGCGAAATTTACACTGATGACAAATTTCCTTCGTCCATTATCCGACTTGTTTGATCAGACATTTAGGAAAACGGCCGTTGGAATGTCGGGTGCTAACAAGGCATTTTCTGAGAATAAAAATGCCATCACGGGTGTCTTCCCCGATTTTGCCATTGATTTTCCAAGAGTATTATTGAGCAAAGGTAGTTTACCGAATGTGTCCGCGGCGTCAGTAGCATCTGCCGTAGCGGGAAAGCTTCAGTTTACCTGGACCGATAATACGGGCGCCAAAAAGAAGGCGTTGAGTTCTGATTTAGTGTTTGTAGCAGCATATAACCACGATATTGATGAATGGGAATATGTAGAAAAAGCTGCGGCAAGAAATGCAGGAACTTATACAATGGATGTCACCGCATTCAGTGGTAAACCGGTGCAAGCGTATGTAGGCGTTTTCACCTCTGACAAGAAAAGTGTATCCGACAGCCTGTTTGCAGGTACTGTCAACATTTTATAGTGATTGAAATATCTACAATGACCCGTAAGGGTAAACTAAGGGCTGCTTTGAGGCGGCCCTTTTAATTAAATTACAATAAAAAGTAATTAAGGAGTTAAAAAACTTTGCCTGAGGAGATGCTTAAATATCACGGAATATTAAGTTGAGACTGTCGATAAGTCCAGGCATGAGCAAATGTTTTGCCTTCTGCAACTTTTGTTACAACCCATTCTTTTTGATTTTCGGAATCATTATCATCAAACTGAAATTTATTTCCAGCAACAGGTTCAAATTTTGAAGTTGGGAAAAGTACCATTCCTTCATTTTTCCTGTCAGTTAAGTCTCCCAAACCTTTTTAATGGGGCATCGTATTTAAACTCTGTTAGGATCGGTGTGTTCATCGCTTTACCTGTAGTTAAGCGAGAATAAAAGCTCATTTTGGGTTGTAGATTTTTTTACGCATTATGGCCCTCCTGCGTTCATACTTACGGTGAAGTTTCATTGCATACAAGGCATCGTCAGCGCCGGGGAAATGATAAAAGAAAGACAGGAAATGTTTAATCCATTGCATGCCTGATATTATAAAATTATCATGCCAATATATAACCCGGTTATGCAGGTATGGGATTTGCAAATTCACACTTCGGTTATCAATTTGGTATTGAAACTAACATGGCCGGGGGAACTTACCCCGGCTTTCAAATAGATGATTTTTGGAGCGGCCCTTCTACTGTAACGTGAAAACATTTTGGCATGAAATATATTTTTGAATTTGGACCATTGATCATAGGAATGGTTTTCGGATTAACGTACTATATTAAAAAGACCAGGGAGTTGTACAGGTTGTGGATTGCCTATGATATGGCCAAATTATCAGGTGAGAAAGTAAAAGCATGGGAACTGGGAAGGGCCTTTTGCATCAGAAAAAAAGGTAAGTTAACCCGTTATGACGAACAGATTATTGCCAGGGATTTAGGTATTATACCTGCTAATAACAATCTTTATCCCGAGCGTTGATAAGTTGTAGATTTAGATGCCCCCAACCTTCAAAATTCTTTGCGATTATAATGTACGGATCACCCTGCAGGGATTGCCAACAGCCACTACATCGGCCGGAATATCTTTTACCACTACACTGCCCGCGCCGATGGTAGTATTATTTCCAATCGAAACACCGGCACAAATAATACTACCACCACCGATCCAGACGTTGTCTCCGATCATGACCGGCGAAGCCAGTTCCGGTCCTTTAATTCTTTCCGATGCCAGGACCGGATGAAATGCCGCATATATCTGCACAGCGGGTCCCAGGAAAACATTGTCACCCATCCGTATATAATTACAATCCAGAAATACGCAATTGAAGTTGGCAAAAAAATTATTTCCAACTTCGATATGGCACCCATAATCACAATAAAATGGAGTCTGAATATCTACATTTGTGCCTACCTTCTTAAATATCTGTTTTAGCAACTGACCTCTTTTTTCCCTATCGGATTCTGTTTGATTATATTCCTTCATGAATAACCTAGCCTTCACCCGCATTTGTAACAATTCATCTTCGGAAGCATCATACAATTCACCGGAAAGCATTCTTTCATATTGCGTTTTAGTTGACATCGCCCTGAATTTTATGATTCAAATTAATGAACATATTTAGATTCTCCTGTCAAACCAGTGACAAATAGCCGTGGTCAGTTTACTAATTGGTGGGTTAACCCATAGTCTTTTGCCGCTTATCCCATTGGAATTTTATTTGTGAGGGTTTAAAGTAAATTAGAGAGATAACTTAAACCTGCTGCATGAAAAAAATTGGATATCTCTGTCTGCTGATTACGGCATTTATTTTATCTGAAGCTGCCAGCGCCCAGTCCGGGTTGAACAAAAATTTCAAATACGCGGATTCGCTTTTTCTAGCAAAGGATTATATCCGGTCGGGTGATATGTATAAGTCACTGATTACAGATACCTCGCACGATGCACTGCATCTGAACAGGCTGGCTTATACGGAACTGATGTCAAAAAACTATAAGGCAGCAGAGTCACACCTGAAAAGAGCATTGGCTTCGAATCCATCCGCACCGTTAAAGGCATCTATTTTGTCCCGGATGGCGCGTATCAGCGCCGCTCAAAACGATGCAACAAACGCCGTCGTTTTCCTCGATAGCGCGGTGGCGTACGGATATCTTTCTTACCCTGAGCTGGATACACTGGATGATTTCAGCAGAATCAGGAATAATGCGGCCTTTATTGCGGTACGAAACAAGTTGTATAATTCTATTTATCCCTGTTATCAGGATAAACGGGCTCGCGAATTCGATTTCTGGATAGGTGACTGGGATGTATATGTCACCGGAACCAACTCATACGCAGGACATAGTGTTATACAACAGATATCCGGAGGTTGCGCCATTCTTGAGAACTGGCAGTCAGCCATCAGCGAGGGAAAGAGTTTAAATTTTATTGACGACAGCACCCATAAATGGAAACAGGTATGGGTTGGATCGTATCCCAACGGAAAACAGGATTTTGTAAACGGTGAATATAAAGACAGCGTGATGCGTTTTTCATTTACGACGCTGGATCCGCAGGGACATATCGTCCGGGGGAAATTTAGTTTTTTCAATCAGGGGCCCTACCAGGTAAGGCAACTCAATGAAACAAGTCCCGATGGCGGAAAGACCTGGGTAGTCTCCTACGATTTTACCTATAAGCGTAAAAAGGGATGATTTCCTCACTAACGAACCATATTAATTGAATTCATTCTATTAAGAAGGTTTCTATACATCATTTCATATGTCGGAACAGTGACATTCAGAGCGTTACCTTTATGAACTACATATCCGGTAATTTCTTCAAGTTCTGTTTTATTCCCGTTTTGGAAATCATTTAGCATGGACGATGTAGTTTCAGGCGCAAGAGTCATTATTTTGAGGAAAGTTTTTTCGACCAGTCCGGGCGACAGAGATATTTCAGATGCCGTGGTCACCAGCTGTAATTCTAACAGCAAATTCATTATAAGCTGCGATTTTGCGGGGTCTTTTTGAATTTCACCGATCGATGAATTGAAGAAACTGGTGACGGTAGCCATCGCTGAGATGAAATAAAACTTTTCCCATAGTTTTATCTGAATCGAATCTGAATAACTGGCGTTTAGTGAAGCTGATCTGAAAATATTTTCAATATATTGATGCGTAGAATCTGACTCTTTATCAGATCCGAAAAAAATTTGATTGATCGGACCTGTTTGCCTCACGACTCCTGGTGAAATCAGTCTTGAAACAAGGTAAATACAACCTTTCCAGATTCGGCTGTCAGGGATAAAAAGTTTAATTCTTTCATAAGCATCTATTCCGTTAAGAAAGGGAATGACAATTGTTTTATTTGTGATGTAATTTATAAGTGGTTTTAAACTTTCCTCTAAATCGAAACCCTTCACACAACATAACAATAAGTCTATTCTTCCGGTTTTAGTTGCATCATTGGTTACAAGAAATGGACGGGCTTGTATTTCACCGTCATCTTTTTTGAGTATCAGTCCATTATTTTTAATGGCATTCAGATTTCCTCCCCGGCAAAAAAATATAACTTCTGTATTTGCATCTGTTGAATATTTCGCCAGCAATCCACCCAGGTATCCTCCGACACCGCCGATTCCCAAAACTAAAATTCTACATTTTGAATCAGGCATATTGTGTTTTATTTTGAGCCCATATTTTGCGGATTCTGTTTTTCAAAAAGTTCGCTTAATTTAATCTGAAGTTATGCCCCCCGAAAGTTCCTGGCGATTATTTTGCCTTTCGGATCCAGTAACATATTGAACGGAATGCCTATTAGCAAATGTCGTTCATTTGTAATCAGCGGCTCCAACGGCCAGGGTCATTTCATGGTGTTTTGTAAAATAAAATCCTCCATTAATACCCATGTAATCCTTGTTGCTTCGGCATTATAATTCTTGCCTGCGTTGAAGAGAGGTTGGGCATATCCATGGTCAGCCTGCGGATAAACAAAGAATTCAAATGATTTATCTTTCTCATTTTCAAGAAAATCGATCCCGGCCTGCAGAGGCCATCCATCCAGCGAACCCGTGATAGCTAAAACAGGATTATTCAGTTTATTAAGTCTTGATTGTTCTATCTTATCATAACCTCCACCATATACAATTATCGTTGCGCTGAATAATTGAGGTTCCAATAGTGTGGCGTTCATTGCATCTACGCCCCCCGCACTGAATCCAACTGCAGCCAGTTTCCTTCCCGGTTTTTTGAGGTAATTAATTCCCGTTTTCAGTATATGTATCGTTTCGGCGCTGTCTTTCGATTTCAATAAAGATGCAGCAGAATCGTTGGTAGTTGCAGATCTGCCTTTATATAAATCAACAGCAACAGTATGATATCCTAATGCTCCAAACCGCTCAACCGCCTCCATTGTGGCAGGAGTAATTCCAAAAAAGTCGTGAATAAGTAAAATACCAACCTTCGAATCTTCCGGCCCTGCAGCAAAAGCTCTGAATTCGAATCCACCAGCATCCTTTATAGTAATGAATTTACCTTCTATTATTGTTGTATTTCCTTCAGAATAAGAATTTACCCTTGTTTTAGCCATATCACCAACATTATTCTGTGCATTGAGCTTATTTAGTAAGACAGTAATCATTATCAATAATGCAAAAATCTTTTTTCTCATTTTATTTCTTTTTCATTCTATTCTAAATCGAACAGATAATTTTTCAACTCAAAATTAAACCCGTTATTAAAACAGGCTTGTCAGGCAAATGACATAACAGTATTAATTACAAAAAAGCCGCCCGCTGTCGGCGGCCGGTCAGGGCGACGGGATTAAATGGCACAGGAAGACCAGGATATAGAGTCCGCCCATGACCTTATTGATCTGACCTGTATTGAACTGAAAGAAATTCAATATTTTTTTCCCGATAAACATATATAAAAACATTGCTAACGATGCGCCCGCAGCATTGAACAAAGCAAACATGAAAAGGGATCCGTCTCCAATGGACAGGTGTGTAAACCGGTTTATGATGATGCCGGCAATAATCCAGAACGGAATTTGCTGCGGATGAATGATGATACTTAAAACACCTCTGTAGATCGTGTTTTTATATGATCTGTCTGCATTTTTTCGTTTTTCAAGAAGCATCCATAAGCCCAACAAAAAAATCATGGCATACGAGATGGTCTCGAGAGTCGAGTATAATCTATGATTTGATTTGATTGCATCCAGGAATGTCAGCGCTATGATACAGTAGATGCTTTCAAATATAAGTATCAGGCCGAGCATCATGATCAGAAACCTTGTTTTCCCCGTGCGGTAGATTTCCAGCATCATCAGGTTGATATTGCCGGGGAAAAGATATCCGTATAGGCCGATGGGAATTCCGATTAAAATCATCATATACTTATTGACGTGCGTATCGATATTTTATTGTTGAGTGGGCCACACCGAAATCATCACTTACGATATCCAGATTCATTTCTCTCAGTGCCACACGAATCAGGGCCAGATGATGAATGGTATGCTCGGTATTGTAAACGATTTCTCTGTAGAAAGTGGTTCCGACATAAACAGGGGGAGCCTGACTCTCCACGGCCAGTTTTAATTCCTTGTCAGCTTTTATGATCAGGCTTTGCAGATTTTCCAGTTCCCGCATGGCAGTAATTCGCTCCGATTCAAGGGATAGATTCCTCGGCCGGTTAATATAATCCACGTTTCCAGTGGAATATCCGTCGACTGCACATTTCAGTAATTCAATAATATGCCTCGTATGCCCGCCAATGCTGGCATTGCCCAGCAAACGATTATTCCGGGTGTATTGATTGTCGTCTAATATGATGAGCAGATTGCTGAGGGATTGCAGCTGCTCAATAAGCTGGATAAAGACCATTTCTTTTAATTTACTTATGGAATCAAAGCTATCAGTACATGGTCATTGTATTTGTCAACCTGCTGACTTTCTACAAATAATTTCATTTAAGGTGCGAGTCGCATAGCGGATAAGTACAGCTAATGTAGTTTTTTTAAACTAAAAGACCCCTTTTAGTAAAGGGGTCTTTAAATACTTAATCCCTGTTCCATTCTTATTCTTTGTCCTTGATCCCCGGCCAGATTGTATCAGCTGTCTGAATGTATTCGGCTTGTTTCTCTTTCCATTTTACCTGAACGTCTTTATTATAATTCAGATATAATTTTCCATTTGAAATAAGCCACGCGTCCGGTTCTGTTGTTGCCTTATGTCCGTTTGCCAAACCATAGGCACAATAGCCACCATATTGAGGCGCATACATTCCCGGATTGGCTTTGAATGCATCCAGATTTTGCTGGCTGATAAAGTACCAGTTGGCAGATTTCCACGACAGCGAATATTTCTTATCACCCTTAACCGGTTTGCTTTCTTTGAAGTAGGCTACCGGATCATATCCGTGAATGGCACCGTCCGCGGAATTAAATACTTCCGATTTTTGTGCGATGGCTGCGATGGAAATAAATAAAAAAAAACTCATTGAAACAATCACTCTTTTCATATTCTGTAATTTTTAAAAAACAAAACTAGAGCAACGCAGAAGAAAATTTTGTCGCTGATTTGACAGAACGTATTTCTAAATTGTTAAATGGGTAATCAGTTCAGTTGATTTTCTCCAGGGGGCCATTGTCGGCTGCTTGACATAAAATCCGGTTCTTTCCCGGTAATTTGGGCGAATCAGTATCTTTAGAGAAGGCTGGCTTTAAATATTTTGACGGATGTTAAAATTTGGCGGGGAAGATATTCAAAACGAGCGGCAGCTCTCACAGTTTACCATGGAGAATATTCATGAGGCTGTGTATTGGATTGATTCCGGTCAGCATATTATCCATGTAAATGAAGCAGCCTGCCGGTTATCAGGTTATTCCCGGGAAGAGCTTACCCATAAAAGGGTTACCGATTTGAATCCATCGGCCATACTGGTAGACTGGCCCGCATTCTGGAGCCGGTTGAGAAAAGAAAAGAAAATTACTTTCGATGCACAGCATCTGCATAAAGAAGGGTACTACTACGATGTTGAAGTAACCGGAAATTATATCGAGACGGATGGAAAAGAATATTCCTGTTCCATCGTTCGGGATATCCGTAAGAAAAAAAGAGAAGAAGATATTCTGCGCACCATTTCAGAAAACACTTCGGGTGTAACAGGTACGGATTATTTCAGGGAACTGGCGAAATATATCACGGCAACATTGAATGTCAGGTATTCAATGGTTGTGGTGTGCTCGGCGGACAATATCACAAAGCTTCGGATGCTTTCCTATGTTGACAGGAAAGAAATCCTGGACAATATTGACTACGATACGAAAGGAACTCCCTGTGAGATCGTTATGCAGGGCAAGGAATTTTTCTGCAAGGACAAACTGGAAGAAACATTTCCGAAGGAGAAGGGTATTAATTCCTGGATAGCTGTTCCCATTTACAGCCCGTCCACAGGAAAAGTAATCGGCAATATCGCGGCCTTTGATCATGCGCCCATGGTCAGTGAACAAAACCAGGTAGCCATCCTGCGCATTTTTGCTGCCAGGGCCGGCGCGGAAATTGATCGTATACGCGCGGAGGAAAAACTGGTCGAATCCTTAAAAAACCACAATGCTGAATTAGAAATTCTTTTAAAAGAAAGTGAAGAACGCTTCCGGGATCTTTTTGAAGAAGCACCCATTGCTTATGTACATGAGGGTCTTGACTCAAAATTTATCAAAGCAAACCGGGCAGCACTGCGGATCCTCGGCGTAAGGCCGGATCAGGTGCCGTATATGTATGGAAAAAATATGGCGCCCAATACGCCGGATGCCCAAAGAAGGATGAAAGAAGCATTTGAATCCGTGGGGCGCGGAACAGACACAAGCGGTGTGGTATTGGAACTGCGACGGGAGGATAACGGGCAACCCGTCTGGATACAATGGTGGTCAAATCCCGATCTGGGTGGTCAGTTCACACGCACCATGTTTGTCGATATCACCGATAGAGTACTGATGGAGCAGGAACAGGCGAGGCTGAAAGCGGAAAACAAATATCTGCAGGAAGAAATAAAGCTGAATTATAATTTTGAAGAAATCGTCAGCAGGAGCAGTCTCTTTCATAAGGTATTGCAACAGATAGAACGGGTTGCATCAACGGATGCCACGGTATTGATCCTGGGGGAAAGCGGCACAGGAAAGGAACTGCTGGCCAGAGCCGTTCATAATATCAGTAACCGCAGCAAAAGACCGCTGGTAAAAGTCAATTGTGCCACATTGCCCGCCAATCTGATCGAAAGCGAATTGTTCGGACACGAAAAAGGAGCTTTTACCGGTGCTATGGATAGAAAAATCGGCCGGTTTGAACTGGCGGATGGCGGTACCATTTTCCTGGACGAACTGGGCGAACTGCCCGTTGAACTGCAGGCAAAATTACTACGGGTTTTACAGGAAGGGGAGTTTGAAAGGCTCGGCAATGCAAAAACCATGAAGGTAAACGTTCGCGTGATCGCTGCAACCAACCGTAATCTTCAATTGGCTATCGAGAAAAAAGAATTCAGGGAGGATCTTTTTTATCGCCTGAATGTTTTTCCGATAACCTGCCCGCCTCTCCGCGACCGCAAAGAAGATATCCCGCTGCTGGTGAAACATTTTCTTCAGAAATATGAAGGTAAAATGGGAAAGAAAATTACATATGTTTCCGAACCGGTTATGGATGCCCTCTGCGAATACGGCTGGCCCGGTAATATCAGGGAACTGGAAAACCTGATTGAAAGGGCCATGATCCTCAGTCCGGGTAATGAATTGGAGTATGGTGACTGGCTTCCTGTTTCAAAAGGAGCAGCGAAACACCATGATCATTCCCTGAAAACCATGGAAGAAGTAGAAAAAGATCATATCACAGAGACGCTGAAAAAATACAACTGGAAAGTGAGCGGTGAAAACGGAGCCGCCAAATTCCTTGGTCTGAACCCCACCACACTGGAGGCCCGGATGAAAAAGCTGGGCATTAAACGCAGGATATACGTCTACGTCTGCCGTCCTTCTCAACAAAACTCCTTTTTTTTAGGAAAGAATCATTCCCAAAATTCACTCCCAACCTATTGGGAGATTCCCAATGGATTGGGAAATAATTTATCCGATCTCCCGACTTCCCATTTTTTTTATTCCCCCCAAACACTTTATGGTAAAGGGTTTCAGCAGGACCCATGAACCAAAAATAAAATCTGGCATGCCGGTTGGCTATACAGCACGGTCCGGAAGAAATAAAAAAATAAGGGATGGTGAATAAAACGAATTTTAATCGGAAGCTGGCGGAAGGTAAACCGCTTTCGCTGGTTCAGTTTAAGGCAGAATGGAATGGTGCCTCGCAGATAATTTCCATGATCTGTGAAGACCTGGCCCGGTCCTATAAGGGTATGGTGGATTTTCATGTTGTAGACTTTGAAGAAGAAACCGATTTGAGCAAAGCATTCGGCGTGACGGAAGTACCGACCATACTTTTCTTCAAAAGCGGACAGATTATCGACCATGCCGTTGGTCTGATACCAAAAAATGTTTTAATCGCCAAAATAGAAATGGCATTGAATAATTCGAACAGCGATAACATCATTCACTAATAAACCTAACACTATGTCCAGCGAAGTAAAGTATGCTTATCTGAAAAGCCATCCGCTATTTTCCAATATGCCGGAACAAAAAATAAATGAGGCCTGCAATCTCGCGAAACTCAGAACGGTTTATCGCGGGGAAACCTTCAGCTTTGGCGAAGGAACATACAGTAAAATATTTCTGCTGATCAAAGGCAAAATAAAAATTACGGAGAGTAATGATCTGGATATTGAAATGATCAAAGATATTCTCACCTCTCCGGATGTTTTTGGTGACCTCAGTCTGGAAAACTGTTTTTCACGGGACGAGCAGGCAGAAGCGTTAACCAGCAACACGATTATATGTTCGTTCAATGTGGTAGATTTCAGAAGGATGCTGCAGGACAATCCACTCATGACGCTGAATTATGCCAATACGGTGAATAGTAAATTAAGAAAGCTTGAAGGGCGTCATTCTGATCTGGTATTGAGAGATACAAAAAGCAGGCTGATCCGGTTTATAAAAAACTGGGCGGATTCTGATGGCAACCGGATTGGTGACAAGATCATTCTGAATAATTATCTGACACATAGCGATATTGCCGGGGCAATCGCCACTTCCAGGCAAAGTGTAAACGTTCTCCTGAACGAACTGAGGGATTCCGGACTGCTGAATTATACAAGGAAACATATTGAGCTGAGGGATTTGCTTGTCTGGAATTAATATATATCCTGCCTGTCAATTATCTGACATCCCCATTTTCTATTTGATATTAGGTTTGCTTCTTCACGCAGATTAAAAATATAGCGTGACTGATCTCCGCTGCCCTGACCAATTAAACAATCATTAATTAATAAAAATGCAAAACAAGTTACAAAACCAGGTGGCCATTGTCACGGGTGCCAGCAGCGGAATCGGTGCCGGGGTCGCTAAATCGCTGGCTGCTGCAGGAGCCACCGTAATCATTAATTATCCGGTCGACGCAGCTATGCCTGGTGCGAACACTGTACTGGACGAAATCATTAAAGCGGGCGGTAAGGGAATGATTGCTAGGGCTGATGTGAGTAAAGAAGCAGATGTCCAAAATATGTTCGCCGACGTGATCAGGCAATTTGGAACCGTTGACATACTCGTCAATAATGCGGGATTACAAAAAGATGCAGCATTTCAGGATATGACACTTGAACAATGGAACTTTGTGCTGGGTGTAAATCTCACCGGACAATTTCTTTGTTCAAGAGAAGCCATCAGGGAGTTTTTGCGAAGAGGCGTTGATCCTTCCAGATCAAAGGCCGCTGGCAAAATCATCCAGATGAGCAGTGTACATGAAGTGATACCCTGGGCCGGTCATGCCAATTATGCCGCGTCAAAAGGTGGCGTTATGCTGCTAATGAAAAGTCTTGCGCAGGAATTTGCATGGAAGAAAATCAGGATCAACAGTATTTGTCCGGGAGCCATCCAAACGCCGATCAACAGGCAGGCATGGGAAACACCGGAAGCGTTGAAAGAATTACTGACGCTGATCCCTTACCAACGTATCGGTCAGCCGGAAGATATCGGCAATGCGGCGGTGTGGCTGGCCAGCGATGACAGTGACTATGTAAACGGTACTTCATTATTTGTGGATGGCGGGATGACTTTATATCCGGGATTTACGACAAACGGATAGGTATATGATAACTCCAAAAAATCAATCTGATGAATAGCGAACAGCAACGATTGGGAGATGCCACATGGAAAAAATGGGGACCTTACCTGAGCGAGCGTCAGTGGGGTACTGTTCGTGAAGATTATAGTGAACACGGAGAAGCCTGGGATTATTTCCCTCATGATCACGCGCGCTCCAGGGTATACCGTTGGGGCGAAGATGGTATGGCAGGTATCAGTGATGATTTGCAAAGAATTTGTTTTGCCGTTGCACTCTGGAATGGGAAGGATCCCATATTAAAAGAGCGGCTGTTCGGTCTGACAGGTACGGAAGGTAATCATGGGGAGGATGTGAAGGAGCTGTATTACTATCTGGACAATACGCCTTCGCACGCCTATATGAAACATTTGTATAAATATCCGATGGAAGCCTATCCTTACGGCGATCTGTTGAATACAAACCGAAGCCGTTCAAAATATGAACCGGAATATGAACTGCTGGACACGGGTCTTATTTCAGGAAGGAAAATATTTTGATGTGTTTACCGAATATGCCAAAAATGATCCTGAAGATCTTTACATCAGAATTTCGATACATAACCGGAGTCATCAGATCTGCCTATATAGCCGTGCTTCCAACGTTATGGCTGCGTAACCTGTGGTCCTTCGGACTGATGGATCAAAAGCCTTCCATAAAAAGAGGCGCCATGACGGACAGTTATGGCGAAGTGAAAATAAGTCACGAGTTGCTGGGGGATTACAAGTTATATTTTGAAAAACCGTTGCGAAGCCTGTTGACGGATAATGAAACCAATACAGAACGTTTATATGGGCAACCAAACAAGACACCATTTGTAAAGGATGCATTTCATACTGCTGTACAAAACCGGGATTACGAATGGCTGGTATCAAATAAGGAAGGAACGAAGTTTGCGCCGATGTATGAATACCATATCGATCCACAACAATCGGTAACGATCAAACTTCGCCTGAGTAAAAACGACATTTCCGGAGATCCTTTTAACAAGCAATTTGATAACTTATTTGAAAACCGTATTCAGGAAGCAGATACATTCTATAAAGAAATTACGTCGGCAACGAATCAGGATCAGATAAATATTCAGCGGCAGGCATTGGCCGGCATGTTATGGAGTAAGCAGTATTTCAATATTGACATACCCAAATGGCTCAATGGTGATAAGGGACAGATCGCACCTCCTGAGTCCCGCAAAACGGGCCGCAATCATCAATGGCATTCGCTGAATAATGAAGACATCATTTCCATGCCCGACAAATGGGAATATCCCTGGTATGCGGCCTGGGATCTGGCTTTTCATTGTGTGCCGCTTTCCATGGTTGATCCGCAATTTGCGAAGGACCAGCTCATTCTTTTTTTGCGGGAATGGTATATGCATCCGAACGGACAACTGCCTGCATACGAATGGGCATTTGGTGATGTGAATCCTCCGGTTCATGCCTGGAGCTGTCTGCAGGTATATAAAAATGAAAAAGCAAAAACAGGAAAGGGCGATATGGATTTTCTCGAGAAGGTTTTTCAGAAACTGCTGATCAATTTTACCTGGTGGGTGAACCGGAAAGATCATAAGGGCAACAATGTATTTGAAGGAGGATTTTTAGGGCTCGATAATATCGGTGTTTTTGACCGGAGCAGTGCAATACCGGGTGGCGGCGTACTCGAGCAGGCTGATGGAACCAGCTGGATGGCCATGTACTGTCTGAACATGCTGGAGATGGCACTGGAAATTTCACAGCATAATCCAAACTATGAAGATGTTACCACGAAATTTTTTGAACATTTTGTTTATATCGCAGAATCGCTGAACCGGATCGGTGAGAACTGGACCGGCAGCTGGGACGAAGAAGAAGGATTTTTTTACGATGTGCTGGCCATGCCGGACGGACAATATATTCCGGTTAAAGTGAGAAGCCTGGTAGGTCTGAGTACTTTGTTCGCGGTATTGGTTTTAAAAAAAGAGCTGCTCGAAAAACTGCCTGATTTCCATAAACGGCTGAAATGGTTCCAGCAGTACAGGCAGGATAATGACCAGTGCCTGGTCATCGAGGAATTAAAAGACCACGATGATATTTTACTCTCGCTGGTGCCGATGAAGCGTCTCAAAAAACTTTTAAAAGCACTGCTGGATGAAAAGGAATTTTTATCTCCCGGTGGTATTCGTGCCATTTCCAAAACACATGAAACGCCTTATTCCGTCCATATCAACGGGATGGAATTTGGACTGAATTACGAACCCGCAGAAGGCACAACAAATTTATTCGGAGGCAATTCAAACTGGCGCGGTCCGGTATGGATGCCGATGAACTATCTGCTGGTGCTGGCTCTTCAGCAATATGGTGATTACTATAAAAATGAATTTAAACCGGATTTCCCAAGCGGTTCAGGCACTCAGATGAATCTGCACTCCATTTCCAATGAAATTGGGAAGAGACTGATTTCAACCTTTGAGAAAGATGAACAGGGCAGGAGACCGGCAAATGGAAACGAATCCATCTACCAGTACGATCCGAATTTTTCCGACCTCGTTTTATTTTACGAATATTTTCATGGAGACAATGCACGGGGCGTCGGTGCTTCACACCAGACAGGGTGGACGGGTGTTGTGGCGGAATTGATTAATCGCGTTTCATCTAAATAGTAAATGAAGTATTAAACGTGATAACCGATCATAACTTGAAAGTTTATCGTTTTATCCGGGCGCTGATTACGCTATCAGTCCTTTGACCTGAAAGATAAAGGCGACGAATACTGCAGTCAGTAACAGGAGGAAAATAACCAGTACGGGCCATAACAGGACGGATCCGGTGAGCAGATTGGTAAGAACCAGCAGCACGATGCTGATGAGCACAAAACCCAGGGAGAAAATAAAATTCCCCTTTGTTAATTTCCTCACCTGGTCGCTGATCTTCTGGTGTCTCCGGATATTCAAAATATCGTGTTCATATTCTTCCGTGTGCTGATGATAATCGAGCTCTTCAACAAGCTGGTGTAAAAGTTCGACTGCCGCCATATCATGCCGGTAGATTTTTTCTATATCTGTATATCCTGTTTCTCTTAATTTCTGATTGAAGGTTTTTGCATTGCTCACTTCTTTGTGTAACAAATAATCTTTTAGAAAATCCAGTTTGGCATCCATACGCTGGAGCCTGAATGTAGAGAAAGCACCGATTAAACCGGTTAGTGTGGCGACAAGCACCGCTACGGTGCTAAACAGGAAGGCAAGGATATTACTATCTGGCATTTTGTTTTTTATTAAAGCCAAAAGTATTTGCATAAAAATTCATGCAGAGTCAACTGCAAGACAATTTATTTTCTGAATCATATATTTCTTTACAGCAGAATAAAAACTCATTCTGTTTTAAAATCATTTTCATCATGACGAATCATTACGATATCATAATCATCGGTACCGGTTCCGGCGGGAGTACGATGGCATATAAACTCGCATCCAGTGGAAAACGGATCTTAATTCTGGAACGCGGTGGTTTTATTCCGAAAGAAAAGGAGAACTGGGATCCGCATGAAGTAGTGAATCAGGGACGTTATCGCCCCAATGATGTATGGTATGACCAGGATGATAAACCATTCAAACCGTTTATACATTATAATGTGGGTGGTAATTCTAAAATGTACGGAGCTGCTCTGTTTCGCTTTCGCGAATCGGATTTTGAAAATGTGCAACATTTTGGCGGCCTGTCCCCGGAGTGGCCCCTTAAATATGATGTGTATGAACCCTATTATGAGATTGCAGAAAAGCTGTACAGCGTGCATGGCAAAAGGGGTATCGATCCGAGTGAGCCCTGGGCGGCCAATGATTATCCGCAGCCTCCACTCGTCTATGAACCCCTGATCAAAGACCTGAATGCAAAATTGGAGCAGTTGGGATTAAAACCTTTCCCGCTGCCGATGGGCGTGAAACTGCCACAGGATTATACGGAGACCGAAGCACCCGTGATGCTTGAAAATTTTGATGGCTTTCCGGATCCTACAGATAGTAAGGCTGATGGACAGGTCATGGCCCTGCGTCCCGCGCTGCAACATAAAAATGTAACCCTGATCACGCATGCCTATGTGGAAAAACTGGATACCGATGCCAGCGGGAAAAAAGTGAGTAAGATTCATACAATTATAAAAGGCGAGAAAATCATATTCAGTGCAGATATCGTAATTGTTGCCTGCGGTGCCGTGAATTCTGCCGCTCTATTGCTGCGGAGTGCCAATGAAAAACATCCGGATGGTCTGGCTAACAGCAGCGGCCAGGTAGGCAGAAATCTGATGCTTCATCATAATGGCTGCCTGGTGGCATTCACCAAAAAGAAGAATGATTGCGTATTTCAGAAAAGTCTTGGTCTCGCCGATTTTTATCATGGAGCGAATGACAGCATTTTTCCGCTGGGAGAGATCCAGCTCATGGGACGTAATGACTATGACACGATCTTATGGCTGGCCGAAAAAATAGCCCCGGGGAAAACCTATGCTGAATTAAAAGAAATGACTATCGATTTCTGGTTAACCGCAGAAGATCTGCCCCATCCGGATAATCGCGTTACACTCAAAGATGATGGGAGCATAAGTGTTTCTTATACAAGAACAAATTATAGGGCCTACGAAAAACTAAAAGAAAAACTGAAGCAGGTATTTGAAAAACTGGGCGAACTGGATCCTGATTATAAAGACGTGCAATGGAACGGGTATGATCTGGATATTAGCGGAATGAGTCATCAGAATGGAACCATCCGTTTTGGAACGGATCCTGAAACTTCCGTGCTGGATCTGCATTGCAAAGCACATGATGTGCAGAATTTATATGTGGTGGATGCAAGTTTCTTTGTGAGTTGCGGGGCATTCAATCCGGCACTGACGATCGCCGCCAATGCACTAAGGGTGGGAGATCATATTTTAAAAGATGTTTTGAAAACGGGTATGTTATCGGAGAAATCTCTGAAGGAAGTTATAGCGTAACCTTTTTTCATAGCAGGTAGTGTTTGAAAACGTCCCCGTTCCCGGGGACGTTATTTAAATTTTCATCATCATGGAAGAGATTGCAAAGCAAATCACACTGATCATTAGTCACGCCGCGGAAATACTCTCCGCCTTCATTATCGGGCTTGCCATCATCAAAGTACTGATCAATTATCTCACCCGTATACATCCTTCCAATAAAAAAATTTCGAAGGAAGAAATCAGGGTTCATTTTGGGGGCTCCGTAGCGGTTGCATTGGAACTGCTGTTGGGCGCCGATGTGCTTGCCACTGCTGTGGCTCCCAGCTGGAACGATATAGGGAAACTCGCGGCGATTGCCATATTACGGACCGCACTCAATTATTTTCTGGCCAGGGAACTGAAGCACATGACAATATCACACGCAGAAAACAGTCACCAAACTTATGCACGATCAGCACGCGCTGAATAGTTATTAATTATTATCATTAGTTATTAACTGTTAATAACTTCGATAATTAACAATTCCGATCATAGATTCCTGATCACCCTGCAGGGGTTGCCAACGGCCACTACATCCGCACGGAATATCTTTTACCACCACACTGCCCGCACCGATCGTTGTATTGCTTCCAATGGTAATCCCGCACAAATAATACTGCCCCCGCCGATCCAGACATTGTCTCCGATTATGACGGGCAGAAGCCAATTCCGGTCCTTTAATTCTTTCTGATGCCAGGACCGGATGAAATGCCGCATATATCTGCACAGCGGGACCCAGGAAATACATTGTCACCCATCCGTATATAATTACAATCCAGAAATACGCAATTGAAATTTGCAAAGAAATTGTTTCCCACTTCGATATGGCATCCATAATCACAATAAAACGGTGTCTGGATATCCACGTTGGTCCCGACTTTTTCAAATATCTGTTTTAACAACACATCCGTTTTTCCCTGTCAAATTCGGTGTGATTATATTCCTTCATGAATACCCTTGCTTTCATCACGCAGTTGTAATAATTCATCTTCGGAAGCGTCGTATAGTTCACCCTAAAGCATTTTTTGATATTGTGTCTTTGCTGACATATCTGAATATTTATGATTCAAATTAGTAAACATATTTAGTTTCTCCTGTCAAGCCAGTGACAAATGGCCGGCTGTTTTATTCATTCCTTTACACAATGAGAGCAATGAACATTCGGGTGCATTCAATTGACAAAGGCATGATGCTCGTGCGGGAGTCATTTAAAAAAAACCGGGTTCATTATTTCCAGGAAGGGCTGGGACTCGCCATATTTATGATTTCGGCCTGTTTTTTTGGTAGCGGCTCTCGAGGGTGAACATGGATTTCTGCATCCTTTGATTCCAAATGGTTTTACCCGTATGCTGATCATGGGCCTGATGATGGGTCTGACCGCATTGTTTATTTTCTATTCACCGTTGACCGCTCCTTCCGGTTCACATATCAATCCCGCTGTAACGCTTGTATTTCTCCGGCTTGGGTAAAATGAGTCGCCCGGACGCTTTGTTTTATATCATTTTCCAATTTATCGGCGGAACCGTAGCGGTTTTTGTGATGGCTTTTATTTTGGGAAATTCTCTGACAGATAAGCCGGTGCATTATGTGACAACCGTTCCGGGAAAATATGGGATTGTCTGGGCAGCTGTGAGCGAATTCCTCACTGCTTTTATAATGATTACCATGGTACTATTTACTTCCGAAAACAAAATATTAAAAAACTATACGCGGATGATTGCCGGCTGTCTGGTTTGCCTCTATGTAATTTTTGGTGGCCCTGTTTCGGTTTTGGAATGAACCCGGCAAGAACATTTTCGAGCGCTCTGCCCTCACATATTTATACCGGTTTTTGGATCTATATGATCGTTCCGGTCGCGGGTATGCTGTGTGCCGCGGAAGTATTCAATATTTATCAGAGGCGAAAAGCAGATAGTCATCGCATCGTCTGAGTTAATAACTAATAACTAATAATAATAATTAATAATTAAACAAGGTGTAATATATGTCAGCTCTGAAATGTATTTTTTCTTTTTGATTTTAATCGGTCTCGCCAACATGTCATTTGGACAGATAAATGCGGTCGGGTCAATCGGTATTACGGTCAGTAATATGGACAGATCCGTAAAATTTTTCAGCCAGGCACTGGGGTTTAAAAAAATAAGTGATGTGGAATTGCAGGGAACAGATTATGAAAACCTGGAAGGGATTTATGGTCTGCATATGCGCGTGGTGAGGATGCAGTTGGGTGATGAATATATTGACCTGACCGATTACTTAACCTCCGGCGGAAGAAGCATACCGGCAGATGCGAAAAGCAATGACCTGATTTTTCAGCATATCGCCGTCGTGGTCAGCGATATGGATAAAGCCTATCAGCAATTGCGCAAACATATGGTGGAATATGTGTCTACCGAACCCCAGACCCTGCCGGCCAGCAATCCCGCTGCTGCAGGCATCAAAGCATTTTATTTTCATGATCCGGATATGCATAATATCGAGCTGATCTATTTTCCAAAAGGAAAAGGACAACCGAAATGGCAAAATGCAAATGGTAAATTATTTCTCGGTATTGATCATACGGCGATCGGCGTGAGCAATACGGATTCCAGTCTGGTTTTTTATCAGGGATTATTGGGCATTCAACGTAAAGGGGAGAGCTGGAATATGGGAATGGAACAGGCGCATTTGAATTTTGTGGAAGGAGCGAGCCTGCACATTACCGGACTGAGAGCTGAATCCGGGCCGGGCATTGAATTCCTGCAATACCTGACACCGGGTCCGGGAAAACCTTATCCCGCTGATACCCGTGCGGACGATGTCTGGTACTGGCAAACGACCCTGGTGACTGACGATGCAGGAAAATTATACAATCAACTAAAAGAAGCCGGTTATCAAATGGTCTCAAAAGATGTGGTGGTCCTGCAGATCAAAAACGGAAAGCAGATTCGCGCTTTCGTGGTGCGGGACAGGGATGGTCATGCCATGCTGGTAATGGAAAAACTCAATCAGTAAGCCATGCAGAACAGAGAGAAAGTCATTTGCCCTTTATGCCAGGATGCCGTGGAAAAACTGGTTTACCGTTTTCATTTTGATCACGAGAAAACGGTTATTGAAAAAATAAAATCCGCGCATCCCGACTGGTCGGCCACCGATGGGTTTTGCAGCCGCTGTCTGGATTATTACCAGGTGGAAATCGTGATGGCGCAAAGACTGCTGCCCTCGATTGGTCCTTATTTCCCGGTGAAGAGTGTGGACGATTATGTGATCCTGCCAACCGGTCTTCGCCTGGACGCGGATGCACGTTATTCGGGGAAGGGAATCACGATTTGTTTTATCGACAGCGGATTTTCTTTTCATCCGGATCTCACGGCTTCTGAAAACAGGATCAAAGTGGCGATTGATATCACCAATGGTGAAAACATCCGGCAGACGAATCCCGAACAAAATGATCCGTCTTCCTGGCATGGCACAATGACCACTGTGGTCTGCGCAGGTGATGGTTACCTGAGCAAAGGACTATATAAAGGCATTGCCAGCAGTGCTGAACTGGTATTATTGAAAGTACAGGATGAAAAGGGAAGAATAACAACAGAAAATATTGTAAAAGCATTGCAATGGGTACTTGTCAATCACAGGAAAATGGGTATCCGGATCGTTAACCTTTCAGTGAGTGATGATCATTTGAGTTCTTATAAGGACAGCCAGGTGGACCTGTTGGCAGAAGCGCTGATCGCCGAAGGTGTTCATATAGTTGCTGCTGTGGGTAATGACGAATCCGGAAAAATCCATCCGCCTGCCAATGCACCGAATGTGATCGCGGTCGGTGGGGCAGACGATGGCAATCAGCTAAACAGGGCAAATGACAAAGCCTATCATTCTACTTTTGGAATTACCCTGGATGATTTTATAAAACCGGAACTGGTCGCCCATGCCATATGGGTTGCCGCCCCGATTTTACGCAATACCAGCGAGCAGGAAGAAGCGGAAGCATTATATCAATTGCTAACTTTACCCGATGGAAGTCTGAAGGCGGGTTTGAAAAAAGTTTTCCGGAAAACAAAATTAGAATCCGCCATTCCGGAAAGCAACGATATAAGTTATATTCGGGAAGCCCTGAAATTTCGGATACAATCGGCGAAATACATTTCCCCTGATTATATGCATGTCGACGGCACTTCTTTTTCCGCACCTGTTGTAACTGCCATCATCGCACAATTACTGGAAGTCAATCCGCAATTAAGTCCGGCCCGGGTAAGACAGATATTATTCTCGACCGCGAAAAGAATTGATGGTGTAGCACCCGAACGGCAGGGATTTGGTTTGGTTCAACCGAGAAAAGCGATCTTAAGAGTAGTGCAAAAAGAATGGGTACCAGAGCCAGAGCGTTCTCCTTATGTTAACCGGGTGAAGAACTGTATTGAATTTATTATTCATCATGAAGGTGCTGGTCAGATCTCATTAGCCGGCAGTTTTAATCAGTGGGCCAAAGATGTTTTATTTATGGAGCCGGGCAGGGATGGACTTTGGAAGATTGAAATACCTCTCTTGCCGGGCGGAAAGTATGGATACAAATATTTTGTTGATGAATCCGTCTGGCTGGAGGATGTAAACAATATATATAAAGAACCTGATGGTTTTGGCGGATTCAACAGTTTGTTATGGGTTGAAAATTCTTTAAACTGAATCGATGATCATTGATCTCATTTTTACAATCGTCGGGATTTATCTTATCTGCGGTTTTGTATTCGCGCTGGCCTTTGTTTTCAAAGGTGCGCGGGTAATTGATGAAGGTGCAAAGGATTCCACTCTGGGGTTTAAGATCATCATTATTCCGGCCAGCATGGTATTCTGGCCGTTGCTCCTGATAAAATGGATTCGTGCTTCTAAAAAATCAGTCCTATGATTAAGCCATTAAGAAAAAGACATTTACAAATCTGGACCGGCATCGCGGTTCTCTTACCGGTGGGAATGATCTGCGCATGGCTGGTTGTTCCAAAACCGGTGAAAGATCATTTATGGCAACCCGCGTCTACAGTGGCATTGCCTGTTATTATAAAATCGGTAAAAAAAGAAAACTATACAGTCAATCTGCGGACCAGTAACGACCGTTCTGCCACTCAGCTGGAATGGATCAACCAGGAAGCACTTACTTCGCCGTCGGCCATTATTTATGAGCTGTGCTCAGTCTGACACAAGTCAGCAGATTGAAAACGCGGATCTGATTGGAAGGTTAGATTCAAGAGGGGTTTATCATTTCGCTTTAAAAAAAGAATCCGCCAACACGCCCATGCAATTTGTTCTTTATGATATTATTCATCACCAGGTTATTGACCGGATAAATTTCTAAACATGAGTGATTCATACCAGGCAGTAGGGTGGAACAGGCAAAAAAAGATATACGACTGGCTGATCTTCGGATTTTGTATCAGTTATCTGGTGATTTTTTGCGGGCTGACCCTGATTTTTAATCCGCAGGTTACTTTTGAAACCCTGCTGATCAGGTCGAGTTCAACACTGGCTGTTTTATTGCTGCATATTATCCTGAGCATTGGACCTTTGTGCCGCATCAACAAAAAATTTCTCCCGCTATTATATAACAGGCGACATCTGGGAGTAACGATGTTCTGTGTGGCGCTGGTGCATGGTGTTTTTGGAATCATTCAATTTCACACGCTGGGAAATACGGGTCCACTGCTTTCCCTGTTTACATCCAATACCCGTTATGGCTCGCTGGCTGATTTTCCCTTCCAGGCCCTGGGATTTTTTGCCCTGCTGATATTTTTCCTGATGGCGATTACGAGTCATGATTTCTGGTTGCATAATTTATCACCCAGGGTTTGGAAGACCCTGCACATGTTTGTTTACCTGGCCTATGTGCTCATTATCATGCACGTGATGCTGGGCGTTATCCAGTATGAAACGAATCCGGTATTTGTACTGATCCTTTTTATCGGGGCCATTACGCTGATTTCTCTGCATGTATATGCCGGTTCCCGGGAAGTCAAAAAAGATCATATCGCATTTGGGTTACAAAAAAAAGGCTTTGTGAAAGTCTGTTCAGTGAATGAAATTGAAGATAACCGGGCCAAAATGTTTTGCGTGGATAAGGAACGGATTGCCGTATTTAAAACCGAAGGAAAATTATTTGCGGTAAATAATGTATGCAAACATCAGAACGGTCCGCTCGGTGAAGGCAAAATTGTAGATGGCTGTATCACCTGTCCCTGGCACGGATATCAGTATCTGCCGAAAAACGGACAGTCACCACCTCCTTTCAAAGAAAAAGTAAGTACCTACGATTTGCAAATGGAGGGAACAGACGTATGGTTAAACCCGACGCCTTACGCGGAAGGAACGGAAAGGCCCGGAGTGATCTATTGAATATAAAATGTAAGAACAAAAAATGAGTAATAACATGTCGCAGGATGAAAACAATATCTCGGGTGCCTTTTATATCGGCTGGATGTCAACCGCTCCAAAATTATTCAGCAGATTTATCAGGAAATATCTGCTGATTATACTGCCGCTGATTATTTTACTGGCAGGCATTCTGGCTCTGTCACAGAAAAAATTTGGTACGGGGAATTTCGAATTCGGACAATTAACCGAAGTCACCGGCATCTATTTCAGTCAACCGGTTCCGCTGTATCAAAGTGATCAACGGAAAAGATATTTGGGGGAACCCTTCTTATTTAACTATACCGCTGGTGGGCTATGGGAAACATGGTGCTGTAGGCATGATGGCTGACATTGAGACAGAAAAGAACATCTCACTCAATCAGAAAAAACTGACCCTAAAAGGAACACTGCTTTATAATGACGGTAAAACCATTTTACAGATAAACAAAAACGACTCTCCGGTAAGTAATATATCGTCTGCATCTGCTCCTTCTGAATTATTACCAGTAAAAAAAGAACTGGGTGTCTTCAAAGTAAAGGGCGAGATCATTGATCCGAAATGTTATTTCGGCGTCATGAAACCCGGAGAGGGTAAAGTGCACCGCGACTGCGCTATCCGCTGTATACTGGGGGGCATTCCGCCGATGCTGGCTGTGACCAATGATCGGGGAGAATCAAATTATTATATACTAGTTGGACCCAATGGAGAGCAGATGAATCAGGCGGTGCAGGATTTTGTTGCCGAACCGGTAGAGATCAATGCAAGGCTGGTTCAATACGACGACTGGATTGTTGCTTATATAGAAAAGAAGGAAGACATTCAACGTTTCTCCTACCTGCAGACCAGGTTTGGCCATTCGATTCAATATTGCTCTGCGAATTGCAGTAAGTAATCAATGTGATCAAAAATAAGCTGACTCATAAAGGTCCAGTCTGAGACTTTCCTCATATTCATCAATGCAAAGAACGATTTCAGACATAATATCTTCGGCAACTTCCTTTTTGGTTTTAACGGGAAGGTTTTACGCGTAAAATCCTTTTTAATGATACTGATCTGATTGGTATCGAATCCAAATCCTGATTTTTCATCATTCATCGAATTCATGACAACCAGGTCAAAGTTTTTTCTCCCAGTTTACCCATTGCATTTTTCAGTTCATCCTCTGTTTCCAGCGCAAAGCCAATGGATAGCTGGTCCAATCTTTTTATTTTTCCGAATTCGAAAGCGATATCAATATTTTTTACCATCCGGAGGGAGAAAATTTCCTGATCCTTTTTGATTTTTTGGGAAGCTATCCGGTGTGGACGGTAATCGGCCACCGCGGCTGCAAAAACAGCAATGTCCACTTCTTCAAAAAAACGGCAACAGGCGAGATACATTTCGGAAGCGCTGTTTACCTGAACGATCTTCAGGTTGGGGTGTATGAGCTGAATGTGCACCGGACCGGAAATCAGAAATACGTTTGAACCCTGTTTCAAACAGGATTCTGCCAGGGCGTAACCCATTTTACCGGTGGAATGATTGCTGATATATCTGACCGGATCAATGCTTTCCCGTGTCGGACCTGCAGTAATCAGTATATTTTTGTTTTGTAAAGACGGGTTGTTCATATAATTTTATTTGAATGTGAATTAACCGACTATTCAGCTGATGTTTTGTCAGTGGTCTTACAAATACATTATAAATTCCGGGACCTGCAAACTTTACACGTTATTATAGACTTTCAACACCGATTCACGCAGGCCTGAACTTTTTTCAGAAACGACAAATTCCAGTATATCCGCCAGCTGTTCCGGTTTTACCAGATCGACGGGGTTTGTGAGTGGCATATATTTTCTGTTGGCAGGCGTATCTATCGTGCTGGGGACAACAACAGTAGCTGTTACATTTTTGCCCCGGGCTTCTTCGTTCAGAAATTCGGCCAGTTTAAATAATAATGATTTTCCCAATGCATAAGCCAGCAGATCCTTTCCATCAGACGCTTTGAGTGCCGGCCTGGCTCCAATAAAAACCAGCCGCCCGTTTCCTTTTTCAAGCATATGCCTGAATGTTGGCCTGGCTACAAAATAGGCTGTCTCAAAATTTAGAGAAAACTGTTTCTCCAATTCTGCAGCACCCGTTGCATGGATATCTCCTGCCGCAAATCCACCGACCAGCATCAGCGCGCCGTCGATCTGTTTATATTTTGAAATCGATTTCTGCACAAATAAACAGGTTTCCGTTTCATTGGTGAGGTTTACGATTTCCACCTGAAGGTTAGGATGCGAAGTCAGATCTTTTGCGAAATCTTCATGGATGACCGTAGCAATCACCCGATAACCGCTGTTCAGGAATTTTTTTGTTACAACGGTACCCAGGTTTCCATTCGCACCGGTAATGATAATGGTTTTCATTTGAATTGATTTATTGCCAGCTGAATTTTCCGCCGGTGTTCACCCTGATTTTATATAAACTGCTGTGTGCAGTGAGGTATAAGGTTTTTCCATCTTCGTCGCCCCAGGCCATATTGGCCGCGCGTTCCTGTGTTTCAATTTTTCCCAGTAGTTTCCCGTCCGGAGAAAGTATCCATACACCTCCGGGTGCCGATACGAAAAGATTTCCCTCTTTGTCAACTTTCATTCCATCCAGAGCTTCTTCATCTATGGTGTTGTTCCAGTCAAAAAATATCTTCCCGTTTTTTAATGTGCCATCCGGTTGCACTTCATAACGCCAAAGCGTCTTTAGTGTGATGTATGTCCCGGATGTCCCAGTTGGTCACAGTAGAAATATTTTTCGTCCGGAGAGAATGCCAGTCCGTTCGGTCCGCCCAGGTCCTTTGAAACAACCTGAACCTTTCCGTTTTTGATCATGAATACACCGGAGTAATTCAGTTCCTTTCGTTTATCGTCGAAGAATTCGGGTAATCCATAAGGTGGATCCGTAAAATAAATGGTACCATCACTTTTCAGGACAATATCATTCGGACTGTTGAATCTTTTACCATCAACCGTATCCGCCAATATAGTTAACGGTCCTTTCTTTTCATAACGTACTACGCGACGATTGCCATGTTGATCTACAATCAGTCTTCCCTGTTTGTCGATCGCCAGTCCGTTCGATCCCGGCTGTCCATATTCTCCGATATCCGCACCCGTATAACCACTATGACTCATATACACGGTCACGTTGTGATTTTTCGGATTGTAGCGATAGATGGTATTGGTATTTGGATCGCTGAATAATAAATAACCATCCGGATGCCAGACCGGACCTTCCGTAAAGGAAAAGCCGTCTGCAACTTTTTCAATAACAGTACCTGCCGGAATAATTTCATTTAGTTTTTTATCGATCGTATAAATTTTACCGGTGTTTTTCCAATCCTTGTTGACAGGAAGTATCTTTATAGAAGTCAACGACGGCATTTCTTACCCAGATGTAGTTATCCGGTATCATACCCAGTGTGCCATTGATTCCGAGAACAGCGATGGAGTATTTTTCACCCGGATGGGCATTTTCCGAAAGGATTACCCGGTTTCTTGCGTTATAACCGCTGATGGCGCCCTCACCACTCAAGCCAAATTCTCTTTCCACTTTTTGTTTTCCGTTTACCCATATTTCGCTGTAATCATCCATCACGATTTCAAATACGGCTGTTGTTCCGTCGGTATTTAATTTGCCGATCGTTTCCGGGATCGTGAGTTCCACCTTATACCAGACGAAAGAAATTAAACCATTGCCCTGTCTTTTTTCCAGCTCGGTTGGTTTTATTTCTTTCAAATGCTGATTGAAATCCCCATCACCGATCTGAGGACGCAACTGATTTGTTTTCTCCTCCATACCGGTAGGGTATATCAGGGAAGGATCCCCGTTCGTTCCGGGACCTGGTTTTTTGAAACTCGCCGAAACGATATTTGCATTTTGCACATACCAATGGGCATTCACCCATGCGCTGCCGGATTCTGTACGAAGGTCCGCGATCGCCTGCGGTTTGTCCACCGCGAGCTGTCGTGTTTCCTGCGCATATATTGTCTGCGAATAAAGAGCCATCCATATAACCAGATATTTTTTCATGATTTATTTTTCAACGATCCGGTTAATCTATTTTTATTTTCACGCCTGCATTGGCAATATCTTCATCCTGCTGCGCACTTGCGCTGCCACTTACACCAATCGCACCAATCACCTGTCCGTCGTAGATAATGGGAATGCCGCCCTGCAGAAAAGTATGACCCACGGTGATCAGGGCCTGCCTGCCACCATTGATGGAGTTTTCCAGTTTGGATGAAGGCGCTTTAAAACCCGCCGAAGTGCCGGCTTTTTTGATGGCCACTTCCGATGCAGCCGGAAATGTATTGTCGAGTCTTTCGAGGTAAACCAGACCGCCGCCCGCGTCTACTACTGCGATGGCGCCACCGGGTGCTTTATTGTCTTTCGCAAATTTTACCGCTTCGGTTACTATTTTTTTTGCAGCGTCCAGAGAGATATTTTTCGTGCTCAGCACCTGTGCTGTGCCTGCCGATGTGATAGCGATAGCCATCAGTGTTATAAAGAATGTTTTCATTATTTTTATTTTTTTAATTTTGAGTAGTTGCATTATCATGTTGCCGAGGGCTCTGCAGGTTTATCATATTTCACTTTTTTACCTGCATGTTTCCTGACCTGACCCGGCCAATTGCCATCAGCCTTTGCGATATTTCCCGGCACGTCCTTGTTAAACTGGATATAGGCATCCTTTGTATGCTGGAGAATCAGACGTCCGTCCACAATCTGGAAAATCGTCGGATCTACAGGACGGAGTTTATTTAAGCTCATCGCGTATCCGCAGAAATTTCCATATTGTGGTGCAAACATCTCCGGATGGTCCTTGAACATGGAAGCATGGGCGTCGGATACAAACCAGTAAGTAGCTCCGTTAAAACGCGCCGAATATTTCGGATCCCCTTTTATGGGTTTGTTGTCACTGAAATAGGCAACTGCATCATAACCCTGGAGGATGACACCGGCTTCATCGGTATTGTTCAGGAATTTTTCTTCGTCATCGGTTACAATTTGTTTGCCGCCATTGGTGGTTACTTTTGGCCAGTACTTGTCCGCCAGCTGAAGGTTTCCGGCTACATCTTTATTCCATGCATTTACCGCGCGCTGATTATGCTGGATCAGTAATCTTCCGTCCACAATCGAAAACGTATTTACATCAATGGGTGCAACACGGCCCAGCGATACGGCATAGGCACACCAGCCACCGAATTGTGGTTTGTATTTCTCCGGGTTTGCTTTGAAAAGTTCCAGGTGTTCGTTTGAAGAGAAATAATAAATCGCGTCTTCATACGTGTACTGAAACTGTGCATCGCCTTTTACAGGTTTATGATCTGAAAAAAAAGCAACCGGATCATAGCCGTCCAGTATGACACCTTTGCCATCCACATTATTAAAATACCTGCCGTTAAACTGCTGGGCCCTGGCGGCGCCGGCAATGATCATGATAGAAAGTATTATTAAAAATGCTTTCCATAAAAAGCTGTCCAAAGTCTTTGTATAATTCTGAATATAGATTGCTTTGACAAGAAGCAATCGGGGAGAAACCATTTTCTTTTGCATGTTCTTTGTTTTTTCGACACAAAGAAAGCATGAACCTGAGAGCCTGGTTGTCGTGTGTCTTACAGAAACCGGTACATTATAAATATTTTGTCAGTACGATCATATGCCTGCACTGAATCCCATTATCGAAAAGAGGTTCCGGATAATTTTCAATGATAAAGTTTTTCTTTAATGAATGCATGTCAAAACCGGCCTTCTGATACAGGCTGAGGGCCTCAAAGCTCGCATTGGACGTTGCGATTTCTATTTTTTTGGCACCTTTTGATCCTGAAATTTGTGCGGCTTTATTCAAAAGCATTTTTCCGATACCCCTTCTCTGAAGCCTTTCGTCCACGGCGATGTTTTTTATTTCAAAAGTTTCATTATCCACCGGGTAAAGAACAAAGGTTCCGATTATTTTATCCTCCAGAAGGGCAACATAAATCTCTGATAAATCCAGATATGTTGAAATAACCTCCATGGATGGATCTGCATCCAATAGCAACCCATATGGAATATCTTCATTATCCAGTATTTTTCTGACTACAATATCGTTCAGCAGTTCTGCGCCCGTCATATAGTTACGGAATTAATGCAAACAAATTAACGGGTCCGGTAATAGCAATTTGTCATATTTCTTACAAATCCACGAAAGAAGACTGCAAAAATATTTCCGCATTCTCCGATTATCATTCGGTATGTCCAATCCACGACAATGGAACACCGCGGTTCATAATATTTTTGAATACCGTTGAAGTTCGCCTCGGATATAATATGAAAATCTGTTTCTTTTTTTTGGTGGCAGTTCTGTTATTGTCTGGTTTGGAAACAACCGCACAAAAGTCTGATGTGTCACGAATCCATCCTTATCTTGATTTTACGGTTGCGCTTGGTAATCAGGAAGGAACGGCCGCTTTCTCTTATGTCAGAAACTGGCGGTTAGGTAAGACAGGAAAACCTGAGCTGGGTCTTGGTTTGAGATGGACTACTTATACGGGAACAAAGACTGCGTTTTATACAGCACCGGCAAGACTCTCCAGATCAAGTTCGGTGCCATTTCTGGGAGTATTCTCAGGCCATGAAGAGCAAAATGTTGATACCCTTACCATCCGGAAACCTTTTACCGGCAGCCTGAATCTGTCTGCCAATGCAGGATATCGTTTTGCGAAGAAATGGTATGCCGGATTAAATATTGATCTCCTGGGATTTACTGTCGGCCGTACAACAAGCTCTGTTCTTGTCAGTAACGGATCCATTATGGAGGAGCCTGTTACAAAACCAGGTACATGGAACGTTCTGCTGACCGGTGACCTGGACTATGGTAGTCTGAATTCAGAGTTTTTTGTAAAATATAATATATCATCGCAATGGGATATAAAACTGGTCTACCAGTTCTTCTTTACAGAGTATAACACAACAACCATCTATCAGACGGCCCCCGACGGTACAGAAGTAAAACGGTTCCGGAATAAAGCAAACCTTCTTGGTGTAGGCGTTTCCTATGATCTCTGATAACAGGGACTATCTGATCGTTTTAAAATTACTCTGTATTTGCAAGAGCCATCGGACAGTTGAGACATACACTTTAATTATTTATATTTAAAGTCAACATCAGACTTTAATGCAATTCTCCGCACTTATCAATCCATCCCGATCCGGCTGTTCAATAAAAATGTTCAGGAACCCGGCAATCAGGAGATCATCTATTGCTGCAGTGTTAATAATCTTATTTGTTTGCAAGGGTTATGCCCAGCCGGTGGCCGGAGATATCAGATTAGAAATAGATCTTGCCGGGAAGACCCATGATACGTTAAGACCCATTTGGGCCTGGTTTGGTTACGATGAGCCTAATTATACGTATATGAAGGATGGTAAAAAACTACTGTCTGAACTTGCGGCTCTTAGCAGAGTCCCGGTATTCGTTCGGACCCATAATCTTTTGACAACGGGTAATGGCAAAGCTTCGTTGAAATGGGGCTCTACCAACGCATATACAGAAGATAAAAATGGAAAACCGGTTTATAACTGGACAATTGCAGACAGCATATTTGACACTTATATGCAACGGGGCATGAAACCGATGGCACAAATTGGTTTCATGCCCGAAGCATTGTCGGTCAAACCCGAATCAGACAGCTTCCAGATGACTCCGGATAATCAAAAAGTATATCACTATACGGGCTGGAACTATCCACCTAAAAGTTATGAAAAATTTGCAGAGCTGGTGTATCAGTGGGTTAAACATTGCGTTCAGCGATATGGCCAACAGGAAGTGGAAAGCTGGTACTGGGAATTATGGAACGAACCGGACATTTCTTACTGGAAGGGGACAACGGATGACTACATAAAATTGTATGACTACAGCGCCGACGCAGTAAAGCGTGCATTGCCATCAGCCAGGATAGGGGGACCGGAGACGACCAATCCGGCTTCACCCGGTGCAGAAAAATTTCTTAAAACATTTTTGGAGCATGTGGTGAGCGGCCGAAATTATGTAACGGAAAAAAAAGGCAGCCCTTTGGATTTTATAACTTTTCATGCCAAGGGTCAGCCGAAGGTGATTGATGATACGGTTTGGATGAATATGGGGATTCAATTAAATAATATTGATAAAGGATTCGAAATCATTGCTTCCTTTCCGACCCTCAAAAACTTGCCTGTTATAATTGGTGAATCGGATCCCGAAGGTTGTGCTGCTTGTCCTGCAGATATATTTCCCCATAATGCGTATAGAAACGGGACTTTATATTCAAGCTATACTGCAGCTTCTTTTGCCCGCAAATATGATCTTGCCAAAAACAGGGGAATCAATTTGCTGGGTGCAGTTACATGGGCATTCGAATTTGAAGACCAGCCATGGTTTCGCGGTTTCAGAGACTTAGCGACGAATGGCGTCGATAAGCCGGTATTAAATGTGTTTCGTATGTTTGGAATGATGCAGGGAAATATTGTTAAAGTTACTTCGACGTCAATGTATAACTATCTCAGGATTCGCGATTCCAGTGTCAGAGGTGTTGATCCGGATATAAACGGAATAGCGACCACTACAAATCATTCAGCTTTTATTATGGTATGGAACTATCACGATAAGAACTCGACAGAGGCGGGCGCTGCGCCGGTCGAAATTATAATGAAAAATATACCTTCCCCGTCAGCCATGTTAACACATTATAGGATTGATCAGGAACATAGCAACTCATACACGTCCTGGAAGAAAATGGGTTCACCAAAAAATCCCACCGCTGAACAAGTATCTGAACTGCAAAGAGCCGGGCAATTGCAATTATTTGGTTCACCGGAATGGATAAGGACGAACGAAGGGAAAGCCGACATTAAGATTTCAATGCCACGACAAGGCGTTTCATTACTAAAAATAGAATGGTGATATAACCTCTTCGGATTTGGTTGCAGCGATTTTAGATTTTAAGAAGATTTCGAACCGATACACTAAATCCATGTCATTTAGGGATCATTGAAAAGTGTTCATTAACTAAAAATTGAATCGCCCGACAAAAAGAAATTTACTACCATTCGTCGTGCAAATCATACTATTCACGGAGTATCTTCCTTTGGATACAGCGGATGATTATCTTTGAAATCAAAGCGTTCCGGTTGTATACATTATTCAAAAAGCGCTGGTTATACCATGTCATCTTCTGGGTTTGTTATTATTCCTGGTACTGTTACTTTATTCTCTATACCACCTATCAGATCAAAAGCCCGGTTTTTTACTTCCAGATCATGCTGTTTTATCCTTTTGATATCTGCCTGGTCTATTTCAATTTTTATGTTCTCATACCACGGTTTTTAAAAACAAAAAAGTATATCACCTACGCCTGCCTGATTTTTGCAGCGGTATTCATCGATGCCTGTGTGGATGCTTCGATCAGGCAATTCTATGCACATATGGGATCCCAGCTGTTTCCCAAAACTGCTTTTTTTAATCTCGCCAGTTTTTCAGGCGCCATGGCCGCCCGGTTTTACCTTCTCGGACTAACCACCGCCATCCATCTGGCGAAGGAGTGGATTGAAAATCAGAAGCGGCAAAGCGAAAGAGAAAAATTATACCTGCAAACCGAATTGAATTTTTTAAAAACACAGATCAATCCGCATTTCTTCTTCAATACCCTCAACAATCTGTATTCACTGGCACTGAACCGGTCTGAACAAACACCCGACGTGATCCTGAAGCTCTCGCACCTGATGAGTTATATGTTGTATGAATCCAACGAGGCCAGGGTTTCCCTGGAGAAGGAAGTGAATTATCTTCAGAATTATCTGGACCTGGAAAAACTGCGGTTCGGACAGCGGCTGACCATCGATTTTGAAATCGAAGGAAATATGGAAGGCGTGTTGATTCCCCCCATGATCCTGATTCTTTTTGTGGAGAATTGTTTTAAACACGGATTAAAAGACAATATCGATCAGGTGCGTGTGGACATCGAATTGAAAGTTCAAAGCGGTTTTTTATTTTTCAGTATTAAGAA
The DNA here is from genome assembly GCA_963732055.1 of uncultured Bacteroidota bacterium. Taxonomy (GTDB): domain Bacteria; phylum Bacteroidota; class Bacteroidia; order Chitinophagales; family Chitinophagaceae; genus Puia. Next base: position 5,869 of record CAVSYG010000002.1, on the reverse strand, counting down.
TCCGGTGTCGGCGTATATTGCTTCCACCGGCGTGTCGGGGATCGGACTTAAAAATGTCAGACGCCGGCTGGATCTGTTATTTCAAACGAACTATGAATTAATCATTGCTGATGACAAACAGGAATATGCCGTGTCTTTAAAAATGCCGGTATGACAAAGAATATAAAATGCCTGATCCTGGACGATGAGCCGCTGGCCATTGATGTCATTGATAATTATCTGAAACGACTGCCCAATACGGAATCGTTCCGGTGCCATAACGCCATTGATGCATTTCAGATTCTGCAAAGGGAGAAAATCGATCTGATCTTTCTGGATATCGAAATGCCGCTGATGTCAGGGCTTGATTTTTTGAAAACCATGCAGGCACCGCCGGCCGTCGTTATCACCACGGCGTACAGGGAATATGCCGTGGAAGGCTACGAACACGATGCGTTGGATTATCTGGTGAAACCGGTTTCATTTCCCCGGTTTATGAAGGCATTTGAAAAAGTATTAAAACATCTGCAGCGAAATATTCCGACGGTGGAAGGTTCAGAATCCGAAAAGGAACATCTGTTTCTGAAAGTGAGCGGAAAAATGGTGAAAATCGCCATTGCAGAAATACTCTATGTGGAAAGCCTGAAAGATTATATTAAAGTAGTCACGCCCGGCAATTTCTGGATTTCCTATCAGACACTGACTTCCATTACCGAAAAATTGCCGGAAGATCGCTTTATGCGGATCCACCGCTCTTTTACGGTTGCGATCGATAAAGTTTCTGCAGTCAATGGCAGCAATGTTGAAATCACCGGTAAATTGATTCCTATTTCCCGCGATCTGCGGCAGGAAGTAGTAAAACGCATCTGCGGCGATAGCAGTTCGTCGTGAAAAACATACCGATTGTCGGATTCTCCATCATTTAAGCGAAAAGATTATTTCCTCGTTTTATCTTCCTCTAGTTTTACTGCTGAAAGTGATTCTTATGCGTCTGATCCTTTTCTTTTTACTGGGTATTGCCGTGATGAGCAGTCGCGCGCAGGTAGCCGACTCCGTTAAGGCCATGGGCAAATCAGCGTTTATGCAAACCTGTGAGGGTTGTCACCATGATACCATCAACGCACGCATTCCGGCCAAAATAGTTTTATCGACCATGACACCCAGAGCGATTCTTGCGGCGATGGAAACAGGAAAAATGCGCATCCAGGCTTCCGGATTAAGTCCGGTTCAGAGAAAAGCCATCGCCGAATGGATTACAGGTGCTCCCCTGAAATCCGGTGATATGCCGAAGACGGCGTACACCCAATTCAGTTTGCCGGTGAATGTAAATACGGTTCCTGTTTATTCCGGATGGGGTGGGGATCTCCGTTCCACCGGATTTCGAAATGCAGCACAGGCGGGTATCAACAAAACCAATCTGGCAGATTTGAAACTGAAATGGGCCTTTGCTTTTCCGGATGCAACGCTCATGCGGAGCAAACCGGCTGTAGCGGGTGACTGGTTGCTGGTGGGCAGCCAGTTTGGTGATGTATTTGCGCTCAATAAAAAAACAGGAAAGATCGGCTGGCATTTTTCTGCGGGTGCCGCCATCCGCGGGGCCATTGTAACGATAAAAAAAGGCAATCAGCTCGTCGCTTATTTTGCTGATTACAGTACCAATGTATATGCTATAGATGTTAGAACAGGGAAGGAGATCTGGAAATCAAGAGCGGGTTATGAATCACAATCGGCCGTTACCGGATCGGTGACCGTTGCCGACGGGATGGTGTATGTGCCGATTTCTTCACTTGAAGTTGCTTCTGCCGCTGATGGAAATTATGCCTGCTGTTTTTCCTCGGGAGGATTGGTTGCCCTGAATGCCGCAACGGGAAAGGAAATCTGGCATCACCGGGTGATTAGCGGGGCGGCCGTTGAATCAGGAAAGAAAAAAAACGGAAAACCATTCTACGGACCATCGGGTGCGCCTGTATGGTGCAGTCCGACGATTGATCTGAAAAGGGGCCTTGTGTATATAGGAACCGGCGAAAATTATACGAACCCTGCAACAAACAATAGCGATGCGGTTCAGGCACTGGATATGAAAACAGGCAAACTGAAATGGAATTTTCAGGCAACCGGGAGTGATACATACAATGCCGCCTGTCCCTACTTTTTAAATTGTCCGGAGAAGGCTGGTCCTGATCTCGATTTTGGTATGGCGCCCATTCTTACCCGGGATAAGAACGGAAAAGATATTCTGTTGATCGGACAAAAATCAGGCATCGTGTTTTGTTTGTCGCCTGACAATGGAAAAAAAATCTGGGAAACAAGAATCGGGAAGGGAGGAACCCTGGGCGGTATTCACTGGGGCATGGCCACCGATGGAAAATTTGTATATGCGGCCAATTCCGATCAAATCTTTGGACTGGATAAGAAGGATACAACCTGGAAAGCATCACCGGGTATTTACGCGCTGGATGTCAACACAGGAGACCTCATATGGAAAACAGCCAACCCATCCTGTGCTGAAAAAGAAAATTGTTTTCCAAGCAACTCCGCGGCACCGGCCGTGATACCCGGAATCGTATTTGCGGGTTCCCTGGATGGACATGTCAGGGGTTACGATTCGAAGGATGGAAAAATAATCTGGGATTTTAATACGGCCATTCATTTTGAAACGGTGAACGGAATCGAAGGAAGCGGCGGAGCGATTGACGGACCGGCACCCGTGATTTCTGATGGCATGTTGATAGTGAATTCCGGTTATGGCATGTTTGGACAGATGAAAGGAAATGTTCTCCTGGCTTTTGATATAAAAAAATAAAACACTTAAAACGGGCATATGAAAAAATTAGCGTCTTTATGTATTGGACTTTTATTGATTGCGCAGACACAAGCGCAAACGGCAGACGAAATTGTAAATAAGTATATCGATGCCGTCGGCGGCAAAGCCAAGCTCGAATCCCTGAAAACTTTGTATTCGGAAGGCGAAATGAGTATCATGAATAATCCCGCTCCCTTTACTGCTTCTGTTATCGACGGGAAAGCATCCAGGAGCGAGATGAATTTCAACGGACAAAAAATAATTAATTGTTACAGCGAGGGAACGGGATGGACCGTGAACCCAATGGCAGGTATAACCGAACCCACGCCGATGCCTGCCGAACAGGTGGGTATGGGTCCGATGAGCTACGACCTGAAAGGCCCGCTGTATAATTATGCGGCAAAAGGATATACACTGGAACTGGCCGGTAAAGAAAAACTCAATAATGCAGATGTATTTAAACTGAAACTAAATACCAAAGACAGTACTGAAATCGACTGTTATATCGATGCCGCTTCCTGGTTACTTCTCAAAACGGTTATTAAAGTGAAAGCGGCCGGACAGCCCGTGGAAATCTCCATCGCGAATTCCGGTTATCAGAAAACGAATATTGGTTTGCTCATGCCCTTTGTTTCGGAAATATCTTATCCCGGACTAACCATCGTATCGACAACTAAAATGATGGATCTGAACCGCGATATCGATCCGGCCATTTTTGTAATGCCGAAGAAATAAAATTATTTTTTCGGCATTTTTGCTCCGATCATGTCCATCAATGTTATGCCGGATTGAACCGAGCGGTGTTCGGTGATCTGGCCGGCATCATTGAATGTAAATATATCTGCATCCCTGTATTTAAATGATTTGCCGGTGGGTTTCATGCCCATCAACGGGTTTTTAAAAGTGCCGGAATAGTCAGCAAAAACGGCCACATGATTTCCGTCTCCGATGACCATGAAATTTTCTCCCTTATAATCCGGGAAAGCTGACAAATATCCTTTGACCATATGAATGATTGTATCGCGACCCTTGATGGGCGCCATTCCTCCGTCGCCGTAGTCTACTGCGTCCGGGGTAACATCTTTAAATGCGTCATCCAGTTTTCCGGAACTGAAATTCTGCGCAGCGGCCAGCGCCGTCGCCTTATTTTTTTCGAGCACACTATCTTTCGCTTTATAGGCAGAAGCAACTGAGTCCATGCCATTATTCATCATCGGGGAATTGCCGTTATTACAGGAAGTAACAAATACAGCAAAACCAATTAAAACAAGCAACTTTTTCATATTTGATTATTTTAAGATTTGTGATACCAAAAGGTAGATAAAATTTAAAGTCCGGCAAAAAGACTGTGGCTTTATCCCGGCCGGGATCATTGTCATGAAGGGCTTCAGGGCTCGTCGATTATTGGTAGAATTCCGTAAATACCATTGGCTTCTTTATGGATTCCTGCAAATTCAATACATGTTTTGACATTTATTATTATTTTTTTGTTTTCCGGCCCGGGGTAAACCGGTAATTATCGGATTTCAATAAATATATGGAGAGGCAGGCAATTATCCGTTTGGGCTCCGCCTTACATCGTAGTAGATTTAGGATATAATTTATTCACCCCCAAAACCTCGCACATGAAAAAGTCTTTAGTCACTACGATGCTGTCATCAATAGCCTGGGGTGGATCCCGCGTGAAAATGATGGTTTATACTGTTTTATGGATCACAATCTCTATGATGGTCTCCTGCGTAAAGGAAAATCCGGTCACCGGAAAAATTCCGATTGAAAAAGGGGGTTCCGGAAACAGCAGTCAGTTGAAAATTGCGATCGTTTCAGATATTCATTACATGTCTTCATCGCTTCTTAAAAATAATGCGGCTTCGGGTGCCGCCTTCCAGGCTTACCTGGACCAGGACCCGAAACTGATCGAATTCAGCGATCCGATATTCAGGCAGTGTATGAAGCAAGTGATTGCAGAAAAACCTGATATGCTGCTGATTCCCGGAGATCTCACCAAGGATGGTGAGAAAGTCAGTCACCAGGATCTGTTGAAACTTCTGAACCAGTTTGATCTCGCCCATATCAAAGTCTTTGTAGTACCCGGAAATCATGATGTCAATAATCCGGAATCTGCGCAATACGATGGCGACAATGCAACGCCCGCGCCTTCGATCAGTGCGACTGATTTCGCAGCCTACTATGCCCGGTACGGATATGATCATGCCATTTCAAGGGATCAGCAATCGCTGAGTTATGTTGCCGAGGCATTCCCCGGTCTTTGGATCATGGGGCTTGACGCCTGCCGGTATGAGGATAATCAAAACATTGCCATCGTGGGCGGCAGACTCAAACCGGAAACCAAACAATGGGCCCTGAACTGGATTGCAGAAGCCAAAAAAAGGCATATTGCTTTATTTGGTATGATGCATCATGGCATTGTGGAACACTATACCGGTCAGAACCAGCTGGATCCTGGTTATGTCATCGACGATTACGAAACCGTTGCGCATGAATTCACACAAGCCGGACTCTCCATCATGTTTACCGGCCATTACCATGCAAATGATATCACGAGCCGGACCGACGGAGATAAGATCCTCTATGATATCGAAACAGGATCCATGGTAACGGCTCCGGTCCCTTACAGGATGATTACGGTAAAAGGAAATACGATGGATATTTCAACCAGCTATGTGAAAAATATAGCCGCTCCGCTGCCCGGAGGTTTGGATTTCACAGACTATTCAACGCAGTTTCTATCCGGCCATCTGGATGGTATTATCGGATATACCCTTGCAAATCCTCCTTATTCCCTGCCGGCAGAGCTGGTAGACATGGGTACGCCTCTTTTACGGGATGGATTTCTGGCACATTATGCCGGTGATGAAAAGATCACCCCTGCTGAACAATTACAGGTAGACGCATTTGGACAACTCGTGCCGCCGCTTGGTGATGCGGTGAATTCGTTATGGACCGACCTGGCACCGGCAGACAACAACCTGAAACTCCATTTTTAAGCGTAAAGCTTAAAGCACAAAGCTTAAAGCGATTGAACACATGCTAATAAACATGATGGAATCACATCATAAATCCCTT
>CAVSYG010000001.1:0-273951 GCA_963732055.1 uncultured Bacteroidota bacterium | reverse complement strand
GGGTATATCATCGAAGTCGGACAGAGCACCGATCTTACTTACGGTTAGCGCCATGCCCGGTTGGGATACAAGAATGATCGTTCCTGACCGGCATCAGAATCTGTCTAGGCCGCTTGCCTATTTTATTTTTCGAATTTGAATTGTATAAAAATAATCTAATATTTTATTCACTCATATAAAATATCAATCATGACTGATTTAAAACTTGCTCTGCATCCAACTGATCATCAGCAGGGAAATCTAAATGCCGGGATCCTGTTAATTGAATACGGAGACTATGAATGCCCTTATTGCGGGCGTGCATACCCGCTGTTAAAAAGACTACTGAGAGAAAAAGGGAATGAATTTCATTTTGTATTTCGAAATTTTCCGCTGCGTGAGATTCATCCCTACGCCTATGCTTCCGCCATCACTGCCGAAGCGGCTGGAAAACGAGGGAAATTCTGGGAGATGCATGACCAGATTTTAGAATCAGGAAAAGCTGAATGCAGGTTTTCTCTTGTCTTTGTCAAGACGCCTGGATCTCGACGATGCCCGGTTTGCGAAAGATTCAAAAAGCCAGGAGATAAAAGCTAAAATAGATGGGGATTTCGACAGTGGCATTCGTAGTGGCGTGAATGGGACACCTTCGTTTTTTGTCAATGGTAAAAAACTCCAGACCTACGACGAGACATACAATCTTTACTCCACGGCATTTACGCAGAAATCTGAAATAACATTCTAAAAAGATATAAACGAATTCAATGAAAAAAACTAAAAACAACCTGGCCAGTACCATCGTTACCGGAGCCATCGTACTGTCAGGCTCCGCTGGTCAGGCGCAGAACAGTAAACAAACTGATTTAAGATCTTCCGAAGAAATCCGTCCCTACCATATTACAGTATCTGAAGCAGCACTGAACGATCTGCGTCAGCGTGTAAAGGCAACGCGGTGGCCGGATAAAGAAACCGTCAATGATGATTCCCAGGGTGTTCAGCTGGCTACAATGCAGAAACTTGCCAAATACTGGGGAACAGATTATGACTGGCGAAAAGTGAAAGCAAAGCTCAACGCCTTACCGCAATTTATGACCACGATAGACGGCGTGGATATTTATTTTATTCATGTTCGTTCGAAAAATAAAAATGCTTTACCCATCATCATCACACATGGATGGCCGGGATCGATTATCGAACAAATGAAAATCATCGGACCGCTTACTGATCCAGTTGCTTATGGAGGAAAGGCAGAAGATGCTTTTGACGTAGTGATCCCCTCAATACCAGGCCATGGTTTTTCAGGCAAGCCAACAACAACCGGATGGGAACCTGTTCATGTTGCAAAGGCATGGATCGAACTTATTCGAAGGCTTGGATACAAAAGATATGTTGCACAGGGCGGAGACTGGGCGATGCAAATTCTGAAACCATGGCGTTGATTGCACCTCCTGAATTGCTGGCTATTCATACAAATATGCCTGCTGCGGAGCCGGCTGATATTTCCAAAGCACTCGCCGCCGGTAAAATGCCGGATAGCCTTTCAGCAGATGAAAAGAATGCATACCAGCAGTTAGATTTTTTCTTTAAGAAGGGAGTAGGATATGCGAACGAGATGAGTCTTCGTCCTCAAACACTTTATGGAATTGATGATTCACCCATCGGACTCGCAGCCTGGATGCTGGATCATGATGCAAGAAGTTATGAGCTCATTACAAGAGTATTCGACGGACAAAAAGAAGGTCTGAGCAAAGATAATATTCTCGACAATATTACTTTATACTGGCTCACAAAAACAGGAGTCTCTCGGCCCGACTCTATTGGGAAACAGCTCAGATTTCAACGGCTGGCTTTTTCGATCCACGCAATGTACAGATCCCGGTCGCTATAAGTGTATTCCCGGATGAAATTTATGCAGCGCCGCAAACATGGGTAGTGAAAGCTTATCCTAAACTCATCTATTTTAATAAACTTCCAAAGGGTGGTCATTTCGCCGCATGGGAACAACCGGAATTGTTCAGTAAGGAAATGCGTGCGGCGTTTAAATCTTTTCGTCAATAAATAATGGTGGAAGACTATTCATGATTTATGCAGTCTTCCCCTTTTTATTTGTATAAGAAGTTATTTCCAACCCATTTTAATATATAGAAAAATGTCAAAGAATAATTTCTATGATCGCCGTAAATTTTTGGGTACTGCCGCAAAAACGATGGCTGCAGGCAGTCTTCTTGCAACTGGTTTTTCAAATGCAGAATCTGTGAAAGTAAAAGATGAAAAATATATAGGAAACAAATCTGATTCGGGAAAGTCGGTAACGAACCATTCATTTGGGCCACTGAAACAGATAGACGCTGGTCTTCTCAATGTTGGCTATGCTGAAGATGGTCCTGCCAGCGGTCCTGCCGTTATTTTACTACACGGTTGGCCTTACGATATTTATAGCTTTGCAGATGTTGCCCCAATGTTAGCATCGAAGGGCTACCGGGTAATCGTTCCCTATGTGCGGGGCTGTGGCACGACACACTTCCTTTCAAGCGCAACGTTCAGGAACGGGCAGCAGTCGGCGGTTGCTGTCGATGTCACCGACTTGATGGATGCTCTCAAGATCGAGAAGGCGATCATTGGCGGTTTTGACTGGGGCGCACGGTCGGCGAACATCATCGCTGCGCTCTGGCCGGAGCGCTGCAAGGCGCTGGTCACCGTAAGCGGCTATGCGGTCCCCAACGTTGCCGCTCAGAAACTGCCGTTACCGCCGGAGGGTGAGCATCAGTGGTGGTACCAGTATTACTTCGCCACTGAGCGCGGTGTGCTTGGCTACGACAAATATCGGAACGATTTCGGGAAGCTCATTTGGCGGCTTGCTTCCCCTAAATGGGCCTTCGACGATGCCACGTTCGATCGCACCGCGGCGTCGTTCAACAACCCGGACTATGTCGCCATCGTGATCCACAATTACCGCTGGCGACTGAGCCTCGTCGACGGCGAGCGGAAGTATGACGATCTGGAAAGGCGGATCGCTGAGCTTCCGGTTATCACTGTGCCGACGATCTCCCTTGAAGGTGATGCCAATGGCGCTCCGCATTATCCGGACGACACGCCCTATCGCAAGAAGTACACGGGCAAATATGCATACCGCATCGTTACCGGGGGCATCGGGCATAATCTTCCACAGGAAGCGCCAAAAGCTTTTGCGGATGCCGTTATCGAAGCAGATGGTTTTTCAAAGTAAGGTATTAATTGAAAATACTGAAAATAAAGTAATCGTAATTACCGGTGCCAGTGCTAGATCTCGCTAACCCGGTAAAATCCCTCCGAAGCGAATGATCGCCGAATTATTTTCGGGTCCTGAGCGCAAACCGATTGGATATATTCTTTCCAACTCTAAACCCCTGATCTATTTGATTCGCTCAAGAACAGTAAACCAGTTCCATTCCCATGTCTTACCATTGTCGACACTATAGGCCTCGCAGATTTTGCTTTATGGGGACAATTTATTGTGGCAATGCTTAGCGCCGGTTTAACCGTATATGCATACGGCGAGCTTGAGCCTCGTATCTTTAATGCCCACCATTTAATCGTTTCATTATGGATTCCGCACGGATTGACCAATCAGAAACCCGCATCTTCAAGGCTGTTTTTCCCGATAGTACGAATCACTATGATACCCTTTTTGGCGGAACCGCCATGCAGCTCATGGACGAGGTGGCGTTTATTGCTGCTACCCGGTATACCAGAAAAAAAGTCGTAACGGTATCATCTGATAAGATCGATTTCGCCAAAGCGATTCCGGCCGGCACCATCATCGAACTCGTCGGACGAGTTGCTCATGTCGGTAATACCAGTCTGAAAGTTGCAGTAGAAGTTTTCGTGGAAGAAATGTATACCGACAGTAGGGAGCGTGCGATTCACGGTACTTTTACCTTTGTGGCGGTAGACGATAACAAAAAGCCGGTGACCATTCGGGGAGTGGAAGTAAGCGGAGGGTTATAAATAAAAATGATCAACTCAACCAGGGACGGGACTCGACTCGCCCTAGCGGACGTAAAGTTTTATTTGCAAAAAGTGAAAATGTAAAAATGAATATATGGCATAAACTATTTCTTTCCCTCTATTCGTTCGGATTGGAATGATTTGTCCCTTATAATTTGCTTCCTGCTTCTCAAATTAGCAAAAGCTGCAAATCCTCCGCATTGCTTAGAGTAAATCAATTATTTTTCGTGTTATCTTAATATTAGTTTTATGACACGAAGTAATACAATGAGCCCATTCGAATCATGATTTTTTCTCGAAGCTATTTACGTATGGAATTCGATGTAAAAATTTTAGGAGTGGCCATCCCATTTTTTTGGCTACGATATTCATCGAACGGTGATATTGATCCGGTAGGATTGGAACTAAGAAATCTGTAAGGTTGGAACTATGAAGATAAAATGATCGACAGATAAATTTTAACTCCTGAATCCTAAACAAAATGAACACATGTACATACCATTGCACCTCATTCCTTAACAACATGAACTCAAGCATACATCATCGCACCTCATTGTTTATGTTGTTCGCTGACTTCGTTTTATGTAGGCCGGGCAAATGCAAATCATTTTTCCTGGGTATGATGATTTTATGTTCCACTCAGTATTCTCACGCACAGGGCAACATGAATAATCCCAAGCCTGTCAAACGCACAACGGAATACCAGGGTAGAGGATCTGGACATTACATCCAGGAACTGCGCCAGGCAGACATTGATTTTGATAATGGATCCTACCTGGCCAGTTCAGCAGCTTATATTAATTACGAAGACAGTCTGGACAAAGAACAACATAACCGATTAGGATGGCTTTATTATATGGGTTATGGAGTAACTAAAGACAATCCCAAAGCGGTAACACAATTTGAGTTGGCTGCCAAAGAAAACCTGGCGCAGGCATTTTATTATTTGGGTACAATAAAACACGTGGAAGTAGAAGATATGTATGACGGTAAGGAACATATTTTATCGGTTAAATATTTTCAGCAGGCAGCAGAATTAGGAGATCCGGAAGGCATGAATGCGGTAGGTCTTGAACTCGAACAAGACATGTTCAAAGGTCGCCCAACTAAGGCGGAGATTTTGGAAGATGGAGCAAAATTGGTAAAATGGTATGGGCATGCGGCTCAACTGGGTAGCTCTAACGGAATGGTCAATCTGGGGAACTGTTATTCCGATGGTATCGGAGTAAAAAAGAATAAGGATTCAGCATTCAGATGGTATCGTGAATCGGCAAATTTGGGAAACAGTCAGGCGATGTACAATTTGGGTATTGAGTATACATTTGGGAAAGGAGCAGTTCGCAAAAATTATGATTCAGCATTTAAATGGTATCGCCTGGCGGCCGAAAACGGATCTGCCTATGCGATGACAAATATTGGCTCTTTCTATGAACATGGTACAGGAGTAAAAGTTGACTATAACGAAGCCGTCAAATGGTATCAAAAAGGTGTAGAGGGGGGCGATGGAATGGCTGCGAGTAATTTAGGACACATGTATAATTTTGGACTTGGAGTGAAAAAGAATGTGGATACCGCCATGTCCTGGTATGATAGAGCTGAAACAATGAAAAAGCCGGTGCTGAACAAAGACTAGTGATACTTTCCAACTATTCACATTCATTATTTTAACAGAATACTATTCTGTTAAAAAAAACTCCAACAATCATGATTACAAAATTAAATTGGACACTGGTACCGATTGAAGTTGTTAATCCCTCCATGTCCAGGCAAATCATTCATGGTGAAAAAATAATGATTGCCAGACTCAAATTCAAAAATGGCTTCATCGTGCCGCTGCACCATCACGTACATGAGCAGATTTCTCAATGCATTTCCGGGAAGATGCGGTTTTGGTTTGGAGAAAACAAAGAACAAGAGATGGAACTCAATCCGGGTGATGTAGTGGTCATCCCGTCCAATCTGCCCCATGCAGCTGAGATGATCGGGGATGCAGAAGGAATTGATACCTGGTCTCCGCCCCGGCAGGATTGGCTGGATAAAACAGATGACTACCTGAGATTATGAGCCCGGTGCTGATTTTTTCAATTATCGGAGCTTATTTTTTAATGCTCATGACGATTGCCCGGCTAACGTCCAGGCATAACCGCGACAATACCTTTTTTGATGGTGATAGGAAGTCACCCTGGTTCCTGGTGGCCTTTGGCATGATCGGTTCCGGAATATCAGCGGTATCCCTGGTATCCATTCCCGGCAATGTCGGCAACAACCACCTCTATTATTTTCAGTTTATCCTCGGCACCATCCTCGGCTACCTGTTCATTGCCTTCGTGCTCACGCCGATATTTTATAAACTGAAACTGGTTTCCATTTATACATACCTCAATATCCGGTTCGGTAATACGACATATAAAACCGGATCGGTTTTTTTCCTGGTATCCCAGTCATTCGGCGCGGCACTCCGGTTGTTGCTGGCTGTTAAGATATTGCAATGGGCGTTTTTCGATGCCCTGCACATTCCTTATGCACTGACCGTTATTTTAGTTCTTTTACTAATCTGGTTGTACACGAACAAATCGGGTATCAAAACGATTGTGTGGACGGATGCGTTGCAATCGGTTTTCCTGATCACGGTGCTGATCATTTCCATGATCACCATTACGCAGTCACTCGGCCTTTCTCCTTCCGGACTGGTTAAAGCCATGGTTCATCATCCCTATTTCAAAATGTTTGACTGGGAAGCGCAGTCCGGATCCAATTTTTTCAAGCAATTCGTTTCCGGTTTATTGATTACCGTTGCCCTGGTGGGCCTGGATCAGAGTATGATGCAAAAAACACTTACGATAAAAAATGCAAAGGATGCCGGAAAAAATGTGCTGGTATTCAGTTTTTTTATCGCTGGCGCACAAACCCTCTTCCTCGCACTGGGCATTCTGATCTATTTGTTTGCCGAAAAACATGGAATACCCCTGGCCACAAAGGATGGTCATTTTCTGAATACTGACGGCGTGTACCCCTTGCTCACCTTAAATTATTTTGGAAAGATCGGGGTCATTGCATTTTTTATTGGCGTGGTGGCTTCTACATTCGCCAGTATGGATTCCTGCATTGCTGCCCTGACCACCGCATTCTGCTATGATTTTTTGGATATCGAAAAAAAACCCCTGACTATCAGAAAGAAATTGAAAAACCTGGTGCTGCTGGGTGTCAATGGCACCATGTTTATCATAATCCTGTCCTTCTGGAACAGCCAGGGTGCCATCATCAATACGATTTTCAAAATAGCCGGTTATACTTACGGGCCGATTTTGGGTTTATACCTCACCGGATTGTTTTCCAAAATACGATTCCGGGAGAAATGGGTTCCTCTGGCCTGTCTCTCGGCGGCAGGACTCACATGGCTATTAAATGAGTATTTTATCCGGGTCTTTACATTTGATTTTGGTTTTATGAATATCGGGGTGAATGCCCTGCTGACTATTTTGTTTCTTTACCTGATTAAAACGAAAGATTCATGGAAGCCGGAAAGAAATTAAAAATTACGGAAACAAAAGATCCGGAAGTTTTTGCTGAATGTGCCCGGTTGATGTCACAGTCGGATCCCTGGACCACCCTTGGCCTGCCATACGAATATTGTATTAAAGCATTTGAAGGCGGGTTCAGGGAAGTGTTTCTGGCGGAATGCGAAAATGAGCTGGCGGGTTTTGTGATCATGCAAACGCAGGGAACATTTAAAGGGTATATTCAAACCATCTTCATGAAAGCGTCCTGGCGGGGCAAGGGATTGGGCAAAGAACTGATTCAATTCTGTGAGGACAGGATATTGAAATATTCTCCCAACGTGTTCATTTGTGTTTCATCGTTTAACCCCGGTGCGATCCGCTTATATGAGGAACTGGGTTATGGTAAGGTAGGTGAATTAAAAGATTTCTTAAAGAATGGATATGCTGAATTATTATATCGAAAAACGATGGGCCCTATTGTGGGTTATCTATAATCTATGAATAAAAGAATTTTTACAGGTTTGATCTGCCTGACCTTTTTCTGCCATATCGTAAATGGTCAAAAGGCAAAATATAATGAGGAGAAAGATAACGTCCTCCGTAATGAGATAGATAAAATCCTGCAGGGCCAGGTGGACAGCAATAAAATTCCCGGAGCCGTAATAGAAGTCAAACAGAAGGGAAGTGTAGTTTTTGAACGGTCTTATGGCTGGGCCCAAAAATATGATTTCAATCACCGCGAACTTTCTGCTCCTGATAAAATGACCGTCGAACATTTGTTTGACATCGCTTCACTTACCAAAGTGGTGGGAACCACAACGGCTATCATGTTGTTGGTCGATAAAGGACTGATTAAAATAGATGACCCGGTTGGAAAATATATAAAGGCCTTTGATACGGGCGCAAAAAAAACGATTACCATCAGGCACCTCCTCACCCATACTGCTGGTCTGTATGAATGGTACCCGCTCTATTACAAAGCTGCCAATAAAGAACAAACTTATAGACTGATTGGTAAACTGCCTCTGAAATATCCTGTAGGTCAAAAGCGCAGTTATAGCGATCTGGGGTTTGTGCTTTTGGGTGAAATCATAGAAATCGTTTCCAGGCTGCCGCTGGAACAATTCATGGAACTGAATATTTTCATTCCATTGGGCATGACCAATACAGGATATAATCCGTTGAAAACGGGCAGGTTTAAAAAAATCGCCGCGACATCGATGGGTAATCCTTACGAGCGGCGGATGGTATATGATTCAAGCCTCGGCTTTCAGGTCAAAGGCATCAATCCGGTTTCCTGGAACGGTTGGCGCCACTATGTACTAAGGGGTGAAGTGAATGATGGGAATGCCTGGTATGCTAACGGGGGAATTTCGGGTGCTGCGGGATTATTCTCTACTGTTAAGGACCTCCAGAAACTGGTGGATGTATTAATGAATAAAGGACGGCTCGGCAATCGTCAATTCATTAAAGCATCAACCATCGATACTTTTCTTACCAAAGACAAATTCAATAACGGGCTGGGCTGGATGATGGATCCTGAGAGTTCATTTATGAAAAACGCACCTGAAGGCAGTTTTGGTCATACCGGTTTTACCGGAACCAGTATCGCCGTGATTCCAAAATATAATATCTCAGTTATTCTGCTGATTAACCGGCAGAATACGGGATTGCTTAGCACAGGGGACTATTATAATGTGAATCCCATCAGGCAGGCAGTTTTCCAATCAGTATTTAGGTATTGTGACTAATCAGATATTTTTCGCAGGTGGTTATAATTAACAATGGGGGCTGTTTCAGTACTGTTTCATCTTATTTTAAATAATTACTCTAATTTATTGTTTTAAAGGAAAATACGTTTCTGGCGTGAGTCCGTCCGAGACTGTAGTGGCCCAATCATAATTTGGCTCTTTTGAATAATAAAATCTATAAAATATGCTTTAGAAAACTGTCCAATAACTGCATTGGCTCTATTCTGGCGGAATAAGTGTATTTGTGTAGTTGGAATTCTATTGAATTTTAGTACTTTGCCCATAGGTAAAAAAAATCTACGGCCAAGTCAGCAACAGGAGTTCTATTGCCGGCACAGCCCCAATGCGCGAACGATGGTTGCCATTTTTATGAGACATTTAGCAATAATATCCCTCATTTTAGTAAGCTCCAAAGCGTCTTCCCAGTTGAAGTTCGCAAATGATATTTCAGGATATTATATTTCTACTGATAGTAAATTCGAGAAATCTTCTGAATTGACACTTACTTATGACTCCTCCTTTATTTATTTCTATATGCTTGGAGGCTGTCAAGACAAAATAAAAGGTAAGTGGACTATTAAAAATGGCAGTATCATCCTGCATTCTCAAGTAAAAGATAAGTTGGATTCATTTTTTACAGTAAACTTGAATAATACCATTTGGACAATTGAAAAGAAAGGTCTCAAGCCGAAAGCAACAATAGACAATGGTTGTTTCAAAGAGAGCGCGTTGCATGTAAAACAATAAATGCAACAACTAACAATTACCATTTTTTATACCATTATTGCGGATCTGACGAATTCCCCTCTTGTAATCGAAAGTTCAATACCTCTCTCATAAACAGTAATAAAGATGACATTAGGTATGGAAACTTAACTCCCGTAGAGAAGATAAAGAACATAAACGGAAGATTAATGGCTATGAGTATACTCCTTTAACTTACTGAACTGGTCAGTCTGGTATGCTTTTAAAATTCGTTGAATTTCCTCATCATCATAAGGTCTTCTCTCCTTTCTTGAGTAACCTCTTATAAAGTCTCTCAAAAGGCCGGTCAGATTCTTTTCATCATTTATAATTAAGGTTTCATTAACCTGAAAAATAAATAGTCTTCGTATCTTCAGCAAATGACAGGTAAATTTTTACATATCCCCTTTGCACAAATTAGTCAGCCGGTTATGGTTGATATGCGGGATGTTTATACCTGCTCCTTTACTGAATTCCTGCCTTTTTGTAATAGGCTATATTACTTCTCCAATTATAAGGACTTTTGCACTTTTATTCAGGACTAGTTTGCTTAGTCTTGAATTCAATCCTTCAATTCGAATAAGTGGACGACGCGGGTATTACCGTTGAATAGTAGTAGCTATCGGGACCGGTAGCTCCGACACTTTCATTGAGCATTCCTTATATCGACAAACTCGAGTCATCTTTTAAAAAACAGAAGGCATGTAACCGTTCGCGGAAAGCGTCATGGGAAAGGAATGTCTTCTTTGGACTTTTAATTTAAATCAAAAAACGAATATATGGGACACATTGCTTTGCGGGAAAAGGAAATTCACTCATTCATTCGGCCTCATCCGGGCTATGAATTTCCGCTGCAGTCAAAGGGGGAAACACCACAACAGGAAATTATTAAACCGGATGCCCTATTACTTGATTCCATGGTGGAACAAGAGTTAAGGCCATTTCATCAGAAGTCTAGAAACGATGTGAAGATCATTTACGATTTGTCGCAGGAAGTTTATTATCGGCACTATGATAAAAATCCGGAGCTGGCAAAACTGGCGGCATCACTTTTTTTATTTTTTAGCGATTTTGGATATTATTTAAATATTGAAAACCAACGCTTAATTCCTGCTGCCCTGGATATGATTGAAAAAGTTCAACATCCAAAAATCGGCAAGCCAGCAGTCGGACAGCCGTTTCAGGAACTAAAGAACAAGATTCAACGTGAACACTATTCATTCATTGACAAATTAAAATATTTCAGAATCCTGACAAAAGATTACAGGGTACCCGAAGGCGCAAGTAAACCATACAAACTTTTATTTGACAAAATGAAGAAATTAGAAAATGATCTTGTCACATATATCCATTTTGAAAATGACAGATTTTTCCCACTGGTAATTGAAATGGAGAATTATCTGAAAGAAAATAAATTGATTAATTATGGCAAGGTTTAAAATTTTTATATTTTAAATTATTATGTTATGAATAAAAATAAAGATCCGCGGTTTCGATTAATTATTTTGATTTTAGTAATGTTGAATGTCGTGATTGTAAGAGAGGGGTATCTGTTGAGTGAAAATATTTATTATTTGCTATTCGTGTCAGTACCCGTGCTCTTTTATCTCCTGTTTAGAAAAGACAACAGCAACAAACGTAACCAATCAATAAATAAATCAACGCCGCTGAGCGTGAAAAATTCAGTGGAATAATTCTGTAACAAGATGGTCACAGCATACTGTCTCTTATAATCAATTAAACATAGTTGACATGTATATAATCATCATTGCAATAGTCATTGTTGCAGTAGTTGGATTTTTTATATTGATCCTTGTATCCATTCACGACAGGCAGACAAGAAAAATGATTTAATATCTGCCTGTCTTCCATTTTAATTATTATTTATTCAGTAAGATTACAATAACCAACTTGTCAATTATTTCCTTAACTGATCCCGAATTTCCATCAGTAGTTTATCAGTACTGGAAGGTCCTGTCGGTGCCAGCTCCTTTTTCTTCTCCATGTTCCTCATGGCCTTTACAATCAGGAATAAAATAAATGCAATGATGATAAATTTAATGACTGACGCCAGGAATTTTCCGTATTTCACGGTACCCCAGGTTAGCTGATCCAGGTCCTGTGCATTGGCAGCCTTCAAAGCAGGTGCCAACAGCAAAGGGGTAATCACATCATCAACAAGCGATGATACGATCGCTCCGAAGGCCGCACCGATAATAACTGCTACGGCGAGGTCCACGACATTTCCTTTCATTGCGAAATCCTTGAAATCTTTTAGCATGCTCATAATTTGGTGTTTTAGATGTTAAAAAAAGAGTTACATGAAGATATCTAATCTTTAAATGAATAAATAGAGGCTGTTAAATGCTTCTGTCATGGAAGGATGCCTATAAATGGCGTCTCTTACCTCTTGATAATTCAATCCGGCTTTTACCGCCTAATAAAAAAGGCTTTTCGGTTTTCACGGCGCTACAATGACCTTCATAGACTTTTCTTTTGAAGCATTGTCAAATACTTCGTACGCCTGGAGTATTTCGTCCAGTTTAAAATGGTGAGTAATTAATTTATTTGTATCGAAAGCAAGAAGCACTAATACTATAAATAATCATTCATGGTTTGGTGTTTTGACGTTAAAGTATGATTGTAATAAGCTGAACCACATATGCGTTCTTTCAATTGATTTAGACCTGAAAGTTAGTATCTCGGGATTACTTAGCTAATCCAACTTGCTTCATAAATGATTGATTGTCCCAGAACAAATACTCTTCGATCATTTTTTCATCTGCTCCCCAATGCCCGACCGTAGTCATTGAAAGTTTGAAGTGTTTTCCTGTGGGTGGTATTGTTTTCCCACCACCTATTGGCATCGGTTTGGAAAATGTTCCTTCCATTTCACCAATCACACAGGTCCAGTCGCCGCTACCGAATCTTACGGGGTGCGTTTTAATTTTTGTATCAGGTGCAAAAACAAACTGTCCTTTAATCGCGTCAATGTGTTGCGGATACAAACCAGTGGTAATTGTACCATCAGGATAATACACTTTGATGTTGTCGGCATGATTATGGGTAAACATGTCCCATTTCTGGTTACTGTAATACTCAAAATCAAGTGTATCAAATTTCGCAAGCCGCAATTCTGTAACAGCCTTCTCGTCAGTAAATTTTTTGAGTTCACTTTGCAGTGAGTCAACTTTGGCCTGAAGATCCGGAGAATTTCCACTACCGTTTGAACAGCTTGTGAAGGCTACAATTGCAGCAACAATGGATAGCGTCGCAATAGCTTTGATTGTTGATTGTTTTTTCATTTTAGTTTGTTTTATTGTTAGTATTATACTTTGTTTTGAATGAATGCAGAGGACGAAAAACTTTATTGGTTTCATAATAAAACGATTATCCAATTTTACCGAAGTCATCGTGATGGATCCGGCAACGGCCTTATAGTTAAAAAAGGAAACAGGATCCTTATCCGTTTTCAGCCCCAGAGGGGTATCCCGTTTAAATAAATTTATCTAATGAGAGTAAGGAAAAAAAGGAATGTCTTCCTGAACGGTACGGGACACAGGACGTATTCAATACGCGATACTTACCTGATATCACCAGTTATTGAAATCTACTTATGTAAACTGCGGCGGGCTAAATTAGTTATCAATTAGGAACAGGCGAGAGAATAGTGTAATTTTCAGTCGGTGAAAAGGAAGGCTGGAAATGGCTATGACTCAAACTATTTTTTATTCTGAAACGAATATAAATTATTTTTTTAATCTTGTCTGATAAGTTTTATCTGTTAACCTGTTGATAACCGCCTTTCGGCAACTCCTGCAATGACTTCACATTTTTCATGTTTTCGAGACAGATTTACTTAACATTTTATAAAGCGCTATTAAACTTAACTAATTATTTGGCATCCGGTTTCTCTTTTCCCATTGCGTTAAATAGTTCTGTGGATGATAAGGCATTGAATAGTAAAGTTAGATTGTGCTTAATACCTTCGAGGCTTCTTCAAAGTGGCCGATCAGGAACGTCCTTACTTAGAACTTTTTATGCCCGCTTCTGCAATTGTAAAGAAACTAATACTCGTTGCCGGAAGCGTAACGTTGCCGGATTTTATGGATCGGCTTTTGAATGCGGGTAATTGATCATTCTCATCTAATTTCAATTCCTGGCCATTCAACAATACAGATTTACCCTGCAATTCGGTAGAGGTTAACGAGTATTGTTCAGCATCTGAAGGAATAGCGGCAGCAACAGATGTTTTATTGGTGTTGATCATCAGAATGGTCATACCATCCACGTGCCCTTTCATGTTGTGCGCAAATACAAAAACTCCCGGCAATCCGTTCCCTGCTTCATATACTTTGGGCCCCATTAGTTTTGCCCATAAAAGCGCAGCCCAATAATTGGGTTTTGGTAAATGCGTATCCTGGTCAATCAAACTGTATTCACTTGCTGCCAGTGTATTGTGCATAATAACCTTTACTCCCTTTTTAGCTAAAGAGCCTAATTGGTATAAATAGCGGAAACAATCCAGATAAGTGGCAGAAAAAGGATCGCCACCTGCTGCTGCCTCAGCGGTTTCGGTGATCCATAAAGGCTTACCGGGACTATATTTATCTCTTAATCCGGCATAATAATATGTTACTGTATCTGTTCTTCTCAACCAGGAAGAATCCAGCGCATTATCTGCTTTTATTGAAAATGGACCGTTGCGCATCATGCGCATAGAGGCGGCTCCATAGAAGTGATACGAAAAAACATCGAAATGTGGATTTGGCTCCGCTGACATCATCGCATCTGTTGACAAATAGGTCATTCCCATTCCAGCCAAAGACACATCCGGCAGACCTTCTAAAACTGATCCCGGACCAAGCACCAACATATTAGGCACCGCAACTTTAGACCAGGCATTAAAGGCAGCTATGTCTTTTGCAAAGTCGTTTGCGTTATATTTTTTATTCATTTCGCCTCCGGCCATTGGCATGGTAGGCTCATTAAACAATTCGGCTGCCGCAATTTCCCCTCCCTGGCTTTTGGTATAAGATGCAATCTTCTGAGCTTCTATAGGAGTCCAAATGCCCTGCGCATCACGTACGCCATTGGATACCGCAAACGAAGTAACCAGTTTGGAATCCGTAGCCTTTATAAAATCGAGGACTCCCTTCCATTGGCTTCTTGTCAATACGTTTACAAATCCGGCAGGGGCTTTCGTTATTTTTGTATCATCATTATCCTGGAAATAAATGGCATTCGCCCATGTGCCACTTACCCGTACATATGCGGGCGCAAGTCCTTTGGCAAGGTTCATCAATCTTTTATCCGTCAGGTTAATGGGTGAAAGTTGCCGGTACATCTGATCGTTCTTTTGAGAGATGTCATAATTTGATGAAGCTTTTGCTGACGGCAAACTGTCCATGAGATGATAAGGTTTCCAGAACCTTCCTCCAACTACTTCTACCATCTCTATATTATATGATTGGTAACGTTCATCTACGGCTCCTATATATTTTAGATCTTTTAAATGAATGGTAATGGTGCTTCTGTGTGAATTGCAAACCCTGTCAGTGTCATCTGAATTGTGATCAGCGAAACCAACTATAGTTGCAATGCTCATGATTCCAAGGATTTTTAAAACGTCCATAGTTATTGCTATTTATCCGACCTGGTTTTATCAATAGAATAAACAGGCAGGTTCCAATGATAATGAAGCGCTAATAAACGTAATCCGAAACATATCGTCAGTGCTATGATGGAAACCCAGTCGTCTGATAACCATTTCAAATAATTTCCCAAAACCATTATGAACGCTCCTAAAAGCGCTGCCGAAGCATAAATTTCTTTTTCCAAAATAACAGGCACCCGGTTAAGCAAAATATCGCGTAATACCCCACCGCCTACGGCAGTTGTTGTCCCCAAAAGAACAGCAACCTCTGCATTGTGGCCATAAGCCAAAGATTTTTGAGCACCGGTAACGGCAAATAATGATAAGCCTAATGCATCGAAAAGTAACACCGGATTGTTAAGTCGCTGAACAAAAGGATATAAACCGATCGTCATTCCGGCGGCTACCATTGCCGTTAAAAGATAATGCCAGTTGGTTAATCCGGTCGGAGGAATAGCTCCGATACAAAGATCCCGTATAATCCCACCCCCACAAGCTACTACAAATGCAACAGCGCAAATTCCAAATAAATCAAGTCCCCGTTGCTTTGCTGCTACGGCTCCGCTTATGGCAAAAACAAAGGTACCTGCCAGATCAAGAAAATTGTAGAGCCAACGTAGTTTATCCATCTTAACTGGCAGTTTAATTCAGCCAGGCAATTGCGGCTGTCATTATTGCTTGCAAACCCGTTTTTAAAGTTGGATTTATTACCGGAGCAAACTTCGGTGAATGATTACTGGGTATAGAGTTTATCTGGTTATTCTTCCTGGCCTCCAGGTATATTTTTGGATCAGTTCCACCTACAAACCAAAAAACATAAGGGACTTTCCAGTTTCTTCCAAAAACACTAAAATCCTCACTGGCAGACGCGGGTTGTGTTTCATGCGACTTATCACCGAACTGAGCATTGAAGGCTTCTGCCACTTTAGCCGTGGCGATTGCATCATTTACGGTTAAAGGATAACTGTCCAATGTGGTAAATTCCGGTTCTCTTGGTGCATTGGAAGCAGTACATTCAGCACAACATATACGTTTAACAGCTGAAAGTATATGATCGCGAACACCATCATTAAAAGTGCGGATATTCAATTTTAATGTGGCATCATCAGGAATAATATTCTCTTTTGTACCTGCCTGTAATGCACCGATGGTCAGTACCGCGTTTTCTATTGGCGCTATTTCACGCGAAACAATAGTTTGCAGGCGCATGGTGGTGGCGGCCGCCATGATCACGGGGTCAATAGAAGTTTGCGGAGATGAACCATGTGCACCGCGGCCAAAAATTTTTACTTTAAGACTGTTGCCGGCAGATAATATAGCACCGCTGCGATATCCGACTGTACCGGATTCGCCGACCATTACATGCTGTCCGAGAATGATATCGGGTTTAGGGAAATGATCCATGATGCCATCATCAATCATACCCTGCGCGCCGCGGCCTATTTCTTCGCCAGGTTGAAAAACAGCCATCAGAGTTCCTTTCCACTGATCTTTATGTTCTGAAAACAATCTGGCGGCTCCCATTAACCAGGTTACATGCAAATCATGGCCGCATACATGTGATACACCTACCTCTATTCCTTCTTCATCTCTGGCAACTTTTGTACTCGCATACGGCAACCCCGTAGCTTCCTTAACGGGAAGTGCATCCATATCGGCACGAAGCATTACGACAGGGCCTTCACCATTCTTCATAAGGCCCACCACTCCCGTTACCCCGATGCCCGTCGAAACCTCAAATTCGTATTTGGTTAAATAATCCGCGGCGATTTTTGCCGTACGCAATTCCTGCATAGATAACTCAGGATTCCGGTGGATATCTTTATATATTTCTTCGAGTTCGGGAAGCAGCTTATCAATGAAGCCGTCCATTTTATTGTTGAAGGTTTTAATTTGAGTGGTATTCATATTCTCAATTTAAAATTATTTGTCATCCTCTTTCTATTTATTACAGTTACCGGATGATTTTGCCCCATATCTACCTGATCAGTTTTCTAAGATAAATTCACCATCTGCTTTTATGCGAACATCTGTACTAATATCGGTAGGGTCAGGAGGACCTACGTTAAAGTCGGTGCGGCTTAAAATACCAGTCAATTGAAAACCCGCCTTGTCTTTTTTAGACATTGCGTCATGAATGGTTCCCCTGTACCATAAATCCATTGTCACTGGTTTTGTTACACCATGTAATGTCAGATCACCTGTAATCTTATATCTGTCCTTGATACCAGTCGTGTTGTGGATAGATGTAGACCTGAAAGTCATCGTTGGATATTTCGCTACCTCAAAAAAGTTTGGACTCCTTAAATCATCGTCACGCATTTTGACTTCCGTATTGATAGAAGACATATCAACTGAAAGTATAAATACAGCATCGCTGAAATCAGGTTTTGAAGCAGTAATAGTGGCATCAAATTTTTGAAATAATCCAAAAACATCAGAAAAGCCTTTGTGTACGACAGTAAAGGTTAATTTTGAATGCATGGGATCATCTTTCCAGCTTGTCTGGGCAATTGATAAATTGATTAAACCAAAGACAATTATGAAAATGAAAATCAACTTTTTCATGACTTTAGGTTTTAAAATTGCGGACGAAAAAAGGAGACTGTTGTTATTGAGATGGGCCGTATGACTAAAGGTAGTCCGAATTTTAGGCAGCTTTGAAATTCTACGTTTTATTATTATCCGGGAAATGTTATTTGTTGGTTAACAGAACAATTGTCTCTATAGTAGCACGGTTTTGTTTTCAGATCCTGGATTGGCAATCAGTCATCCGATATCCCACTAGTTTTTAAGGTATTAGTCTTTATAAAATTTCTACAATACAACAATTATACTTTTCATGGACTTATTAACTATTATTGTACCAGCCCGCTGGACGATTAATTTCATACTTCCAACCTTGAAAATTTATTTTAACGTCTACAACAACATGAATTAAGGAGATAAAATCGATTTTTAGATCCCGATTTTAGGATTTGGAACAACAGTATGCTATCCCGATTTCCAGGCATCGAAATTGGGTAGTTTTATAGAAAGTCAAGATATTTATCCTATGAAAGAAGTCATTATCCTAATTGCGTTATGCCTTTTTGAAATAACTAATGCGTATTCACAATGGTCAATCAAGCTCGATAAAAAGGATCTTGATTCTTTTTGTTTAGTAATTACTATTAAAAACGACAGCCTAACTTCAGTCACTTATAAAAATCAACCTGTTCATATTCATTCTGATTCAGATTTGGACAAATACATAAAAACCATTCAAACTTTTAATAGGGTGCGAATAATCACTGATAGTAACAATAATCAGATAAGTCAAAAGTTTGCAAAAGTTTTGGTTTCAAATGATATTGGACTCTGGTTGTTTTCCTCTGATACAACAAAATTACTCCCCCCGCCGTAACTCAAAAACGCCTATATCAAATAATTCCCGCACCTGAGAAACGGCTATATTAGATGTGTAAGCTCCCGCGATTTCCGGGCCATTCGCGATTAAAGTTTTCTATTTTTGAAGATATCTACATTTCTATCGCGAGTCCGTCCGAGACCGTATGGCCCAATCAAAATTTGGTCTCTTTTGAAAATAAAAACTACATAATTTCTTTTAGAAAACTGTCCAATTTGGCAGGGGCATGTATAACAAGGCAGGTAAATGATAAGGCTATCCGTAACGATCCTTCGTGATTTTTAGCAGGGAAATAGGATTTTATAAGTAATGGCTTGTCCTAACAACAATATGAAATGTCTAACACTAAATAGCACATTATCAAAAGCATTATTTTTCAGGTATTGCATCTCATAGCATAAATTTGAGTGTTGTGTGTCATGCGACTTAACACTCTAATAATTTGACCAACTATCAATAATTAAATGCCAGACAATACACACGAAGAAGATTTGGATAACCCCCAAAAGAACTCAGTCGGAAAATCCTCCTCACGAGATTAACCCCGCTAAAGACATTGAGACTATTAACCCAAATCAGAAATTAAAAAATATGGAAGTACATCATCATCCCAAAGTTGAAAAGAAAAGATTCAAGGAATACTTTCTTGAATTCTTGATGATATTCCTGGCCGTAACAATGGGCTTCTTTGCAGAAAATATAAGAGAATATTTTTCAAATAACGAAAGGGTAACCCAACTCAGCGAACAACTGGTACAGGAATTAAAAAAAGATACCGCAAGTCTCAATGAAACGATTGCTTATCAAACAAACTTACAGAGAAACGCCGACAGCGTGTTTAAAATGCTCCGAAAACCGCCCGGTGAAATTGATTCAAAAAAATTGGAGCAGCTTATTGAGAAATGTTTTCGGAGTAACCATGTTTACATCCTCGTCAGGAGCGCTCACTTCTATTAAAAATCAATTGAACCTAAAACAATTCTCTAGGCTCAGAGATTAGTAATTACATTACTGATTATGAAGGCAAACAAAACCAGGTGAAAACCGCGGAGGCAATCCAGGTACAACAGGTGAAAGAGATCGTGGAAAAATTCATGCAACAGCATTTTACTGCGGATGACTTATATGCATTAAGAATCGATCATTCCGACATCAGCGGAAAACTGAGAAAGATATCGCCTGACGATCTTGAAGACTTCCGGGCGGCTATGGTAAGCATAGAAGATTTTAATACCCTGTTAGTGGGCAGTTACAACGAAAGCAAGGAAAGTGCACTGAAGTTGATGCAGTATGTGTGCAAAGAATATAACATAAAGAACTAATAGGGCTGTGTGAACAAAGATGAACAGGGCAGATACATCTTCGACTGAAACGCGTAACCATATAAAACGTTTTTTGCATTTTCTGCAAAATGTTCGGTTAAAAAGTTGCTTCGGTTTGCTTATTGGCAATTTTAACTAAAATGGATTTTTTATTCCCGAAGGATCGATTAGGAATGGGCTGACGGTTATTTTACCTTTGTCAGAACCCCCATAAACTCAAAGCAATGAAGTACTTTCTTACTTTAATTGTTCTTAGCTGTATTCTGATAAACTGCACCAGGAAGGAAAATATAGTAATTACCCCCTGTGATACTTGTGGGTATCATAAAGATACGACCGGATCGAAAACGGACACGGACAACCAAAGTGATACTGGATACGGTGCCGGTTTCTATAACTATTCTAACCGGTGATCAAATGGTTGAAGACTCATCCGGCCTTACTCCTATATCTATTTCAGTCATCGTTAAAAATAAAGAAGGTCAGGGCATCAAAGGCCTTGCAGTCTCCTTTACGGCAGCACCGAATAGCGGATCCGTCAGTGCACCTTTACAAAAGACCGACAGCTCCGGGAAGGCATCGGCAACCTGGACACTCAATCCCCTCGATACCGCCGAAGAGGTCGTCGCCAAAGTGATATATAATAATGTTGACCTGTCCGTTCAATTTCATGCCTCCGTTGTGGCGAATCCGTATTATAATTTTACCGGAACGCTTATCATGGATTCAACATTGAACAGACCCAATTTAATCAGCTTCCTTGACTCGTCCAACAAACCGGATCCCTTTACTATTCCTTCCGATCCCTTTGCATTGTCAAATGAAGTAGCCTATCCGTTTGAATTGGACAATATCCGGTTTCCACATTTTCAACCGGGTGAACACGGGGAAGGCGGAAATTGCAGTATGACGATCAACCATATTTCATATCGGGGTGAAAGTGAATTATGAAGTCGGTGGACTAATCATCATGGATGCAACCGCAACAGCATCATATACATCTCCTGAAGCCTACACCGTGACTATGGAATGGGAACTAAGGGGAAGCGGGGGACCATCCGGGATTAGTGGTGCAGCTTATCTTGTGGAAACCGTTTCATCACCCACCAGAGGAACCTTTTCCAATAGCCGTACCGGCTCATTTACGACAACAGGACAGGGGCCGCATTAATCGTTTTTTTAAGTACATCAATACAAATGTTTTTGTGTGTAATGGCAACCCCTTAGAATGCCTGATTCTAAAGGGTTTTCTTTCCATTCGAAAGTATGTCGAACGCCTTACTTCACTGCATGGCGACATCCAGCGCCATGATGCAAAAAATAATAAAGCAGATATGTCCGGAAAAAGCTTCCGGAATTGTCTATATTAAAATAAAAAATTATGAAAATGACTACTCTCTTTGGCAGAATTCTTATGGTATGGACAATCCTATCTTGCCAGGAGGGATTTGCCCAGGGCCCCTCCAGCCCGGCAGCGGCGTTGCAAAATACGCCAAACGGAAAAATCATCTACGCCTGGTATACCTCCTGGTCGACAAACGATTGGAATTCGCTGGAGCAGGTTCTGGCAACCGGGTTTACTTTTTCCAGCCCGCTTGATGATCATATTAATGTGAAGGTCGTAAAGGAAAGGTGCTGGCCAAATGCCTCTAATATCGAACGATTCGAAGTAGAGAAGTTCGCTGTAAATGGAGATGAAGCCTTTGTCATCTCTAAGGGCTGGAATAAAGACGGTAAATTATTACGGAACACCGATTATTTCAGGATAAAAGACGGGAAAATTCAAGCGTACGAGTGTTTTTTCGGGCCGGGGATTAATTTTCCAAATTCAGGGAAATAGAATCAGAACCTATGATAAAAAATGACCGCTTTCGCGAGCAGGCTCAGAACTTTGTCAGTGCTAAACTAATTAAGTCTTAAGCACTGTAGACTTAAAAAGATTCGAATATAAGTCAACTTAAAAAAAGTAGATTGCATCCCTTTTTCTAGAAGGTATTGTTTTCTCTAAGTCTATAAGCTTTGGATGCTTCTTCTAAATCCTTGTCAATGTCTTCGTCGTATGAAAAGTTATTCAGTCGCCAGGTGTCTTTGGGTTTATAGAATAAGAAAGTGAAACGAACGGGTTCCCTGTCATATCTGACTATAAAAGTTACCATCTTAGTGCTTTGTCCAGCGGTCTTCTCAGATAACAACTCGTATCCATCATACTCACCTAAAAGACTTACTATATCCTTGAGTTTGCTTTTCAGGTTCGCTACATCATCCTGCTTTCTGTCCATCCACTTGTTGGTTGAAAAACCATATTCTACAGCTTTTATAGGGTCAGTTGCATATAACCCGAAAAACTTGTCGGTTATCTCTTTCGTGGTTGCTTGTCCAGATGTTTTTACTATACCAAGAGTGAATACAAGCGCAATAAACGTCAGTTTTTGAAAAATCTGTCTCATGATTCGATATTGTGTTTATGTTGTATGTTTAGAGTAATAATCTTGATCTATAAACTCAATTAACCGAGTACATCTCTCCGTCATTTCTTTCTCTGTCTTTCGATCAGGTTTACCAACCTTCTTTGCTCAGCTATCAGTAACCCTCCCACCAGCATTTGTATCAGCGCCCTAAATGGACTGGACTAAATTAGTAAATCAATTTAGTCACTTAAATTTAGTTTATGGGAAAACAACGCAGAAGCTTTTCTGTGGAACAGAAGCGTCGAATCACCCTGCAAGTGGAACGAAATGGATAAAAACCTGCGCCAGTATATCGAACACCTGGATGAAGAGGGGCTGGAAAAAAATTACAAATCGAAAAGAGCGTAATGGTTTTCACTTAGGTCTCACAAGGAGCAGACAGTGAAAAAGATTCTTCATATTTGTACATTTACTCTCACGAATATACTGCCGATGAAAAAAACCGCTGTTTTCTTAATCATTTTTCTGGTCCGCATAGTTGTTTCCGGTCAGGTTACCAGTGCAAGGCTGGACAGCCTTCTGAAAGTTGAGAATACACAGCATGGATTTAATGGCACGGTACTCGTGGCCCAAAACGGAAAAATCATTTTGGAGAAGGGTTACGGCTTCCAAAATAAAAAGGAAAATCTTTTAAATACGGCCAATACGATCTACCAGATCGGTTCGATCACCAAACAGTTTACTTCTGCGATTATACTTCAACTGGTTGCCGCCAAAAAAATGACGCTACAGGATAAACTGTCAAAATATATCCAGGGATACCCCGGCGGCGATTCCATCACGGTTGAACATTTGCTGACCCATACTTCCGGAGTATATAATTATACAAACGACGGGGATTTTATGCGTGACAGATCCGAGCATCCGATAGCCCGTGACAGCCTGCTGGCGCTTTTCGAATACAAACCCCTGGATTTTTCACCCGGCACAAAATTTAACTACAGCAACTCAGGATATATCCTGCTCGGTATGATCATTGAAAAAGTAACCGGCAAATCCTATTTCAGGGTGGTCAGGGAAAATATTTTCGGGCCACTGGGTATGTCGCACTCCGGGTTTGATTTTACAAATCTGAAAAATGCGGATAAGGCAACCGGTTATGCAGGCGACCTGACGTTACCCGTCGGCATCGTGGATTCGTCCGTATCCTTTGCTGCCGGCGCCTTATATACGACAGTCGGTGATTTGTACAAATGGGACCGCGCACTGTATACGGACCAGGTCGTCAGTCAGGCGCTGCTTCAAAAGGCGTTCACCGCATATCAGTCTTCCTATGGTTATGGTTGGAGTATCTCTGAGAACTACGGCAAAAAAATCGTTCAACATAGTGGCGGCATTACTGGTTTTGCCTCCCATATACTGCGTGTGCCCGGAGACCAGATTTGCATTATAGTGTTTACAAACGTCGCTTCTGATGCGCCACCAAAGATATCCAATGAAATCAATGGCATGTTCAATGGTAAAACGGTTGAATTGCCTGCTGCAAGAAAAGAAATTACCGTTGATACGCAAACGCTGAAGAAATATATTGGTGAATACGAACTCGCGCCCAAATTTCATTTATTCATAACACTTGAGAATGGAATTCTCCAGGCGCAGGCGACGGGTCAGGGGAAAAACGCCTTATTCGCGGAAAAGGATAATTTCTTTTTTTTAAAAACAGTGGACGCTCAGGTCGAGTTCGTGTCAGATAGCGCGGGGAAGACGGATCACCTCATTCTATACCAGAACGGCCAGAAGATGACCGCTAAAAAACTGGGTCCGGATAGATTGTCGCCGGCACCGGCTGAAAGAAAAGAAATCAGCGTAGATACCAATACACTGAAAAAATATATTGGCGAATACGAACTGGTTCCTGCCTTTCATATTGTTATTACGCTGGAAAATGGCGCGCTCCAGGGGCAGGCGACCGGACAACCCAAATTCGCTATGTATGCCGAAAAAACGAATTTCTTCTTTTTGAAAGTCGTAGACGCGCAGATCGAATTTTTTTCAGATACCGCAGGAAAAACCGATCATCTGATCCTGTATCAAAACGGACTGGAACAAAAAGGAAAAAAGATTAAATAATTTTTCTTCTGGCCATCCTTAACCACTTTTGCTCCAGCGCTGCAAGGATGCCGGATACCTGGACGATTATGAAGATATATTGGTCGATTGGTTGCAGACCGGTAACCAATGCAAAAGTATTTTTAGGAAAATAATTATATATCAGGATGAAAAACATAACAAACTATTTATCAATTACCGCACTTGCATTATCAGGATTTATGATAACGTCCTGGGATAGCTACGATGCAAGCGTAACGGGCAATACGGCCCATGCGGCTTTAATGCAAAAGGAAAATTCAACTTTTTCCTATAAGATTGACGGTCAACTTTATTCATGGAGTGGCAACGATCCTTATGCAAACCAGGCTACAATAAACTCAAAAGGTGAAGTATTTTTTACGCTGATGAGCAACGACCCCGCCGAAAAAAATCCGCCACAATTTGGTTTTGGTGTCT
Organism: uncultured Bacteroidota bacterium; assembly: GCA_963732055.1. GTDB lineage: Bacteria > Bacteroidota > Bacteroidia > Chitinophagales > Chitinophagaceae > Puia. Next base: position 248,627 of record CAVSYG010000001.1, on the reverse strand, counting down.
CTGCGGTTGGCTCTACTACTATAAAATGGGAAAATATGGATCGGTTTAAATCGTCGGGAAGTAATGGCGGAAATCATTTTGCTAATTTCAGGCTTTCCTATCCAAATGAAAACGAAAAGTATCCAGACTATGAATTTGGCCGCAAATCTACAGTCACAGTTGTCATAACCTCTAAAAGCGAAACCCGTATTACGGGTACATTTTCAGGAGAGCTTGTAAATGTTGCTACTCAAAAGCCTTCGCAATTAACCGATGGTAAATTTGATCTGCCTCTAAAAAAGCAAAAATAATAAATGCGGGCTTCATTACTTATTCAGGATTCGCAATAACTACTAACTTCGACATTATTTATGAAAAAATTACCCTTTCTATTGGCCATATTGTTTCTGTTGGCTGGATGCCAAAGCAAACCGGCAACCGTTGCCCCGGCAGATATAGCCGGAATAGATTCTTCGATTAAACCGGAAAACAACTTCTTTATGTATGTGAACCGTATCTGGTATGATACGGCCCAGATACCTCCTTCGCAATCCGGCGTGGGTGCGTATATGTTTATGAATTATCCGCAGCGTCTGCGATTACAGGGTATCCTGGACAGTGTTTCAAAAGCCAATAATACAGCGGGCAGTATTGAACAAAAGCTGGGTGATTTTTATGCTTCGGGAATGGATACCATCACCATTAACAAACTCGGCTACGATCCCATTAAGCCAGTGCTTGCCAGCATTGACAGCATCAGTAATCTCACTTCATTGATGAAATTTGTTGCAACAGAAGTCAAATCAGGAAATTCATCTTTTTTGTCTTTTGGAGTGAGTCCGGACAATAAAAACAGCAAACTAAACATAGCACATATTAGTCAGACAGGTATCGGCCTGCCCGAGCGGGATTATTATTTCAAAACGGATGCACCCAGCGTGGCTATTCAGCAAGCCTACAAATTATATCTCGCCAAACTATTTCACTTACCGGCAGCGATACCTCCATAGCATCCAAAGATGCTGATATAGTTTATAACATAGACAGGCAGCTCGCCGGTTCTCACAGAACAAATATTGAATTGCGCGACGTAAATGCCAATTACAACAAGATGTCCGTTTCAACACTTGTAAAGAAACACCCAAATATCGGGTGGCAGCATGTTTTAAATGATTTGGGTGCTAAAACGGATTCCATTGATGTGGCTCAGCCTGCCTATTACGACAAGCTGAATACCGTCCTGAAATCCATTCCCATCAGCAACTGGAAAATTTACCTGAAAGCTTATACTATTAAAAATTATGCAGATGAATTAAGCCAGCCCTTTGTGGATGCTTCATTTGAGTTCAATAAGGTAATTTCCGGACAGGCTGTGCAAAAAACGCGTGGTGAAAAAATAGCAAGCCTGGCAGACCAGAAACTGGGTCAGGCCCTTGGACAATTATATGTTACAAAATATTTTACAGAAGATGCAAAAAAACGAGTGCTTGATCTGGTAAATAATTTACAGAAAGCGCTGGCCGTAAGAATAGACAAGCTGGACTGGATGAGTGACAGTACTAAACTAAAAGCAAAAGAAAAATTATTTGCCATCACAAAGAAAATAGGATATCCCGATAAGTGGAGAGATTATAGTCATGTGATCATTGTAAAAGATAAATATTTTGAAAATGTACTATCTGCTTCAATCTGACAATTATCTCTTTCAATTGGCTAAACTCAACAAACCGGTAGACAGAACCGAGTGGTTCACGACGCCTTCAACCGTTACTGCTTACTATAACCCGAATGCCAATGAAATTGTTTTCCCGGCGGCTATCCTGCAACCGCCCTATTTTGACAACAATGCCGATGATGCTTTCAACTACGGAGGAATCGGCATGGTAATCGGTCATGAAATTACACATTCATTTGACGACCAGGGCGCTCAGTTCGACAAGGATGGCAACGTGAAAAGCTGGTGGACAAAAGATGACTATGCAAAGTTCAAAGCAAAAACGCAAAATGTAATTGACCTGTACAATACTTTTGTAGTGCTCGATACCGTGCATGTAAAAGGCGCGATGACCGTTGGTGAAAATGCAGCAGACGTAGGCGGGGTTTCCATTGCCTATGATGCATTTAAACTAACAAAAGAAGGACAGGACAGCACGAAAATTGGCGGCTATACCCCGGACCAACGGTTCTTTATTTCTGTTGCGCGTATCTGGCGTGTAAAAATGAAAAATGAATTTCTGCGTTTATGGATCAATAATAATCCGCATTCTCCTCCGATGTGGCGCGTAAATGGTCCTCTGATGAACAATCCACATTTTTATGAGGCATTTCATGTAAAACAGGGAGATACCATGTATCTACCCGATGAGAAAAGGATCCATATCTGGTAAATCAAACTACCAGCGATCTGTCCAATGGATCAGCATTGGATGGGTTCTCCTCCACTCACGGCGGAGCAGGGTTATTCTGCTATTTATCCATAAAGAGTGAAAAAAATCTTAACGCCAGTTTTTTCTTTTCAGAATTACTTTTCGTCCGAATTCACCTTATATTTTGCAAAAATTCCCAATAATCTTTCGGGTATAAGTAAAATTTACTTCCCATGCCAACTTCGGCTGAGGTTTTTTGCAAAACCTAATATGCTCTGGGAAGCCTGGATCTCAGGATACAGGAAAATTAATTAATGCTAATTAATTGGCGCAATTATCAATTTCTTACCGCTCTATATGGCGACTACCTTTCATTAGCCATCGATATTTATTATAAACCCGACTAAAAGAAATCAAATGAAAAAGATTTACTGTGTTCCCGCTAAAAAAGACATTTATTATTTGCTGCCTGTTTATTACAGGATGTATGAAAAGAGATTTGACGGATCCAAATTTGGAGAAGTCAATATCCTCATCTACAACATCAAATGCGTTAAATAACAAATTATCAAATAACTGGATCATAAATACTATTTGCGGAAATGGCGCATTCGGATATACCGGGGATGGCGGCTCTGCCCTAAATGCCTCTTTGTCTACAGGAGGTGTGAGCATTGATAAGGATGGCAATATTTATAGCGCTGATCCAGGAAATTATGTTATAAGAAAGGTTGATGCCAGAACAGGGATCATTTCTACTGTTGCGGGAAATGGCATTCTGGGATATTCAGGTGACGGCGGATTGGCCACTCAGGCAAGTCTGAGTTATGATTTTCAAACTGCCGTTGATGAGCATGGCAATTTGTTTATTGCTGAATTTGGCAACAACCGTATCCGCAAAGTGGACAAGGCCACAGGAATCATTACCACTGTTGCCGGAACAGGTATTTACGGATTTAATGGAGATGGACATGCATTGTCAACCAATATTCAACCATTTGGCATTGCTTTTAATAAACATGGAGATTTAATAATGTCTTCTGATCTCCGGATTAGAAAATTAGATATGAAAACAGGATTGATTACCACTATTGCAGGAACCGGCAACAGCGGTTTTGGTGGCGATGGTGGCCCCGCTAAGCTGGCAACATGGACCAATATCTGGAATCTTGTACTGGATGATCAGGACAATATTTATCTGACTGACCAGGCTAACTACCGGGTGAGAAAAATAGATGGCAAAACCGGCATTATTACAACGATTGCCGGCAATGGCGTAATGGGCAATTCAGGTAAAGGTGGGGAAGCGACCAATGCATCTTTTACCCAACCAACGGGTGTTGCTGTGGACAACAGTGGGAACATATTTATTGCTGACGAGATATTGTCCCAGGTCTATGAAGTTGATAAAAGGACAGGCATAATCTATCTGATTGCAGGCAATGGCACTAATGGCTTTAGCGGAGATGGCGGCTTTGGCATAAATGCTTTGCTGTGGCATCCAAACAGTCTCGCAGTTGATCTGAAAGGAAATGTTATCATATCCGATAACTTTAATAACCGATTAAGGAAATTAACAAAATGCAATAGCCTTTTCTAATGCGATCCTGACAGACATATTACCGAGGTGGACAGATCACTTAGTCTCTGCCTATTTTACACGCAACATCCAGGAGCCATCTTTAAACCACTTTTGTTCCAGCCCTGTAAGTGTGCCGGATATTTGCAGGGTAGAAATATAGTTTGACACCAGGTTCAAAAATTGCGGATCTCCGGACGGTAACGCCACACCAATGGGTTCAACCGTCAACGGCTGCTCCGTAGTCACCAGGTCCTTCCCCGGATATCTCATAATTGAAATCACACAGATGGGCTTGTCTGCAACCATGGCATCAGCCTGATCATTGATGACCATGTTCACCCCCTCATCGTAATTACTAACAGCGATGAGTTCCTGTTTTGCCATAACGGTTTTTACAAATTGTTCACTGGTTGATCCTTTCAGACAAACGATCTTATATTTTTTTGCCATGCTGCTGGTATCAGCATTGAACGCTGCTACATTACCGGATTTAGTCAGGATTGCTTTTCCCGAAATGGTATAAGGGCCCGCAAAAAGTGCGACCAGATTTCGCTCCGGTGTGATGGTCATACCTGACATGATCGCATCAACCTTATTTGATTTGAGCGCGTCCATCAATTCTGAAAAAGGCATTTCTACCAGTTTCAGTTTCACGCCCATATTGGTTGCCAATGCATTCGCCAGGTCAATTTCAAACCCCATCAGCTCCCCTGTCTTCGACTTCATCGAGTAAGGAGGCTGATTACCGCTGGTTCCAATGCGGAGCTCACCGTTTTTTACAATCGTGGCGAGCACTTTCTGACTAACTGCCGGTAAACAGTAAAGCATCATTAATAAAACGATGGCCAGGAAACCTGATAAATGTTTCTTGTTCATATATTCTTTTATTTTGTGACTCCTGTTCGAATATTTTCAAACGATGAGCTGGTTTTAAGTTACCTTAAACATACCCAATTTATTTGAATAGTGATCAGGGAAACAGGAATGTCTGTGTACCAGCCCCCTAACAGCGCTAATAAATTATAATCATATGCCTGACAATAATAATTTCGAAATAATAATAATCGGTGGAAGTTATTCAGGACTTTCGGCAGCAATGAGCCTGGGCCGGGCCTTAAGAAACGTGTTAATTATTGATAGCGAAAGACCTCGCAATAAACAAACACCATACTCACATAATTTCTTAACACAAGACGGCAAGACACCAATGCAAATCGCGACATTGGCAAAAGAGCAGGTTAGTCAATACAAAACCGTAAAATTTTACAGTGGATTAGCTGTAGGGGGAGCAAAAACAGAGAAAGGATTTGAAGTCAGAACTCAGGCGGGGGACTTATTTTACTCTAAAAAACTAATACTCGCCACAGGACTAAAAGATATAATTCCGGATATAAAAGGCTTTGCAGAATGTTGGGGAATTTCAGTCATTCATTGTCCGTATTGCCATGGTTACGAAGTCAAAAATGAAAAGACAGGAATATTGGGTAATGGAGATTATGGTTTTGAATTTTCCAGGTTGGTTAACCATTGGACAAAAGACTTAACCCTTTATACGAACGGAAAATCAACGCTAACAACGGAGCAGACTGAGAAATTGAGAAAGCATAATATCTCAGTTGTTGAAGATGGAATTGATTGCTTTGAGCAAATAAATGGGAAAATTCAAAATATCGTTTTCAATGACCATTCCAAAACTTCTATAACAGCAATATATGCCAGACCTGAACTCGTACAACACGCTGAAATTCCTGCACAATTAGGGTGTGAACTGACAGAGCAAGGTATTGTAAAAGTGGATGCTGCCCAAAAGACAACAATACATGGAGTTTTTGCCTGTGGCGACAATTCCAATTCATCAAGAGACATCGCTCTTGCTGTATCAGCAGGTATGGTGGCAGGTGGTACATGTAACAAAGAAATAATACAGGAAGAATTTTAAACAGATCGCAAAGCAACACTACAATAGAAGGTTTTCTGCTATGCTCGCTGATGTCAGGACAGATTACAGAAAAGTAATGGAAAGGGTAAATAAGAAAATGAGGCTTATATGAAATTACTATTGCCTTTCGTGATTCTTCTAATTGGATGTCGTAATCTTCAGGAGGCTTTACAACTTTCCAATCGACCTCCACATCGCTAGCTCTTCACTAAACCTGTTGTTTATCAGTTCACATGTTGTATCTATTCGCATCGTGGGTCTGTCAGTCAAATTATAAGGCGTCCATTCAGGAACACCTTCAGCAGCGGGCTTGCCAGTCTTTGCAAAGGTTGTCCACAGTTCTGCCATATGGAAAGACGCTGTAAAACGTTCGGGTCTTTTACCTGAGAAAGAACCTTCTTTCATTCCCGGAACTTCATTTTTGAATTTAAATGTTATATCCATTGCATGGGGTGTTCCAAACGGATAATCAGTTCCCGGAACTTTTGTTTCTGATTTATAGCCAAAATTGTACAGATAAACGGGTGCCCCTTTCTGTTGTACTTTGCGTTCCGCTATGGTGATTGAGCCTAAACCCATCATATTCATAGATTCTATCGCCACCCAAATATTTGATGCCGTTGCATTTGGCATCGTTTGCCTGTAAGTATCAATGACCTTTTTTGTGTTGCTGCCAAATTGCTTTTCAAGTTTCGCAGACAATGCTTCAAATGTAAAGCCCCTCTTTAATGCTTCGGTGTCCTGAAATGCCATCGCGAAAAAAGTATATTCATCTTCGTTCCAGCCAGTCAAAAGCGGTTTGTTTTTCGATATATCGGGTGCGGTGGGGTCAAAAGGATGGTGCGGAAGTGCAATTCCATCAACCACAGGCTGGAAAGAATTAGCAACAAAACCTACGTTGCCGTTTTTCTTTACATACTCAGATTGCGCCATTAATGTGGGCATTTTCAGTTGAACAGCCAACAGATCTGCTGCAGGAATTTCCATTAATGTCTTCCACTTCTTTGGAGTTATATTCAGTTCACGTAAAGCGATTAAAGTCATTTCGGTCGCCGCCTCTTTAGGAATCATATGCACACCTGGTCCGCTTTCAATGGACGCTTTATTGAAGAAGGCAGCCGCCGCAGGCATTGCATATAAACAGGATGTTTTTGCACCGCCGCCCGATTCACCAAAAATCATTACGTTGTTCGGGTCTCCCCCAAACACAGCAATATTCTTATTTACCCAAGCCAGCGCCTCAATTATATCAAGCATCCCGTTGTTTCCTGAACCCGCATAGTCTGTGCCTGCCACTTCATCCAGATAAAGAAATCCCATGATTCCCAGGCGATGATTTGTTTCAACCACCACCACGTCAAAAAGCTTTGAAAGATTAGAGCCGTCCTGGTCAATAGCTCCTCCTGACCCGTTAGAAAAGCCACCGCCATGACTGTAAAACATTACCGCACGTTTCTTATGATCGTTAGCCGGCGTCCAAACATTTAAAAACAAACAATCCTCACTTGGTCGGGGTTCGTTCAGCCCCCGCGTTTGACCATCCTGCTGAATAGTAGGTGCACCTAACTGCAACGCATCCCGGACGCCTGTCCAGGATGGCAGTTGAGCGGGTCTTCTGAATCGCCTGTCACCTGAAGTTCTGCCGCCATATGGAATTCCTTTAAATATATTGACACCTTCGCTTCTGACGCCTCTTATTTTTCCCTTTGATATCTCTACATTGACGTATTCATCAAATCCTGAAAAAGAATTGATCGATGCGGGAACAGCAAAAGCAGCAGTAGCCATTGACATTCTGCTCAGAAAATCCCGTCGGGTGGTTTTCACTTCTTTTCTTTTGATAATGAAAAAGGCTGAATCAACCAGCCGGTGCAAACTCTCCGTCAGCCTTAATCTCTATCTCATCGCTAACAATGGCGGAAGATGTTTTAGAACCAATATTAAAGTCAGAACGTTTTAAGTTACCGGTTAATTTAAAACCTGCATCCTTTTTCTTACTCATGGGGTTTTCAGTTGTACCCCGAAACCAGAGATTCATAGTCACCGGCTTTGTAACACCATGCATGGTAAGGTTGCCGGTAAGTTTAAACTTATTTTGTCCATCCGGCATTATTGAAGTGCTCCTAAAGGTGATTTTCGGATACGTAGCGACATCAAAATAATTAGCGCTTTTTAAATCGTTGTCGCGCATTTCAACCTCCGTATTTATGGAGGCCGCATCGGCAGAAAGGTCAAACATCGCATCACTGAAATCAGGCTTGGTTGTAGTTATGGTTACATCAAAGTTTTTAAACAAACCATCCACATCAGACACCAAAAGATGCGTTACCGTAAACGTAAGCTTGGAATGCATTTTATCATTTTTCCACGTCGTTGTCTGGGCAGACACAGAAGCATGAAAAACAGAATAACTGCAAAGATTAATTTTTTCATTTTAAACGGATAATTTTTATTGTAAACAAAAGAATGCCAAAGACTGGCTACTTATAACTGACTTTAGTGCTTAAGATGCATATACATAGTAAAGATATTACTCTATTAATTCCGTAACCTTGATATAAGTCAGGAAATTACATTGATGCAGATCAAGCTAAAAAGACTGGCTTAGCTTCTTTTGGGAATCAGTTTCTTTCTTACCCGGCTCAATGTTTCTGCTGTTATGCCAAGATAAGAGGCAATCATGTGTTGCGGTACGCGCTGCATAATATCAGGATAAATCTGCAGCAGATGAATGTATTTTTCTTCCGCCGAAAGCGTAAACATGTTTATTAATCTTTTATGCATGGCTATATATGCACCGCGAAATTGCATATAATTGAATTTGTAAAATGCAGGAATTGCATTTTCGAGGAATACATGGGCCGTTCTGCTTACCAGTATTAATTCAGAAGCTTCTATTGCCTCAATACTCAGGTTGGAATAATCTTCATTTATAAAACTGTTCAAATCAGAAATAAACCAACCTTCAGGTGCAAATTGTATAATGTGTTCATTACTTTTTTCATCCACAAAATAAGAACGCAGCATACCTGTGCTGACAAATGCAACATATTTGCAAATTTCTCCTTCCTGTAAAAGATATTGTCGTTTCCTTAACTTCTTTACAATAATATGCTGCCTGAAAATCGCCTTGTCAGCTTCTGTTAATGTTACCGTTTTCGATAGTATATTGAAGAAATTATCGGGCATGTTACATAAACCGCTAATTTATTGATTATTCCTGCAGCTTATCTTTTTCTCACTATAAAAATGTTCACTGGATTTTGCCTTTTGGTACAACGCGAACGGTCCTGAATTTGCTGGACATGAGGGTTCGGTACAAGCATATCTTTGATTGATCATTAAAAATATAGATTATGGCAAAAAGCAAATTGATACGGATGGACAATATCGGTATCGTGGTAGAATCCCTCGATGACGCCATTGCCTTTTTCGCTGAGCTGGGCTTAAAACTCGAAGGGAGGGCCACCATAGAAGGAGAATGGGCCGGACGCGTCACCGGACTGGGAAACCAGCACGTCGAGATTGCCATGATGGTCACTCCGGATGGCCATAGCCGGCTTGAGATATCACGGTTTCTATCTCCGTCGATTATAGCCGATCACCGCAATGCGCCGGTAAACGCCCTCGGCTATTTACGCGCTATGTTCACTGTGGAAGATATTGATGAAACACTTGTAAGACTCCAAAAAATCGGTGCGCAGCTCGTCGGAGAAGTGGTAAAGTATGAGGAAATGTATCGGCTTTGTTATATCCGTGGTCCTGAGGGGCTTCTTATCGGATTGGCAGAACAACTTACTAAAAGAAGAAATCCATTATAAAAACTTCTGCCGAAAATGTAGTTGTCACCCTATGACCATGTTAAACCAACTGGGACATTTTACAAGACATGACATGACCCAAAAGAAAAGGAAGTTCTTCATCGCGGGACTCATATCAACGTTTGCAATTATTAAATTAAATGTCAGATAACAAATCAAAGAATGCCCAAATAATAGAAATTGTTTAGGCCAACGAAATGGTTTGAGAAGAAGAAACATATGCTAAAATCTATTTTGATAACTTAGTACATCCATTGTGCCGTTTTCCGGAAAACATTATAAAACTGATTATGCGACTGCAAAAAGGAATTAAAAACTGGAAACTATTATTAGCTGTCATTTTTTTCTCAAACGGCCTTCTGTTTGCCCAAAAAAAACCCAATATCCTGGTGATTTTTGGCGACGATATCGGGCAATCAAATATTAGCGCATATACGCACGGTTTAATGGGATATGAAACACCCAACATCGACCGCCTGGCTAAAGAGGGAATTATGTTTAACGATTATTATGCGGAAAACAGCTGTACGGCCGGTCGGGCTACATTTATTACCGGACAGAGCTGTTATCGTACCGGACTTTCTAAAGTCGGTATGCCCGGCGCCAACATTGGCCTGCAGGGCCGGGATATTACCATCGCACAGGCACTCAAGCCTCTCGGGTACGCTACAGGACAATTTGGAAAGAATCATCTGGGAGACCTGAATAAATATCTGCCCACGGTACATGGTTTTGATGAATTCTTAGGAAACCTTTATCACCTGAATGCGGAAGAAGAACCGGAAGATCCCAGTTACCCTTACCAGGACACTCCATTTGTAAAATCGTACATGGTAAGGGGTGTAATGAAATGCAAAGCAACGAATGTTGATGATCCGACAGTCGACCCGCGTTTTGGAAGAGTTGGCAAACAAACCATAGAAGATTCAGGGCCTCTTACAAAAAAGCGGATGGAAACGATCGACGATGAGACGTTTGGAGCTGCCGTCGATTTTATCAAAAAGGCAAACGCCGGTGGAAAGCCATTCTTCTGCTGGATGAACGCCACCCGCATGCACGCCTTTACACATGTTCGCGCGTCGATGCGCGGGAGAAGCGGCATGCCCGACGACGAGTATGCCGATGGTATGCTGGAGCACGACGAAGACGTAGGTCTTTTATTGAAATTACTGGATAGTCTGGGCATCACAGAAAATACAATTGTTATCTATACGACTGATAACGGGCCCAATATGTTCAGCTGGCCGGATGCAGCCATGTCGCCATTCAGAAGTGAAAAGAACTCAAACTGGGAAGGCGCTTACCGTGTACCCGCTTTTATTCGTTGGCCGGGTCATATTCCTGCAGGCAAAGTTTCTAATGGCATAATATCCGGACTGGATTGGTTCCCAACATTATTGGCTGCCGCAGGGGATCCAACTGTAAAAGAAAAATTATTGACCGGTTATCAATCACAGGGCACCAGTTTCAGAGTGCATCTGGATGGTTTCAATCAGTTACCATATCTGACAGGAGAACAACCCAAATCAGCAAGGACTGAATTCTACTATTTTAATGATGATGCAGATCTTGTAGCGATGAGAATGAACGAATGGAAAATCATTTTTCAGGAACAGAAAACGCCCGGTGGATTTGGTATCTGGGCAAATCCGTTCACTCCGCTTCGGGTTCCTAAATTGTTTAATCTAACCCAGGATCCTTATGAGAGGGCTGACATTACCTCTTTTGTATATGAAAAATGGTGGGCGACGAAAATGTTTATTGTCGCCGAAGGCATTCAAAGGGGAGCAGTATTTTTAGAATCATTCGTTACTTATCCGCCCAGTCAGGATCCTGCGAGTTTCTCGATTGATGATATAAGCGGAAGAGTAAAAGACCAGATAAAAATGCTTCGTGCTCAACAAAATGCAATAAGGAAATAATTTTTAATTGGCCTTTATGTGAATAACTTTCAAATTATCGGCAGCAGGAAGTTTTTGTCATCGCAGGTGATTTTCCAGCCATAATCAAAGGTTTTATCTAAAATTCTTACATTTTCTTTAACCCGACGACGCTTATTTATTTATCCGGAAGTTCGGATTTCCTGTTTGCCACAATAAAAATGCAAACTGGTCGGCAAAATCACTATATGTTACCAATCGGTTTTCAGTAAAATGTCCATTATTTAAATCTACTCTAAGCAAAACCGGTTTGCCAGATGCCGTAGCGTTTTGCAAAGCACCCGCAAATTTACCTGGTTGCCAGGGTGCAACACGGGCATCATTAATTCCTGTTGCACAGAGAACCGCAGGATATCTTGCGCCTTTTTGTACATGATTTAATGCGTCCATTTCTATCAGCGCCATACATTCTATTGAGTCCTTTACCGTTCCATATTCTTTGCTGTTGGCAGGTCCATCCGTCCCATATTCCGATCGTAAAGCATTCGCATCTCCTACATTACAAACAGCTGCTGCAAATAAATCCGGTCTTTCTGTTATTGCACGCCCAATTAAAATACCACCTGCACTCGTACCGGTTCCGGCTAACCTTTCTTTACTGGTATAGCCGCTCTTTATCAGGTATTCAGCACAGGCAATAAAATCTTTCCAGGTATTGGGTTTAGTAGTTTTATATCCGCTAAGGTGCCAGTTCTCCCCTTTTTCACCGCCTCCTCGTACGTGTGCGATCGCAAGCACAACACCCTGATTTATTAATTCCAGGTTCATGATAGAAAAATACGGTGAATAGGAATATCCATAACAACCATAACCGTTAAGGATACAACTATTGTTGCCGTCAGGGACTGTATTTTTATTATATAAAATGGACAGTGGAACCATTGTACCATCGTAAGAAGAAACTTCCACTTCTTTCACCCTTATATTATCTATACCGGGGTAATTAACCGTTTCATCAAATATGCTTTTATGATATACGTCTGTTATGGCATTAAAATCATACAGCGTAAAGGGTCTGCTCCATGAAGTGACGCCGATGATACCTGAATCTGTTTTACTACTGGAAAAGGCAATGGTTACCTGCCCGTTTAAATCCTTTACTATATTTTCATAAGATGCCGTCTTAAAATTATATTTAACCAGGGTGTTATTGATGCCATCTGTAAGTGTAACAATAAGATAATTTTTAGTGCCGCTGATATCGCTTATTTTATTTTTGCCTTCTTTATAGATCGTTATGGCAGTGTTTACTTCAGGTTTCTCAATATTTGTTTTGGTGATTTTATAGTTAGGTGCATCCTTATAAGTAAGCATGTATATATCCTTTCCGTGTGTAAAAAAGTTGGTGACTTTATCTTCTTTTTTAAACAGTAGTTTCCAGGGAATGATTTTATCATGTATCGTTGTAACAGGTGCATAATATGTTCTTAGCTCATTGGCAGCCGTGAATAAAAATCCCATCAGATATTTTTCTTCATTATCAAGGGTCACATAACAAATATCTTCCGGCGCAATGTGTAATTGATTATACTTTGCAGCAGAGAAAATTTCAGTATCATTGGCTCTGTCAGCACCAATAACATGAAGCATTGATTTTGTGTTCAGATGAAATTCTATTGCATCTTCTTTAAAAGAGGTATGGGCCGTATAAATAAAAGAACTGTCATTAACCCATGCGCTGACACCATACAGCGTAGGAGCAAGTGAATCTTTATAGAATTGTTTAGTGGCCACTTTCATTATCCTTATAGTGGCTACTTCACCTCCTCCCTCTGCAGTCTCGATCGTAATATTCGTTCCATGTATGGATGGCGTAAAGTTTTTAATATTAAAAGTGTGTCCTTGTCTGAAATTCATTGGATTAAAAAGCAAAACTTCTTTACCCTGCCCGGTTTTACGATAATAAAGACTTGCCACCGGTTCACCTGCCATACGTTTTTTGTAAAACCAAATGGAGTCAACCAGGACCATACCCTGATAAGAAGTGTTTTGCAATTTATCAAGAGCAACGAACTTCGTAAACAGGCTGTCTCTCCCGGAAATGTTTTTTAAAATGTCATGACTGTATTTTCCCTGTTGTTTAAACCAATCCTGAACCGAACTATCCTCTATATGTTCCATCCAGCGATAATGGTCGGTAATTGTTTTTCCAAAATAATTATCAATGCTGTCAGCCATTTTAGTAGGCGGGTAATTCCATTGGGCATTTACGGCAGATCTGATAAAAAAGATAAATATTAACCCAAGATATATTTCTCATAGTATGTTGTTTTTTTCTTGTGCCAATATTTTAGAATTATCGGCCCGGTGACCGAAGCCGTTTGAAAAACAGATGAGGAAGTTAATATAAATGTAGACCATACGTATCGATCCTTCATGATTTTTAGTAGGGAATTAGGATTTTATAAGTAACGGACGTCCTGACAACAATGTGGAATGTATAACTCTAAATAACACATTATCAAAAGCATTATTTTTCAGGTATCGCGTCTCATAGCATAAATTTGAGTGTTGTATGGCTGCAATTATTAAACTTATTACCAACTTTAACCCTTAACAAAAATGAACATCCCCTTACCACAAACTATAGAAAATATCACAGGCGAAAAACTAACTTTTCTCCGGATCGTCATGAAGGATGGAGTTGAATATCTTGAAACAGAATCCGTAGTTCAATCCAATGCCGGGCCTCCAATGCATGTTCATTACAGGCAAGATGAATCTTTGACCGTTTTATCAGGAAAAATCGGATACCAGGAATTAAAGGGAGAGAAAAAATATGCCGGTCCGGGTGAAACGGTGTTATTCAAATTCGGTGTTCCGCATAAATTCTGGAATGCGGGCAATGAACCGCTGCGCTTGTCGGGATATGTGAGCCCCGCCAATAACGTGGTCTATTTTCTTTCTCAGATATATAGGTCAATGAATGAAAATGGAGGAAGACCCGGCATGTATGACACTGCTTACCTGCTTGGCAGATACAAAACAGAATTTCGAATGTTTGAAATTCCAACGTTTGTGCAAAAGATAATATTCCCTGTTAGTTTGTTTCTTGGTAGCATGAGAGGGAAAAAGAAAAAATTTATTGATGCACCAGATCCCTTGTAATTGAAATAACAGCAGACAACAATGGGTTTTAAAATACCCGTTTGTCAGCTTCTTTCTTCTCATGTGTATTGGCTGCTGAATTAGTGAGATTCTCGTAATTGATGATAACTCTCCCGAAGGTGTAGATTTTCATATAGATAGCGATGTCATGCCAGACAGCGAAGTAATTACACTTGTCGCTCTTCACTGCTATTAGCTCATTTTCATCACCATCATAATGGGGAGCTGAGAAATCGGCATACTGTTTAGCGGGTTCACCGTACTTCTCTGTCAGCATATCAAAATATCTGTAATATTGAGTTTTGAGATTGTGCCAGGAATCCATCTTTGGCAGTGCTATAGACAGTTTCCAAATAAGCTGTGACGCTGGTGTTACATATCCATAGAGCACAAAATCAGAGTGGGCTTTGTTTCCGTTGAAACAGACGTAAGTTGGTGTCTCGTCAATCACACTGTAACCTTTATCGGTCATTGCTTTGATGAATTCCTTTTTCGAACCTTCGATCTTAACTCCATCGAACTCCTGTGAGAAACCGATGAATGGCAATAAAATGAATAAGAGGATCATTGGATTCAATTTCATGTCTGGTGTTTTGGAGGGTAAATTAAGATTTATTCCGGGGTAAATATCCAGGGGGTTCCGTGCATCCGCTCCCCTTCTGCAATTTTATCTTTTATATAACATCAATCAAAGGATCAAACTATTTTACAATCTAGAACTGGTGTTTATACAGGTTATGAATATAACCGATAATTTCCCTGCACCCTCCAAATAAGTCTGCAATCTGGTAGGTAACTACAAATAAAAAGGCATAAAAATACGCCGGGATAATTTATTGAGAAAGGCAGAATCGTTTTCGAAATAATATTCTTTACAGCATCCGAACGAATAAAGAAAGCTGTAAAAGAAACTCCAATAACTGTGCCGGCAAGAACGTCGGTCGGATAATGATACCCTAAGTACAATCTGGGGAACATAAGATAAATAAAAACAAAAAACATTGTTATGATACCAGTCTTTCGTGATACAAAATAAAAACCGGTTGCAAGCGAAGTAAATAATGCAGCATGATCGCTGGGGAATGAACTTAATTTTGTGAGCGGTTCATTAAACGGAATCAAAGAGTTAAAATTAAAGTTGGGATTTAAAAAAGGTCTTTCCCTGAACGGTAATAATCCGGCAAGGCTCAGTGTTATTACCATTACAAAAAATACGGATATCAGGGTTGCAATTAATTGTACCCGCTTCGCCGGATTATCCGGACCGCCTTTAAACCATAAATACCAGAATATAACAGCAACCACACCTCCTTTGAGCAGATTATCTGCCGCCATAAATTCAATCGTGTGAAAAAAGTAATAGGACCGGCTGAAGTGCCTCAAAACAAAATCTATAATGAGCCTGTCAAAAGAATTCATATGTCTCGAACTTTCATGTTGTATTATTTATTCAGGAAGCCAAAATAGCAGGCGATTACTATCCTAAGATAAGATAAACAGTAAATATTGGGAAGATAATATGCGGCTAAATCTAATTTTCCACCATCACTTTAATATCCCGGAAAAATGCATCCGTACCGGAATCCACGAAAAGACCGATGGCACCGCTGTTATCGGCGCCCAGTTTCAGATCGTTCACGATGAGGACGGGCAGCGGATTATCGTTCAGGTAGAGTTTGGCCTGGGCATGCTGCACCACGATCTTCATTTGGATCCATTCATTCAGTCCCATGTCGGCATAAGATTCATATTTCCCCTCTGCTTCTTTTCTAAGCCTGTCGAATTTATAATCAGGATAAGAAAAATATTGCGTGGAATGATTCCTGCGGAGCTGATCCTCTGCCCTACCATTGGTGGGCCTGATATAGATAGCATTCAAACCGGCTGTTGTCCTTATTGATCCGGAATGCCAAACCGATAAAGCCCCTTGCAGTGGCATCCGCGGTCGGCAACAGCCGGCTCAACAGCATGACTTCAATCGTCCCGTTACTGAAATCACCGGTGTTGTTCAGTCGCACGAAGGTGGGTATATCGGCTCCCTGGATGGCTGTATCCCTTGAAACCCGCACTGCTTTTTGGCCTTCGATGTTTACAACCGACATATTCACCTGCACGGGTTTCAGGTCAAAGTTTTCGAAACGCGTATCCTGGGCAAAGAGAACGCCCGAAGAGGACAATAATAATATCCCCGTGATCGCGCCTCGCAGAAAGGGAAAGGCTGATGAGAACATTATGATTTTGTTTAATCGCCCGGGCGAAGATACAACGAGCCAAAACATTTACACCCCGCGACTGTTTCCGGAAATATGTTTTTACCTTTATATTGTTTCGACATGAAATATCGTGCCGGGACATGTTGGCTTTGTAAAATCACAAAATAAAAACGAAATGAACACAACATCAATATTCCCCCAGGGACAGAAATTACCAAACGATGCATTTACCGGAAATGCTTTTTTAACACCATTGGTTGCAAGGGACAAAAACAATGATTTTACAGTTGGCAGTCTCATCTATGAACCAAAAACAAGAAGTAATTGGCATACACACCCGAAAGGACAGATATTAATCATAATTGAAGGCGAAGGTTTATATCAGGAAAAAGGCAAACCAGCACGAGTTATTAAAAAGGGCGATGTAGTGGTCGCCCCGGAAAATGTACCACATTGGCACGGAGCATCAGCAACAACCAGAATGGTTGACATTGCAATTACGAATTACAAAGGAGACGAACAGGCGACATGGCTTCAACCCGTAACGGACGAAGAATACAATAGTATAAACTGAAAGACGATAATACAGCAGGTAAATTACAACTATGGCAAAGAAGGCTCCGGATTATTCAATTGATCCACATCTCTCCCCGGCCGTGAAGGCTTTTTTAACGCCATTAAATGCACCGGGCCCTCCGGCGGAATCTTTGTCTGAGCAGGATGCACGTAATCTGCTGATCAATCTGCAGGCGTCCGTAAAGGTTGATTTATCCGGCATCGATGAAAGTGAAAAAACAATTACTCAGGATGGTTATACTATAAAACTCACCATTGTTCGGCCAAAAGGGAACAAAAATAAATTACCATTGTTCATTTTTACTCATGGGGGCGGCTGGGTACTCGGTGATTATCCCACACATAAACGTTTGGTAAGAGACCTTGTCGTTGCATCGGAGCATGCTGCTGTTTTTGTCCATTATACGCTTTCGCCCGAAGCACATTATCCGCAGGCTATCAACGAAATTTACGCAGCGGCCAAATGGGTGTCAGTACATGGTAATGACATTAATGTGGACGGAAAAAATATGGCCGCCGTGGGTAACAGTGCGGGCGGCAATATGACAACCGCATTGTGTTTAATGGCAAAAGATAAAGGCGGCCCCGGGATTAAACTGCAAATATTAATGTGGCCGGCTACGGATGCCAGTTTCACTCAGGATTCTTACGAAGAATACGGCCAGCAACGCTTTCTTACCACGCCACTGATGAAATGGTCGTGGGATCGATACACTATGGATACGACACTACGCAAAGAAAAATACGCTTCTCCTTTGCAGGCTTCTCCTGAAGAATTGAAAGATTTACCACCTGCTCTGATCCAGGTTGCAGAAAATGACATTTTAAGAGATGAAGGCGAGGCATACGGAAGAAAATTGGAGCAGGCCGGTGTACAGGTTATTTCAGTCAGATATAACGGAATGATTCATGATTTTGGAATGTTGAATGGGTTGGCTGAAACGGCGCAGGTAAAAGGTTTGATTGAACTCGCTGCTGCCGAATTGAAAAAGCACCTGCAATGAGTTTTAAGACAGTTGTCCGGAACTGGCAACAGTAGTTCATTTTAAAATTAATCCAGTCCCAGTTTAGGTTTTACCCACTCAGCATATCTTGCAATGGCATCATTTGCTTCGGGAGCCCGACCGGCGGCCATATGAAAGGTATGCTGCATTTCCGGGAAAATATCGAAGCGTACATCAACACCGGCTTTTGTGAGATGATCCGCAAGCATCCGGCTGTCATCCAAAAGCATTTCATAACCACCCGCCTGCAGATAAACCGGTGGGAGGCCCCGAAGGTCCGCATATACCGGACTTGCATACGGATCCATGGGATCACCCTGCTCACCCAGAAACATCCCCGCCATATTTTTTATCCACTGCACATTAAAAAGCGCATCCCTGTCGCCGTTATATTTCATGGACTCTCCCCTTCCTGCCATGTCGAACCACGCGCAAAAAGGCATCGTCGCCGCAGGCATCGGCAGACCCTTATCACGGGCAAGTATTAAGGTAGTGACAGAAAGGTTACCGCCCGCTGAATCTCCGGCAAAGGCAATATGATTTGGTTTTATTCCATGATCCAGCAGCCATTGATACGCAGTGAGCGCATTATTGACCTGCGCCGGATGTATGTTTTCGGGACTTCGGCTATAATTTACGATTAATGCCCTGCAACCAATTTTTTTTGCAAAATGGCCAAACATTTTTCTGTGCGTATACATAGAGCCCGCTGAAAAATCCTCCGCCATGAAAGCAAAGAATTACGCGATCTTCTTTGCAACCTTTCGGAACTGCCCACATGGCCGGCAAACCATCTGCATTTGTTTCGATGTAGTCCACTCCGCCAGGCTCGGCGGTAAGCGTTTGCCAGTTTTCGCCATAATCACGTGCAGCGTTCAGGGATTCATGAGAAGGCGCTGCAGCAGCGCTCTGAAGCCAGTATTTTCTGACCTCTTCCACCTGTTTACTTGGTTTGACTGGTATGTCCTGTTCTTTCGATGTTGTCATAATTTAAATTTTAATCTGAGGGCAAATTTGGATCGTTCCAGGTAGAAATAAAACAGCCAAATATGACATTCTTAGGGGCATATTATGACATGAGATAACATTAAATTCGCCTGTAACTATTCATAATACGCCATGAAGAAGGTATCATTGTTAATACATGAAGATGTTTATTCCTCATCTGTTGCCGGGGTAATCGATCTGTTCGCCGGCGCCAACTGGTTCTATGAGCTGGCCGGTAAGCCACCTGCCTTTAAGCTGGAGCTGGTGAGCGAAAAAACAAAAAACATACAGTTGTCGGGTCACGCCCAGTTTTTATGTTTTGCGACGATGGAAGAAGTCGTCCAAACCGATCTGATTGTCATACCGGGATTTAATGGAGAGCCAAAGGACATCGTCAAAAAAAATGCAGCCATCGTTCAGTGGATAAAAGAAATGAACAATGCCGGATCAGAAGTTGCCAGCCTCTGTGTGGGCAGCTTTTTTTTAGCCGAAGCGGGTCTGTTAAACGGCAGGACAGCTACATCGCACTGGGCAGTGACTGACCAGATGAAGTCACGCTATCCGTCTATCAATGTTCAATCTGACAGGATCATAACGGATCACGACGGTATTTATACCAGCGGTGGTGGCTTTTCATCCATAAAACTCATATTGTACCTGATTGAAAAATTTTGCGGAAGAGAATCTGCCCTTTGGATCAGCAAACGTTTTTCCGTCGACATAGACCAGGTGAGTCAGGCTCATTTTGCCGTCTTCACCGGGCAGCATCAGCATAACGATGATGAAATTTTGAAATCCCAGGCTTATATCGAACAGAATTATTCAGCTGACATATCTATGGACAAAGTATCGGCCCTGACCAGTACGGGGAAAAGAAATTTTATCCGGCGATTCAAAGCAGCGACTAATAATACACCCACAGAATATCTTCAGCGTGTACGAGTTGAAGCAGCCAAAAAAGCACTGGAAGACAAAGACTGGCAAATAAACGAAATCATGAATGTTGCCGGATATGAGGACGTAAAAACGTTCAGGACGATTTTTAAACGGATGACAGGACTTTCACCCAGGGACTACCGGAAAAAATACTCGAGAAACTTAAATAAACAGTGAAATCTATGAGGACCTGGCTGCATTCAATATTTATACATTTTCCACGTATGACTTAAATTTATTCAGGATTGACTGGCAAAATTCCTGCTGAATGTCCAATGGCGTTTTACCTTCCGGGTCAAATGTTTCAATCAATTTTACACCGTCTTCAGCAACAAAAAACAATATGGTTGTTTTTCTATTATCAGATCCGGTATGGCTGATCTTTTGACGGGCAACTATCTCATCATAAAAACATTCATAATCAAAGCCGCCGCTGTTATCTTTCTTTTCCATTCTTAAAAACAGTCTGCCGCCAACTCTTAAATCATTTTCTGCTCGTGGTGTATGCCATTCGTCTGATATGTTGTTCCAATGTACAATATGCTCAGGTTTCGTCCATACGTCCCATACTTTTTCAATAGGAGCCTTTACGAAAATTTCCGCTACTAATTGTGTTTTGCTAAAATTCATTGTTTTGTATAGTTTCTTTGTTATTTCTTTTTCACATATTCAAGAATATCACCAGGCTGACAATCCAACACTTTACAAATAGCATCCAGCGTGCTGAAACGAATGGCTTTTGCCTTGCCGGTTTTTAATATGGAAAGGTTCGACAAAGTTAAATCTACTTTTTCTGAAAGTTCATTTAGCGACATTTTTCGTTTCGCCATCATGACATCGAGGTTTACAATAATGGACATAGGTTATACGGTTAATTGGTTTTCTTCCTGAATTTCGATTCCGCGTTTGAAGACCTGGGAAATAATATAAATCATACCGGCCATGAAAAGATATTCAGCTCCGCTGTTGTTGGTGGCTAACTGTATGCCTGTATTAACCGACACGTAATAAAGACAGGTCTTCCAGAAGACGGTGCTCACAATCCAGACGGCAAGCATCAGGTACGCAATTTTTTCTAATTTTTTTTCTACCTCCATCGAAAAAGGTGTCTGAAGTTTGAGCTTCGATAACAACTCAAATACCACATACCAGATAATGGCTTTTAAGGCGAAGACCGCAATCGTCAGACACATGGCGAAAATAAAAAAACCGGTACTTTGCTCACGGATGCTGAATAAAGTTAAGTCTGCTTCATACGTACGTTTTGCCCATTCCGGGTTTATAAAGCTGGCTACCAGAGTCAGCAACCGGCTACCGCATAGAATGGAATACCAAATGCCGCCTATCAAGGCTAAAATTTTTGAAAACGTTAGTATTGTTTGTGTTTTTGTTTTCACTTTGATTCGTTTAGAATGCAAATATAGATAAATATTTATCGTTTAACAATAAATATTTATTTATAATAGAGATATTTTTTACCGATTCATAAATCGCTTAAAATGAATAAGAAAGCTTCGATCGGTTAAAAATCGACCCATTGACTAATAGATGCAGGACCTATGCTTATCTTGAATCAACAAATCATATAAAGGAACACGATAACAGGATACAATTGATAAGCCGGAGAATTTTGAACAGGAACTTCGTACCGATCATCATTATCGGTATGATGTTCTTTGTATTTGGCTTTGCGACATGGATCAACGCGATGCTGATTCCGTATTTTAAAATTGCCTGCGAGCTCTCGCACTTTCAGTCGTACCTGGTCACTTTCGCTTTCTATATCTCCTACCTGGTCGTGTCTGTTCCTTCCTCATTCCTGTTGAAAAAAGTTGGATTTAAAAAAGGGATGATGCTGGGTTTTTGGGTAATGGCCGCGGGCGCATTTGTTTTTATTCCGGCCGCTCAAACCCGCACGTACGGTCTGTTTCTTTGCGGTCTGTTTCTGATAGGCATTGGTTTGTCTGTTCTTCAAACGGCCGCCAATCCCTACGTGACCATTCTCGGGGCAAAAAACAGGGCGGCACAAAGAATCAGTATTATGGGTATCTGCAACAAGACAGCGGGCATTATAGCACCGCTCCTGCTGGCTGCAGCCATCCTCAGGCCTGGTGACAATGCCCTGTTTCAATCCATCCAGCATATGGATACGATGGAGAAAAACAAAGTGCTCGATGCCTTCATCAGAAGGGTTATTTTTCCTTATGCCTGTGTCGGTACCCTGCTGACCATTCTTGGTTTTGCTGTACGGTTCTCTCCCCTTCCTGAAATCGAGAACTTCAAGGATGAAGATGCTCCAGTAAATGATTCTCTCAACAATAGTATTTTTAATTACCCTCACTTAATTCTGGGAGCTGTTGCGATATTTTTACATGTCGGCTCGCAGATTCTTGCCATCGACAGTATCATCAGCTATGCGCAGGGAATGGGAATTTCTATGATGGAAGCTAAGGTATTCCCTTCTTACACACTTTTTGCAACGATCTGCGGATACCTGTTGGGGATTACCCTGATTCCCTGGCGCATCTCCCAGGTGAATGCGCTGCGGTTTTGTACTTTACTGGGCGTCATACTTTCCCTGTTGGTTGTAACATCTACGGGAAATAGTTTTTTCCTGGGCCATCACGCTGATATTTCCATATGGTTTCTGGTGATGCTGGGATTTGCCAATTCAATGATCTGGGCAGGTATATGGCCACTTGCATTGGACAGACTGGGAACCCACCTGAAACTGGGTGCCTCCATATTGATCATGGGGCTTAGCGGAAATGCCATTGTTCCCTTATTGTATGGTTACTTCGCAGATAGGTATAATTTGCAAATGGGTTACTGGATTTTATTGCCCTGCTATTCATATCTTGTTTTCTATGCCTTTTATGGATATAAAATAAAAACCTGGAAACTTCGCCCGTTCAAAACTGATTTCAAATGAGAGCACGACAATTATTGCTCATCTCTTTTCTTCTTTTCAGCTGCCTGTCGCAAGCGAAAACAGATGTTCCTGAAGATAGCTTTCATATCCGCGGTTTTCATCTCGATCTAAGGATACAGGTGATGAAAATGCAGGCACTAAAAAATTTTACCCTCCAATTAAGCAAACAGGGAATAAATACCCTGGTCATGGAATGGGAAGCCACTTACCCATTTCAGGAAGATGCTCTTATTCCAAACCGTTTTGCTTATACCAGACAGGAGGTAAAAGACTTTATACAATATTGTCAAAGTCTGCATATGGATGTGATCCCTCTTCAACAAAGCTTTGGTCATGTTGAATACATCCTGCGAAATTATAAATACGCGCAGCTGCGTGAAGATGATAAGGATTTTTCACAGGTTTGTCCCAGTGAGCCGGAGAAAAATAAAGAGTTGTTCACCCGTCTTTTTAAGGATATGGCGGCCATGCATCCCTCACCCTATTTTCATATTGGCGGTGATGAAACGCATCTGTTGGGTCATTGCGAAAAATGCAAAAAAAGGGCTGCGGAGATCGGGTTATCCCGGCTATATTTTGATCATATAAAAATGCTTTGCGATATAGTCGTTTCATTGGGTAAGCGACCTGTGCTCTGGGCCGATATTGCGCTGAAGTATCCTGAATATATAAACCTGCTGCCGAAGCAAACGATTTTTGTAGACTGGAATTACGGCTGGGCAATGGACAGGTTCGGGGCGCATGAACAACTCGTAAAAAGCGGTTATGAAATCTGGGGAGCTCCGTCCATCCGGAGTTCGCCGGATAATTATTTTTTGACCAGATGGCAATACCATTTCAATAATATCAGGGACTTTATACCCATTTGCAAAAATCTGGGATATAAGGGAATCGTGATGACGTCATGGTCCACCTCCGGGGTGTACTCCCCCACCTATGAATCTGAAGACGATCTGGTTGAACTGTATGCCCTGCGCCATGTGTACCCCATCACCGGCTTCGACATCCTGATAAGCGCTTACATTAAGGCGTTATACGCAGATCAGCCGCTCAACACGGATCAGTTTATAAAAGATTATTGCAGGACAAAATTCGGATTTGATAACAATCAGTCGGAGCAATTTCAAAAAGCCCTTTTTACCGCACCTTATACGATCACAGACGGCAAAGTGAACGCTCCCGGCCACATCACCGTGAACGACTTACTGGACAGTGTGCGCCAGGCCTCCGAAATTTTTCATTCTCTCCGGCCGAAAAAAAATAATAACATGTTCAGCCATTTTCA
This sequence comes from uncultured Bacteroidota bacterium, assembly GCA_963732055.1. Taxonomy (GTDB): domain Bacteria; phylum Bacteroidota; class Bacteroidia; order Chitinophagales; family Chitinophagaceae; genus Puia. Next base: position 223,959 of record CAVSYG010000001.1, on the reverse strand, counting down.
ATTAATGGCAGATATCAGGGTGTACTACGTCAACTTTATGGAAATCGAAAAAGAAGTGAACAGCGATGATTTCAGCCGGAGTAACATACCCATTTACCTTACCCGTCTGAATGCACTGATGAATCTGGAGCCTGACCTGAATAAAAGATTCAGGACGCTAAATCAGGATGTACTTTACTCTGCTGCCATCGATGAAGAAAACAACCTGAGAACCCAGAAAATACATAATTTATATAACCGCTTGTCGGGAATCAAATGAGATTTATACTATCAGCATTATTATTTCTGCCCGCCCTTAATTGTTTATCGCAAATGGTGACAGATTCAGCATATTACGGCAATACAGATAAACTTAAGAGTTATGGTGTATACGATACCGGCAATTCATATTGGCGCCTATACAAACTTTATCCAAGTGGCAAAATTGAACAAACTCAAAAATTAAATCCCGTTACTTTTCTTGACAAGGACAGTTCTGTCGTATATCATCCAAATGGAAAAATTGCGTGGATTTTCCCATACACTGATAGTGGATTTATCACCGGGCGTATAATCGGTTATTACGAGAATGGGTCTATAAAGAAAGAATCACACTACTATAGAAATTTTAGAGCCGGAATGTGGAAAGATTATTATTCAAACGGCCAAATAAAATCAACCTCTTATTATCAAATTTCCAAAGAAGATTCTGTATTTCTTCGCCATTTAACATCCGGGGATTATCAGAAGGGTTTTGCAGAAACAGAATCATTTTCGTGGGGTGAAAATGATTCTTTAAAAATTGATAACACAGTATTATCCGGATATACAAAATTTGAATTCCCGACTTTCATTTCAAAGAAAAACGGAGTTTGGGAAACTTATGATTCTACAGGAAAAATTATTTCCAGGAAAAATTATAACCCTGCACCAAAAAGGTCAGATGAAAAAATCAATTGATAAAAAAATTGTTTGGAGTCCGACAAAGCTTGTAGATGGATTTTCGCAGCATGACAAACTAAAAATCCTTACCGGCTCATCGGAAGATCTAACCGCACTTCATAAAAGTATTTACAAAAAGTTTCAAATACCCCACAAAAGCGACCGTTATTTTTTTATCTATAATGAACAGAATTCGGCAAAACACCAATTGGATTTGCTTGAAATAAATCTTTCGGGCGGAGAATTACTATTTGTCGTGCCCAATCAAATTCATGCTTCACCACCTTTGAAAAAAGGATTAAAATTTCATTCGCTGAGTTTTGAATCCAGTTGTCTTTCTCTCCTTCCGCGACAATTTTCTTTTCTTACCGACCCTTTCAACAAGCAAACCATTTCTTTTGACAACGAATCAAAACAAAGAGTAAAAAATCTTTTTGAGACATTGAGGCTACTGCTGTTTTCCGACAGCACAAGGAATAATACGGAAATTATCATTGCTCATCTCAATACGCTCTTAACCGAATTCAACAATGCCTATTTCAGGAACAGCAGCGTTGAAATTTTTTCCAGTAATAAACTTTCAAAATACATTCAGTTCAAACTTTTTATTGAAACCGAATTTAAAAAACAACCATCTGTACATTCCATTGCCGAAAAACTAATCTTATCAGAAAATCAACTCTACTCCATCGTAAAGGAATTTTCAGGACTATCGCCAAAAGAATATTTGATACAGCGATTGATGCTTGAAGCACAACGCATTTTGTTTTATGAAAAATCCACCGTCAAAGAATTAACGTACGAATTGGGATTTGCTGATCCTGCTTATTTTTCGCGGCTTTTCAAAAAACAGACTGGTAAAAGCGTTAGCCAGTTCGTACTCTTTATTCAGGATTTGTCCAGTAAAAAGTAGAATTAGTCTGACAGAAGTATTTTCTTTCGATGGACATTTGCTGCAGAAAATAAATGCAATTCATTAAATGAAGTCATCAAAAAAATCATTATGAAACGAACCTTCACCTATATTCTTATTGCCCTGGCGGCATGCGCCATTTTCGCCGGGCTTGTTCATGTCGTGCTGGTAACCGCACAACTTTCAAAGCCGGCAACCACCACAATTTATGGTCCTACCACACGGAGAATCTGGGCTACCACAGCTGCTATGCTGGCACTGGTAAGTGTCATTATTGGTGTGCGAACTTTTCGTCAACCCACAGTTAGAATGAACCCCCGTAAAACAAAAATTCGGATTTTTGTAGCCATGCTTTTAGGGCTTATTGCCCTGGTAAATGCAGGTGCTGAATTTGGCAAATGCCAACGGTGGTCCCGGCTCTGGAAATGGAGTAGTCGGAGCAGCAGCGGCTTTGGTACTCGGGCTAACAGGCATGGTTCTCGGTCTGTTGGCTTTTGCACGATACAGACGGAATATTAAGGCTCTCGGCGGAGGACAGCAATAGTAAACCTCTCATCTTAAATCATCGGGTTCCGGGATACCGGAGCCGGTTCAGAATATTATATCTGCTTTATACATCCGCAATAGTTGAAGAAAACGTCTGAGAAATCAGAAAATACATAATTTGTATAACCGGTTGCCGGGAATCAAATGAATCAGATGTATAAATTCCTTTTTAAGTTGCCTGTTATTTCTGCGCTCGTGATATTAAGCGCCGGATATTTAAAAGCCCAGAACCTGAATCTTATACCTTACCCCAGCCAGGTTGAAGTATTAAAAGGGAATTGTGTTCTGTACAATTCTCAGCTTTTTACGAATAATAAGGAGCTATCCGGTTTACTTCTTTTTTTCAATGAAGAAGTGAGTCCGCAGCAAAAAAACAGCCAGATTCCAAAACAGGTTATTGATTTGAAAATCCAGCCATCTCCGGATGTTTATGGTTCTTATGAATTGGTAACTTCTGAAAAGAAGGTGTCCATCACGGCGTCCGATTCTGCCGGATTGTTCAATGGCCTGATTACTTTGTTACAGCTTTACAAATCAGCGACCCTGTCAAATGATAAACTGGTATTGCCGCGATTGGTTATTCATGATCAGCCAAGATTCGGCTGGAGAGGTTTTATGCTGGACGAGTCGCGCCATTTTTTTGGAAAACAAACAGTCAAAGAGTTACTGGACTGGATGGCTTTCTACAAGCTGAACCGTTTTCACTGGCACTTAAGTGATTCGCAGGGCTGGAGAATAGAAATAAAAAAATATCCGCTGTTAACTTCTGTTGGCGGCAAAGGGAATTTTACAGACTCGCTGGCAGATGCAACGTATTACACCCAGGAAGACATCCGTGAAATCGTCGCTTATGCAAAAGACAGGTTTATTACCATTATACCTGAAATAGACATGCCCGGACATGCAACGGCAGCAACCCGTGCTTATCCAATCCTTTCAGGTGGCGATGCACCAAATTATCCTGGTTTTACTTTTGATCCGGCGAAAGACGAAACATACACTTACTTAACCGATATTCTGAAGGAAATCAGAGCTCTTTTTCCTTCCGGAATAATACATCTGGGCGGCGACGAGGTCGCATTTGGCATTGCTGCGTGGTCAAAGAATCCCGGGGTCGCGAAATTAATGGCAGCCAATCAATTTACAGAATTGAACCAGGTGGAACATTATTTCCTGAGAAGAATGGCGGATAGTGTTTTAAAATTCAGCAATGATATCATGTGCTGGGATGAAGCGGTTTCCGCAGGATTACCAGTGAGCAGAACGTATGTTAGCTGGTGGAGACAGAATCATCCTGAAAGTTTAGACGAAGCCATTTCAAAGGGCTACAAAGTGGTTTTATGTCCACGCCTACCTCTTGTATCTTGATTTTGTACAGGACAGTACACACAAGTCCGGCCGGAAATGGGATAAAAAATACTTCAATTCGTATCTCGATATTTATCATTATCCCGAAAATTCAATAGCAGCCGATTTGTCCGGCAAGACTAATATACTTGGCCTGCAGGGAAATTTATGGACGGAGACCGTTGATCTCGAAGAAGAGACTGCAATATTTAGTATTCCCCAGAATGGCTTCGCTTGCAGAAGCTGGCTGGACTGCCGGTTCAGCTAAAAATGACAGACCAATTTAATACCAGATTAAAAGCTCATCTATTGTTATACGATAAGGATAACATCTATTACTATAATCCTTTCCAACCGGATCAGCATCCGGAAGCCATAGATGTAAAGAAGAAGGGCGAGCAGGATTGAAACGGATGGACCGTTACATTGTTTTTGGATGAGCAAATTCCTTTTTGCCCAGGCTGTTTAAAATTCCGATACGGTTATCCGGAATGGCTTTGTTATAAATTCTTATTTCGTCGATTATACCCTTGAAATAATATGGAAAAGTGGCAGATTGAGTCTCGCCGATATAAAGATCCTGTGTATTGGGTGTGAATGAAACTGATTTTGTATACGAAGCCAGTAACGCACCATTTAAATAAACTTTGGCTACCGTTCCATTATAAGTGAACGCCACATTTGCCCATTCTCCCGGATGAATGAAGGGGAAACTGTCATTGACCGCTCCGGTTGCAGCTCCATAGGGAGTATTATCTCCATAACTACCATAGAAAAACTCTTTGCTGGTATCAGCCGCTACTGAACAACCTGACCCGTCGATCAACCCGGCATCGTCAAATCGCAATGCATAATATCCCAGTACATCGTCCGGGGCACCCTTTCCTAAAATCTGATTGATATGGCATGGGCCCTTGTAGAACCCATTGACTTTAACGATCGCAAAAATGGTAATGCCGGTAGAAGGATTCAGGCTCGCACTATTTGGCACTCTCATATAACTGCTGGCGCCATCGAAAACATAGGCATTATTTGGAATACCAAACCGATCTGCGGCGGGTAACGCATTGTTGAAAATGATATTGTTGTTGTGCCCGCTGCTGTCGTTCAGATTGCCACCATTAAAATTATAATAGGCAACCATGCCGTCCGTGAGCGTATAAATGGTATCTGTCAGGGTTAATGTATCCTTTACTGTTACTGTTTTAATAAGTGTATCCGTAACTACTTTTACTTTAACAGTAGTATCATGCTGAACCGTTGTTTTTTCGCAACCGGCAATCTGGGTACTGCCCGCAAAGAATACAAAGTATAACAGTATTGTTCCGGATATTGAATACAGAATTCTCATGTTGGGGTTAATTTTGGTATAGGGAAGATATAATTAAAACCCGGTTAATCAAAGTGGTACACAACGAAAATTGATGACCAGCATTTATGACTTTGAAATGAATGAACTAAGTAAAGACACTTAGAACGTATTTTCACTCGATTGCTCATAGTCGGGTTCCAAAAGATCTTACGGTTGATAAGCTTACCAATAAAGAACTTTGATATTTCCGAAATTGAACAAGGTGAGCTTTCAGGAATAGAATGAATTCTATTTTAATTTATTTTTATTCAAATAATTTCCGAAATCAAATAGAATAGTTGCAATAATTGAATTACTGGCCGTCCCAAATATTGGTCCAATTCTGGCGATTGCCATATTATGTACATAGGCTAAATCAACAACAAGAGGGTTAAGTCTCAAAGATATACCACCAGTTTCTGAAGTTTCATCCAATCCAAACCGAAACGCAAAATGACGCTGCCACAAATTTTGCTCAAATCCTATATTTGGTTCTGTAGCTGTGCTCGAAGTATTAAATATTTGATTAGAACGATGCCTTATATTTCCGCCTAAATCAATTAAAGCTCCTTTCCAGGCACCAACAGAAATTCCCAGTCTAAATTCCTGCGTGCTATTCAATCCATGTGAAACGGAAGTATTGTCAACGATTGTTTCATTATCATTATTAAATAAAGCCCTCATTCCAACAAGGATATGCTGACTAGGTTGCCAGGAGAAACCGAAACCTCCTGAAGGCAGCCAATCTGTTTGATACCTGGCGTACACCTTGGGATCCATATCTGATACAGCATCAAAAATTGTTCGCTCGTAGGAAAGCAATAAACCAAATGAAAATCCATTACCCAACGGCATCGCCATTTTCACAAATACAGCCTGGTTTGAACCATCACCTTGCATCGGGATTGCAACCGTTCCCAATCCAGGTAACTTCAAGGATGTGGAAATATTGGTTGCATTTTGAGAGAGGGCAATCGCATAAAAAGTTATTCCATGCTTTAAAGGAGGTAACGTTACCCCAACAGCCGTGAATCCAAATTGATTATTATTTGTGTATCGTGTACTCCCGATATCCAACAGAGCGGTACTTGAATCTCTCCACACCAATGAATAATTACCCCAGGTCGCACCATCGCCTCCCATACCAATAGATCGAACTCCCTTTTTAATTTGTCCTGAAGCAAATTCCCGTAAAGAAAATTCAGGGCTTTGTGAAAATCCGTTAAAGCTTAAGAATAATATGTATGAGACAAGTAATAACTCCCGGTAAACAATAGTGAATCTCTTCATCCTTGTAATTGCGGTGCACCAAATATATCGAAAATTAAAAGCCTTATTTGATGAGCAAATGAGGAAAAATTTAAACAGTTCGTCTGAAGTTTTGTAGGACAGCAGCTTCTTATCAAATACGTTTTTAATAAAAAAAATATTTTGTTTTTTATAACGAAAAACTACTGCGGTCTGTCGGGTCTGCTGGCAGGAGGTATAATGCCACACATCCGCAAATAAATAACCATTTGCCCATAATGTTCATTCGCATGGGTCAGCGCATAAAAAGCCAGATCCACGCGGGGTAATGTACGTCCCCGGAAAGCCATCATGTCCATGGCATTGTTTGTCGTTAAGGTGGCGATCGCTTTATGCCCGACAGCAAATGATTGTTTCAGATAATGCGAGAATTTCAGCTTTTGTCTTCAGATTGGCCGGCCCGTTGACGTCATCAATACCCGGTGGCATTTTATCTCCGGTGATCGCAGACCATATGAAAAAATTGTCCGTCGCCAGATGTTTGATCTGTCCGGCGAAACTGCGCACGTCTTTAAATTGGCTGCCGGGAATATTCAGACTATCGGGTGTGAAATCGAAACGGTTCTCCGGCATGGCTTCCGCTACTTCTGTTATATGCTGTTCGATATAGTTTAACAACCGGTCAGCGCCGGCGGTCATAGAAGTCTGGCTGCGGCAATACAGGGAAGTCAATAGTCCGAATGAAAACAATATGGCTTTTAGGTTCATACCCGTGTTTTTGTCTTTTAAAAATACTGTTTTAAATGCTTTAAGTTCATTCTGTCCGTAATGACTTCACCGGATTCGCGATGGCTGCCTTTATTGCGGTATAACCCACGGTAAGCCACGCAATAATTAATGCGCTCACAATTGTTCCGGCGAAAAACCAAATATTGATTGTAATGCGATATGTATATTGCTGCAACCACTGATGCATATAATACCATGCGATCGGCGACGCAATAACAAACGCAACAACAATAAGAATAGTGAATTCCTTTGACAACATCACCACAATATCGCGAACCGGTGCGCCAAGCACTTTGCGTATACCGATTTCTTTTTTACGTTGCACCGCCATAAATGCAACCAGTCCATACAAACCCAGGCAGGATATGAAAATGGCGATGCCGGAAAATATTTTATATAGCTGCGAAAGCTGGTTTTCCTGTTTGTAATAATCCGCCACGGTCTGGTCCAGAAAATGATATTCAAAAACATAATCAGGGAAATTTGCATTCCATATATCCTGCATGGATTTGATTACAGATTGTGCCTGGTTAAGATTGATTTTAATATTTGTCATTCCATAACTGTCCTTAAGTGTCATAAATACTACCGGACCGATCGCATCCCGGAGAGAATTGACATGAAAATCCTTTACCACGCCAACAATCGGGCAAATCTTTCCGTCCACATTCACTTTTTTGCCGATGGCAGCCTGCGCATTTTGAATGCCTAAATTTCTCACTACCGTTTCGTTCACCACAAATTCACGCATTGTATCTGAAGGATAATACATTCTGCCGGCAACAAACTTTAAATTATATAAATTAAAAAAAGCAGTATCTGCCGGTTTCATGTTCACAACCATATCGGGACTAACATTATTGTTTGAAAGAACACGCAGATCTGTGTACCAGCCGCCTCCTGTTGGTGAAAATCTGCTCAGGCTCACGTTCTCAATGCCCGGCAGTTTTTTCAATTCACTTTTGAGCAGTTCAAATTTCGTCTGGCTAAGGCTGTCGCCCGGAATGCCTGCGTTGATGATGGCTTTTTTTGTAAACCCCATATCAGCCTGGCGGAAATAATTCATTTGTGTTACAACGATCAATGTGCCGATGATCAGGGTCTGGGCAATGACAAATTGAAAGATCACCAGGGCCCTCCTCAGTGAAATACCTTTTTGATTCCCGCTCAGCATGGCACTTTTTAATACATCTGCGGAATTGAAACCCGACAGAACCATGGCCGGATACAACCCGGAAAGGAATGTCACCAGCACTACGACGAGAATCATGAATCCGATAAATGCTGTACTGAACAAAATATTTTCAGACAAATGAATCCCGAGAAGATTATTAATGAATGGAATGCAGATGGAAACCACCAGCAAAGAGCTGAGTAATGCAAGCAAAACGGTGATGCCTGTTTCTCCCAAAAACTGTAACACCAGTTGCGCCCGGCTACTGCCAAGCACTTTCCTCACACCGACTTCTCTTGCCCGGTTTACAGCCTGGGCGGTTGTAAGATTTATAAAGTTTACACAGGCAATAACCAGCAAAAACAATCCTATCAGGCTGAGCGCCATGATCAGATCTTTACCAAAAGTAGCCCGGTTAAAATTTCCAAAACGTCCGTCATAATGCATGTCATCAAAACGCTGAAGGGATAAATCATAATTTGGATTAACCGGTTTAATATGTTTATCAACAAACCGGGCAAGCAGGTTATTGAACTCGCTTGTTGAGGCATTATTTTTAAGTTGTACAAAGCAATAATTATAATCTGAAATACTTTCCCAGTCTGTTAAAGCGAATTTATTTATCAGTGCTTCATAGGACAAAACAACACCCAGTGGGAAATCGCTATTTGGAGGAGGATCTTCCAAAATGCCCGTGACCTTCAGGTTTATTCCAAACGCTTTGATAGTTTTCCCCATCGCGTTTTTCCAGTCGCCAAAATATTTCGAAGCTATTTCTTTTGTCAGCAGTACCGTATTGAGCTCAGTAAAAGCTGTTGTCATATTACCTTGCGCCAAAGGGAAGTTGAACATTTTAAAGAATTGCGTTTCGGCAACAAATACGTTCGGTTCTTTAAATTTTTTCTGCACAGAGCCGTCCGGGCCTGTTACATCAACCTGTACATTGTATTCGCTAAAAATGGCCGCTGCATTTTTCAGTTGCGGGGCTTCGGTACGCAAAGTTTGTGTTACCGGAAAAGGAACGCCTGCCCTGTATTCCCTGACATTAATATTTTTCCCGATGCGTACAACCCGGTAAATATTATTTTTATCCGGATGAAAATCATCAAAGCTTTTCTCATATTTAATCACAAGAAATATCAAAAGAAATGCCGTAAAGCCAACCGTCAGACCGGCAATATTGATCACTGAGTTATTCCTGTGCCGAAGAAAATTGCGAAGTGCGGTTTTGAGATAGTTTTTGAGCATACAATACAATTTCCGATGAATGATGAACTGAAGTGCATATCTGCTAAGACGCACTAATTGAATGCCATAAAATTATATCCTTATGAATCAATTCGATAAAACATAATGCTGTCTTTAACTTGACCGGTTTTGATACATGTACTGGCCGGTTTGGAAATTCAGTTTTCCATTCATTAAATCAAACAGGCCCGATCCGCCTCCTTTCCAAAACCGGTATAATTTGTTTATATTTCGCTTTCATCCAATATGGACATACATACATTTCAACAACTTCACCGCGAAGGTCTGCTCAGCGATGATTCTTTGCAAAAAGTGGAGGCAGTAGAGAAAGGCCGCCTTTTCTCCATTCATTGGGAATTAAAAACTCTGCTCTATCTGGGTGTTACCCTGCTCAGTGGAGGACTGGGTGTCATCATATATAAAAACATTGATTCTATCGGTCATCAGGTGATCCTGGCCGTTATTGCGCTGGTATCTGTTGGTTGTTTTTATTATTGCCGCCGTACCGCAGCACCTTTCTCTTTTGGCAAGGTGCCGGCTCCGAATCCGTTTTTCGATTATGTTCTGCTCCTCGGCTGTCTGACCATGATCACGTTCGTCGCCTATCTCCAGTATGCCTATACTGTATTCGGCGACCGTTACGGGCTGGCGACTTTTATCCCTATGGTGATATTATTTGTCAGCGCTTATTCCTTCGATAACCTTGGGGTGCTGAGTCTCGCTATTACGAATCTGGCAGCCTGGATGGGTATCGTCGTCACCCCAATGCGTATTCTGAAAGACAATAATTTTGATGACACCAGGCTATCGTATATGGGCCTGCTTCTCGGGGTAATCCTTTTGGTGACGGGGCTGATCAGCGAAAAGAAAAACCTGAAAAAACATTTCGCATTTACGTACTATAATTTTGGAACACATATTCTTTTTATATCGGGTCTTGCCATCTTGTTTATCAATCAGTATTATTTGATCTTTTGGTTCCTGTTGCTACTGGTTATCGCCTGGTTTATTTATCGGCAGGCGATAAAAAAGAACTCCTTCTACTTTTTTCTGCTGGCCACTTTGTATACATATATCGCAGTCAGTTATGTGATCATAAATCTTTTGGATAAAGGGGGCATTTATAATATGGGCATCATATATATCGAATTGCTATATTTTATTCTTTCTGCTGTCGGTCTGGTCAGATTACTCATGACAGTCAACCGTAAAATGAAGGCAAATGATAGCCTATAATCAAAAAAGTCTCGATAACCTGGCGGTTCGGGACCAGGTGCAGGATGCACTGGATGCCGGATGTATTTCTGCAGAAGAAAATACAAGGATCGGCACAGCCTATCCGGTAGATTTTTATACGCCTAATTTTTTTATTTGTATTGGACTGTTCATACTAACTACCATCATTGCGTCATGTTCAATGGGATTTTTTATATTGATCAACTCAGGCAACGAGCATTCATTAAATGTGCTGATCATTTTTTTCGGCCTGATCTGTTATGGAGCCCTGGAATTTACGGTTTATAAATTCCGGCATTATCAGATCGGGCGTTGATTACGCCTTGTTGTGGATGTCTGCAGGATTGTTATTTGCCGGCATTTACATGGCTGTTAATAATATGTCCGTAGCTTTTCAATGTATCACTGTCTGTTCGATCAGCCTTTTTTTTGCACTCCGGTTTGCCAACCATTTGATGGCACTGATTGCATACATGGCATTGCTCACATGGATCATCGATATCGGTACGGAGCTTGCCAGACCTTATCAGCAACTGCTTCCCTTCATCATCATGGCTGTTTCGATAGCGTCCTGTTTGCTTTCATTCAGACTGTACCATGTAAATAAATGCAGGCATTATCGTGAATGCCTTGCAAATATTAAAGTGGGATCCATGGTCAGTTTTTATCTCGCAGGTAATTATTTCGCGGTGACCGTAATGAACAGTGCTATTTTCAGTCAAAACGGGAATACGGAAAATATTTCGATGGCCTGGCTCTTCTGGATATTGACAGTGGCTACTCCCCTTTTTTATATATACCGGGGAGCGCGAAAAAAAGATCATCTTTTTATATGGACGGGACTCGGACTGGTAGCCGCCACTATATTCACCATTCGTTATTACTACCATCTGATGCCTGTTGAATGGGAATTGATATCCGGTGGCATTGTGATGATCGCCATTGCCTATGGATTGATCAGATATCTTAAAACACCCAGGCACGGATTCACTTCCCAGGAAGGCAGCAGCAAAAATTTACTGGAAAAGCTTCATCTCGAATCACTGGTGATTGCGGAAACTTTCGGAGGACCTTCAGCGGTGAAAGCACCCTCCAATGATTTCCAGTTTGGTGGCGGTTCAGGCGGAGGCGGCGGCGCCGGTGGACAATTCTGATTTTAATTTAGGAAGCACCTCCCCAATTAGCCTAACCATTTGTTATGCTATCATTAACAAGATCAAAATCTATAGAAGTTTAAAAATTTATAGCAAAGGTGCTAAAATTGTTGCATTTAATACAGGTGCTTATTCGTAACTTCTCCAAAACAAATTAATTATGGAAAAGCAACTAGTTCAATTTAGAATTCCCGACATGACAGCAAAACAATACGACCAATGCTGGGATGATCTGCGTGATTTAGGCATGCAAAATCCGCCCGGTCTTATTCATCACGTTGGAGCTCAACTGGGGGATGGTATGGTAGTAACGGATGTTTGGGAATCTATGGATGCATTTGCAAAATTTGGTGAAACTCTGATGCCCATTTTAGCAAAAATGGGAATTGCCGAATCAAAGCCAGAGATACTCCCTGTCCATTATGAAGTATTCGGAACAGTTGAGGTTTAATGAATAGAAAATTTTCTCCTGTCTGGTCAAGCCCCTAAAAAGTTTAAAATTACATTAGGGGTTTTCTGTTTTTAGTCCGCGGCAAATCAGTGTTTCATAAGCCGCGGGCTTTTTGTCGGGCGAGCCTTTCCATTCGTTTATTGCTTAAATATTTCCTTACCGGGATATCGTAAAATATCATTACCAGGTATGATGCCGCAACCAGCAGGATTAGCCCGGCTATGATTATTAAAGCCAGCTGCAGCGTGCCTGGCTTATGACTGGTGTAATAATTACCGAACATCCATAACACGGCATAATGTGTCATGTATAATGGGTAAGAGATTTTTCCCAGGAATATGCAGACTTTTTTTAAGCCGGCTGTTAAACTGGCACCTGCCCCCAAAGCGATCAGAAAGGGGAAATAAAACAGTACTACCAAAGGTTCAGATAACCAGTTCCATGTTGAGAATGGCATGATAAAGGCCAGGAACAATAAAAAGGCCATGCCGATAAATCCCAGCTTGTTTTTGATTATCCAGTTGGAACGGTAAATAAGAAGTCCTGCTGAAAAAGAATACGATACGCGGGCAAGTCCGTCCCAAAAGGTTGGGCCGCTCCAGCCGCCCAATAAATTACCGGAACGGTAACATACAAAGCAAATAGCCACCGCCGAGAGTATGGTTAAGAGCAGCAGGTAGCCGCGGCGAATCTTATAAAGCACAAATGCGTAAACGATATTCGCGACATATTCCCAAAACAGCGACCAGGCCGGTGCATTGAAGCTGAACAGGTTAAATCAACGGTCGGCTATAACAGGCAAAGGAATAAGAAGTACCGAACAAATAAATACCAGGATGATCTTACCGGTGCTGTACAGTTCGGGATGGCCGCCAAACGGATCGAACAAAAATGCCAGCAGGCCCAGCACCGATCCTGATATAACCAGCGGGTGCAGCCTGATGAGCCTTGATTTAAAAAACTCAAGGACACCCATTTTTGCTATACGATCGTCATAGGCATATGCGATAACAAATCCTGAAAGGCAGAAGAAGAAATCAACGGCTAAAAAACCATGTCCGATAAAGTTCTTGCTGTAATCAGTGTAAGCCCATTCCATAAAATGAAATGTTACGATGGAGAGGGCGGCAATTCCCCTTAACCCGTCGAGAATTTCGAAATGCTGCCGGGTTTTCAGGATTGACGGAGCGGTTATGTTCGTATCAGATTTTTCCGGTGCCATCAGATCAAAAGATGTCATAATGAATTATCTGTTTCTTCCTTTTTCGGTCGGATATAACTTCCACACCGGATCGCTTTGCCAATATTCCTTCGATACGATGTCCAGCGCCGTTAACCTGCCTTTAAAAGCCGCACCTGTATCAACGTTCCATACATTTTGAGCCCGCATGGGCGTTTCCATATCATAGTTCGTTGTGGGTGTATGTGCGATGTATATCTCTTTAAATATTCTTAATCGCCTCGGGAAGTATTTGGAATCCCGTTTCAAATTAAGATCGGTTGCCAATGCCAGCTCCCACAAAGTCCTGTCCCAGTAGAAATTGATTTCAAAACGTTCATTTTCCGGACCGTGCATAGATGAAAAACCGGCGTGCACAAACAAACGTTTCTCCTCATCTATCACATATAAAGGCATTTTATTAAAGAACCATATATGACTCTCCATTTCCTCTTTACTCAAACCATGATAACTTTTAATAGTTTCTGCCCCGCCATGTTTTACCCACTCCGTATCAGCATTTCCGGTTATTAACCACTCTTCAGCCCAGGCATCATGATTCCCCTTTATGAAAATACAATGATTCGTTTTTTCAAGATTGATTAAGTATTGAACAACCCGGGCCGACTCAGACCAGCCATCCACAAAATCTCCCATGAAAATCAACTCATCCGTTTTATCAAGCTTCAGCTTTGCAATAATTTGCTCCAGGGCTTTTAAAGCTCCGTGAATATCCCCAATTACAATTTTTCTGGCGCTCATTGTTAACGTATCTGAGGTTATTTAAATTTTAATAACTCCCTTAAACTTTCGCAAAGTAACATGAATTTATTTTGCCTTTCGTCATGTGAATCCTTCCGTTCGGAGATTACCAGCCCATTTCGGAGATAGATAACCGCATAAGAAGTTTAATTTAGGCGGTTAAAAAACCGGCAACTCCTTTTACAGACACTACTACAATGCGTAACCTGGATGAAATAATACATACTGTTAACGGCATTTATAGCAACGGGGAAACCTCTGCACTTACGCTTAAAGATGAAAATAAGGGGCTTATCCGGGTAAACGCTGCTGCAGAAAAATGGTATGTCGTTTTGAATGGCATCTTTTGTAATGTCAGCCAGGATCTCCATTTTACAGCAGGCAGGAATACGCCATTTATCATGATGTATTTTCAGCTGAAGGGCACTTCCACATTTGCCACCAACACGCATGTTAGTGTAAGCGGCCAGGTGCATTCCCTCAATTACCTTCCTTCATTCAGATTCAATACCTGTATCAGGAAGAATACGGTGGAAGAATTTTTTTGTGTAAAAGTATTCCCGGACCTCTTGCTCCGCCATTTGCAGGATCAGGATGAAAATAATCCGCTGGTTCATTTTTGCAGACGAAAAGATCCCTTTATTACGCTCGATGCACCGCAGGTAATAAAACCAGCTATATACCAATGCATTCATGACTACCTGAATTGCCCCTATACGGGAGCGTTAGGTGCCGCCTACAAAGACAATATTATTCTAAACCTCCTTATTCACCAGCTGGCCGCTTTTACAGGAGCCGAGCATGAAGCCGATGACACCGGAACCAGGCTCAGCAGGGCGGATGTTGATTTGCTGAACGATATCAAAACCTGGCTTGATCAGCACTATCTTGAAGTCGGATCGCTGCAGCAGCTCACCCGTAAATTTTATATCAACAGTTTTAAATTAAAACATGGTTTTAAACAGCTCTTCAGCAATTCGGTCATGAAATATGTTGATGAACATAAAATGAGCTATGCCCGGGCTCAGTTGCAGCAGGGCCCGATAGATCTGGCCGATCTGGCAGATGAACTCGGATACAAACATTACAATAATTTCAGCACCGCCTTTAAGAAAAGATTTGGATATTCTCCGGCAGCTGTGCAAAGCTGAATAGTCATCGTTTCCTTCAACAAAATACCTTTTGCATATATCAAACTACTTTTTGCAGAACTGGTTTGCGCCGAATCAGTCGTTTTTTTGTGTCTTAAAATTTTACAATGAAACAAAAAGTATTTACAGCAAAGTTCAATTACAGTATGCCAACAGAGGAATTTAAAAAAGGAACGTCTGCATCGGCACCTAAGTTTTCAGAAATCCCCGGCTTATCCTGGAAGATATGGCTGATTAATGAAGACCGAAAAGAAGCGGGTGGCGTGTACCTGTTTGAATCCGCTGAAGCATTGGAGCAGTTTATGAACGGTCCTCTGTTTGCGAGACTCGCAAACAACCCCGCTTACAGCAATTTACAGATCAATACATTCAACGTTGCGGAAGCACCCAGTCTGATAACAGATGCACCGCTGGCGAAAAGTGTGTTTAGGAGCCAATTCCACATTTCTTAAAGGATAGTCCCCTGAAATGTAAATAAGATCCAACATTGAAATAAAAAATGAGAAAGTTTCAAACCTGGATGGTTCGGCTTTCTCATTTTTTTATTTCTTAAACCCATCCGGGTTTATTTTACACCGTAACTTCCACTTTCAGGAAAGTGGCTGGTATGGAAGTGGTGTCTTTGCCGGAGCTTTTGTTTTGACTATTGAATAATGCTTCCAACTCCTGCTGAAGTTCCAAAGACTTTCCATTCTTTTCTGCCGCCTCAAATGCATTCATGGTTGGTCCGTAAAAGTTTTTGAATGTTTTGACCAATTCAGATGGAGAATAAGAAGCATTGAATACAAAAGTATCTTTCTCGCAAGAGATGTTTTCTTTTCTCACACCTGCGTGTACAAAACGTTCTACTACGTTGTCTTCAATACCCCATAACATGGGACTAACGAAGCCTTCAGGTGGAGGCGGCGTGTAAGCGGAACTGATTTTTAATATCTGAGCGACTAAGGTCGGATCTCCGGGGATCCAGTTGCCCATGACTATTTTTCCGCCGGGTTTTGTAACCCTTACCATTTCCTTCGCAACTTCAAACGGTTTGGGTGCGAACATGGCCCCAAAGATGCTGACCACCACATCAAAACTTTTATCGCCAAGCCCATCCAGCGCTATGGCATCACCCACCTGGAAATTGCAATTTGAAAGCCCTTCCGCTTTTGCCCGCCTGTTTCCGGCCTCCACCAGATTACCTGCGATATCTACTCCCAGGACATTGGCGCCGAGTTTTGCTTCAGGTATCGCCGTCGTGCCATCACCACATCCAAGATCGAGTACATTCTGATTTTTGTTAATGCCTAATTTTGCTACAAGTGTTTCGCCGCTCTCACGCATTGTTTGAGCGATTTGGGTAAAGTCTCCTTTTTCCCAAAGTGCTTTGTTTGGATTCATATATTTTAAAAATTTTTGTTTACACAAAACTAACCCGCCTGCGATAGGCATTAGTAACTGCAAAGTCCATTGTTTTGACTAAACAGGCCAGAATTGTAAGTCTGCTCTGTTCATCACATTGTCGACATCTCTTCAGACAATCCCAAACCAGTTGCCGCCCGGCTAAAAACTCACGCCTGATGGTCAGCGTATTTTTTTCCTTATCTGGTATGAAGTCAAATTGCAAAACGTTTTTCATTTTTTTCGTTTTTTTATAGTTGATAATAATTTGTCGAGCTGATCGAATCGCTTTTCCCAAATCTTCCGGAATTGTTCCAGCCATTTGTCTATCTCTTTCATTTTATTAATTTCAAGTTGATAATAAATTTCCCTTCCCTGGTATTCCTGGTTTCACCAGTTCACATTCGGTCAATATTTTTAAATGCTTTGAAACGGCCTGCCGGGTCGTGTCAAAATGTTCGGCTATAGCATTCGGCGTCATGGATTGCACGGCTATCAATGTGATGATCGCTCTTCGTGTCGGGTCGGCTATGGCCTGAAAAATATCTCTTCTCATGGGGTTGTTATTTTATTACGAAACCGTTCGGTTGCAAATATAAGTGCAACTAAACGGTTTCTCTAATTTATTTTTGTAAATATAACGGTAGAAAGAATCTGACTTCGAAATAATTCTTTAAAATTCAAGGCGGGTGACAGTTCAGCAATTTATAAATTTCCCTTTTTTATTTCCTCCACGGCATAGTCTGCGGCGCGGGCCGTCAGGGCCATATACGTGAGTGAAGGATTCTGGCAGGCGCCGGAGGTCATGCAGGCGCCATCTGTTACAAATACATTCGGTGCCCCCCAGACCTGGTTGTGTGCATTCAGTACAGAAGTTTTTGATTCGCGTCCCATGCGTGCCGTACCCATTTCATGAATGCCCAGTCCGGGCGCCTGGTGCGTATCTATTTGTTGTATGTTGACAAACCCGGCGCGCTCCATCATTTCAGAGCCGCTGTCCAGGATGTCTTTCAGCATTTCCGTTTCATTATTTCCAAAACGACAGTCTATATCCAGCAGGGGCATACCCCAACGGTCTTTCTGATCCCTGCTCAATGAAACCTGGTTGCGGATATCCGGCAGACACTCCCCCATACCGGTCATGGAGAAATACCAGTTACCCGGCACGCTGAGCTGGTCTTTCAGGTCCTTCCCGATATTCACGTCCCTTTCTTCATATCCCCGCTCCCGGGAACTGCCACAGGCGTATGCATAACCACGTATAAAATTTTTTTCTTTTTTACCATTCAGATTCCGAAAACGGGGAACATAAACGCCTGTTGGTCTTCTTCCGAAATAGTACTGATCATCGAAACCCCTGTATTCGCCCCCCACCCGGCCGCGATAATTATGATCCATTAAATATTTTCCCAATGCGCCACTGTCATTGCCCATGCCCTGGGGAAAACGGGAACTGGTGGAGTTTAACAGAATCAACGTAGAATTCAGCGTTCCTGCATTCACAAAAATAATCTTTGCAAAATATTCTGTCGCTTCCAGTGTGTTTGTATCGATCACGCGAACGCCTTTGGCTCTTTGTTTTTTTTCATCATAGATAATTGAATGCACAACAGAAAAAGGCCGCAGGGTTAAATTTCCCGTTGCCACAGCCGCGGGCAGCGTGGCGGAATTGCTGCTGAAATACCCACCGTAGGGACAGCCTCGAAAACACAGATCCCGGTACTGACAGGGTCCTCGGCCATTGATCGCACGGGACAGATTGGCCGTTCTTGAAATGATCATATTCCGTCCCGGAAAATTCTCTTCAATACTTTTCTTAAAATATTTTTCCAGGCAGGTCATTTCCATGGGAGGCAGAAATTCACCGTCCGGCACCTGTGGCAATCCGTCGCGGTTACCACTAATACCCGCAAATTTTTCAACATAACTATACCAGGGTGCAATGTCCTTATACCGGATGGGCCAGTCAATAGCGGTGCCATCTTTGCTATTGGCTTCAAAATCCATTTCACTCCAGCGCTGCGTCCATCGCGCCCAGAGCAGAGATTTTCCACCCACCTGATAACCCCGGATCCAGTCGAAGGGTTTGGTTTGTATATATGGATGCTCTTTGTCTTTTACAAAAAAATGTTCGGTTCCTTCATTAAATGCATAACACCTGGAAACAATGGGATTCTCTTCACGGGTTTTCAGCGTAAGATCTTCCCGGTGTTTAAAACCCCAGGGCGGTGTCATGGCGGTTGTGTAATCTTTTATATGCTCCACATTTCTTCCGCGCTCCAGCACCAGGGTTTTCAATCCCTTTTCACATAATTCTTTTGCGGCCCAGCCGCCGGAAATGCCGGATCCAATAACGATTGCATCATATAAATGATCACTCATGTGAATCCCATTCAAAGAATTTTCTTAAAAAATACGGCTAACCATCTCTCTGATCAGTAATATAAATCTCCAGACAATCCGGAGAGCAAAAATATTGTTCTCTGTCTGTTGGATGCGGGATTGCATTTTGGGGGTCAAGTATCAGCATACGACAAACGGGATCCACGTAAAATGTTTTCCTGTCTTCAATGCATATTTCAAATACGTGCTTCTCTTTTTTTATGTTTTTGAAAAAGTGATGTCCTTTGGAAGTAAACACGGATTTGTCAGATAAAGCATCCATAAATTCTTCAGAGCACCAATAAGTTCCCGCGCTGGCCTTAGAAGCAATCCTGGACGTTACGTTGATCGCAGATCCGAAATAACTGTTACCCCGCTCCAATACTTTGCCATAATGCAGTCCTCCATGCACCATCAGAAAATTCTCTTCATTTGACGTGTTCTTCCCGATCATAAGGGCGGTTGCCAGTAAAAAATCCGGAGTGGAGGAAACAATCATGATTTCATCTCCGACACGTTCATGGACCCTGCTGTCCCCGACCAGGCAGTTTTCTGCGATTCCCATGTACTTGTCAATGATGTCGGCGGCGGCGATAGCGCCATGTGTTTCCGTCAGAGCGGTATATCCTGAAAGATCTGCCATCAGGATGGCAATATTCTTTTCCATAGTAAATACCCATTATTGTTAATGCCAGAAGCATCCTAAGGTAACACAAGTAATGAGACCGCCCTGGCATAGGTGTTGCACTTCATGGGCCGGCCGGTTTGTTATTACCAGCCAGGATCACTAATATTGCGTTTTTTTGACATATGGGCCAGGGTCGTAAAAATTCGATGTACCTTATACCTGGCATCCGTCCGATGAAAACAATAGCCCTTGAATTGTAAGACTATGCCAAATTTCTTTCGATTGCATGCCTGGTGTACTGGCACTTTGTCCGTATTCCTGTGCTTTCTTTTATTTCCATTCTTATTCATTTCCTGTAAACGGGACAATTTATATCCAAATGACGGGACCGTTTCTCTTGGAACCCCTTTGTATACGACATTACCCAAAGGCTATATTTCACTGACCTATGATGATGGCCCGGGCCCGGGAACGGTAGATCTGGCGAAATATCTTCGCAGTGAAAAAATTTGCGCCACTTTCTTTGTTGTCGGAGATTCTGATCCGGGAGGCGGATATATGCATTATCCTGTATTGGACAGTCTCATTTATTATGGACAGCGAATAGGCAACCACACGCTCAACCATCGGGACCTGAAGACTCTTTCCTGTCCGGACCGAATATATCAGATTAAGCAGAATCAGTTGGCTATCGATCCGCTGATACATAATAACCTGTGTTATTTTACTCCCCCCTGGTTCAGCTGGACCTGGCCTGTATCAGAATGTATACTGACTGATCCGGAATTAAAGCATATGAGAGGCCCTATTGGTATGACCTTCGATTCAGAAGATTATTTGTACAGAGATTACAATACCGCATCTGAATGCGCGAATAAATTTGTTAACGATTCATCCAATCTGGCAAGGATTAATAAAGGAGTAGGCGGCATTGTTAAGATGCATGATTTCAATTCCTATGTTGATAAGGATTTTGCTTTGGAAGAAACAAAAATGATCGTGCATCTTCTAAGATCCAGGGGATATGTGTTCGTTTCACCTACGCTTGAATTTTCACCTTTCAAAATAAATATCGCTCAGCCCGGTGAATTTTCCGGTGACCAAAAATGGGCAGCCAGATATTTCAAATCGATCCGTCTGGCGGATGTCAATGGAGACGGTATGGCCGACATCATCGGCCGCAATGCCGATGGCGTACATGTGGCGCTGTCAACCGGACTTGGTTTTGCAAACGAAGAAGTCTGGAGCGATGAGTTTACAGATAAAAAAGGCTGGGGTGCCGCGGAGTACCACTCCACCATCCGGTGGGCAGATGTAAATGGTGATCATAAAGCCGATCTGATCATCAGAGGCCCGGATGGAATACGGGTGGCATTAAGCACGGGAAATGGTTTTGAACAATCAACTCTCTGGACAAATTATTTTTCTGATGATTCAAAACAACCCTGGAAGAAAGTAGAAGGTTATTCAGGAACCATTTCCCTGGCAGATGTGAATGGGGATGGCCTGGCAGATATCGTGGCGAGAGGACCAAAAGGAGTTTATGTGAGCCTGTCTTCATCAGCTTCTTTCATGCAGCCATCCATATGGACTTCTGAATTTTCAGATCTCGGTACTATTGCGTGGAAAGAGGCAAAATATAGCTCAACTTTTCAATTGGCGGATGTGAATGGGGATGGCAGGGCTGATCTGATTGTAAGAGGTCCCCAGGGGATATTGGTCAGTTTATCAAACGGCATCGGATTTCAAAAGGCTTCTCTCTGGTCTGCCTCATTTTCTGATGCCGGCGGATGGGGGAAAGACGAGAGTTATTATGGAGCGATCCGTCTCGGTGATGTGAATGGAGATGAAATGGCAGACCTCATCATACGGGCTAAAGATGGTGTGCATGTCTTACTTTCCAATGGCCAGGTCTTTCTCGAAGATATGCTCTGGTATCATTCTAATTTTACAGATCACTATCAGAACAATACACTGCAGGTCGCTGATATGAATGGAGACCACCGGAGCGATTTTATTTTACGTTCAAAAGAGGGAATAGACGGAGCTGTTGCCCCTTAGCATATCAGATGAGGTTAAAGATTTTTGAACGGGGAGTGGCCTCGTGAGATTAAATTTTTGTTTCTCTCTGAATATTTGGTAGTTTTCTGATCTGTTCCAGCTAGTCCTACCCTTCGTAAGTATTCACTTTTACGGCTTAAAAATTGTAATTCCTCATTCAAAACAATATAAAATGAAAAATTTGCCTCTGGTGCTGATTATGGCGCTGCTGTTTGCGTGCAATAATGGTCCCGCAAAAGAAGAACAAAAAACGGATACGACGGCGGCGGTTGCTCCCGCTCCTGCGGAAGTGAAACCTGCATTTGTTCCCTTCAAAGTAGTCGTTGTGCAGCACAAAGTGAAGAATTTCGGAAAAGCGGAAGAAGAGTATTTTAACCGGGATTCTTTGCGTCTGACTTATGGAATCACACACTATGTAATTGGCAGGGATTCAAAAGATTCAAATACCGTTTTTGTTATTGACAGAATACAGGACGTAGATAAAGCGAAAGCTTTCTATAAATTACCCGGCGCAAAAGAAACCATGAAAAGGGCCGGTGTAATGACTCCTCCCGGATTTACATATGCAGAATTCGTGACCGGAAACGATAACCCTGTGCAATTCCTCGACGGCATGGCCATCACCCATCACGTAAAAGATTTCGGCATCTGGATGAAGGCATTCGATGCAGAAGGCGATTCCGCAAGAAGGGCCAATGGATTGATTACACGAGGTATCGCCCGTAATCTCGACGATTCCAACACCGTATCCATTTTATTTGAGGTTAGTGATCTGGCAAAGGCGAAGGCAAGATCCTCCAGCCCTGAGTTGAAAAAAATAATGACAGATGCCGGGGTCGACAGTCCTCCGACTGTGCGGTGGTATAAACTTATAAAATAAGCTTAAGGCGAAGGCTAAGGCTAACGCTTAACGCTTAACGCCCAACGCTCAACGCTAGTGCATTAGTGATCAGTTTCTCAGTCTGTACTCTTAAATGAATATGGCTGAGAAACTGATTTTTACTTTGGCCTTAGCCTTAGGCCTTAGCCTTTCGCTTAATCCTTTTCTTCCCTGAAATCCGAGTACAAACAACAACGGTAACCACGGCGGCAAAGTATAATGGAACAATCCAGAAATGCTGCCATTGCTGAAGGGATGAGCCATTGCCCATGACACTATTAAAGATCCAGCCGGCAGCGAGTGTTCCCAGGCCCTGCCCCACTCCATAAGAAACCAGTACAAAAAGGCCCTGAGCCTGCGCACGGATTTCAGGCGTAGCTTTCTGATCGATATAGATTTGTCCGGCTACATATACAAAATCATAACAACAGCCATGTAATACGATGCCAGCCATGATCATCCAGCCGATGGCATCCGGTGCGGCCCAGGCAAATAACGCGTAGCGGCAGACCCAGGCCAGCATACCCGTGAGTAAAACCCATTTGAGACCGAATCGCGCAAAGAACCAGGGCAACACAAGCAAAAAAATGATCTCAGACATTTGGCCGAAAGTCATTTTGAACGCAGGGTTTGAAATATGGGCTGATTGCAGAAAAACAGGGACATAAGAAAAATAAGCCGCGAAGGGTACACTGATCAGCAACAGGCTGATGATAAATATAATGAAGGGGCCCGATTTCAATTTTGCAAAGGCATCGATCCCGATGACGTCGCGGAAAGACATTTTTTTACCCGCGCCCGCCGGGGGAATATGCGGCAGTGTAAAACAATACAGGCCCATCAGCAGTCCGCCGATTCCTGAAATGCGCATAGGCATGGCCGTGGAATCGGCCTGAAGCAGTTTACTCACCAGGAAGCCGGCAGCGATCCATCCGATCGTTCCGAATAAACGGATGATCGGAAATTGTTTTTCGCGGTTATCCAACAGATGAAATGCCGTAGCCGCCGCGAGGTTTACGGTGGGCATATAACAAAGCATATGCAATAAAAGGAACCCAAGAAATAATGGAGTGGATATAAAACTTCCTTCGGCAAAGAATGGTGCACAAAAAACAAAGATGCCACTCAGGATATGCATCCATCCCAGTACTTTCTGTACAGGAAAAAAGCGGTCCGCGATCATCCCGAGAAAAAAAGGGGAAACGATGGCACCGGTAGCGCTCGTCATATAAGCCAGGTATATCACATTCCCCATACCATGGCTCTTCATGTAATTTCCACCCGTTGCATACCATGCACCCCAGATAAAGAATTGCAAAAACATCATGATGCTGAGGCGGGTCTTCGCGTATCGAAGCATGGTTGTCTTATGGGTAGTCCGCTAAGCCAACACGGCCTGCTGTACTAGCTGTTTCATATATTGAAGGGAAATACGTGTGGCGTGATCCACTTCTTCGATACCGGCCAGTTGATGATTTTTGATCACGGGCAAACAATATTCAGATGTGAGATAACCACTATAACCTGCATGAAATAACGCTTCAATAAATGCCTGGTAATTGATCAGATCGCCGGTAGACGGAGAAGGATCCTGAACAATTTCACCATTTTTTTTCTGGCTGAAATTCCAGGCCCCATAATGCGTGTGCACGATTTGTCCCTGGCATTTTTCCACTGCTTCGCGGATATATTCATCACTCTGCCGTTCATAGAACAGAGGAACATCAATACAAAGTTTTACATTCCGGCGGTCAATTTCCTGCATCATGGTTAGTGTATCCTCATAACCCTTCGACAATACCGGTGCATGATTTTGCAGTGCGAGTGTAATGCCCATATCGGCAGCCATATCAGCCACTTCACGGATTCCTTCCACGCAATGATTCCATTTTCTGAGTTCGGCGGGCCATAACCGTTTGTAATAATTACCTCTTTCAAACTGACCGTACAATGCAATATCCTCTTCGTCATTGATCAGCCCGGGCCAGGCAGCAAAAACTTTTACCAGACCGACACCCAGGTCTTTGGCCATTTCCAGCACAAAGCGCATCATGGCCAAATTGTTTTCCCTTTCTTCCATATGCTTCCCCGCAAAATTCGACATGCTTTCAACCGCACATAAAACAATACCCTCATCAGCAGCCAGACTTTTTATTCGCGTCCGTTCTGTTTTGTTTAGATCAAGTGGTGAAGCAACGGGCCGTTTGGTTTCTATGGCGATGGCATCAAAACCAAATTCTTTAGCCCGATGGATCTGTTCTTCCAAAGACAAGGCCCTCCCCTTGTAAAACAGTCCACCATAGGTTACAGTCAGTAAGGCAAATTTCATATCGTTCGATTTGCTGGTTTCTTACCGTAAGATAATAATTTTTTCGGTCGTCCTTTATTGACGGGAGCATGGTTTCAGGATAACCGGGCTCATCCGTTCACGGGCTTATCGTTCCCTGGTTTTTTTTATCGCTTTTATAATGAGAATGATCAAACCGGTTACCAGAAATAAAATAGCCGGCGTTCTGGTTGAGGAAATGGGTGACGGCTTTTTGTAATGCAACGCACCTACTAAATTCAAAATACCCAAAATGATAAATCCAAAAGCAATTACGGTACCCAAACTGACAGATCGTTCCCTATCGCTCATGATCGGATGTTTTACATTGAATGATTGAGAAAATTAGAATATTCTTTTGACTCTGCCGTGATAGTGAGGGGATCTGATTGAATCTAATGTTGAAAAGACTCATATCAATAGTCTCATTATCAATGTGTTATATAAATTAAAATCAATAACTCCGGCCATACAATAAATCCCTTAACCGGTTGTTTTATAAAGGACGGCTGCCTATTTTGTACTGCCTTTAGCGACAGCGAAATAGTCCTGTTGTCAAATAAAATCCAATGAAAACCCGACTACGGAAAATCATCTTCCGGTTCCTGATCCTGCCCGTCATTTGCCTCATCATATTGGTGTGTGCGGCTACGGCCGTTTTATATTACCAGCAACAGCGCCTGGTCAGAATGGCCGTTAACGAACTGAATAAACAACTACCCGGTGAACTCATTGTCGGCGGTAGTGATATTTCCGTTTTTCAAAACTATCCTTATATATCCATCGCCGTTAAAAATGTGCGGTTTTTTGCCGATAAAGACACGACAGGTAAGACCATATTTGAAGCAGAGAAAATTTTCGTCGGTTTCAACCTGACAGACATTCTGAAACAGCAATATCATGCGAAAGTGATCCTCCTGAAAAATGGTTGCATTGATATCGTAAAAGATAATGGCAGGATGAATATTCTCGACGCCATCCGCCTGAGCCAGGACACTTCAACCATCGACACAACAAAAGCACTCGACCTGGTTTTGAAGAAACTGGTTTTGAAAAACATGGATATTTCTTTTTTTGACAAACAAAGTCTTGAACAGGTTCATGCACATATTGACAGAATTCAGTCTGCCTTCCGCAGTGACAGTCTTCAGATGGACGCTGATCTGCAGGGAGCCATGCTGGTGGATTATATCTGGCCGGGTGACAGTTCCCTGCTAAGACACAAACGGCTGGAGACAGACATTACATTATCCTATAATAAAACGAACGGGATACTGGCATTGCAACAGGGCAAACTAAAACTGGAAGATGCCATGTTCAATATCACAGGTACAGCTGACCTGCTGCATGATAACCTGGTCGATCTCAAATTCTCCGGAGATAAAACCGATTTCAGACAATTGTTTGCCTTTGCTCCGGAGAAACTGGCGAAGGAACTGAAGCATTTTAAGTATGACGGGCACATGGACTTTAAAGGAACCATCAAAGGAAAACTTCAAAACGGAAAGATTCCGCGAATAGATCTTACTTTCTCCTGTAAAAACGGCTGGCTTCATAATACCGAATCCAAAAGGAAACTGGATTCCCTTGCTTTTAAGGGATTCTATACCAACGGTGCCAGACAATCATTACAAACATCCGAGCTGCGCCTGCTGGATTTCAATGCGCGACCGGACAAAGGCATTTTCAAAGGGAACCTGGTTCTCCGCGATTTTACGAATCCAAAAATATCCATGCGCGTCAATTCAGAACTGGAACTGGAATTTATTGGCGGCTTCCTGGGTATAAAAGATCTGCAGCGTATCACGGGTCATATCAGCCTGAAAATGGACTTTAAAGAACTGGTGGATATCAGTCTGCCAGAACAAACCATCGACAAACTAACCGGTGGAATACAAAGTGAGTTAACGGTCACTAATCTGAGTTTCCGTATTCCCTCCTATCCCTACATCATTGAACATATGGACCTGCATGCGAATATGAAGAATGGTTTTTTAAAACTCGATACACTTTCATTTCATGTAGGTCAGTCTGATTTTCATATGAATGGTTCGCTGAGTAATCTGCCTGCCATCTTTCATAAACAACAGGAGCCGATTACCCTTACTTTGAACGCGGGTAGTAATAAAATGGTCTTGAAAGAATTGTTTGCCTTTGATTCGGCGCGGAGTGCGAAAGCGAAAGAAGAAATAAACGGTTTTAATATTGGCCTTTCACTGGAAACATCGGTGAATGAACTGCTGCATCCGAAACCGCTTCCCAGAGGGAAATTTACAATCGATCATCTTAGTATAGCTTTTAAGAAATACCCGCATGTATTTCACGATTTTGGTGCAGAGCTGACGATCAATGATACGTCATTGAGGCTCAAGAATTTCAACGGACGCGTGGACAGCAGTGATCTTCGTTTGAGTGGCCGGGTGAATAATTACGCGCTCTGGTTCGACAAAGTGAAGAAGGGTAAGACCCTGATTGCATTTGATCTGAAATCGCAGCGACTCGCCCTGTACGAACTGCTGGGAAGACGAAGCAGGAAATATGTTCCAAAAGAATACGTGCATGAGATATTCAACAACGTATGGCTCCGCTCAAAAGTTGAACTGAAGTATGATACCGTTTTCAAATTCGCCAATATAAAAATTGCCAATGTATCGGGGGAACTGACAAATCATCCCTACCGTCTGGATAGTATTCATGGCAATATAAAATTCAACACCGGCAATTTTGTAAAGATCGATACGCTGCAAGGCAAAATCGGGAATACTGACTTTAATATCAGCATGCGATTGTATACCGGAAAAGATACTGCCAAAAGCAGGAAAGAGAATTACCTGCAGTTTGCTTCCCGGTTTCTGGATGTAAATCAATTGACGAATTATGTGATGACGGCGGCAGATGAAATGGATAACCCGCCGGCAGATACGGCAGCAATCGCCAAAGCGGCTTCGGGAACCACACATGAGAATGGATTCAATATTTTCAATATTCCCTTTATCAATTTCAATGCATCGGTAGACATAGGCAGGATCAAATATCGTAAACTGGGACTAAAAAATTTCTCCACCAAAGTACGGATGACGGCCAACCAGCAATTGTACCTGGATACTTTTGGCATTGAAGTGGCGGGAGGAAAAATTGGTGCAAGGGCACATTTCAACGGATCGGATCCGAATAAAATATACCTGAAAAGCAGGATCCGCATATATGATGTGAATCTGGAAAAGCTGATGTTGAAAATGGATTACCTGGGACAGGATTATGTGATCAACAAAAACATCAAGGGACGGCTCACGGGACAGGTGAAATGTTATGTACAGATACACCCTGACCTGACGCCGATCATGGATCAATCCGAGGCGCAAATCGATGTGAATATTTATGACGGCGAACTGGATAATTTTACGCCTATACAGGCCATGTCATCTTATTTCAGTGATAAGAATCTGAACATGGTCAGGTTTGATACACTGAGAAACAAACTAACATTCAAGAACAACACATTAACTATTCCGTCCATGAATATCAATTCCTCACTCGGTTTTCTGGAGATCTCGGGCAACCAGGGGATGGATAAACATATGGAATATTATCTCCGCATCCCGCTGAAAATGGTAACAAAGGTTGCCTTCAAAAAACTGTTTGGTAAAAAACAGGAAGAAGTAGATCCCGATCAGGTAGATGCCATTCAATACCGCGATAAGGATAAGAAAATACATTTTATCAATTTGAAAATCACAGGAACTCCGGACGATTATCAAATGGGATTGGGCAAGGCGAAATAATTTATTTCAAATACACAGAACCAGGCGGCAGCTGGTCTGCGTGTGAAAAAGAGTAAAGATATTTTTTTTCGTAAGCGGCTATTTCTTCCGTTTTATGCTGCGCTTTCAGGCTTTGGCATAATCCCAGTAAAGACCAACCGTTCCCGGGATTCCATACAAGATCTGCCCGATACGTTTTCTCCGCTACAACAGGATCGCCCATTTTTAAATAATATGCCCCGAGATATTGGCGGGCGGGAATCATCCAGTCCTCCGGTTCTGAATAAAACAAGCGGTCTTCCTCTTTTATGGCGTACTGAATTTGGGTTACCGCTGAATCATATTTTTTTTCAGAAAAATAAATAACTGAGTTCAGAATATTTCCGGCAACTGTGGCTCCCTGAATGGCTTTATTGGTCAGTGTGTCTGCAACGTTCAGAATCGTATCTTTTGATTTGTCTTGCAGCATAACAAGTCGTCTTTTTGCTGAATCCATCTGACCGGTATTGGCAAATGCCATTCCCATTGCGAAATCATGAATGATTCCGGCATAGATCCAGTTTGCATTGGGTTCAGCATTGTCCTTCAATATTTCATTCCATTTACCCATCCGGACATTTGTAAACTCTGGCATCATAAACAAGTATTGGGAATAAGTGTCGTCGTATGAAGGCTTGGCCATTTTACTGCAACGGATCGCATCGGACATTCCTTTCTTATACATGGCTCCGCTCAACCCACAGTAAGCCTGCACTGCATAATAATGCAGGGAATGTTTTCTGAGATGAAGATTTGCTGTCAGTGATTCATACTGTATCAAATCCGCATCAGCGCGGTCATTTACTTCAACACCCAATGCATACGATCCGTTTCGCTCATATTCGTGGCTTGACATATGCACCATATGCGCTACACCCGGCATCAGGTCTTTTAAAGTATCTGCGCTTGCCAATGCCCGTTCAGGATGGTGCGAAGCCTCAGTCAAATGAATATAATAATGCAGGGCAGCCGGATGATGTGGATTTTCCTTCAGGACTCCTTCACAGAAACTGATCATTTCGGGCGTCCACTGTTTTGGCGTTCCATCGTTATTCCACAGATCCCATGCGTGAATAAGCATCATGGCATCCACATATAAAATCCGGATATCGGGATCGGCGGGATATAAAGAAATGAGTTCGCGCATACCCTGCGCATAGGCAAGGTTTAAGGCGGGTCGTTGTGTATCCATCGTATCGGATGAATAACGACGGTTCATCACTTCGATCAGTTTTTTTTCTTTGTCAGAAGCCTGACCGGCGTGTTGATTCATTAACTGCAATACACCCGGAACGTCCTTTCTCATTTTATAATGAAGCGAAAAATTGTATCCGGGTCCGAGGGCGAGTGCTTCACCCCAATAAGCCATAGCGGATCCGGGATCAAATCTGGCTGCTTCCTGAAATGAAGCATTGGCTTCCTCCCAGTGATAACTGTAATACATATTCAATCCCTGGTTAAAATAAAACCGGGCGCTGTCATTCTTTGTTGAAATGGCATAACCATAATGCCCCCAGCCGGGAAGAACAGTAATGAACTTTCCGTCCTCTCCTGCTTCCGAATTTCCGAAGTAGGCGGGACTGCAACCTGACGTATTATACTTTCTGATCTCTAAATCTTCCCTCAGTTGACGGATGTTTAACCGGAATCGGATAAATCCAACTAAAGAGATTGATAATACCAAACAGAAAATAAATTTTTTCATGTGCTGCGAACCAGGTCCTTCTAAAAATACTGATTAAAATTGAGCTATGTTCTCCTGTAGGATACTTTTCATTATCAATACCGGTGACTTCCCCGATTTTATTTTATGTTTTACTTATCTTGCGCACCTAATTTTCATCTATGAAGACGATCGCCCGGTTAATTCTTTTTATTTTTCTTATCGGCTCTGCCAGTTTTCTATATGCGCAGCATGAAATGGTGGATACCGCCGTGTTCCAAAGGATCAGGAATGCTGAACTGAACAGCTCCCAGATCCCGGAGATTGCACATTATCTCACAGATGTTTCGGGTTCAAGGCTCACCAATTCTCCGGGTTTCAAAAGGGCGGGAACATGGGCCATTGAGTCCATGAAAAAATGGGGACTTCAGAATGCCGGATTTGAAGCCTGGGGTGAATATGGCCGCGGCTGGGATGTGGAAGAATTTAATATTTTACTGAGAGCGCCTTATACCGGATATATTATTGGTTACCCCTTGCCCTGGAGTTCAAATACCAATGGTGAAATTCGTGCGCCGATTTTTGAAATCCTGGACAGTCAGCTCACAGATTCTGTGTGGATGGAAAAACACAGGAATGAAATAAAGGGAAAGATCATTTTTCTGACAAATCCGGGCACTAAACACGAAGAAGATTTTAAACCGTTTTCAACAAGATTTACGGACAGTGAACTCGTGCGTATTCCGAATACCTATGTCTACAATCATAAACAGATTGCATTTATTATACCCTTTAGAAAACGTGCCATCGATGGAAAAATAAAACTGAAAGAATTCGGGGCATTGGCCGTCATCGGTTCCAGGGGTACGCATCGCGACGGGACCGTCTTTGTACAGAACTCCAACGGATTTAAAACAAACAGTCCGGTTCTCTTACCTGAAGCGGCTATCTCTGCAGAAGATGGATTTAAAATCAAACGATTGATCGCTTCCGGTCAGCAGGTGGAAGTTTCACTCAATATCAAAGGGAAATTTTATAGTGATGACACGAAAGGATATAACGTGATTGCGGAAATACCGGGTACGGATCCGCTGCTGAAGGATCAGATCGTGATGCTTGGCGGACACCTGGATTCATGGAACGCGGCAACCGGTGCTACTGATAACGCAGCCGGATCAACTGTCATGCTCGAAGTGGTGCGTTTACTGGATTCATTACATCTGAAACCAAAACGCACGATTCGGATTGCTTTATGGAGTGGTGAGGAACAGGGCGTGTATGGTTCTTACAATTATGTCAGGAATCATTTTGGAAATGGTGAAACCGGTGTGTTAAAACCAGAGCAGGCTAAAGTGTCTGTCTATTTTAATCTGGATGATGGTTGCGGTAAAATCAGGGGTGTATTCGCCGATGGAGATACAGCCATCAAACCCATATTTGAACAATGGCTGGCTCCTTTTCATGATCTCGGCGCACAAACCGTAACATTGAATAGTTCGGGTTCCACGGATCACGTTTCATTTGAATGGGCCGGTATTCCCGGTTTCCAATTTATACAGGACCCGCTGGATTATGAATCCAAAACGCATCATACGAATATGGATACCTATGATTACCTGCAGCTGGATGACATGAAACAGGCCGCCATCATTGTGGCAGCTTTCGTGTACCAGGCAAGTGTCAGGCCCGATCTCCTACCGAGAAAGAAACTGGTCACTGATGTTTTTCCTTTTGAAGGACTTTAATACAAGACTGGAAGACTGGAACACAAGTATGGAAGTATGGAAGACTGGAAGTCTGGAAGTAAGTGGTTTAGTTATTCAGTTTTCTATGTTTTCCTTATCGTTTCAGAAAATTTTACGGTAATACGACAAAGCCGGATTGTCTGCTACTTTGTCATATAGCATCATAGCTGTTGAGTTTGTTTTATGTGTTAACCAGTATACTCGTGCTGGAACCGGCCAGTTGTGCACGTTCATAAACTCCATTGATCAGCGCCCTGACCGATGCCCTTGCCCCGCTAGTCTCATCTGTAAACAAGATCCTGCAAGTAACAAACCGGTTTTATCTGCGTAGTGCTTCTGTGGAAGAGATAATGTGTGAGGCCGACGAGCTTTCCATCAATTTCTGCAACAAGTGCATATACGGGTTCAGATTCATCAAAAAAACGATCCCATGTCGTCTGCGTAATTTCTTCCGGGAGAGCGGACGCGCCGGATCTTCCATAGAAAGTATTGTAACCATTCCATAATGGCAACCATTGATCATAATCAGTGCGGGCAATCGGCCGGATAATCAGGTTCATCAGTTTTATTTTGATTTATTTTATTGACTAATTTTATTCTCCACCGAAAATAAAGAAAAAGGCAGTTATTCAGATTCGCTGTTTATCTTAACATCCATTCACGAAAATCAGTAACATATGCGAGCAAAGGCCTTGTTATTTCTAATAATTTCTTTTTTCTGTTTGTCTAACCGATTGAAATCTCAGGGTTTTTTAAAAACTGATGGCCAGAGAATTGTAAACGGGCATGGTGATAATGTACTGCTTCGCGGAATCGGTCTCGGCGGATGGATGCTGCAGGAAGGATATATGCTTCATCTGAATAAAGAAGGTCAGCAGTACAGGATAAAACAGCGCATTGCCTCTCTAATTGGAGAGCAGGAAACCCAGGCATTTTATACGGCCTGGCTGTCAAATCATACTACCAGATCAGACATTGATTCCCTGCATGCCTGGGGCTTTAATTCCGTCCGGTTACCCATGCATTACAATCTGTTTACCTTACCCGTCGATCAGGAACCGGCAGCCGGAAAAAATACCTGGCTGACCATCGGATTTGCGCTAACGGATAGTCTTGTATCCTGGTGTAAGGCCAATCATATGTATGTGATACTTGATTTGCACGCAGCGCCGGGTGGTCAGGGAAATGATCTGAATATTTCTGACCGTGATCCTTCCAAGCCTTCCTTATGGCAAAGTGAGGCCGACCGGCAAAAGACGGTGGCGCTATGGCAAAAGATCGCAGCCCGATATGCCAATGAACCAACTGTTGGCGGTTACGATATTCTGAATGAACCCAACTGGGGATTTGAAGATACTGCTCACGATCGTAATGGCTTGAAAGAAGAAAAAAATGTTCAGCTAAAACAACTTCTGGTTGATATTACAAATGCTATCCGGGAAGTGGATAAAAATCATATTATCATTATCGAAGGAAATGGATGGGGTAACAACTACAAGGGTATGCTGGGACCCTGGGATAAAAATATGGTACTGAGTTTTCACAAATACTGGAACAATAATGACCAGCAATCCATCCAGCATATCGTAAACTTCCGCAATCAATATGACATGCCTGTCTGGATCGGTGAGACGGGAGAAAATTCAAATACATGGTTTACGGAAGCCATCCAGTTGTTTGAAAAGAACAATATAGGATGGTGCTGGTGGCCGTTGAAAAAACTCGGAAACAATAATCCTCTTCAAATTAAATCCAATCCTGGCTACGATTCGCTGGTTAATTACTGGAATGGAAAAATATCATTGCCACCGGCAAATGTATACGACGCTTTAATGGAACTGGCTAAACAAACAAAATGTGAAAACAATATTGTACATCGTGATGTCATTGACGCGATGATCAGACAACCTTTCAGCCATCATGCGATTCCGTTTAAAGCAAATAAAATCCCGGACGGAACGACTATTTATGCTGTGGACTATGACCTGGGAGTGAACGGAGTAGCGTATTATGATATGGATACGGCAAACTACCGGATATCGACGGGCAAAGAAAGTATGGGCAACAGGGGCAGAACTTATAGAAATGACGGCGTTGACATTTACGAAGATTCAATTCAAAAAGGAAGTTTTTATGTTGGCCATACAGAGGATGGAGAATGGCTGCAATACACGATCGATGTTTTGGAAGAAGGCAATTATAATCTGAAGATTTCCGTATCTGCAAGCAATAAAGATGGGGTTTTATCAGTCACGAACGACCAGGCTCCGCAACAATCAATCAGGATCCCTTCATCCGGAAGCAATGATAATTGGGAAATCATAATCGCTAAAAATATTTCATTAAAAAAAGGAATCAACCATTTGCGAATTGGGATAGATAAAGGCGGATTTAATTTGAAATCCATTCTATTTTCAAAATCATAACTCCATCAAAAACAGAGGGCCACAATGAAAGCGCACAGGGAAGCAGAACAGAACCGGACGCAATTTCAAATTGACCGTATCGCATTTTTCAGCGATGCAGTCATCGCGATTGCTCTTACCCTGATGATCCTTGAAATAAAGATCCCTGAAATAGGAAAGGATATCGGCCTCCGGATGATTTTAAAAACATATGGCTTGAGTATGTTCCTGCATACAGTCGCCTTATTAGTCGGGTTTCTGACCATCGGAAACCTATGGATCCGCCACCACCAATTATTTGAGCATATCATCAATTATAATGAGACCATGATCCGGATCAATCTGTATTTCCTTTTTTCTGTAATGCTCCTTCCCATATCCATTCAGTTTTTATTTACTGCCAACGAGCCCATGCGCTTCCAGTTATTATGCTATTTCTTTAACCTGTCATTTACCATTTTTACCTATAGTATATTGATACGTTATATTTTTTCCGAAAAGAATCATTTTTCCAGCATTCGTGATAAACAAAAAATAAGCAAATTAAAGTCGAATTCTTTCCGCCAGTTTTCGGTTTTTTTTATCGCCACCATTCTGATAGCTTTTAAATTCAACTATTTCTATATCAGTTTCTTTATTTATCCTATCCAGAAAATTTATCTAAAGATAAAAAGCCGAATCGCGAAACAAAAGACAGAGGCGGCGAAAAGGACTTAATTCTTTGGCAGCTGGCTGTTCAGGCTTTTGATAAATGAAACAATATCATCCTGTTCCTTTCGCGAAAGAGAAAGACTGTCGAAGGGCAGTGTCTGGTTTTCAATTTTGATGCCCAACCCTGTTCCCCCACCCTTATTATAAAAATCCATAACTTCTTCCAGTGTATTGAATACACCATTGTGCATATAGGGAGCGGTCAGCGCGGCATTTCGAACAGTAGACGTTTTGAATGCATGTTTAAAGGACTCCACTTTTATTACGGCATATCTGCCTATGTCCGGATCAATGATATTTTCCTTTTTTGATTTTGGAACGCCGATCACTTCTGCTTCGATCCGCGCGAATCTTGGCGGGAATGTTCCGTTGAACAAAGGCATATAATGACAGGTAGCGCATTTTGCCTTACCCATGAACAGATTAAATCCATTGATCTCGTCTGCATTCATTTTGGATTTGTCGCCCCGCATATATTCATCAAAACGGCTATTGAGAAACACCAGACTTCTGATATAGGATCCGATCGCATTCATCACTTCAAAAGTGTCTATCCGGGTTTTATCTTCATAGGGGAATGCCTCCAGAAATTTTTGCCGGTATTTCTGATCCAGCCAGAGTCGTTTCACGGACATCACCATCGACCCGTGCATTTCCTTACTGCTCTGCACCACGCTGACCGACTGGTCCTCCAGGGTATTCACTCTCAGGTCATAAAATAATGCAGGCTGCAATGCTGCATTGATCAGGGTAGGTGTATTTCTTTCCAGCAATTCGCTCTGGCCGATGATGGTATTTTTTGGCAGACCGTCTGTAAATGCCTTCCCCGGCTGGTGACAGGACTGACAGCTTCTTTTCCCGGTACCGGAAAATATTGGATCAGAAAATAATATTTTACCCAGTGCTATTTTTTCATTTGAAATAAAGGACGAATGATCAGGCGCATAGGCATTCACGTTAAAGGCATTGGTATCAAACAGGGTTTTCGCATCCTCATTTAACAACCGGTTATAACGGATAACATGAATGTTTAATTTTGCTTCGAGATCTGAGATTTCTTCTGTTACCGGATTAGCAAATGCCGTAATGAATTCCATCCTGTTGAAGACGTCGAATGCAGGATGAGCCAACAGATAATCTGTGGCCTTGCTCAATCTTTCTGCTAATTTTCCGGTATCCGTCTTATTTTCATAGTAAACAAGCGTATTCCGCACAGCTACGAGGACGGCTGCAGATTCCTCCATACTTTTTTTTGTAAGCGGGTTGTCAAAACCGGTGATGCCTAACGTTTCAATTCTGAAAACCTCCAGTTTTGCCGCGTCGAAAACCTGCCAGTCTAAAATATCTATATTTTTAAATCTTGTCCGGTACCGGTCACAGGCTGCCTGCAATACTGCTATCTGTTTTAATAGCTCCCGTTTGCGGGCAGAATCATAACCAGGAAACAGCAGGGCCTCGATCATCTGGAGACCGGATGGTTCAATAACCTGTCCGGAAATTTCGACTTCCTGTACCGGCGGACCATTCACGGACTTTGCTGCCAGAGGTTCAAAATATTCAGCTGCCCATTCAAATTTTTTATATGACAGCCTGCATTGAAGGAAGCTTTGCTGCAAAGCGGACTGATCAGCGGATGCTGTTTCTGCAAGTGTTTTCAGCCGGTTACAGTCAGATGCGAAACTGTCTATCTGATTTAGTAATGAGCTGGCTATTTCTTTTTCCGGGACTGTTGTTTTTTCCTTGCAGGATACGGGGATACAACAGCTCATCAGGGTCAGCAAAATAAAAAGCTGAATATATTTCTTCATTAGTCGAATACGAGAGACTAAGTTACAATCATCGGAATCATTCTGGTAATACTAATGATATAAGATAAAAAATGCTGAGGAGCGACCCAGTGGGCCGCCCCTTCAACAAGTTGGTAATTTGCTAACTATTTATGTATTGTCGGGAAGATGTCAAAGTCGAGGGCATTATCAAATGGATTCGCATTTCTGTCCCAGTCCGACAGGGAGCTGAGATGCCATCTTTTCTCAATAAATGATAAAATGCTAACGGTTTCATATTGGGGATGATCGATATAACCTCTTCTTGCAAACGGCGAAATAGATAATTCCCGGCACACATGTTCCAGGTCCCCATTTCGTATCGATCACCGTTTGGAATGAATCAATGAAGCAAAGGACAGAAGGCGACATGAACGGAATGTTAAGAACAAGTAAAAATTACATTAACAAATCGCAACAGTCAATTCTCTAATTTTGCTTTACGTGTGGGGTGGGTGTTATTTACCTGATATTTTATCTTGTGCGGTTTAATGTTCATCTGAACGGGACACCCAATAACGTTTCATATTTTTCCTGCGACTATAGTTCGATCAATAACACATCCAATTTTTCAATAGCCGCATTTGGCAACCGTTTAAACCGTCAATAGGGTCCGGCCTTCATTTCGTCCGTTGCGTTTACAATAACGCTGTCAGATTTATTGAGATTCCCAAATACCTCAACGAAGTTTCCCGATTCATTTCCGGAGGTTACATCTACTTTTTCAATTCTTCCTGACCGTCCGACCAGCACATATTTTCTTTCCGTTGATGTGACCAGGCTTGTCTTGGGAACAGTAAAACCGCTGGCATTTCCTTTGGAATTTACAACCACATCAGCATACATGCCCGGAGTCAGTAATTCATCTGCATTCATCACATCGGCTTCCACCCTCTCCGACCGAAACTGTGCATTCACGTTCATCGATATTCTGCTTATATGACCGGTTATTTTTTTCCCGGGAAATGCACTGGTGAAAAAAGATATCGTGTCACCGGTTTTCATCGTACCAGAAAGATTCTCGGGAATATCCACTTCCAGCCGGAGATGGCTAATTTCTTTCAATTCCAGCATCGGTTTGCTATCCTTCGATTCTGCACTCACCAGGGCGCCAGGATGCACATTCCGTTCCGTGATCACGCCGCTGAATGGTGCAGTGACCACCAGGTATGCCTCCATCGTTTGTTGCATCTGCCAGTTTGATTTGGCGGCATTGCTCACGGCGCTGTCCGATTCCAGTTTAGATTTCACGAAGGAAAGATCCAATGGTGAAATGGCGCCGGGAGTTTGAGATGCTTCCAGCAAACGATTATAATGTTCCCTGTCGATCGAAAGGTCTGCCCTGGTTCTGGCATATTTTTCTTTTGCCTGCATCGTTGATTGTTCCAGCTCAGGTGCCTCCAGCGTCATGAGCAGCTGTCCTTTTTTCACCTGTGAACCGATGTCCACTTTCACGTCTTTTACATAGCCATTTACCTTGGGAAAGATGCTCACTTCCTGATACGCAGCCAGTTGACCCGGCAGTTTGATTATACTCGACAAACCGGTTTGCTGAACGGCTGCAAGTTTATAAACAGGTTTGCTTAGAGTCAGTTGCATTGGAGCGATTCGGGTTTGGCCGACTGACAGCCGCTGTATAAAATAGCCGACAGGGCGATTCCGAAAATCATATTCTTCATAAAAATGTATTTATTTGTTTTCATCTTCTGCAAGTAAAGAGCTTGTTTCAAAAGTTGTTTTTTGCCGTATCCATCCATATACAAGTGGCACAATAAACAATGCAGCAAACGTGGACGCCGCCAGTCCCCCGATCACCGCTCTGCCCAGCGGAGCCGACTGATCGCCGGCTTCACCCAGGCCACTGGCCATGGGAATCATACCGGCAATCATCGCCAGACTTGTCATCAGGATCGGACGCAGTCGTATACTGGCTGCGGTATATGCAGCTTTAAAGGGATCACGATATTCAAGTCGCAGCGATTCTGCATTTGTCACGATCAGGATCGCATTGGCAACCGACACACCAGTCGACATGATAATACCCATATATGATTGCAGGTTGAGAGTCGATCCGGTGACCAGCAACATCAGCATGGCTCCGAGTATAACGGCGGGAACGGTGGACAACACCGAGATCGCAAGCCCGAATGACTGATAGTTTGCGGCAAGCAATAAGCAGGATTACTACAATTGCGGCCATCAGCCCGTTCTGAAGGGATTGTAATGTTTCTGTTAACAGCGACGACATGCCCCTGATTTCAGCAACGAGCCCGGTTGGAGGTTTTCCCATTTCATCAATAGCCTTTTGAACCAGCCGTTGCCGAACCCAGGTCTTTATGATAAATATTTGCACTCACGGTCACGAAACGGCGCGGACCGCTACGGTCGTATTCGCCCGGCAGACTATCCATCGTGATTTCCGCGATGTCAGAAAGTACAGGCCGCATCTGACCTTTTACAACGGGCACCGACTGCAGCTGTTCGATAGAGTTCATATTGTATTCCGGCACCTCACCTGGGTTTGATACGTATAAGCACTCTTTGTATCCAGCCAGAGATTTTTATTGGTAAAACGGCTGGAGGAAGTGACATCGGTTACACTTTTCGCAACGTTTTCAAGCGATAGTCCCATAAGTGCCAGCCGGCTCCTGTCGATATGTATCTGTACTGTAGGCATATTCAGGGGCTGGGCGATCTGAACATCCCGGAGAAAACTGATTGCTTTCAGTTTTTCCGTAAGTGTCGTCGCGTAATTCTTGATGTCCGTCATATTTTTTCCGGCCACGCGTACTTCAATCGGAGTGGATGCGCCCTGGGCCATGATTTTTTCAGTAAGCTCAATCGGCTCAAAAGAAATCAGCAGATCAGGATAGAGTATGATCAGACGTTTACGAATCGTTTCTTTGAGTTCCTCCATCTTCACTTTATAATCGCCCTCCAGATTTACCTGGATCACGGCCTCCTGGGTACCACTGTTAAAAATATAAAGATTGCTCGTACCAAAACTGCTGGGAACGATGCCCACGTAAGCAGAAGATATGGCTACATGATGATCCACGATTGAGTCGATGATGTTGAGACATCTTTTGTCAAATGCTCTGTTACTTCCAGTCTCGTTCCCTGGGGTTCTCGCAGGCGCAACTGCAGTTGACCGTTATTTGTTTTTGGCAGAAGATCTTTCCCAATAAACACAAAGCAAAATCCTGCGGCGCCAATGATCAAAATCAGATACACACCTACAATCCATTTCTTCGGAATGGCATCCAGTTTCGTAACCGCTTGCCCAGACCCTGTTTCATTCTTTGAAAAAGACTATTATCTTCTTTATGATCTGTCTCCTGCATGTGGTGGACATCCACTTCATTGATTTCCCGGTCATTCAGTGCCAGGCCCGCATGGGCATGCGTACCGGAATGTTGGTATTGAAATTTTTCCGCTTTCAGTAACCAGACGGAAATGACCGGAACCAGTGTTTGCGCAGCAACAAATGAAATAATCATGGCAAAGGCGATGGACAAAGACAAGGGCAGAAACATGGCTTTTGG
Organism: uncultured Bacteroidota bacterium; assembly: GCA_963732055.1. Classification (GTDB taxonomy): domain Bacteria; phylum Bacteroidota; class Bacteroidia; order Chitinophagales; family Chitinophagaceae; genus Puia. Next base: position 183,094 of record CAVSYG010000001.1, on the reverse strand, counting down.
TACGCCAGTCATTATAAAGGCCGGTGCAAATACCGCAAGAATACAAAGCAGGATCAGCAGCAGTGGAAATGAAATTTCCTTACAGGCATCTTCGATCGCCTGTTTTTTTGACTTGCCCATTTCCAGATGCTGATGAATATTTTCAATAGTTACCGTAGCCTGGTCCACCAGGATACCGATGGCAAGTGCCAGCCCGCTCAGCGTCATAATATTGATGGTTTGCCCGGCCAGTTTCAAAAAGAAAACTGCGCCCATCACGGCAACTGGAATGGTGATGATCACCACCAGGCTGCTTCGCCAGTCGCGCAGAAACAACAGCACCATCAGTCCGGTGAGTATGGCGCCCAGTATGCCTTCTGTCATCAGGCTCTTCGCGGAATTGATGACGAATATGGACTGATCAAATTCATAACTGATATTTACGTCGTCCGGCAAAAGACTTTTCATTTCGGGCAGCTTACTACGGAGCGTCTGTACAACATCCCAGGTGGACGCATCAGCTGTTTTCACTACAGGTATATAAACAGATCGCTTTGCCATTCACCAGGGCATAGTCGACCGTTATATCAGCCCCATCGAGATACTGATCCGATATCGCGGATGAAAACATTACTCAGTCCGTTGCTCTTGATAGGTATGTCCTCAAATTTTTCTACCGTGGATTCCAAAGAATTGATGGTTGTTATAAACATGGTTGAATCCACCCTTAGATTTCCAGCGGGAGAAATTGAATTGTTTTTTACCAGTGCATCCACAACTTCATCAGCAGACAAATTATATGCTTTTAATTTTTCCGGCGTCACATTAATCACGACTGTTCTGGCGTTGGAGCCAAATGGTGGGGCAGCCGACATTCCTGGTACAGTTGCAAAAAGTGGCCGCACTCGCGTAAGGGCGAGGTCAAAGATTTCCTTAAGTGAACGCGTCTTACTGCTGAATACCAGTTCACCGACGGGTAAGGAAGATGCATCAAAACGGATCACCTGGGGTGGAAGCGCGCCGGGTGGAAAAAAAGCCATAGTCCGGTTCACCTGCAGCGCCACCTGGGCAGAGGCTTCAGCCATATCGGTGGCCTCGTAAAAGGTCAGTTTGATCAGCGAGAGCCCCTGAATATTTTTACTCTCCACATTTTTTATTCCGTTTATATAGAGAAACTGATCCTGCATGCGGGTGGCAAAAAATCCTTCCATCTGCTGGGCCGACATTCCCCCGTATTGCTCGATCACGTAGATGGTGGGAGAATTCAGTTTGGGGAAAATGTCAATGGGGATCGTTCGGATGGCCATCACCGAAAAAAGCAATATGGCCAGAAAAAGCACCAGAATGGTGATGGGCCTTCGTAACGCGGAACGTACCATATATCGAAAGATTGAATGGATTTATTGAATGGATTGTATGAAGCTGGCAAGCTGGCCAGTCGCGATGGCTTTGTCTAATTGGGCTAAATACCAGCTTCCGGTTGTTTCTGCATAATCATTCAGCGATCGGTCCAATACAAAAGCGGCATTAGTCAGGTCTATCAGTGAAATGATACCTGCTTTGTACTGGGCGATTTTTTGATTATACGTGTCCACAGCCGCCTGGTATTGAATAGGCAGTTCCAACAGATTCTTTTCTGCGATATCAATACTGTTTTGGGCCTGTCGTGTAGCGGAAGCCAGACTTATCTGCTGTTGTTTTAGCTCCAGATCGGCGGCATCTTTTTCAAAACCAAATGTTTTCAACCGGTCTTTTTTATGGACGCCGTTGAAAAGATCGTATTGGAAGGCCACGCCTGCCATATAATTGAACCGCTGGTATCCAAGTCCATCCGGAATGGGTTTATACTGGTCGTCGTATACAATACTGGAACCCCGGGCCCAGGAGGCAGCCGTCAGATATATTTTTGGCAGATAGCTTTTGGAAATGAGCCGCTCGTTGGACAAATAGAGTTTACTGAGGTTCGAATAATATTCAATCAGCGGATTGATAGAAGTGTCGGAGTTTATATTGGGAATATTTTTCCGTTTGCCAATCATCATCAAAGCCGTATCCGGTAATATCAAATCCGGTGATACACCCGTCAGATAGGAAATTTCCTCCCTGTAATTTCTGGACTGCTCATTGAGCTGATTATAGGTGATCCTGCTTTTGGACAATTCTGCTTTTGCGAGAGAAGAATCGGAACCGGGTTTAATTCCGCTCGTCGTGAGGGCGTTGATCACACTAAATATTGTGTCATAACGTTTGACCGTTTCTTTTTCGACAGACATGCGCGCTTCGCTGATCATTAAATTAAAATATGATCTGCAAATACGACCATGAATAATATACATTTCCCGCTGGAGATCCGACGCAGAAAGTACCTGTCCCGATTTGGCATAATCAACTGTTGCCTTTTTATATCCGAAATCGATCAGGTCATATTCCCCGTATAACATCGCGATATTTCCCGAAGCCGCCTGGTAGTCATTGGCGGCACGCACACCGGCTGAAGTAGAGGGCACTATACTATAAGGAAAATAACTACCTGCCGTTGAATTATCCGAACCAATGTTTACCTGGTCATTGAAACGCATTGCAGGCAGGAACTGATGCCGGGCTTCTGTGATGGCAGCAGAAGAGCTGTTTACCAGTGCCTTCTTTTGCAAAACACGCGGCAGGTAATGATCCGCACTATCGTTCAGTGCGGTCAAACTCATAAATGTATTCTGGGAAAGAACGGAAGAGGAATATGATAAGCCAATAAGGATTATACAAACAATCCGTTTCCCTTTTAGGAAAATGAACATGAAAATAAATTAGAATGAAAAATAGATTTAAGAATTTCTATCCAATTGCAGGAGGGCCACGGAGAGAGGGCGAATTAAAAGAATAGTATGATAAAGGCTGTGCTTCATTCAGCAAAACTGACTGAATCCAAAAAATATTCTTTACCAAATCGGTCAAAACCTGGGGTGCAATGAACAGGTATTCGGGGTGAAATCTCTTATTTAGTCTGAAGCTGACGGTTTTGGACTGATTACGTGCTTCTTTTTTCAAGGAGGCATTAGATCCTTTATAGGAATGATGTATTTTATCATTACCCGAAAAAAAAGAAACCTGAGATTCCTGATGGGCATAAACACTTAACTGAACCAAATAAAATGAAGTGTATACCAGGATCAGGCAGACTCTAGAAAAAACCCCACATTTCCAATTATATCTATTCATTAACTGGTTCCTAAAAAGTCAAAGCTACTAACAAAATGACCATTTTTCACAATATGTCATTTCCATATCAGATTAATAACCAAAGTTTAGCATTAATTCGTGTGAAGAACCTTCGTTTCAAAAGATTTGAAAATCACAGATATAATTAAGATACCAACATTTATCCGCGGGTGTGATATTCCAGTTTGGCATAAAAAGTCACTTTCGCCAAACTTACATGGAGTATAATTAAAATTCAATTAAAATTTAATCAAATTCACGCATCAATTTAATTTCATTTCGATATAAAATTATTTTTTTTTCATTTTCTAATTGCTTTAATAATCTGGAAATTACTACCCGGGATGTAGCCAGTTCATCCGCAATCATATAATGGGATGTCTTTATAATACTGGAGCCTGAAAGTCGTTGTTTTTCTTTTAGGTAGGAAATCAGTCGTTCATCCAGTTTATGAAATGCAATGGTTTCAATGGATTTCAGCAGTTCCAAAAATCGCTCGTTAAAACTTCGCATGATGTAATTCTTCCAACCGGGATACTTGCAAAGCCATTCATCCAGTTTATCAAGGGGTATGGCCAGAAGTTCGACATCATCTTCCGCGATGGCCTTTACTTCACTTTTTTTTGCTTCAACGCAGCAGCTGTATGCCATGGAGCAACTTTCGTTACTGGATAAATAATACAATAGTATTTCCTTCCCATTTTCATCCAAGCGTAATACTTTGACCGTTCCGCTGATGATAAGCGGCATCATGCGGATGTATTTTCCGTACTCTATAATTATATCGCCTTCCGTAAAAGACCTGATTTCGCCGAATTGATGCATTTCTTTAACCAGCGCATGTTCGAAAATGGAATCAAAGAATGATTTATTTGTCATAGAGTATAAAACTCCGGAGTGGAGTTGATTTTTCAATTACTCCATCCAAAATTAGTGTTTTAACCCCATTATTCTACCGGACAACAACCACCCTTTTCAAGTTTACCTCTGTTGCCGGATTTCCGCTCAATCCGATCCTACCCGCAAAGCATGCTGAGTATCTTATCTATTCGAATGGAATTAAATAGAGATGTGAAGGATGTGAAATGTATTTATTATTTCACAAATTGATTTACATGTCTCCAGGTACCTCCGTTGATCACACCCTGAATCCCATTTCTTTCCAGGATGGATTTGGCCTGGCCGCTTCTTCCTCCGCTAAGGCAAAAAACGATGATATTTTTTCTGCTTCTGAATTGAGCGAGTTGCGTTGGAATTTTATCCAGGGGAATATTGACAGAACCTTTCACGTGACCGCGTTCAAATTCGGCGGTTGTCCTTACATCTACCAGGAAGGCTCCCTGTTCAATTATATTTTTTAGATCTGTTTTTCCCGAGGCTCCGAATAATCGTTGAAAAATACTCATTTGCTATGTGTTTACGATATTATGCGAACTAATTTTTACAATTGTCGTCGATGCAACATCTGGGTCTTATAAAACCGGTGATTAGAATAATCAGTCCAAACAGCCTGATCACCCAGGCATCCTCCTCTTTTGAATGAATATAACCCATGACGATAAACAACAAACCAAGGGACCATCGCAGGATGCTGCTAAACCATATTGCGCGTTTATTCTCTTTGGTATCATTTTTTTTTGTTAGCATATCAAATCATTTTTTAAAACCAACTGCTTATTGCCAGGAGCGCATTTTTCAGATGACCGGACTGGTATTCTGCAGCCGTACGAACATCCAGTAATTGAATATTATTTTGTGTAATCCCATTTTCAAATGCTGATACTGTCAGGTCGGTTTGCTGTGCCCGGCTGGTACAGGAAAATAAAAAAACAAAAAGGCCAATGACCGATGTAAAATATTTTCTGCAGATAAGCATGTTTATATACTTTTTAAAAATGGAATCTTTTCTTAGTTACCGCATTAATATAAGTGCAAGATAAAAAGTCGGTTTTTGTGTTTAAGTAACTTTTGTTACCATTCTCCTGACTGTGCATTGGTAATTTTGAGATAGTTATTAAAATACCCACTGAAAACATCGTCAAATGAAATACATTTTAATAGGAGGCGTTGCAGGCGGAGCCAGTACTGCTGCAAGGTTAAGAAGGCTGGATGAACACGCAGAGATCATTATTTTTGAAAGAGGGGCGTATATTTCATATGCCAATTGCGGCCTGCCATATTATATCGGTGATGTCATCAGGGATCGGAATAAACTCTTCGTTCAGACAGCTGCGGCATTTAACAAACGGTTTAATATTGATGTCAGAACACTGACAGAAATTATACAGATAGATCCGAAGAACAGGATCGTTACAGCTTTTAAACAGTCAACCGGAGAGGTTTACACGGAAACCTATGATAAACTGGTTTTGTCTCCCGGAGCGGAACCTGTTCGCCCGCCACTACCCGGTATAAACAGCAAAGGTATTTTCACGCTCAGAAATGTTCGTGATACCGATTTAATAAAAAACTACATAGCGCAAAATAATGTAAAAAGAGCGGTGGTGATCGGCGCAGGTTTTATCGGCCTTGAAATGGCTGAAAATTTTCATCAGCTGGGTTTGCAGGTTATCGTCATGGAGATGAGCAATCAGGTACTGACACCCCTGGATTTCCCGGTTGCCGCCCTGGCCCAACAACATATCCGTTCTAAAGGGGTTCAGTTACTGTTGAATACAACCGCCATGGGATTTGCAAATGATGCCGATGTGGTAGCCGTTACTCTGAAAAACGGTGAAATACTAAAGACAGATATTGTATTACTTTCCATCGGGGTCCGACCAGACACCAGTCTGGCTGAAAAAGCCGGTTTAAAAATTGGCTATGCCCGGGGAATTGTTGTAAATGAATTTTTGCAGACTTCAGATCCGGACATCTATGCTGTCGGGGATGCTATTGAATTTAAAAATTCAGTCAGTGGCAAGTCCGTGATCAGCTACCTGGCCGGGCCGGCTAACAAGCAGGGCCGGATCTGTGCGAATAATATTGTACTGGGTAATACACATTCGTATCACGGATCGATCAACACGGCGATTGTAAAAGTATTTGATATGACCGTCGCTACGGCGGGTATGGCATCCAAACATTTAACAGCAGCAAACATCCCACATATTGTATCTACCAATCATGCGGGATCGCATGCCTCCTACTTTCCCGGTTCTACGCGGATTTCGATACAGATTGCTTTTTCACCGGATAACGGAAGGCTGCTGGGCGCCCAGATAGCCGGTTATGAAGGCGTGGATAAAAGGATCGATATTCTTTCTTCCTATATTCAGCAGGGCAGTACCATTTATGAACTGACGGAATTTGAACATGCATATGCTCCCCCTTATTCATCGGCAAAAGATCCCGTGAACATGACCGGGTTCGTTGCAGAAAATATTTTATCTGACAAACTAAAGATTTTTTACTGGGATAAAATAGCCGGGTTAAAGGCCGGCGATCTGCTGATAGATGTACGTAATCCGGATGAATTCTCGGCTGGTTGTATTCCAGGCGCTATCAACATTCCCCTAGATGAAATCAGGCAGCGTTTAAAGGAAATACCTGCGGATAAAAATATCCGCATCTATTGTGAGGCCGGACTGAGGGGTTATCTGGCCCAAAGAATTTTGAGACAGCTTGGATTTGACTCTGTATCCAACCTGTCCGGCGGATACATTTCATGGAAAGCCTGTGTGGCGGAGTCTGAAAATGAATATCATCTTGTAACATGATTTTTGTCATCCTTCATACGTTCAGGCAGACTTAATTTTATTCTATTGTTTCACTTACAAAAATTTAATATGAAAAAAAATATGGGAACAATTGATCGTACCACACGCATCCTGCTTGGAGTCATAATGGGCGCATTGTATTTTACAAATACGGTAACGGGTGGGCTGGGCATTGCTTTGCTGATACTGGCGGTCATTTTTCTTTTAACCAGTTTCGTTAGTTTTTGCCCGCTTTATACATTTTTCGGGTTTTCTACCCGCAAAACAAAACAACAAAAGATATAGCCATATTTTTTTAAGGAATTTAAAAAGCATCTTATATTGATTGGGCCATCTTATCTTCTATTTCTTTGATGTAATGATGAAATCGGACAAGGTTCTTATTAGATGTAAGGTTACTTTTTAATCTTTTTCAGGTCCGTCGCCATAATTGCAGAAAAAAGTCTCGCAGAAGAATCGTTGAGATGTCCGTCATCGAGAAACATTTCCGGGCCGTGCCCGAGAAAACGGATATCCTGGCTGTAATCCAGAAAGGAAATCCCTTTCTCCGTACAAATTGTTTTAGCCCATGACAAGGACATCAGGTCTTTTGGAATTCGAAAATAGATCGGGGAAACAACAACGTATAATGTGGAATTATGCTCCTTCGTCAGCTGAATCAGGTTTTTAAAAGTAGATACGATCCTGTCATCGATGGGTTGTGCGGCCGGCAGGTTCCCGGCAGAATCCGGAAGAAGTGCTTTTCTGTCGAGCAGCGGCACATAGCCATTCATTTCTTTTACATCCCGCTGATTTGAAAAGTTATTAAAAATAATTTTTAATGGTAATGAATTATAACAATAGAGGCTGGATCGCGCTTTTACCCACTCAAACCGGTTACGCATATTCAAAATGGGCCTGATTTCAGGATGTGACGAATAATATGGAAGAAGGGTGCCCAGCTCGTCCAGTCCATTTTCATTTTTTTCAAAAGCCGTGGGATTGAGATCCAGAATAATTTCTTTTGGCGAGTACCTCCGGTACATTGTTTTCAATACCGCCAGACAATAAATCAGACGCTGCTTATCCTGTCCTGCATTATAACAGGACGTATTCAATATATCAGCGATAACAGGCGATACGTAGTGATGGACGGCCCTGGAGGATCCCAGAACAACTGTTTCAGCGACACAGGAATCGATCGCATACGTCGTTCTGGCCAGTTCTCCATGCCTGATTTTAAAATAATAATGTTGTAAGACAAGGCCCAGTCCTTTATCCAGTAAAATAAGCGAGATCCCAACAATAAAAAGCTTCCGTAAGAATTCTTTTGTTTTCATACGGTTTTAAAATTGAAAATAAATAAACTGGCCTCCATCAAAAACACCAAATAAAATAATTATCAGAATCAGACCGACCGGGGCCGCTAACCTGATCCAGTCTCTTCGATTATGCAATATTGTTTGTTTCCATGGGAAGAATTCCGCCATCACATCTGTGATCATAATTGCCATGATACCTGCCAGGGAATAAACCAGCACTGAACGCTGATCAAATTCTCCATCAATTACATGCGGTGTATTCGAACTAAATATTCTTTTAATTACTGTAAAAGCTTCCTGTAAGTTTTGCGAACGGAAAAATATCCAGGCAAAACTCGCAAGAAGAAATGTAAGAATGATTTCCACGAAGGGATTAAAAACAGACTTTGGAAACCGGCTCCTACGAAGATGGCCAACCAAAATATAGAAACCATGTAAGAGACCCCAGACAATAAAGGTCCAGTTTGCGCCATGCCATAAACCACTTAAAATAAATACCACGGTTACATTAAAAATGTACTTTAACGGCACCACCCTGCTCCCACCCAAAGGATAGTATGTGTAATCCCTGAACCAGCGGGAAAGGGTAATATTCCAGCGTTGCCAGAAATCCCTTAATGAAAGAGCCAAATAAGGCCTGTTGAAATTCGTCGATAATGTAAAACCCATCGCTCTGGCAGATCCAATCGCAATCAGGGAATAACCCGCAAAATCACAATAGATCTGAAAAGAGTAAAAAAAGACTGCTGTAATTAACGATAGCCGGCTATGAAAGGCGACATCCCGGAAAACATAGTCCACATAAATTCCCAGCCTGTCAGCCACGACGACTTTCATAAAAAATCCCCACAACATGAGTTTTAAGCCGGCAACGATTCCGTCAAATTTCACCGGGTGTTTTTCATAAAACTGATGGATGAGGTTTTGCGGGCGCTCTATCGGACCCGCAACCAGCTGAGGGTAAAACATCACATACAAGGCATATATTCCCAAATGCCTTTCAGCTTTTTGATTTCCACGGTACACTTCAATCGTATAGGACATGGCCTGGAAAGTGTGAAATGAGAGGCCAATCGGAAGTGCCCATTTCCAGGTGCTGATGATTATCGGATTTGAAAAAATACCTGCTGAAATCAGTCGCAGGTTCTCAACGAAAAAGTTATGGTATTTGAAAATGAACAAAACCGCCAGGTTACTTACAATACTCAGACCTAAAAAAAACCTGCGCCTGTGTCCTTCATTTTTTTCAATCAACAGGCCGGCGGCAAAATCAATTCCGATGATCAAAAAAAGAATCAATAAATAACCGGGTATCAGGAAAGCGTAGAAATAACAACTCGCAACCAATAACAACAGCCATCGCCATGTATGATTGATAGCGTAAAATGCTACGGTTACTCCCAGGAAAAAAAGTAAAAAGGGAAAGGAATTAAACAGCATAGTATGTTAGGACAAACATACTATGGATAAATTACATATAGCTTAACCATTTTTGTTCGGGCAGATGGGCCCTTTTGTACCTGTAATACCATTTGCAGATTGGATAAAGGAATAGTATTAAGAGGATCCATATCAGGTAAACGGTCAATAAATTGTAACCAAATCCCTTTAATTCAGGTACCCGGTTTACCCTGTCCGACAATATCATATTGTACCATCCAAAACCGGATATTTGCGCGGCAATGAGGGCAGCCAGGTGTATAACATAAATATGGACCACATAATAAAAGAATGGCACTCTTCCGAATACAAGAATTTTTCTAGCCAGGGGGTTCAAAGGCCTGTTGACCAGGCCAAGAAAAGCCAGCGCGGGCCCCAGTGTCATCAAAATATACAGCAAAGATGGCGGATACTTTGTAACGTTTAAAAAAGATAACAAGGTGAGTGAGCCCGTTTTCTGGTTCATCCAAAATGCAGAATCACCATAAAAATTCAGTGTTCGCAGAAACAGGAAAAGTTCCATCGATACAAATCCCAATAAAATCAGAACCTTCATTCTTTTTTCGGGATCATAGTGCATGCTGAACAAACTTCCCAGGTAATAACCAATGGCAAGTATCCCGATCCAGGGAAGGACCGGGTACATGACATATATATGAAACCGTCCAAATTGAAAAACTGAAGGTTCGTGCAATACGGACCAAAGAAACGCCAGCCCACCGGTACCCTGCACATGAACATGATCCAGCAGATTATGGGCGGTAATGAGTAGAACAGAGATCAGGAGCATGACAGTCCTGTTTAAATAAATCATGGCAGACAACGCAATCATGCTGATACCGATCGCCCAAATAACCTGTAAATTAAAATAAGGATATGTTGGGTTGAAAGTCTGTCCCAGACCGATAATAAAGAGTTCAACGAATATCAGCCACAATCCACGGGAAAAAAGATACTCTGATATTTCCTTCTTTGTTTTCCGAACGCCGTACAGGTAAGCAGAAACACCTGCAAGAAAAACGAAAACGGGAGCGCAAAAATGGGTGATCCACCTTGTAAAAAATAAGGATATCGTCGTATGATCCAGATCGGTTGGTTCATAGAAATAAGCCGGCTGATGAAAGAAATGGCGAACATGATCAAGTGCCATGATGATCATTACGATGCCTCTCAGAAGATCTATTGATTCTATTCGTCGGGCAACCACGCTGTCTCTGACCAAATGGATGGAAGGGTTGTCGGTTAATGTAAGGGTTGGCATACGATTCGACTTTTGGTTGTTCTTCTGAATTATCCTCCGGTTGAGTTTTTAAAAAGAGAACCGGATGCTGACTTTCGCTGTTTCCGGTTCCATCACCTGCTCCTGTTTTATACCATGAGAACGTTTATGAATATCTCAGACAAGAGATAAAAGTATTATGCAAATCAATAAGACATAAGCTACAACCTTCCATCGGTGGTTATGAATTCATGTACGGTATCATTTATTTGCCTACTGGTTTTATTTGATTACGGTTGATGGTTGATGGTTGATGGATGATGGTTGACGGCTGACGGTTGACGGTTGAGCCCTGGCCTTTCGCCTTAGCCTTAACCTTAAGCCTTAGCCTTTCAAAAGATCACCACCACCATTGATGAATTGAGAGTAGCCGTATGGTGAAAACCGGGTACACGGCATTTATTTTTCTGCGTACTTGCAGCCGAATCGTACCCAATGAAAAAAATGAAGATATTATTTCAGCGAATTTTTCCAAAATCGGCAAAGCAGAGGAGCGTTTTCACGGATGCATTATCAGAAGCCTTTCTGGATTTTTTCAAAGAGATGGGATATAAAATGAACAGCAAAAAATAAAATTTTCCGTTAATCCTTATCCTCCAAAGAGCCCGTCCAAAAGAATATTTTGAGGCGGCTTTTTTTTAATATTTAAAATGCTCCTTCACCTTTGTCAGGAATAATTCTTTTTTCCGGCGACTGACTTCAATTTCCATTCCATTGGACATAACGACTGTACCACCTTCCCCACGCAGATATTCTTTGATATGCAGCAGATTGATCAGGAAAGATTTGTGGATCCTTAAGAAAGTGGTACCCGCCAGTATTCCTTCATAGTCGAATAATGGCCGGGATATCATGATGGTTTTATTATTGACGAGACGAAATATGGTATAACTCCGCTGGGCTTCGCAATAGACAATTTCCTCCAGCTTTACAATCGTAAAACCTTTTAATGTGGGCAGTACGAGCCGCATTTCCAAAGGAAATCCGGCTTTGTTAATATTATGCAGCAGGGCATCTGTATGACCGGGCGCCCGCTCGTGCAGCAGTCTTTTCTTCACTCTCTGAACCGCTTCTGTAAGGCGGTCTTCATCTACCGGTTTCATCAGGTAATCGACCGCGCTAAATTGCAGGGCCTGCAGGAGATACTCATTGTGGGCGGTAACAAAAATAACTTCAAAATCTTTTTCGGGTAATTCTGCCAACATATCCAAACCACTCATTCCCGGCATACGGATATCCAGAAATACCAGGTCGGGTTTTAATTCTTCCAGTTTTTGCCTGGCAAAAAGCGCATTGCCACAAGAGGCAACAATTTCTACTTCCGGGCAATTCAGCTCCAGTAATTTTTTAAGGGTTTTTATTCCATCCGGTTCGTCGTCTACCAGTATTGCTTTCATGTTTTTGATTTGGTTTATTTGTTTATGATATTAAAGTATAATAAAGCAGATGTTCCTGATTTTTCTTCGTCACCTCCCAGATCGCTGATCTCCAGATTGCAACCGATATCATATTTCTCGTTCATTATTTTAATGCGGTGACGCAGGTTGCTCAGGCCAACAGACTGATGTGAGGGATTATTGACTCTTTTAAGTTCTTCAGAATGCCTGATGCCGATCCCATTGTCTTCTATCCGGCAGTATATCGTTTCCTCACGTTGAGAAAAACTGATCAGTAATTTTTTTTCTCCCTCTTTTAACAACAGACCGTGCCAGATCGCATTTTCCGCCAAAGGTTGTATCATCAATGTGGGAATCAGCGTTTCCTCTTTGTCCAGGCAGTCATCCACCGTGATTTTGTATGAAAATGAGTCGTCAAACCGAAGCTTCTCCATTAACAGGTAATTTTCGAGATGTTGCAGGTTTTCATATAACGTAGTGAATATCTCTTTTGACTGATTCAGGGTTACGCGGATCATCTGCGCAAACTTACTCAGATACCTGGAGGCCTTCTGCTGCTCGTTGGCCAGGATCATTCCTTTTATACTGTTCAATGAGTTAAAAATAAAATGAGGGTTCATCTGGGTCTGCAATGCTGATAATTGGGCCTCTGCCAGCTGCTGGTTGATATTGGCCAGTTCTTTTTGTTTTTTTGCCAGTGACTGTTCAGATTCAATCTGTATAATTCTATTTCCAACCAGGGTTGCTATTGTCGTCAATATTTTAACATCCCTTTCCTTAAAATGATTTTCAACCGGGTGTTCTGAATCAATAATCCCAATTAATTCATCATCATGAATAATGGGGACACATAGTTCGCTCAGGCGGTTCATATCATCCACCCGGTACCGGTGATCATGCCTCGTATCGGCCACCAGCAAGGGTTCCCGGGTCAGCATCACATGACCGACAATACCCTGTCCGGGTTCCACATCAAAACTTTGCGCCTCGATCGTTTTTGGATTGCCTTTCGGGCCATGAGCAGCCCTTTGTTTCATTTTGGTCTTATCCTTGTTCCACATATATATGATACAATCCTCATAATGCATACGACCGATCAGGTTTTTTGACACGTCCCATAATACATCATCTACATTATTGATTCCCGAAATGCAGGATGAAAAATAATTACTGATTTGCTGCAGCTCAAACTGGTTTTTGTATTCCTCTACAATTAATTGTTGTACCCTTGAATTTTCTCTTTCTTTTTTCCTGATCTGGTATACCCGGTTCTTGTAAATCAATATGATCAATGCAGCAATCGCCACTGCCAGAAAAACGATAAACCAGGTTGCTTTCCAAAATGGAGGTCTTATAAATATATTGATTGACTTTACCTGCTGGGGCCAGTGATTATTGGCTGAATATAATTTTAACTGGATCGAATTATTTCCAACAGGCAGATTGGTCAGCGTGATTGATTTTTGGGTGTACAGATCGTTCCAGGCCGTATCGCCATTGTCGAGTGAGCGCCATGCAAAGCGGTCTTCTTCCGGATCAGTATAATTAATGGTATTTAAGACAATGGATAAATTATTCTCATTATACGTCAGCCGGAGGTCGTTGCCTGATATAGAAAAAACCGAATCGCGGGTACTGATTTTTTCAATGAAAAGCCGGGGGGTTGATTTATGTGACAGGGAAATATCAGGGGTGAATGAAATCAGCCGGTGTTTGGCTCCAATATAAAACCGGTTTGCTTCCCGGTCATAAAAACTACCCCGGCCGGTCGTTGTAATATTTACAGAAGGGAGTCCGTCTGCATAGGTGAATTGTTTGACGGAATAATTCCGGATGTTGAAAGCAGAAATACCGTTATCGGTCCCCATCCAGATATTATCATTGATAATAGGAGAACTGGTGACTGTATTTCCGTCTACGATATTATTCTCAGGCTGACGCAGATACATGGTATTGTCAGAACAGTTGTACTGAATGATTTCATTGTCGAAGGACGAGAGCCACAAGTTATTTTTATCGTCCCTGTCAAGAATATACATATAATTCAGCAGCAGGCGGCTTACTTTCGGATAAGGAATCAGCGTATCGACGAATTGTTTTCTTGTATTCCAACGGCACAATCCATCACCCGCCAGCCATATATTCCCCTGTAAATCTTCAGCCATGCTAAATACATAGGTTAGTTTTAAGAGGGGATTGGACAGAGAAATGTCAGTAAAAGTCCGGGTGATCCGGTCATACCGCAGGAGGCTGTTCAATGTTGAAAAAGAAATCCATATATTTTTCTTTGTATCCTGAAAGAAACAACGCGAATTGATGTTTTGAATCCAATTCATCTCAGGGGTTGTTTTCAGCCTGCCATAGTGATAGTTATTTTTATTCACCCACAAAATCCCCCGGGAAGTTGCAACCCACAATGTGTCCCGGTTATAAGGGAATACATTTGAAATCGTGTTGCTGAATTGTGTATGGGGAGTAAAATCAAGTTGTTTTAAAATGTTTCCTGTCTTCTTATTCAGTACCAGCAGTCCCCCATCGTTCTTCAGTCCTGCGTAAATAAAATTATTTTCAATATACAGACTCCTGATTTCCTGATCGACCATCTTACTGCACTGGAGCGAAAGATCCGTAACGGAGAAAAACGAATTGTGCATGTTCTGCTTGTATAATCCGTCTGCCGTGCCCACCCAGAGACGACCTTCCCTATCCATGAATACGGATGTGCATAATTCCTTTCCAAAATATTTTTTGCCATTACATGTTATCTGTCTGTTGTTCTTATTGTAATGCAAAAAATAGAAACCACTGTTCCTGCAGGTTATGATAAAAGTGCTGTCATTGATACTGACCAGTTTGCTCGTCCAATACAGGTCATTCATGACAGAATCAGGTATCGGGCTGGATATGCTTTGGGAAGTTTGCAGATCTGCGATATCAATGGTTTTCTCATCAAGGTTTAATATAAACAGTTCGCCATTTTTGCCACTGCAGGTTATTCTGATTTCTCCCGACGAATCCGTCATGAGTTTTTTGAGATACTGTCTTTTATTGATATAAAAAGTATCGATTTCATTTTTTTTGGGATCATACATGCTGCCATATATGCCATTTTGCTGAAAACTGTATCCGTTTGGTAAAGTGTGCACCCAACCTCCGAAAATCATTTCAACCTTGCCTACGACTGCCGGCAGATGATAATCATATCTTTTTATCAACGTTCCTGAATTATTAAAAACATATAGTCCGGTTTTCGTTGACACAACATAATTCCCATCGCTGTCTTTTGAAAGATCAAACACATTATTTGTCCAGAAATAAATAGCAGAGTCGCATGGAACAATAAATTGTTTGAATTCGCCTGTTGACGGTTTAAAAGCGAAGGCGCCTGCGCGTGTTGCTCCCAGGATTTCTGCCGGTGCCTGTTCGTGTAAATATTTTACCAGATTATCCGGCAAGGGTGAGCGCCGGGAGCTTTTGAAAATGGACATGAAATTATTTCCATCAAACCGGTTTAGTCCTTTATGTGTGGCAACCCAGATATAACCATCAGAATCCTGAACAATTCCGGAAATATAATTATTTGACAAACCCTGCAACCGGGTATACCTGACAAAATTCGTTTCATCCAAATCCTGGGCCATGAGGGAACTGCTCATGATCTGCGTAGAAAATGAAAATAGAACACATAATAAAAACCTGAACATGGTCATCCTACGGGTTTTCGACGAATTGATTAACTACTAAAGATAATCACTTGTATAAATAATTGTACAGCCGAAACGGTTGCCAGTCCGGGATTCGCCTTTAGAAGAAGCCGGACTGCCTTTTATTCCCTGATTCCCGCCGATCGTGAGAAGCCATGCTAAAATATAGTTCAGATAATAACAAGAAAAAATACCGATAGGCAAAAAAGAATGACCGAAAGGTAAAGCTTAGAAATATTTATAATCAAACAATTGGAAATTGCTGATCCGAAAATTCCCGGATAAAGACAAAGTATGTATCGATATGCAACACGCAATTTCCAAAACGCCATATAAAAAAATCAAAACTGCTAAAATCATTTACGAAATGCTACAAACTACCCTTATTAAAAACTACCTGGACGATCTTGACATTTCTTTCCCGGATGGAATGACACCCCTGCTACATTCTGATTTCAAGCCATTGCAACCACCCGCTTCTCCATCCTTCAAACGTTCGCCAGCCCTGGGATCCACAGTGGTTACAGCAACACCGGGCCAGGCGGCCCCTTTGCCCGTACAGGACGGAAAAGACCAGGCCATGATAGTTGACAAGAGCCTCATTTCTTTTGTTTCGGGATTAAGTGCAGAGAACCGGGCCGACATTCTCGAATCGACATTGCTGGCACAATTAGGAGCCAAAAGCAAAGTGCCCGACGAAAAAGACGTGATTGGCTGGTATAAAGCCTATATCGAAATTCTCACCAAAGTTGGCTGGACGATGGAAGGAGGTGAAGTACAGCAATTTTCCGCAAAGGCGAATGTTGTCGAACTCCAGGAAGTCATCATCGATATCTTAAAAGCAGCCTTTGGTGCAGATTTCCTGCAGATCGTTACCCGGGCACTGGACGGTATTAAATCACTGGCAGATTCCAATGGCAAGATTGAAGCATTCGAAAAGAATACCCATTCTGAAAGCAATGGCAGTTTCCAGATTGGCGTTGCAACCCAGGAGGGAGATGCAGTTTCCATGAATCTCGGAACCTTTTTGATCACATCCACCAGCCGGATCAGCCATATCCTGTTCATAAAATTTACAAAAGACGAAACAGATCTTCAGTATGCATCCGGAAAGCTGACACTGGATCAGAAAATTTATGAAAATGTTCGTTCGCTTGTACAGAACAAGTTAAGTGGCAGGGCCGTAGAATTTGTGACTGAAATACCGGTCTGATTTGCAGTTTTTATCGCTTCAATAAAAAGTGCCGCGGGTTACCCGCGGCACGGAAAGACTTACTTTACATAGCAGGCATGGGCGCAATTTCCCTCACTTCGATATTACCTTCATTGGCAATATGCGGACAGGCTTTGGCTAAATCAGCTGCTTTTTGCTGATTTTCAGCCTTAATGATCAGATAACCACCCACAATACCCTCTTTGCCTGAATTGACCGGCTCGGATCTTAAACCTTCAGGTGTTATGACCATGCCACCGGAAACCAATGGTAGTCCGCCAACAAATTGACCCTTTTCACCGAGACTTCCCATATAGGCACCCCAGGCTTGTATTTCAGCTTTTTTTTCAGCCTCTGTTTTGTCAGTCACGGGTTTTCCGCCCCGAAGCAGGAATAAATACTCTTTCATGATTTTCTTTTTAAGATGAATAGATGCTTGTATGACGAATGAAAATTCATAAAAGGACATTGATATCGTCTTTTATAAACTTTCATTTTTTCATGCAGATATTTCGCTCTGAATAAAAAAATATACGGCATTCAAAAATCTGACTGGGACTTTATCTCGTAGGTCTTTCAAATAATCACTAAATAAACTTTATATGAAACAAAAAAAACTTGCATTGATCGTCCTCGTAGCGGTCGCTACTACGGTAGGTGGTTTTTTACTGGCTTCCGATCATATTGATGCGCCGGCAGTCAAAAACCAAACAACTGACATTACTGATTTGTACGTGTTTAATGGTACAGATACCAACAACCTGGTGTTTGTGGCAAACACGCAGGGTTTACTTGCTCCGTCTGCAACGGCTGCGGCGGCTTTCGATCCCAACACATTAATCCAGATTAATATTGATAATAACGGAGATAATGTGGAGGATCTCGTGATACAGGCGATTTACGCTGATGGCAAAATGAATTTTTACGGTCCGGTTAAACCTTCGATCACCGGCGCCAGAAGCAAGCTGGAAGGAGACAGGATCGGATCCGTTGGGGTGACAGCGTACGGTGCGGGTTCTCCTGAAACTTATACAACCGGTTCAGGAATTATGGTTTTCGCCGGCCCAAGAGATGATCCGTTCTTTTTTGACCTCGACCAATACCATGCAATCATAGCGGGTAAGGCAACCGGATTTAATAATCCGGGTAAAGATGCATTCGCCGGGACGAATGTGATGAGTGTGGTGGTGGAAGTTCCGAAAAAACTGCTCAACAGCACAGGGAAAATAAATGTCTGGTTAACCACAAAAAAGAAAGAATCCTGATCGAAATCAGATTTCAAAATATTCATTCATCTCTTAAGAAATTAATAATATGGAAAAGCATAATGTAGTAAAATTTATTGCGGCCGCTATTCTTTTGTCTATGGGTGTCGTTGGTTGTTCGAAATCAAACAATCATAACCCTCCTCCCACTCCGACCGTTTATTACGATCAGGCCGACCAGGTCGGAAGGCCCGCGATCAATACCGTATTCATCCCGGCCAGTGGAAAAGACAGTTTTAATATGACCACTCCCAGTCAAATGCCATCAATCTTCACGAACGACATGAAAACTTCACTCATGACTCTGAATCCGGGTTATACAACCAATCTGCTGGGTTTGACCTCTGACCAATTCATCGGTGTGTTGTCAACCGATGTTTTAAACGCATCTACAAAAGGGGATCACCAGTTTCTATAACGGCACGCAGGTTTTAACCGGAAGAACGTTAAGCGACGATGTGATTGATGTTGAATTGACATTAGTTTTTGGCGGACCAGATGGTTCGGCCAATCCGGGGCTTACGAGTGATCATGTAAATGGAAATGATAAAACATTTTTGACTTCATTTCCTTATGAAGCAAGTCCGTGGTAGGCTTAAGGCTAAGGCTAAAGGCTAAGGCTTAATGCAAGTATGTGCAAATTCAAAATTAGAAAAGGTCAGGATTTAATCTTCTGACCTTTTTACTTTTTCATTTTTACTTCTTTTATATGTCACGAGTTTTTTTTGCGCATGTCATCGTACAGGAGTTGGATAAATTATCCGTAACAGATGCCGCCTGGGTATATCTGAAGCTGGGTTATACCCATATTCTGCCGCTGGGCCTTGATCATATTCTGTTTGTCCTGAGTCTGTTTATGCTGAGTCCGAAGTTAAAGCCCTTATTATGGCAGGCAACTGCCTTTACGGTTGCCCATTCCATTACGCTGGGACTGGCCATGTATCATATCATCAGTCCACCGGCCAATATTGTGGAACCTCTGATTGCTTTATCCATCCTCTATGTATCAGTCGAAAATATTTTTTCACCCCGGTTAAAAGCCTCACGTATTGGAATCGTATTTTTATTTGGACTGGTTCATGGTATGGGGTTCGCCGGTGCGCTGGGAAAACTCGGATTACCGCAGAACGCTTACCTGTTGTCCCTTGTCATGTTTAATATTGGCGTGGAGCTGGGTCAGCTGACGATTATCCTGTCTGCCTATTTTTTGCTGGGGAAATGGTTCGGAAACAAATCTTACTATAGACGACTCATCGTTATACCGGCATCGGCCGTTATTGTTATCATATCAGCTGTCTGGACCGTTCAGCGGTTATTAATCTAATTGTTTTTCCAGATCCTGCAGGATCGCCGGGCTGAGATCATATTTATTGATGTAGGCAGCTTTGAAAAAAGCCTGGGCATTATATTCCTTATTCATACCCCTCATCAATTTACCCATCCAGTATAATTCCAATCCTTCGAGGGGACGACCTGAAACATTTTTCTCAAACTGATCATAGGCTTCCTTCTTTTTATTATTGGAAAACAAACTCCAGGCATACCATGCATAGGTCTGAGCTGTTGCCCGGTTTTCCAATTCGCCCTTTGAAATTTCTTCTGCCCTGGACGGATCATTTAATATGCCGGTATATAATTCGATCATGTATTTATTATACATATTGCCATAAACAGGTTCCGTGACTTCCGACTCAAACGCATGGGCCCATTTTATTTCCTGTAAACTATCTCCGCTCATCTGCGCCACTTGTGTTAGTTTAAACAGCGGATCAGGCAGTTTATTTTTGCTTCTTACAAATGCAAATATTCTTTTCGCCAAAGAATCGTTTTTGTCGTGCACAAGTGCAATCCAACCCAATCCCGTCAGGCTATGAAAATCAGCGGTGTTCATGGCCAGACATTTCTTATAAAGATCTGCCGCCTGGTTCAGGTTACCCGCATGAATATATAAATCTGCAGCATTGGATAATGCAACCTGTAACAGATAAGGACTGTTTTCTTCCTGTCTTGCCGCTTCCATCATGGCGTGGATAGAGCTGTCCAGCAATCCATTCAGGTGATCCATTTTTGAACGGCGAAAAAAATAACCATAGTCGCCGGAAGACCTTAATGCCCTTAATTCGTTCGCTGCATTGAAGTTTCTTCCCAGTTCAAAATCAACATCAAAAGAAGAACTAAGCTGGTCATATTTTTTAAGTCCGTTTTGTTTGGCTTTTTCCAGCCATGCATCTGCTTCCTTAAAACGGTGCTGCAGGATTGAATAATTCACCAGTGTGAGATCTGCCTGGGCTTCTTTGTGATTGAAATCGGAATCCAGCTTACGGATTATGCTGTCAGCTTTTTTTATGTCCTGAATATCTCCGAAGAGATGAAACCGCAGGGACAGAGTACCCGCATATTTTGTTTCACTTACAAGCCCGGGAAGTTTTGGGTCAATCCGGTTTCTCCAGAATTGAATCGAGGAATCATTTGAACGGGCGAATGCGGGCGCCTGATAATGAGACAAGAGACTGTCAACATAAATCCCGCTTATAATTTGTCCTTTTTCATGATTGCAAGCCATCAACAGACAAACGATTGAGATACCATGAGTGAATTTATACCGCATAGTTTAAGATATATACGTAAATCCTCCGGGTAAAGATTTAAGAAGATCTATTATTCCGATGTCCTTCAGAACCCGTACCTATTTGCAAAATCTCTGGAGGTCAGACCGTTATATTCTGCCTTTGTGAGTAATTTGCCAAAGGGTTATTCTTTTTACTACATCATTACTACTTCATATGAAATTTTATTTCGTCGGATAATCATGCGCTTCGCTTTATAAACTAGTTTTAGTTAAACGAATGCTTCAGTCATATGGTCATTATTGAGTCCTATCCCACTGCGGTCATCTTATGTCTTATAACCATGATCTGCTGGGGCTCCTGGGCAAATACCATGAAGCTTACCGGAAAGAACTGGTTTTTTCAGCTTTATTACTGGGACTATTCTCTGGGCGTTTTGATTTTTTCACTACTCCTGGCATTTACGCTTGGAAGTCATGGTTCCGGGGGGCGTCCGTTTCTGGAAGATCTTTCGCAGGCAGATTCCAAAAACCTGGGTTATGCGTTCCTTGCAGGAACTATTTTCAATTTGTCGAATGTGTTATTGGTTACTGTTATTGATATAGCTGGAATGGCTATCGCTTTCCCTATTGGCGTAGGGCTGGCACTGGTTCTGGGGGTGATTTCAGGATATATCAGTAAACCGCTCGGAAATCCCTGGATTCTGTTTACCGGGCTGACCTGCATTGTGATGGCTATTATCCTGGACGGGATGGCGTACAGTAAGATCCCTTCGGAAGGAAAAAAATCCATTACGAAAGGAATTGTCCTTTCCATATTGACAGGGATATTTATGGGATTTTTTTATCCATTGCTTGTCAATTCAATTTCATCGACCCTTGTTGTTCCGGAAGCCGGGAAGCTCACACCTTATACAGCGATTGTTTTCTTTTCAATTGGTTTACTGGCGTCTTCCTTTTTGTGGAATTACTACCTGATGCGGAGGCCCTTAACGGGACCCGTTATTGCAGGAAAAGATTATTTCAGGAATGGCACACGCAAGGACCACCTGGTTGGGATTCTGGGCGGGCTGATCTGGTGCCTGGGATTTTCACTGATGACCTTAGCTGCCGATAAAGCCGGAACGGCTATCTCCTACGGTTTGGGTCAGGGCGCAACGATGGTAGCCGTTCTTTGGGGCGTGCTGGTTTGGAAAGAATTCAAACTCGCACCCAGTTCAGTCAATAAATGGCTGGTCATTATGTTCATACTTTATTTACTTGGACTTTCTCTTATCATTATAGCGAAACAATATTGACGACTATCTCCCTTCATTAAAAAATAAATTGATCAAGATGAAAAAAATAATGAATGATCCGGTGCATTTTGTGGACGAGATGCTGCAGGGAATATTAATTGCGCATCCGGATCAGTTAACAACGGTCGACGGTAATCTGCGATGTATTGTAAAAACAAACAGAGAGAAAAAAAACAAAGTCGGACTCGCTACGGGCGGTGGATCCGGCCATCTGCCCCTTTTTCTGGGTTATGTGGGTGATGGTATGCTGGATGGATGTGCGGTGGGTGGTGTTTTCCAGTCGCCCAGTTCAGATCAGATGCTGGAAGTAACAAAAACCATCGACCAGGGAGCGGGCGTGTTGTATATCTATGGAAACTATGGCGGGGATATTATGAACTTTGACATGGCCGCAGAGATGGCAGATATGGAAGGGATAAAAGTTGAGCAGGTAATCGCCGGTGAAGACGTGGCTTCTGCCCCGAAAGGTGAAGAAGGAAAACGAAGAGGTGTCGCCGGTATTTTTTATGCATTTAAAATTGCGGGTGCACTGGCAAGTGAACTGGCATCGCTGGATGAGGTAAAAAGGATCGCTGAAAAAACCTGTGCGAGTGTACGAACTATGGGTGTCGCATTAACAGCCTGTATCGTACCGGAAGCCGGCAAGGCTTCTTTTTCCATAGGAGATAATGAAATGGAAATCGGGATGGGTATTCATGGCGAACCCGGTATTCGCAGAGGCGCTCTTCAAAAAGCAGATGAAATCGTACAACAGATGTCAGATAAAATCCTTGCAGACCTACCCTATGAAAAAGGAGACGAGGTATCCGTTTTATTAAACGGGCTCGGCGCAACGCCCAAGGAAGAACTCTATATCATGGCCAGGAAACTGCATGAAATATTAAAGGCAAAAGGCATTTCTGTTTTCAATACGTATGTGGGAGAATTCGCTACTAGCATGGAAATGGCAGGCGCCTCCATCTCTCTGTTAAAACTGGATGGAGAATTAAAGAGGCTTTTATCCAAACCGGCCAATACTCCATTTTTTACACAGTTTCAACTCTAATAATCATACGATGGAGAAATTAAGAATAAAAGATATTCAATCGATCATCCATCAGATTAAAAACGTCATAGATTCTAACCAGGAAAAATTGATGGACCTGGACAGTGTGATGGGCGACGGCGATCTGGGATTCACCATGACCAAAGCATTTGCAGCAGCTGATCAAGAAGCAGATAAATCGGAAGAAAAGATTCCCGGAAAATTACTCACCCGTTTGGGGATGGTCATTGCGAAAACCTCACCCTCTACCATGGGGACGCTTGTTGCAACAGGGTTTATGAAAGGAGGAAAATCTATCGAAAGCTTTGAAGAAATCGGTCCGGAAGAGTTAGCTGTTTTTTTTGAGGCCTTTGTCAGATCCATCATGGAAAGAGGAAAATCCGTTCCGGGAAACAAAACCATCATAGATACTTTATTTCCTGCAGCGGAAGCCCTACGCTTATCGGTGAGCGAAACGTTGGTTAAAAGTATTTCAGCAGCCAGAGAGGCGTCTTTGAAAGGTCTGGAGGCTTCAACAAAAATGAAGGCGCAACATGGGCGGGCAGCCTATTACCAGGATGATTCCATCGGCAAACAGGACGGCGGTGCAACCGTCGGAACATATATTATTGAAGGGTTTTACCGGCACGTTGTACAAGCTTAAAGCGTAAAGCGTAACGCGTAAAGCTTTTTCGGTCAGCCATTCCCGCCTTCTGCGGGATCAATCACATTTTAATAGGTCAGAGATTTGAGGTAAGCAATACTTTGCGGAACCTGTGCGTTCACAAAATTACTTTCGTCTTCAATAAAGAAATGTTTTATTCCGATCTTATTTGCTTCTTTCAGAATGGCCGGTATGTCTATTTCGCCTGTGCCGAGCGGCACATCATTTTCCGGTCCGGTCAGTCCGGTGAGATCCTTCTTCGTTCCCTTTCGCATATCTTTTAAGTGCATCAGCTTCCAGCGGTCGCCATATTTTTTTAGCAGTGCAACCGGATCGCCCCCGCCGAACTGTATCCAGAAAATATCCATTTCAAATGACACATATTGCGGGTTACTATTTTTTATTATATAGTCGAGCAAAGTTCCGTTTTCATAAGGCTGAAATTCATACCCATGGGCATGATAACAAAATATGATTCCACGTCCTTTCAGATATTCTCCGATCCTGTTAAAATCATTTACTGCCTTTACGGCATCTTCATAAGTGAGCACATTATTTTTGTGCGGTATCCATGCGCACATCACATAAGTAGCTCCAAGCTGTCTTGCCATTGAAGCCAGCGAATCCGGATATTTATTCAGAAACTCATAGCTGACTCCCATCGACGGTATACTGATACCTTTTGCATCACATAATTTTTTAAACTCTTCAGGCGGCATCTTACCACCTCCGCCTTCTATTTCGGTAAATCCCATCAAACGGATTGTGTCCAGTGTCGTGGCTACATCTACCGGGAAACTTTTCCGGAAAGTATAAGCCTCCACGCCCAGGGGAGCAGTATATAATAATTTTTGAGCCTGTGTGAAAGAAGCAAGACAAATCAACCAAGCAAAGGAAGCTGATCGCATCAATGGTGAATTTTTTTTCATATGTTCATTAAATTAAAATTAATTCATTCTTCGTTGCGATGGATATTAATCAGTGATTGATTATTTCGGTTTAACAGTTACGATCACCCGTTTGTATCTCGTTAAAGGAGGTGACCCTTTGTCTGTCACTTTTAAAATAAAATGTATTGTGACTTCGTGATCAACAACAGGCGCTGTAACCGGCAAATCATATAAATTCCTGGCATAAGGCGAGAAATTGACAAATCCTTTGTAAGTTCCTGCTTCCGGATATTGAAACCATAAATAACTCATGGAATCACCATCGGGATCTGTTGTGCCATTGGCACTTAAATGAAATAATTCACCTGATGTCACGGTCATATGATCTCCATTAGCCACCACAGGAACAGGTGGATGGTTGGCCTGGTTGTATTCTTTTGTGGTCCACTCAATTCTTGCGGCAAAATCATTTTGAAAGTCCTCCCTCCATCGCCAGATGGTTGCCTGAATACTCTTATAACCCTTTTTATCTATTGCAGATGTAACGGAATCTTCAGCATTTGTCCATAGAGGCCTTGTTTCTGCTAAATCAACCGGCCAGTTGGGTCTTCTGGGGAACATGGAAGCTGAGGTATCCAGGGCCGGTAAATAATACTCATATCTTCCTCCCCAGCCACCGTAATTTGGATGTTCGGGATTATTCAGACCATTAGAGATCAAAGAAAGGAAAGCTGGTGTGTCTCCCTCCATGCCATAGGCAACATCCGGATATGCTGCACCCAGGGGACCGTGACCCTGTTGAATATTTTTCGCGAGCCACTCATTACTCACAACCAATATATTTGAACCCGGAAATCCAAAAGACATTCCCAGCCAGGTTGCCCTTCCATAGGAATAGCCCGGACTGCATATATAAAATATTTCGGGAAATGATTTGCGTATCCATGGTCCTGCATCATCCTGGTCTGAAATCGTATAAATCCTGATCTTGTGATAAAGTTTTTCAGCCTCCTGTTTGCTTTTCGTATTCTTTAATTTCCAAATGGCCTGCGCCAGCGTATTGACACCTCCCCAAACAGGAATCCAGACGGGGCGCGGATCATCTTTCTCCAGCACTTTTATAATCCATTCTGACCCTTCTGAATCGTGGCCTTCTCCCACTGCCTGCATTCCGTATTCCGGCAAGCCCTTTTTTACCTTACTTAGTAAAGACTCGTAATCCGGGTACCCTGTCTCGTGTTTTAATAAATTAGGTTGCACTAGTTTGTATGCCTGCAATACTTTGACGATACTTTCGGGAGCCACTCTGGTTTTCTGGTGTATAGAGGTAGTAGCAATCAATCCTTCCACATCCCATTGATTGCAATAAGTAAGAAAGCGGATCATCGACTCCGTGTCATCCGGATCAGCTTCAATATCCGTGAGTACCAGGACGCGTAATTTGGCAACTGTCTGGGCAAAACCCATTAACTGCGCAGATAATAAAAACGACGCAAGCAATAAAGTCCGCACAATATTTGGTTTCATGAAAAATTGTTGAAACTATGGATTTAAATCGCTCATTTTTTTCTTTATGTTTTCAAAAGATTCCATCGGTCCCTTTGTAGAAAATAAATTCAGGACCCAAACAGGTAGTGAACCGCCCGGATTCATTTCCAGTATATAGTCAACATGAATAGATTTATTTGTAATGGTTGTGATATTCCAGGTTCCTCTGGTCAGCGGGACCTGCACCAGGTCTTTGGGAACAGGTTGGTAGTCGGGGATATTTACTGCTATTATATGCATCGACCTTTCAGTCGGATTTTTCCTTAATTCAAAATTTGCATAGAAGAACCTGTTTGTTGCAGGCCATGGAACTTCTATCTCCGTGTAATAGATTAGTTTTCCTGGTCCCAGGGATTTAACCAGCCTTGAAACCTTTGTAGCATAACTCCATTCTTTATACTTGCTCACATCCATCAGGATCGCTTCCAATTGATCAATATTTCCGGTAAGGTCAAGTTCTACCCGGATATCATTGAACGGCGAAGCGGGTGAATGCCGGCTGCTTATCCTGATTCCATCCTTCTCTTTCAGTATTGTCCAGTCATTCTGGGCGATCAAGGGCCATTCAAATACAAGTAGCAACAAAACAGTAAGTAAACAATTCCTAATAATCATCTTTTATCGTTTCGTTCACTGCCTGTTTCCTTCTTAAACAAGCTGAAAAGAATCGTTCCCATCAAGGCAAAATATACGGTGCTGTTCACGGGTTTAGAACTGATCAGGCAAGTACCGCCCGGACAACCGACCAGACGATAATAAACATAGCCTGCGATAGCTCCCAGGATTGTCCCTGCTAAAATGATTTTATTATTTATTATCCACTTCCACATATCCGGGTAAATTAATCATTTAATCAGTGTGAAGAATGGCCTGCATTGATTTTTCGTTCGATATGGGCGAACTATTCCGCCTCCATCAGGCAAAATGTATAAGGATCAAGCGTCAGATATTCCTGGTCTGCTCCTACTTCATAATGAATCCGATTCCAGTGATCAAACAATTGTTTTGGCGGGATACCATGCTCTTTAAATATATACCAGCTGATAAAAACTTTCTCTTTTGAAAAATTAAATAACCCGTATAATTTTTGCTCCTGTCTGATTCTCATAAAGGACGCTACGTGATTACTCTGTGGAGTCAGCCAGATCAGGTTACCAAGATCAGCCAGTGCCGGCAATCTCCTGCGTATCTGTAATAGTTTCTGAGTGCCGGAAAAAATTCTCTCTTCTGTGGTACCCCTGATATCTATTTGCTGTATTCTATCCCAGTCCATAACAGGACGGTGCATCCAACGGTTGTCGTAGCTTTTTCCCGGGTCTTCCAGATATGAATAATCGTTTGTATAACCTAACTCATCGCCATAAAATAACATGGGCATTCCGCCGATAAAAAAACTCAGCGCCTGCATCATCAATATTTTACTTATTGATTGGGAAACCGCATTTTGATCTTCTTTATTCAATGCTTTTTCAAGGCCGCACAACGATGCGAGTGTTCCACTGATGCGGGCATCGCCCGTTTTTGGATTAGCGGAAAATAAAGCACCTGATGCTGGTGAGCCGGGAAAGACTCCGGCATAATAATCTTTCAGAAAATTTCTGTGTCCAAAGGCATTCCATCCCGGTTCTTCGATCATATAATCCTCATACCCCAATCCGATATCATCATGGCTTCTGGTGTAGGTAATCCAGGAGGTTCCGAAAGGCTTTCCTGATATTTCACGCTGGGCAGCCATCATAACGCGTATATCCCCTGTAGCCAGCGCATCCCATTGCAAAGCCATTTGCGTCGCATTATAGGCAAAATCGCATTCTTCCGCCGTATATCTGCCCGTGCCAAAATATTTCATAATTTCTCCTGGGGCCACGATCGCTTCGCCCAATATGGCCATGCCGGGTGTTGCGACCTGGACACACTGTTTTATTAACTGAAGCAGTGTATGCGCCTGAGGCAAATTCTGGCATGTTGTTCCCGGCTGCTTCCAAATAAAGGCCGGCGCGTCTATACGCAACAGATCTATACCCAGATTGGCATAAAAAAAGATATTATCCAACATTTCTACAAACACGATCGGGTTAGAATAATTCAGGTCCCACTGATAGTTATGAAATACAGTCATCACCCATTTCTCACATTCCGGAACATAAGTAAAATTACCGGGAGCCGATTCAGGAAATATTTCGGGCATCGCACGATCGTATTCATCCGGTATTGTTCTGTTATCAAAAAAATAAAAATAGTCCTGGTAGTCTTTATTGCCTTCTCTGGCTTTTTTCGCCCATTCATGTTTCCTGGAAGTGTGGTTGAGAACGATGTCCATCATCAGGTACATGTTGCTTCGACGCATTAATTCCTGCAGTAGGTGTAAGTCGTACAGCGTTCCGAACCGGTCATCTATTTTTCGGAAATTACTTACAGCATAACCTCCATCACTTTCATCTTTGGGGCTCTCAAATATGGGCATCAGGTGAAGAAAATTGATGCCCAGTTTTTTCAAATAATCCAGTTTGGTTGTCAGGTTTGCTATATCACCGCAAAATCTGTCAACATATAAGCTCATACCCGCCAGGTCATTTGAAAGGAACCAGTGGTCTTCTTCTGATTTATGAACATCTCTTTCCCTTAGTACCGAACGTCTGCCTTTATATCCCTTTACAATGGTTTGCACCAGCCTGTTAAAAACTTCTTTGCCCGCCGGATGATTTTGATACAAAGAATTGTACAGAGATAAAATATTTGATGCATTTGCCAGAAACCTGGAGTAAAATAAATTATCTGATCCTGCAAAATCAGTTTCATTTTTTAAAAGGCTGTTGATATTCTGATAAAGTGCATAATTGTACATGCGATATATGATTTTGAATCCATTGTATCGTCAGTGGCCCACGGGCAAAGGAATTTCCATTTCAGGGTCTGCTTTAACAGATTTTATCAGCAGGGTTGCAGAAGCCGCTATGAATAAAAACACACCGGCAAATGAAATGGCCCTGCCCGGGTCATTATTTAAAATATTTTTCAGTACAAATCCAAATGTCAGATTTTGTAAGATCATGGGAATGACGATCATCATGTTGATGATACCCATGTATACGCCATATCTTTCCTTGGGGATATGACCCACTACCATCAGGTAAGGTACTCCCATCATGCTGGCCCAGGCGATACCGAATCCGGTCATGGGTGCGAATAACAGGTATCTGTTTTCAATATGCGGAAAAATAACCAAACCTGTGCCAGCCATCAGCAGGCAGATAAAATGAACCATTTTCGGGCTGTATTTTCTAGCCAGTCCGACGAGTGCAAAGGCAGATAGAAAAGTAACGACATTATACCATCCGTTTACGAGACCTGTCCAGCCAACCGCTTCTTCATACAAATTTCTGTTTTGGTTCGGAGTTGTTTTCCAAACGGATTGAGCTATACTCTTCGAAGCATTCTGCCAGTAACAAAAAAGAGCATAC
This sequence comes from uncultured Bacteroidota bacterium, assembly GCA_963732055.1. Classification (GTDB taxonomy): domain Bacteria; phylum Bacteroidota; class Bacteroidia; order Chitinophagales; family Chitinophagaceae; genus Puia. Next base: position 153,133 of record CAVSYG010000001.1, on the reverse strand, counting down.
CACTGGAACAAATAAACCAGGGCCAGTTTCCACATCACGGCCGGCATATATTTTAGTGCATGAAAAATTTCGCGGAAGGGCTCTGCAAAACCGCTTTTTGAAGCTTTTAATTTCGCCAGTTCTTCGGGGGTAGGTGGAATTTCCGGCGTTTTATAAATGGACCATCCGACTGAACTTATTGAACACACGGAACCCAGAAAAAAAGATGCAAATACCCAGTAGGGTATTCGTCCGTGTTCTCCGTGTATATGTTTTTGAAATATAAAAAGGGAAACATTGGCCAGCGTAATTCCCAGACCGGTAAAAAAACTCTGTGTTAGAAATCCGGTCGGCTGCTGGCTGGCCGGTAATTTATCCGCAATCAGCGCCCGATATGGCTCCATAGCGGTATTATTCGCCGCGTCCAGGATCCATAGCAGCCCCACGGCCATCCAAAGGGTACTGCTAAAGGGATATAGAAACAAACATAGGCTGCAGAAAAAGGCGCCGACAAAAAAATACGGTTTACGACGTCCAAAGCGCGGATGCCAGGTCTTATCGCTCAGGGTTCCAATCAGTGGTTGTATCAAAAGGCCGGTAACCGGACCGGCAAGATTCAATAATGGTAACTGGTCGGGTGTAGCGCCTAAAAAGTCATAAATCGGGTTGACGGCACTTTGCTGTAAGCCAAAACTATACTGGATGCCGAAAAACCCCACGTTCATATTTATAATCTGTCCAAAACTCAGCCGGGGCTTAAAGGTCATGAGCAATCGTTATTGCAGGTGAAGATAATTAAAAGGTAATACTGCTGGTCTTATTTTGAATCCTGAAAAATCATTAAATCCTGTTACATTCATCCCGGGCTGTTTCATCCCATTTTTTTAAATTGTAAAAAATAAATCATGAAATACAAATTGGATAAGCCGGTACATGCTGAAATAGGAACCGAAAGATATCAATGCAGTATTGAATGGCGAAACGGAAAATTCATAGCTGATGAACCTGTATCCGGTGGCGGAAAAGATCTCGGGCCGGATCCCTATACTTTGTTATTGTCTTCGGTAGCTTCCTGTGTTCTGGTCACTTTACGAATGTATATAGATCGAAAAAACTGGGATATACCTTCTGTTATGGTCAATGTGAATATGTATCAGGAAATTGTAAATGATGTACCGACGACGATCATTGACCGGGATCTCATATTGGATGAAAATGTACCGGACGAACAGAAAATAAAACTACAGGAAATAGCCAGTCATTGCCCGATTTCTAAAATCCTGGAAGGCACTGTTAAACTTCGGAATTTCGTATTTAAAACTGGTGAAGCGAAGACCATAAAATACGGCAATGAAGAAATAACCGTTTTATGGAAACCCGAGCTCTGCCAGCATTCCACGAGATGCTGGAAACAACTGCCACAGGTATTCAAGCCCTCCGAAAAGAAATGGATAGATCCGAATGGGGCACCCGCAGAAAGAATCCGGGAGCAGATCAATCATTGTCCATCCGGTGCTTTGGTTTTTATTCGCAATAACCCGAATGAAAAATAACAGACTTCAACCTATTGTGGAAAAATTGTTTTCCAGTCATTCTTCATACTGATTACATGCCATTTGTTTTGAGCGGCTGCTTTCAACGAAGCGGAGTCTTTTTCCTGATAGTAATATTCCCGGGTTGAGTCATCATGGTTTACGATCATCTGGAAATTTGGATAATGATTACTCTGACAGAATTTACACATTTCGATATCACCTCCTGAGCGCTCATTACCCATGGAAAATACAGGTCTCTGTCCGATATGCGATTGTATTCCCACAGGCTTACCTGCCTTGTCGCAGAGCAGATCGATAGCAGGTTCCCGCATGATCGTACGGTTGCTATCCACAAAGGCATATTTAAATGTTGTACCCACAACCTGATTTTTTGGAATTCCATAAAAAGAATCCGAAATAGTCCGCACGAGTTCAATGGTACCACCGGTTACGATATATGTCATGAAGCCATTTGTCCTCAGGTATTTCAGCAGTTCCAATTGTGGCTGATATACGATTTTTTGGATGGGTACATTCCTGCCGGGGTAGGTTGCCGTAGCGAAAAAATCCCTGGCATCCGCTTCGAATTCATCTTCTGTCATACCGGTATGCGTCGCTGCGATCAACTGAATCAGGGCCTTGTCACCGCCTTTCTCAAAATAAGCCTTGTCTTTTGTGACGACCGCGAGAAATGGTTGCTTTTTTGCCAGGGCAGGCTTTGCCGTTACGATTTTTTTTACACGGTAATATGCAAATAGTTCCTGCACAAGCGGCATTTCGGCCCAGAGTGTACCATCATTATCGATGGTTGCAATCCGGTCTTGCACAGGAATAAAATCCGGGCTCCCTTCTTTGGATACTTTGGTAACGTATGCCATGATATCTCCTTTCAAAGGATCATTCCAGGATGGAAGCGGATCCCTGATAACATTCGTTGTATCTGAGGCAGCGGATGTTTTACCCGCGTCATCAGAAGCATGCGAACAGGCTACCAATAAAAATGTAGCGACGCAGATAATGGTTAGAAGTCTTTTCATATTAAAATGTTTGGAGATATCATTTAAAGATATTTCAATATCGCAATCAAACTCAGATCCTGGCTTATTTAACTGTTTAATGATGGATACCTGTCATCATTGATCGGGCATGTCATCTGTCGCATTGGATTCACTTTTTTATAGTAATTTGTTTCAGGATGGAAAATATCGCGCTCATTGTATTATTATTATTTGGCGTTGCATTTCTGGCGGTATTATCTAACCGCTTTAAATTTCCTTTCCCTGTTGCCCTGGTACTTTCAGGACTACTGATCAGCCTGATTCCGGGTCTTCCTACTATTACTTTGCAGCCCTATGTTGTATTCATCATTTTCCTGCCCCCCTTGTTATATGGAGCTGCCTGGTACACGAGCTGGCATGAATTTAAAACGTACTATAGATCTATTTCTCTGGCCGCAGTTGGGTTGGTATTACTGACCACAAGCATGGTTGCCGTAGTGGCCCATTATATTATTCCGGACGTAAGCTGGCCGCTCGGCTTTTTAATTGGCGCTATCGTTTCTCCTTCCGATGCGGTTGCAACAACATCGGTTACCAGGGGCCTTGGACTGGACCCAAGGCTTATCACTATCATAGAAGGAGAAAGCCTGGTAAATGACGCCAGCGGACTGATCGCTTACAAGTATGCATTGGCAGCTGTTATGGCCGGCAATTTTATTTTCTGGCAGGCAGGTTTGAATTTTATCTGGATAGTACTGGCAGGCGTTTCTATTGGCCTGGTCATTGGATATTTGATGTATCTCGTACATAAAAATTTTATTTGTACGCCGGTTATTGAAGTCACCCTGACCTGCCTGACCCCTTTTGCATCTTACCTGATCGCTGAATATTTCCATGTGTCCGGTGTGCTTTCCGTTGTAACTACAGGACTTTATTTATCGTTTCGATCGAATGAAATATTTACAAATGAAAGCCGGATCATGGTCTATTCAGTTTGGCAAACGATCATATTTATCTTAAACGGCCTGATTTTTATTTTAATTGGTTTGCAATTACGGAGTGTTATGGAAGGCATTAAAGATTATTCCGGTTCAGAACTTACCCGGTATGGCCTTGCTGTTAGTGCTGTCGTTATCGTTGTACGATTTATCTGGGTTATTCCGGGTAGTCTGATCCCCGCTTTGTCAAAAAGAATAAATGCAAAAAGGCATTTTAATCCGCGTAACCTGGTCGTTTTTGGCTGGTCGGGTATGCGTGGGGTGGTATCACTGGCTGCCGCCTTGTCCATTCCGTTGCTGATGCCAGACGGCACTGCGTTTCCCCATCGCAACCTGATTATTTATATCACGTTCTGCGTGATATTGACAACCCTGATATTATTGGGATTCTCACTCCCCTGGGTAATTAAAAAATTGAAAATTGAGCCATATTCCATCGCCGCAGAAGAGTATGAAGTCAGGACAAAAGTAGTAAACAACACGATCCAGCATATAGAAGAAAATCTTTCACTGATTAGTGGAGAATTATTAAATAATATCAAGAACAAATATGAAATAAAATATAACCGTTTGCAGAAAACAGACTTACCGGCTAATTATTTTGGTGGCGAAGCACCACCCAATGTTGCGAATATATTTAATGAATATTCCAAACTGCAAATTGATCTGATTGGTGTTGAAAGAAAATCACTACAACAACTTCATCGTTCGGGTGAAGCCAGTGAAGAAATTATCCGAAAAATAGAAAGGGAACTGGACCTTGAAGAAACCCGTCTCCAATTGGATATGTATGTACCCTGATTCATTTATGCATTAGGGGCCTTCATCGTCATTTCCGGTCAAAGGAAAATATTTCGGCATCCTGATTGATTTTACCCAGTATCAGATCCGTTATGATTTGGGCAGCGATCACGCTAAAAGTGATCCCATTCCCACCAAAGCCAAGGGCATAATAAACATTGGGTGTTTTTGCAAATTCACCGATGTAAGGGAGTGAGTCTTTTGTTTTACCGAATGTGCCGCTCCATGCAAATTCTGCCTTGAATTTTTTTCCAGGGAAAAGTTCTTCAAAATCGGAACATAATTGCGCAGCCTTTTTATCATAAATCCCTCTGGAGGCCTTGTGGCTGAAACGCACATCCCTCCCGCCAATGATTATCCGATTATCCTGCGTTAGTCTCAAATACAAATACGGATTATCCGTGTTCCAGATCATGACGCGGTCTTTCCAAATAGCTTCTTTTTCCTGCTCGCTTTCCGATATGACCGCATAGGTACAATACAGATCAACGATATCCCTGGAAATAAAATTTACTATTTCAAATCCGCTGGCATTAACGACCTTCTCTGCGGATATCAATAACCCATCTTCAGTTTTCAGTTCAACATTATTTTCATTGTACCTTATATCCGTTATCCTTGTCCGGTCAAAAACCTGCAATCCCTTCTCAGTACTATGTTGCAGTAAGGCATGAGTCAATGCATACGCATCAATGGTCGCCCCTTTTTCCGACAGAATCGCGTATTCAGCTGTCATTCGATAATTTTCGTAAATCTCCTGTTTATTTAACAACGAGACTTCAAATCCTGCTTGACGGCGGGCAGTTAACTCCTTTTCAATAAAAGAAAGCTGCGATTTATGCGAAGTAAAAAAAAAGCTTTTTCGCAAATCATACCCATCAAATCCGATTCTGTCCATGATACCAATCAGTCTGTCGATTGATTCTCCGCATAACTGGTAGGATCTGATCGCATTCATTTCTCCAACCTGATTAATAAGCGTATGCAATGGCGTGTCCAATTCATATTGCAGGAGTGATGTGCTTGCACATGTACTGCCCTGGCCAATCGACCTACCGTCTATCAGAATACATTCGACCCCGTTCTCGGTAAGGTAATATGATGTGAGTGCGCCTGATATTCCGCCGCCAATCACGACAACGCGTGCACTAAGATTCTTCAGTAGTTTAGGATAGTCGAACGGAATACCATTCTTTATCAGCCAAAAGGGATAGCCTGCTGTGAGTTTCATGACTACCCTGTTTTAATTATAATGCCACCTTTTAAGCATAAAGCGTAAAGCGAAAAGCTTAAGACCAAACTTCCATTATCAAAAAGTTTAGGCATTCCAATGTTTTCAATCACTTCAAATGTGTAAATATGTCCACAATGAAAATTCTCTCCGACTCAAAAAGAAAAATCATTATTTCCTCCTTTCAAAGGATAGTTTTTATTATTCCAAATCAAATGACCGGTCGTTTGAGTGGGTAATTTGACCTGAATTTTCCATTTACCGTTTTCCAATTGATAACTCGCAAATATTTTACCCCTCGGGATGAGGAATTTCACCACTGATATTTTTTAAATTACCCAGCCTGGGTTCAATTTTTATCATCTCAAATCCCGGCGCTTCGCTGTCTATTCCCATCACCGTTCTGAAAAATTCAATATTCGGACTCGCACCCCAGGCATGACAATCTGAACGGGCGTTATTAATATCTGAAATTTCAGCCCATGTCGTCAAACCCATGTGAATGTTTTCACGCCACTGATCCAGCCAATTCAGATAGTCATTGCCCAGTCCCGCTTTTACAAGTGCCTGATGTAAATAAAATTTAAAATAAATGGAGGCTGGAGCCAGCGAACTATCCGTAAGTATTCTCTTCCCCATGGTATTAGCCTGAGGACCATTAATAATACCTGTGAGTATCGCCAATGTATTGGCATGTTGTGAAAAATAATCTTTTTCCGGCCGGTCGGCAAAAAGATTTCTGTCCATGCTCCAATATTTATCGCGGATGGTTTTTTTCAATTGGTCAGCATATTTGATGTACATAGAAACATATGATGCCAAACCATATTTGGATTCCAGGTCAGCCGCTAATTGATATGCCCAAAGTAATTGTAAATCGAGTAAGGCCGAATTGCCATTCACACCGATAGGCCCAACACCGGAATTCCAGCCCTTTAACTCAACCCAGTCCGTAAACATCCAATATGGAACACCCTTCAATGAACCGTCGTTCTGCTGATATCTCCTGAAATATTGCAATATCTGTCTTTCACCAGGTAGTTTAGCTTTTATAAAATTACTGTCCCTACCATACATCATATAATCATGCAACATTCCGATGTACCAGAATGAAAATGTAGGAATATACTGGGGAGTATAGGAAGGATGACGACTGAGGGTCACCCCTTCCGGTCTGCGTGAATCATCCATCTGGTTCATGGCATTCCGGAGCAGTCTTTCGTCACCACTATTATAAAGTGAAATCAACGCCTGTATTCTTGCGTCACCGATGTATTGCAGTTGTTCGTAATAGGGACAATCCATATAGGTTTCCATTGCACACAAGCGTGCGGTTCGCCAGCCGATTTCAAATATTTTGCTAAGCTCCGGATCGCCTGTTAATCATCCTTGCATTTAGCTGAAAAGGGTAACCTGTAAACGTTCCGAAAATATCCTCAACAGTTAACGGATCTGCTTGTGTTGCAATTTTTATCTGTATGTAGCGGTAAGTCCTGAATGTAAGTGGTGTAAAATCCTGTTCCCTTGTACCATTGGAGGTAATGCTGTCCTTTCTTCCGATAAACTCTTTGCCTTCCGTTTCATTTCGGTTTCCTTTTGCCGGATATTTAATATACAGGGCTTCCGCATAGCTCAAACTAATAGATCCCGCTCTGCCGCCGCTGAAAATAATTTCAGGGTAGGCATTGGTTAAAAAACCCTGATCCAGTATGATGGTCGCTTCGGTATGGGCAGGAATTTCAAATGCAGTTTTAACTGACGGAAACCGGGCAGGTATTTGAACCGCTTCAGCCTTCTCAACTTTTGAAAGCCGTTGATTTGTCATTTCCATTGGAGGAATGGCAGAAGGAATCAGGAGCCATCCACTGACCGTCCCGTATCCGCCGATCAGGCCTTTGGGAATGCCCGGCATGATAACCTGCGCATTTCCCCAACTATCATCAGGGAAATCCAGTTTTTTCCAGTCTGCCAGATATTTATTCATATCCAGCTGTTCGCCAGGTCCGGCTACATAGTACGTGGGCGTTTTAAATCGGATGGGACGATAAGCATCATCACGGGTACATTTCCAGTTACTGTCTGTAATTATTTTTTTTTCGTTATGATCAGACCCCTGCAATATAAACCCGGTTCGAAAAGATATCTGCCCTTCGGGCCTCCATTCTCCCTCATTCCAAACCTGTGCGGCAATGATATTTTTACCAACATGAAGGTATTGGGCAATATCGAGTGTAGTGAAATTCCAATGATCCAGATCACCCCGGGCCGGTCCGAGAGAAACCTGTCTTTCATTCACAAATAATTTATACCGGTTATCAGCAGAAACATGGATCACAAAAGAATCTGGTTTACTGTTCAGATCAATCTTTTTCCTGAATAAATAAACTCCATACCCACCCGGAGATTCACCGGGAACTGCGATCCAGGAAGCCTGCCATTGATTCTCTAAAAGAGAGTGGTCAATGGACTGCGCGAGGCCGTTCCGGGCTATTAACAGACCAGAAATAAAAAAGATTATTCCGCGTATAAAATTCCTGCTTTTGCCGCTCAGGAGCACGATAAAGCGATACATTTATTAATCATTTGATTAAAAATAAACCAAAAAAATTAATACACGCCTCCCGGTTTCCGGTTATTCAGCGCTTTATCACTGGAAGGGGGCAATGAAGCGGGCGGTTCTTCGAAAATAATATCTTCATTCAAAGAATATATAAATGCCAGTAATTCTTTTTTTTCACTCCACGTCAAGTGCAGGGAATCACCCGCCAGTGTTTGATTAGCCACGGTCATCTTCTTCCCCTGACCTCCGCCAACATCATAGAAGTCAATCACTTCCTCCAACGATTTGAAAACACCATTATGCATATAAGGCTTCGTGTACTCCGCATTACGAATTGAACCTGTGCGAAAAGCGTGAAGCGTTTCGGGCGCTTTATTGATCATGTACCTGCCCTTATCGGAGCTCAGATCTTTAAAGCTGGTGTCGGCCGGCGTTCCTAAAACTTCAAATTCAGATCCTATATAGGGAGGCTTAACCCCGTTAAAATTGGGAACAAAATGACATGTGCCACATTTTGCACGACTCATAAATAAATTGAATCCAATTTTTGCCTCATCGGATACAAATCCTTTATTATTCATCGCATTATCAAATGGCGAATAAAACCGACTGTAACTCCCATCATAATATGTGATGGCGGAAACAATATGATTTAGTGTTATGTCTTTTTCTTCCGGGGTAAGTTTTAGAAAGGATTTAAATGCTTCCTTATATACTTTACAACTCATCACTTTCTTTATCAATTCCTTTTCGTTACTGTTCATCTCAGTTGGGTTGGTAATCACATCCTTGCCCTGGGCCTGAAGAGAAATATGCTTTCCATCCAACATCAGCAAATGATTGTAAACTGAATTGATCAGCGTGGGTGTATTTCTGGGCAACCGTTGTTGTTTATCAAACTGAAATGCCAAACCGATTGTTGTGTCGGTAAAATATTCTGTGGGTTTATGACAGGAAGCACAGCTCCGCATATTATTCCCTGATAATATCGGATCGTAAAAAAGTAATTTGCCAATATACCTTATTTCATTAAGTGTTTTTTCATCTTCCACCATGGAATAAAGTCCCTTTGTATTCTGAGATGCATACAACGATTTATCAAAAATGGATTGAATGTTATTGTTCAGGGTATAATCGTTATAATTGATCGACCGGGCGTTATAATCATTGATGAACTTCTGATTCATCGCAAAGAGCGGATTTACATAATCCCGTATAAAGTCAAAATGATTAAACCCGCTAAAACCAGGTCCCTGCATCTTTACAAATGATATGGTTTTTTCATATTTTTCAAGATATTCCCCGGTTATAGGCTTCTCAGCAAAGCTTTGATTGTAACTGTTGTAAATTTCTTTTGTTCCCACCAGCATGGAAAGTAATTCCGGGATGACGTGATTTGTATCGGGACATTCAAATCCTGTAGTGTAGATGGCCGCCAGGTTCAATAAGAATAATCTATTTGCCAGAAAAAAATGATTGTAGGAATTCAATTGACCGGTTATTGAGTCGGCTTCAAATGTTTTGATTGCTTCTTCACTTCTTTTTATCAGTTGTATCAGGGAATCTTTTAACAGAGGCGTTTGTTCCAACGACAATTCGGCCAGTGACAAACCTGCTCCTTCCCTGCGATAGGGAGGTTCAAACTTTTCGAATACTTCATTCTCCCACTCCACCGGGAGAGGTCCATTTATTTTACGGTAGGCATTTGGTTCGAAATAGCGCAACCAGAAATCGATATTTTTTAATTTTAACCTGGCAGCTTCAATCTGTCCGCGAAGAGATTTCCTGTTTTCTTCAGAAGACAGATCGGCTTGCAAAATGAAAGTCTCTAAACCGACCTCTTGTTGCCTGAACTCCAGCAGCGAATTCTTGTAAAGATTATTATATGACCTATTGCCTTTTTTACTAAATGAAAGACAAAAAATGGTAAATATTGTAAAGAAAATTATTGAGAAGGCTTTCATTTTTCGGCAGAATTAAGGTACTTCCTTTCATGGGTACCCACCACGACACGGATAGACAAAGATAAAAACTTCTTCTGGCTCTTCTAATCGGATTATAAAAGTCTGTTTAGACATCTGCCGGGTTTCAATGATAGCGAAGCTCTTTATTCCTTTGTAATATCATCATTTAACTGGCGACCATTATATTTATTGCTAATCCATGACTACTTTCCTGTGGATAATTGCAATTTTTGAAAGATTTAACTATTTTGGACCAGTTGTAAGGCCTCGAACGTAGAAAGCGTTTACTCTGTCTTCCGGAAATTTAAGCGGAATGTCAGACACAAAGGAATTCCATTTTAATACTTTATATAGTTCCTTCTCGCCTAATTCAATAAATTGCCTTATAAATTTATCTGGTTGGACCAAGTTTTGATTAAGAACAGTGCATGAAAAGAAGAACTTTTGTCTATACTGGTGTTGCCATCGCCATAGGAGTTGGCCTAAGCGATCTCCTCTTATGGAACAACGAACCAAAGTGGAAGAAACAACCATTCCTTTATCCATTCATCCTCTCAAATATCCTGGATGAAGAATCGCTACGGATCATAGGTAACTCCTACACGGCTATGAAACCTGATGAAAATTCTAAAGCAAAGCTGTTAAATGCAATAACAAGCAGAATAAATGCCATTCAAAAGAGGACAAATGAAGTGGCAAATCAGGCAGCGGAAATTGAAAAGAATGTGGAAATGGATTTTAAATCAGATAAACTGATCGTTATAAAAGGCTGGGTAATATCTGAAACTGAAGCCCGTCAATGCGCACTTTTATCTCTTTCATAAAAATGTAAGTTTACATAATGCATACTGATGCCAGGAACCTTGACAACGGAACGATCATAACCGGTGATATTTGCATTATCGGTGCTGGCGCAGCAGGTATAAGCATAGCCATGGAATTTGTCAATAGTAATTACCAGGTGGTTGTCCTGGAAGGTGGGGGATTTGAATATGACGACAGAATTCAGGAATTGTATAATGGAAAAACAACAGGTCAGCCATATTACCCAATGAAATCTTCGGAGTTGCATTATTTCGGCGGCACTACTGGTCACTGGGGAGGTATGTGTGCTCTTTTCGATCCGATTACATTTCAAAAAAGGGATTGGATTAACGACAGTGGCTGGCCAATTAATCAGGAAACCCTTCTCCCCTATTATAAAAGAGCGTCTGTCAACGTCGACATTGACAATAGCGATTTCGATCTGAAATATTGGCTGAAACAGGATCCGGGATTTATTCCATTGCCATTTGACGATGAAGTTATTTGGAGTAAGATCTGGAAATTCAGTAAACCTACGCGGTTTGGAACAAAATACAGGGACAGTATTGTAAATGCAAAAAACATTCATCTATATACCTATGCAAATGTGGTTGACATCACTACCAATGAAAGTTTACAAAGTGTAAATACTGTAACAGTAAAAAATTATACAGGTAAAACTTTTACAGCCACTGCGCGATATTTTATTTTAGCATGTGCAGGTATTCAGAATCCCCGTGTATTATTAGCTGCCAATAAGCAGGCGGTCAGAGGACTTGGCAATGACAATGATCTGGTAGGGAGGTTTTTTATGGAGCACGCAGAATTTAAATCGGCAGAGCTTTGGCTGTATCAAAGGAGCGAGTTAAACCTTTATATGAATGTTCAACCCAGGATAAGGGCAGAACTTGCTATAATGCCTAAAAAACAAGCTGAGCTTGAAATTTTGAACGGGATGGTGTCATTTACGCCATTAAGTTACGCCAAACAAATGCCATCATATATTCAGCTATGGAACACCCCCGATCCCAGGGTCAATGAAGAGCAAGCCCGACAAGCGATGAATAATACGGCCGGAAGCCGTATTCATCGTCTGATGGAAAAATTCAGATCAGCTGAAAGTAAAAAAAAGCATGAGGCATTTCAAATGACTCTGCGTCTTGAGCAATCTCCTAATCCTTTGTCCCGGGTAACGCTGGGAGATCAGAAGGATGAGTTGGGTGTACCTCAGGCAAATTTAAATTGGGCATTTACACCTCTGGAAAAAAAAAGCATCAGAAAAATTTATGAAATGGTTGGTCAGCAGGCGGGAGAAGCAGGTATTGGCAGGGTCAGATTAATGGAGGAATTGTGGGATCCAAAGGATGAAACGCTACCTGCAACAACCAGCGGAGGCTGGCATCATATGGGAACAACACGCATGAGCGTCGATCCCAAAAAGGGGGTGGTTGATGCTGATTGTATGGTTCATGGAATACAAAATTTATTTATTGCCGGATCATCCTGTTTCCCGACTGGTTCTGCTGTTAATCCTACGTATACGATCGTTGCACTTTCTATCAGACTGGCAGATCATGTGAAAGATTTATTGAACAATTCCAGCAAAGTCTGATTGCAAAAAAAATCCAACCGTCATTTCATCGTCAAAATAAAAATGACCCGGTTCGCGGGTCATTTTTATTTGTCCAAAGCACCTAAATACTAATTTTTAATAAACTTGGTTACCATAGTTTTCTGGTTACCGATTGAAACCTGCACGGTATACATACCTGAAGCAAGGGAACTGATGTTTAACGTCTTAGTTGCAACATCGCCCGTTTTTACTGTTTGGGCCACCAGCACCTGTCTTCCATTCATATCATATACCGTAATCTTGACAGTACCTGTAACCTGGCTTGTAATTTTCACGGTGGTCACATCGTGCGCCGGGTTAGGATAAACAATAAATCTTTCTGTCAATGCTAAATTATCCTGCGCTGTACCCTGTTCAACTGTCAGATTCTTTGTTGCTGTTGATGTGATGCCAGAGTTATCAGTGACCGTCAATTGGAACTGGTATGCTCCTGCCTGTAAGTTACTAACAGTAACTACCGGATTATTCATCGATGAACTACTTGCTGTATTCGGCCCACTGATTTGCTGCCAATGGTATGATACGATTGTTCCATCAGGATCCGCTGACCCGGAAGCATCGAGCGTATACGTATTAGTTGGCAGTTGAATGGTATCGCTGGATCCTGCGTCAGCCACAGGAATTAAATTTACTTTGCTCACTGCCTGATTGACCGTTATGGTTATCTGATCTGAATTTGTTGATCCATTGTTGTCTGTAACCGTCAATTCAAATACATATTGTCCGACAATCAATTTAGAAGCCTTTGCAGAACTGGTCTTGGCTGCTGAAATTGTTGAAGCTGATGGACCGGAAACCTGTCTCCAGCTATAAGCTGTGATAGTCCCATCAGGATCAAAAGAGCTGGATCCATTAAGTGCTACTGAGTTCACAGGAGCCGTTATTGTTTGATTAGTACCAGCATTTGCCACTGGTGCCTGATTTACCTGCAGAGGCTGCGGAAGAACAGTTACTGCTATCTGATCTTTCGATGTAGCACCCTTATTATCTGTTACTGTGAGTTCGAAAATATATCCACCCGCCACTAGTCCGACAACCGATGGCGTTGCTGTATTGGAATTGCTGATAGTGACCGATCCGGGTCCTGAAATGGTCGCCCAGCTATAAGTGGTAATTGTGCCATCCGGGTCATTTGAACCTGAACCATTTAATGTGACTGAATTAGCTGGTGCGGTTATTTGCTGATTCGGTCCGGCATTAGCTGTTGGCGGTGTGTTGGCCGCTGCGGTGACTATCACTTTTACCCGACTGGAGGAACTAGCCCCATTATTATCGGTGACAGTAAGCTGGTATGTATATGTGCCGGCAACCAGTCCACTTAGACTTAATAAAGCCGTATTACTACCGGTTGAAACTGGTGTATTTGGCCCGGTAATTCTTGTCCAGCTATACGTGCTGATCGTGCCATCCGGATCAACGGATTTAGATCCATCCAGATTGATCGAATTAGTTGGCAGCGTAATGTTGGCGCCTGTGCCTGCATTAGCCACTGGCGCCTGGTTGATTGCTGATTGTACTGTGATTTGAATAGAATCCGTACCGGTTGCTCCACTTTGATCCGTGACAGTTAATAAGAATACATAGTTACCTGCCTGCAGATTGCTCAAATTGTTTTGGGCTGAATTGGTCAGACTAACAGTTGAAGGTCCTGATTTTTCCGTCCAGACATAACTTACAATGCTACCTGAAGAAGCACTTGAACCGCTTCCGTTAATTGTCACAGAACTTACAGGCAGTGTAATGGTTTGATCGGCGCCTGCGTTCGCAACGGGTGGTTGAATTCCGGAATTACTAACTGTTATTTTAACTCTTGATTTTGCAGTCGCTCCCACGTTATCTGTTACAGTAAGTTCATAGGTATACTGTCCGGTCACCAGGTTAGCAACAGTCACTACAGAAGAATTTCCGTTCGTAATAGTCGAAGAACCCGGACCCGAAATTTGTGCCCATGAATAGGAAGAAATACTACCGTCTGCATCGGCAGAGAGGCTACCATCCAGGGTTGTACTATTGGTTGGAAGCGTAATGGATTTGCTGGGGCCTGCATTTGCGACAGGCGGAATGTTAGCAGCTGGGTTTACAGTCACTGAAATAATGTCGGAACTTGCCGCCCCGCTATTGTCTGTCACTTTTAATGTAAATACATATACTCCCTGAATTAATCCGGAAACAACAGTTGAGGAAGTTGCCGCGGAAGTAATCGAAGACTGTGAAGGACCAGAGGTCTGGCTCCAATTATAAACTGAAATTGTACCATCCGGATCTGACGAAGATGCACCGGTTAAATTTACCGTATTGATTGGTAACGTAATTGATATATCTGCGCCCGCATTGGCTACAGGAGGTTGATTTACGGGTGCGGCATTTACAATGATTTTTACAGTGTCCTGAGATATCGCACCCTGATTGTCCGTCACTTTTAATTGGATCAGATATACACCGGCAGCCAGATTACTTGCTGTTGTGCTTGTGGCTCCGCTGTTCCCCAGGGTAAACTGTGCAGGACCACTTAATTTAGTCCATAAATATGTAGTGATGGATCCATCAGGGTCTGTGGAGGCTGTTCCGTTCAGGTTAACTGAGTTAGCTGGCAATGTGATATTGAAATCGGCACCCGCATTAGCAACCGGTGGTTTGTTAGCCGGCACTGCTGCATTAACGGTTACCTGAATATTGTCTGCAGTCTTAGCTCCCTTGTTATCTGTTACAGTTAAAGTAAAAACATAAACTCCCTGAGTAAGACCTGTAATATTTGTACTTGATGCAGAAGGTGTCGACATAGTTCCAATAGCGGGGCCAGATAGTTTTGTCCAGGCATAAGATGCAATCGTTCCGTCAGCGTCTGTTCCTGTTCCGGATAACGAAACAGTAGAAGTTGGCAACTGGATCGTCTGATCTGAACCGGCATTTACGACGGGAGGTTGATTTGCGGGTACCGTAGCAGCACTGACTGTTACCTGAACATTGTCTGTTGCCGTTGCACCCTGGTTATCCGTTACTGTACATGTGAAAACATATACACCTTGTATTAAACCAGTAATATTCGTATTTGGAGCCGTTGGCGTAGTTATGGTTCCACCTGCAGGGCCAGAAAGTTTAGTCCAGGCATAAGATGCAATCGTTCCGTCTGCATCTGTCGCTGTTCCGGTCAACGAAACAGTAGATGTTGGCAACTGGATAGTCTGATCTGCACCGGCATTTGCAACTGGAGGTTGATTTGAAGGTACCGTGGCAGCATTAACTGTTATCTGAACATTGTCTGTAGCCGTTGCACCCTGGTTATCTGTTACGGTACATGTGAAAACATATACACCTTGTATTAAACCGGTAATGTTCGTATTTGCAACTGTTGGTGTAACTATGGTTCCACCTGCAGGGCCAGAAAGTTTAGTCCAGGCATAAGATACAATCGTACCATCCGCGTCTGTTCCTGTTCCGGTCAACGAAACAGTAGATGTTGGCAACTGGATAGTTTGATCTGCACCGGCGTTTGCAACAGGAGGTTGATTTGAAGGTACCGTAGCAGCATTAACTGTTATCTGAACATTGTCTGTAGCCGTTGCACCCTGGTTATCTGTTACGGTACATGTGAAAACATATACACCTTGTATTAAACCGGTAATGTTCGTATTTGCAACTGTTGGTGTAACTATGGTTCCACCTGCAGGGCCAGAAAGTTTAGTCCAGGCATAAGATGCAATCGTACCATCCGCGTCTGTTCCTGTTCCGGTCAACGAAACAGTAGATGTTGGCAACTGGATGGTTTGATCTGCACCGGCGTTTGCAACAGGAGGTTGATTTGCAGGCGCCGTGGCAGCATTCACTGTAATCTGCACATTATCTGTTGCTGTCGCCCCCTGATTATCAGTTACAGTCAGGGCAAAAACATATACACCCTGAACTAATCCGGTAATATTTGTGTTGGCTGTCGTTGTTGTAGCAATGGTTCCAGATGCCGGACCAGACAATTTTGCCCAGGAATAAGAAGCTATTGATCCGCCTGCATCTGTTCCGGAACCAGTCAGAGACACGGTGGATGCCGGCAACGTGATTGTCTGATCAGCGCCTGCATTTGCAGTAGGTGGTTGATTTGCTGTACCAGTCCCAACGGTAATATTGCTTCTAAGCAAATAACTTCCATCGGAATTGACGCCTGTTATACCAAGAGGAAGCGGTTTGCGGAATCCGACCGGATCTCTTATTATGAGATACATACTATATGTGCCTTGCGGAACGGTGGAAGGAAGTGTAAAATTATCACTGATGGCTGAGGGTGTCCCGGATGGTAAAAATAATCTCGGATTAAATGAAGAAGTTCCTGTCCATACTACGGCATTAGTCGAACTTCTTAGTTCGAATGTAGCATTCCAATTTTTATAGTCGGGTGCGGCGCCGATATTCTGCCAATTCAGAGAGACATTAAATGTGTTCCCACCGGTCAGCGTTGTGGTCATGCTTCCACCCGTTAATACTATACGATATCCGGCTGCCTTTGAAGCGGCCCTGAAACTATTTTGTATCGTTGCATTAACACCATTATTAAAATTACCATTACCGAAACTAGTTACACCGTATTTCGTCATTTGTGCTGCCAGAGAGGTGAAATTCCCAGCTGACCCACCGTCCTGAGGCTCACCCACTATCGGAGCAAACTGGTAACGATTCATTATTTCTGTTTTGAAGGAAAGTCCATTAAAAACAGTCGGGTTTGCATCCGTCCATTGAGAAAGGTAGTTATCCGTCTGGCCCCATGAGTCTCTTCGCCATCCCAGTTTACCAACCGAATTTGAAGCAGTCAAAGCATAATACCCTACGCCCGGAGGGACATTTGTATTACTAAGCTGACCACCGTCTACCGTGGCCATCATGTAAACGCATTGGAACTTATCAAATACATGAACGTGATAAGAGATAATACTGTCACCGCTTGCAACAGTTAAATTTCCATTTGTAAAAACGTTGTTTGTCCACTCTCCGAAATCCCCATATCCACGTATATCGATCTGACCGATTACGTCCTGATAACGTACGCCACTATAAGAGCCTGAAAGAATATGATTATTAATCGCGACATTCAGATTCTTTAAAGCAGTCAGATATGACGCGCTGTTATAGTTCGGGAACCACTCACCACCAGAAATAAAATCTTTTACTGATTCACCTTGCATTTGGTTGTGTAACCAGGTTGGATAAAGCATCACAGCGCCGGAAATATTGGTCTGTAAATTCGCGTCACAACCTCCGCATTGTTGCATTACTCCAAAGCTGAAAGTTTGTCCTTTAGAAATTGATTGCTGAATTTTAGAATCGAAGACTGAAAAATCATAAGAACCACTCGAACCATTGGCGGGTTGAAAATCCAGCCAGGTAAAACGCCAATATCTGTCGAGTCGTTGTGTATTTGTTCCCTGTGTAGGGATATTTACAATATTCTGATCGTAAGACCATTCATTAGCGCCCGCTCCGGGTCTCAGAAATTCCGGGTCCGTCAGAGGTATTTGTGTGAAAGATAAATTGGTGGTCTGTGCGAGACCGGCAAGATGGATACATATAGCACAGGATAGCAGGAGAAGTTTGTCCGCCTTGTTTTTGATCTTCTTTACTACAGAACTAAATACGACAAGGCCTCTTTGTGTGTAAAGTTGGATTTCCATAGTCGGTGGATATTGGATGATATTGGATAACTTCTCGTTTGGATTTTAAATTCTAAATATTAACGTCTTCTTAGTTAATATTTTCAAACTACCCGAACGTGTTCAAATTACTTGCCAAAAATTTCCGAATGAGAATTGTTGAATAAATGCTACAACATTTTCGGGATTAAAATTCTGATCCTGAGAGAATTAAAAGTAATCCACATTTTGTGACACAATTATTCACAATTTTTTTTAGCAATTAAATATAAAAATCAGAAAAATCTCTTAGCCCTTTTTGAAATATCAGTATGGGAATCTGTCCTCAACGAGGAAATATTCCCGATTTGGGAAACCACATATTTTATATATAATTTTCCGCAATTTTTCAGTCAAATGATGGTCAATTTAATTGTATTCCAATTTGTTAACACATGCATAGATCTTTGATAAAAATTTCTATCTTTAAGCCTCGATAGCTACCTGATATAGTTTTGAGGAATTCCACATATCCTTCTGCCGGAAAAGTTTACAGCTATTCAAAGTGCTTAACTTGATTTTCCCGGACTCATCAAAAAGAGTAGTCAGGAATGGTGAGAAATATAATCCAGCATTCTTATAAAAATTTCAGGGTACAGTATTTACATCAGAAGATCAACTGATCAACCGAGCAGAAACACACTTATTAACTCATATATAAAAAATTGATAATCAACGTATTACTTATTATGTATCAAACGACCCTTCGGACAAAACTCAAAAGTTCTTCAGCATTTTTGTTAATAATTCTAACCTTATTCACATCTTCCTGCGGCACAAAAAAGATTATCTATTTTGACGGTATCGACAATGTCACGATAAAAAGCAAATTCCCTCCTAATATTGAATCATTTATTCAAATCAATGATTTGCTTAGCATTACTGTAAGTAGTGCCAACCCTACGGCTTCAGCCATTTTTAATGCACCCAATGAATCCACCCCAACAACCAGCTCTGCTACATCATTTGGCAATACCCTGACGATCGGCTACCTGGTAAATCTGAATGGGGACATTTTGTTTCCCGTCTTAGGGAAAATACATGCGCAGGGCCTGACTAAATCTCAGTTGCAGGCTCTTTTAACGAAACAACTGGTGGATACAAAACAATTAATTGATCCGATTGTAACCATTAGGCAATTGAATTTCAGAGTAAGTGTTTTGGGTGAGGTGTCCAAACCCGGAGTTTATACTACTCCGAATGAAAAAATCAGTTTGCTGGAAGCCCTGAGTTTTGCTGGAGATATAACTATTTATGGTAAGAAAGACAATGTGTTACTGATTCGGGAAGACGATAAGGGCGATAAATTGATCGTAAGAATAGACCTGACCTCCAGTGGTTTGTTTACTTCACCCTACTATTACCTGAAGTCAAATGATGTCATTTATGTTGAACCAAGTCAAAACAGGGAAAAGAAGGAAAGGTTTGCCCAGGTTACACCCATCATATTGAGCGTGGTATCATTATTAATCATAACCATCAGTGCGATTGAATATAGAAAATAAAGCAAGTAATAATACGTTACAGCGTGGTATATGATACTGTATAAAACCCTTTGAATATGGAAAAAAAGCAGCCAATTGCAACGGATGCTGATAATGAGAACTTTTTTCAGCACCTGGCAATTAAATATCTGCCCTACTGGCCCTTTTTTGCTGTTTTGCTCCTGTTCAGTCTGGCTCTTGCCTTTGTGTACCTCCAATATACTGTTCCCGTATATGAATCTTCGGCCAGCATTCTGATAAAGGATGAAAAAAAAGGTCAGGAAGATTCGAAAATGGAAGAATTGCTAAATCTTTTCAACACGAAAAAAATTGTTGAAAATGAATTGGAAATTATACGGTCAAATGAGGTGATTATAGATGTTGTGACCAAAATGAGGTTGTATGCGCCTATTTACACAGAATCAGGATGGCGTGGAATGATCAAAAGAAATGCCTATTTAACCAGTCCGGTTATACTGGAAGTGTCGGACCCCGGATCCATCATTGAAGTCAAAAAGGTATATTTTAGTATTGCGCCTAATACAAACAATGTAGAAATCGCAGGCAAGGTTTACCCCCTGAATGAATGGGCAAAGACGGAATGGGGCGTGATACGATTTATTCAGAATCCACATTATGGGTTATACAATTCTATTGGCAAGGACCAGTCAAAAGTAAAATACTTTTTCTCTCTTATAAGCCTGGTTAATGAAACGGATGCTCTTGGTGAAAATCTGGTTGCGGCTCCGACCAGTAAACAATCTTCTGTTATAACATTAAAAATAAAAGATCCCGTTCCGGAAGAAGGGGAGGCGATCATAACCAATATAGTCACTTCTTACAATCAGAATGCGGTTAAACAGAAGAGCGATATTGCTGCCAGCACTTTGAGTTTTATAGAAGACAGACTAAAAAATGTTAAATATCAACTTGATTCAGTAGATAACAGTATTCAGAAATACCGTAACAAAACCGGGATTGTGGATATCAGTGAGCAGAGCCGTTTGTATCTGCAAAGTATGACGACGAACGACCAGCAGAAAAATAAGATGAAAATGCAGATGAATGTGCTGGATGAGGTTCAACACTACCTGGAAACAAAAAATGATACTTCCAGTGTAGTGCCTTCCACCTTTGAAATAACGGACCCTACGCTGAACCAATTGCTGGAAAAATTACACAATGCCCAAAGCGAATATGCAAGGCTTCGTAAAACGACCGCTGAAAACAATCCTATTCTCTCTTCTATAAAGGATGAAATTGTAAAGAACGAATCGGCGGTACTTGAAACAATTAAGAGCCAGAAAGCGAATCTGCAGACCAACCAATCATATGTAGACAAAATATCCAATCGCGACTCAGCGATGGCGAATGCCATACCCCAGAAAGAAAAGGAACTGGTAGAAGTCAGCCGGCAAAGAAATATCACCGCTGAAATATATTCATTCCTTTTACAAAAAAGAGAAGAAGCGGCTTCGTATACAATGAGTTCTGTACTGCCTGATAGTTATATTGTTGATAAAGCGACATCTACCGTTACGCCGGTAAGTCCAAAAAGAGGTTTAATCTATCTGATGGCCCTGGTTTTTCCCTTTGCCCTGGGTAGTACGATCATATCATTGAAAAATATACTCAACAATAAAATACTATACAGAAGCGATATTGAAGCGCTGACAAATTTTCCTGTTATCGGCGAAATCATCGAAGGAAAGTTCCAGAACGGTCTGATAACAGCTACAAAAGAAAGAAGTTTTATCATCGAACAATTTCGATTGCTGAGATCAGCGGTAAAGAACCTTTCTGACACACCCGGACATGTAAAAAGGATCGTATTTACTTCATCCATAGAAGGCGAAGGAAAAAGCTTTATAGCGACCAATCTGGCCAACCTGATAACGAGAAATAATAAAAAAGTAGCCTTACTTGAGCTGGATCTACATCAGCCTTCTATCTGTGAATTGCTTGGGTTGGAAAGAGGTGTCGGGATCACGGATTATCTGATGGGCAAGGTTTCTGAATCTGAGATTTTATTACAAACCCCTTTTAACCCTGATTTATATTTCGTACAGGCCGGCCATCTTGAAGAGGACGCATCAGAGTTATTACTCAACGGGAAAATTGAAGTATTTCTGGATTATTTAAACACTAAAGTGGATATACTGATTATTGATATGCCACCTATAAATCCTATAACAGATGTGTATGTGATTGCACCACTCTGCGATTATACACTATATGTGATTCGGCATGGCAAAGTGCGAAAAAACAATATTAAAATGCTTAAAGAGAATATGGAATTCCATAATATTAAAAACGTGGCTTTGATTTTTAATGGTATAAAGAAAAGAGGTATTGGCCAATATAGCTATGGCTATGGTTATGGTTACGGTTACGATTATAAATCTTCTTACGATTCATACGGAAAAGCCAGGAAGAAGAAAACAGTATAATCGACCGGAGACCTCTCCCCGATCACGTCCTTGCAAGAACAACTGTTTCCTGTTCAGACTCAGAGTAAGGATTCTAAAATCAATATCAATTCCAAATACTTAAATCGGGTTTTTATGCGTTTTTAGTAAGCATAAAGACAAACCAGTATAATTCGCTGGTATTGTGACGGTTACAACCAAAATTTGATTAAATTGGTCCTTTCTGTGGGACTGAGGTGGCGTAGCTGTTTCTGTCCCGGTCACTTATAATTCTAATTCAAACGTGATAGTCAAATTAAGAAAAGCTTTTTCGACCGATCTGGTGAAGGTTTCATCCCTGAATGCCGTTTCCACAGTCATTAAAATGCTCACAGGGTTGGTCAGCGTAAAAGTTGTAGCGGCAATAATCGGGCCGGCGGGTATTGCTTTGCTCGGCCAGTTGAATAATTTTTCAACGATTACCCTGGGCATATCCAGCGGCGGTATTAATGCCGGAATGACAAAGTATGTATCTGAATATTCCGGTTCCAGAAAAAAATATCTCCTTTTTCTCGGCACGGGATTCTGGGTCACCATATTCTTTTCAATCCTGACGAGCATTGCGTTGATCGCGGGTGCCGGATATTTTTCCAAAATCATATTGCTTGACGAAAAATACAGGTTCGTTTTTTATTTTTTTGGCTGTACGATCATTTTATATGCTTTAAATGCATTACTGATTTCCGTAATAAACGGGTTTAAAGAATATAAAAAATACATCATTGCGAATATCCTGGGTAGTATCGTCGGCCTGATATTCTCTGTTATACTATCCATCAGATATGGCGTTTCAGGCGCTCTGATCTCGGTAGTTACATTTCAATCGATCGTTTTCCTTCTGACTTTGGGGATTATTCACAAATCCTATTGGTTTGAATGGCGGGTATTTACAAGAAAATTTAGCAAACTGGTAACCGGCAGACTCGCTCATTATTCAGTCATGGCTCTTGTAAGCGCCATCGTGGTGCCAGTTAGTCAATTGATTATCAGGAGTTATATCAAGAACCATGAATCCATAACCAGCGCCGGATTATGGGAGGGAATAAACAGAATCTCCATTATGTACCTCCTGGTTATAACAACATCACTGAGCGTATATTATCTGCCGAGACTGGCTGAACTCAGAAACAAAAATGAGTTAAGAAAGGAAATCTTCAGCGTTTATAAATTGATTATCCCCCTGCTCATTGCCGCTACCATTGTCATATACTTTTTAAGAAAATTAATAATTCAGATATTATTTACAAAGGAATTTGCCGGCATGCAGGAATTATTTGGTTTTCAGCTTATTGGAGATATATTTAAAATGGCGGGATGGATATTGGGATATCTGATGATTGCAAAAGCAATGACAAAAACGTATATAACTATGGAATTTGTCAGTTATTCAGGACAGGTAGTCTTTAGCTGTGGTTTTGTGGCATTATACGGAACAGTAGGCGCTACGATCGGATATGCGGTCGGCAATTTGCTCTACTTCGTTATCATGGTAATTATATTCAGAAAAATACTATTTAACTACGGTTAGGAGTTTTTACCGGCTTTAACAGGCATATTTAAAATTCTTCAATAATTTCCGGTAAATATTGATGGCAATAAATTTAAACGACGAACAAGCGGCGCTGGTTTCCATCGTACTTCCTGTATATAATGGGGAAAAATATCTGGCAGAATCTCTGGATAGCATATTGGCTCAAACCTATCGGAACTGGGAACTGGTTATTATCAACGATGGCTCAACGGACAGTACTGAAAATCTGATCCTGAAATATCAGGATAAAAGAATAAAATACTTCCCAAACGACGGTAACAAAGGAATTATATTCTCGCTGAACAGAGGTCTTCGGGAATCAAATGGTATATATATTGCCAGAATAGATGCAGATGATATTGCCCTGCCATACCGGCTCGAAAAACAAGTCAGATTCCTATCAGAAAATCCGGATTATGACTTGTGTGGCAGTTACTTTCAAACGATTGATTCAAACGGCAGATTCCTAAAAAACGTTACGTTCCCCGCGAATAACCGGGATGCCCAGTCCTATCTGCTATTACACAATTGCTTTTGTCATTCCGCGATCATGATGCGCACGGGTATTGCAAAAGACCTTAAATATGATGAGAACTTTCAGGTATGCGAAGACTATGATCTCTGGTACAGGATATCCCGGACGGGAAAAATATTAAACCTGCCGGAGTTTACAACTTTGTATAGGGTGCATGACAACAATATGAGTACAAGAAAAAGTGAAATCATGTTTGCACATGTCAATAAGATAAACAAAAGGATACTCGATGATCTGGGAATTGAATATTCAAAATCCGAACTGGATGTTCATTCAAATGCACTATCTTATAATGCTTTCTTCTTTGGAAATCCTGATAGAATCCGCAGCCTCGAGAACTGGATGGTGAAATTATATTCATATCTTAAAAAAAACGGTAATTATAATGCATTTCTTTGCTACCAAATTCTCATTGAAAAATGGATTGTTGTTACATACAACACACGGGGGTTTAAGAAAATGTTTTTAAATAAATTAATGATGATTCATCCAATAGTTTATTTGAAAAATCTGGTTAAAAAAATTAAAAAAAATATCTAAGAAATTTTCTTTTGTTGTGATAACATTTTATAAGTTTTCCTGGTGAATACTATTTTACTTGCATTAGCGGGGGGAATGTTTATATACATTTTGATTACCAAGCCGGAAATCATTGCTGTTTTATTTTTTACGATAACCATAGCGGATATTAATTTTGAGGTCGCTGGTCTGCCTTTAAATATCAGAGCGGTCATAGGAATTACGTTATTTCTCCGAACCATCATTCCTGTCAAAGGAGAAAAACCTCCTCCTTTTTTGAGTTCGAACGCCATATACATCATCCTTTTCATCTTTTATAGTTACCTGGTCACATTAGCATACGACCTGGTTGATTTTGCTTTTATCAAACTGACATTCCTGACAGCCATTTCGGTTTATTGCGGGTTCTACTATTTTTGCAAAAAAGGGGATTATACTTACATTAAAATAAGCCTTATACTTGCGGGGCTTATCTGTTTTGCCGATCTGGCCTATTCGTATGCTATCATCGGCCATTTTCCAGTTCAAAGGATTTATTTACTGGCACTCAATATTCCGGTCCAATATGATGAACAAGGGGAAATTATTGAAGTGATCAATCATAATTTTTATGGCCTGATTTGCGGTATGTGTTTTGTATTTCTGATAAATGAATTCATCAATAAACGGAATATTGGTAAACTTACTCTTCTTCTGCCTATTATGTTTTTGGGTGTGCTGATGTCAACTTCCAGAAGTTCACTGCTGGGAATCATAGGTATTTCAATTTTTCTAATAGGAAGGCAATTAAGATCAAAGGAAAGTTCAAAGAAAGCCGTCAAGCTAATAACCATGGGGATTGCTGCCATATTCCTGGCACTATTTATATTTGTCACGGTACAACAGGTTCTCAATTTAAATAGTGAATTCGTGGAAAACATTACCCAAAGGATGGTGGATGAACCAATAGCCGTCTTTAATAAACATATGGGATTTAACTATAATGCCCAGGCACTGGATGCACTGGAATGGCGGGGAGAAGCCTCTTCCAATGCATTTGAAGCCTTTCAAAAACTAAAGCCGGTAGAGCAGGTATTCGGAATCGGTTTTTGGGGCTTTGTAAAGAGAAACCTGGGAAGAAATTTCCTGCCTCCCCATAACGGCTTGTTATTGCTATTAATAGAAAACGGAATTGTCGGATTGTGTATGTATTCTCTTCTGGTGATATCCATATTCAGGAATTCTTTCAAAAAAAATATTGGAATATCGCCACTAGTTACGATATTGATTTTTATTATTATCTACTGCGTGGGGCAAAACGGAGAGCTTACATCCAGTATCACATTTCTATTTATTGTTTCACTTATTGGAGAAAATAAATATAATGATATCCGGATCAAAAATAGCCGTAATAAAACCGATCCGTCATTACTTTATCTGAAAAAAGTCGTTTAGGATTGTCACATAAAACCATTTTTTATATAGCCCCTGCTTTCCCCGTAGGCGGAGCAGAAAAATTTCTTATTCTGCTGGCCAATACCCTGGTGAAAGATGTAAAATCACAAGTAGTCGTAAGTCTGAGTGATGACAATAAGGCCCAGGAAGAATTCAATAAAGAAATCCGGTTTCTGCCTCTCCCGAGAACAGGAAAGTTTGACTTTGCTCCGCTCAGAACTTTAAGAAGGTTAATCCGCACTGAAAAGCCTGACATTATCTTCTGCCTGAATTTTTTTAGTTTTTTTCTGGCAAAGCTGATCATCAGCGGACTAAAGCAGAAACCTTTTGTTATTGTTTCTTATCACAGTACGATCCCAAAGAACAAAAAGGAAAATAATCTGAATAAATTGTATTCAACCCTTTTAACCAGTAAAGATCTTATTATTACAGTTTCTGAGAACCAGGCAAACTACACAGCCCTCAAATACAGTATTCCCAAGCGCCAGTTCAAAACTATTCACAATGGTATTGATATAAACAAATGGCGTTTACCGGGCGATGATTGTGACAAAATAAAATTAAGAAATCAATACGGAATCCCGGAGGATGCTGCTGTTATCATCATGACAGCTGCGTTTCGCTTCGAAAAAAATCATATTGGTGCCATCAAATCACTTCAATTACTGCATTCAGAATATAGCCAAAAAGCATATCTGCTTTTTGTCGGCGAGGGGTCGTTGCTTGAGCAATGCCGGGGAATAGCAGAAAAAATGAATATGTCAGAATTTATAAAATTTGCAGGTCTCCAGTCGGATGTTCGTCCCTTTTATTGGGCCAGCAACCTGTTTACATTATGTTCTACAAGTGTAGAGACATTTTCAATTGCAGCACTCGAAGCAATGGCTTGTGGTTTGCCGGTCGTTTTGACAAATATTGGCGGCGCGTCCGAAATGATTTCCGAAGGACTGAATGGATTTTTATGTGAACCGGAGGTTGCCGATATCGCCCAGAAATGGTCTAAGGCCCTTCAGTTTAATTTCTCTGCTGAAACGATCCACGATTATGTTAGTAATAATTTCAGTGCGGAAAAAATGATCGGAGAATATAGAAAGACGCTGCAGCTGCTGGAACAGGCATAGAATAATGGCCGGGAAACTGAACATATTGATCGTTAACTGGACCTGGTTCCCTTCAGGTGGAGATTGGACCTATATTGAAAACCTCTGTAAGTTTTACGAATCGCTTGGCCATACGGTCATTCCCTTTTCGATGACGAATGAGAAAAATTTTCCCAACCCGTTTTCCGAATATTTTATTTCAAATATTGACTACCGGGCGCTTAATAAAAATAAAACGCTTTTAAGTGGCTTGAAAGCTGTTAAAAACAGCCTCTACTCGACCCAGGCTAAGTCAAACCTGAAATTACTACTGGATAAATATCAAATAGACATTGTTCATTTAAATAATATCCACCACTATCTTACTCCGGCGAGTATAATACCTGAAATAAAAAAGAAAAATATTCCTATTATATGGACTTTGCATGACTACGTCATTCTGTGCCCGAACACCACGTTTATCAGTCATGAAAATATTTGCGAGAAATGCAAAGGCGGCAAATTCTATCAATGTATCGTAAATAAATGCAAGAAGGAATCTGTTCAGGCAAGTTTCGTGGCCGCATTGGAATCTTATGCAAATAAGTTTTCCAATCCTTATAAATATGTAGATTATTTTATTTGCCCTTCTATTTTCATCAAAAAAAAATTTGAAGCCTTTGGTTTTGACAGCCACAAACTGCGGCAGGTTTATAATTTGTTCGATATTCATTCCGTTTCCGGCCAATATGATGATCCACCGGAAATTGTCAATAAGCCGTACATTGTATATGTAGGGAACATTCTCAAGGTTAAAGGAATTTTTACTCTGGTAAGGGCAATGACCGGTCTTGCATTGGATTTGAAAGTAATTGGCAGCGGAGAACATTTTGACGAACTAAAGGAATTGGTTGAGCGTGATCAAATTCAGAATGTGAAATTGCTGGGTAAAATGCCAAAAGAAGAAGTTTTCCGTTTTGTACGGCATGCTTTATTTGTGGTGGTTCCCAGTGAATGGTATGAGAATTTAC
The DNA here is from genome assembly GCA_963732055.1 of uncultured Bacteroidota bacterium. Lineage (GTDB taxonomy): Bacteria > Bacteroidota > Bacteroidia > Chitinophagales > Chitinophagaceae > Puia. The sequence goes on along the minus strand of CAVSYG010000001.1, from coordinate 124,877 downwards.
CGTATTCTCTTGTTGAAGCCCTGTTACTGGCCAAACCAGTATTGGGTGCTGACATCGGAGGTATTCCTGAATTAGTTATTAATGATGTAACTGGCCAATTGTTTCAACCAGCGAATACGGCTGATCTTCGATTGAAGATTCAGTTGATGATGGATGATAAAGATAAACTGACCCAAATGGGTAAGAATGCCAGGGAACACGCATTGAACCTGGTAAATTACGATGCGTTCGCCCGGAATTTGTCTCCCATATTCGAATCCTTGCAGTTAGCTCTTTAAAACATCCAGATGCAATTCCTAAATTATATCATCGGAAAACTGGGCAAGAAAGGATATAAAGTTGATGAGAGATTATCGAATCGCGACAAATTCATCATTTTGTCGGATAAGTTCTTCTCTCTGCTACGTGGATTTTATTATAAAATTTTTTTCAAACGTTCCAGCGGATTAATATTTATCGGCCGGCATTGTAAAATCTGGTATTGTCATAAAATCACAGCCGGCAAAACCATAACCATCGGCGACAATGTCGAAATCAATGCACTTTGTGCAGAAGGAGTAAGGCTGGGAAATAATGTTACCATATTGAGAAATACCGTCATAGAATGTACCGGAAACATAAAAAATATGGGCGTCGGATTGGTCATTGGCGACGATGTGGGTATTTCACAAAACTGTTTTATTCAGGTAAGAGGTAAAGTGACGATCGGCTCTCATGTGATGTTCGGTCCTAACGTATCAATATTTTCCGAAAACCATGGATTTACTGATCTGGAAATACCAATGATCAGCCAGCCGACGGTCCGGGGTGAAGTCATCATTGAAGATGATGTATGGCTGGGCACCCGCTCGGTCATTTTATCTGGCGTGCGAATCGGAAAAGGTTCTATTATAGCAGCCGGAGCTCTCGTGAACCGGGATATCCCCCCTTATTCTATCGTAGCTGGTGTACCTGGAAAGGTTATAAAAAGCAGAATAACCAATTAAACGAACTTATCAACCATTAACCATAGAAATAATCACCTGAATGAAACAAACAAACAAATCAAGAATCTACATGGCCGGAAGCGGTGGCATGCTGGGTGAAGCATTTTACCGTGTATTCAATGATGATTTTCAGTTAAAATGCACCGACAAAGATGTAAATGTGCCCTGGCTAAGCTTTCTGGATTTCAGAGATTTTGAATCTTATAAAAAAGATGTTTTTGATTTTAAACCGGATTATCTGTTTCACTTAGGCGCTTATACTGATCTGGAATTTTGTGAAAAAAATGTAGATGACACTTATCTTACAAATACTATTGCCGCAGAGAATGCCGTATATATCGCGAATGAACTAAATATACCCTTGTTATATATCAGCACCGCAGGAATTTTTGACGGAGCAAAAAATCTTTATGATGACTGGGACATGCCAAACCCCCTGGGTCATTATGCAAGATCGAAATATATGGGTGAACGTTATGTCGTTGAACACGCCAACAGGTATATCATATGTCGCGCCGGATGGATGATGGGCGGAGGACCCAGTAAGGATAAAAAATATATTGGCAAACTGATCAAACAATTGGTAAGCGGCAAACGCGAGTTATTTATCGTGAATGATAAGGACGGCACACCCACATTTACAATAGATTTTGCACGGAATGTGAAATTGCTGATCGAAAAACAATACTGGGGGCTGTATAATCTGGTTTGCAAGGGACAGACAAGCAGAATGGAGGTAGCTAAGGAACTGGTAAGTGTTTTGGGGCTCACAGATCAGGTAAAAATGACGGAAGTAAATTCCGACTATTTCAAGGATACTTATTTTGCACCCAGACCGCCATGCGAAAGACTTGTAAACAAAAAACTTGATCTCCGGGGCATCAATATTATGCGCGATTGGCAGGAAGCTTTAAAAGATTACATTGATCTGTATTTCAAGGATTATCTGAAAGATAAATTCTAACCTACATTTTTATTTCTAATATGCGCATTGCGTCCTTTGGGTTTAGATCTTTACCACCTGCTGAGGGATCTGCCGGAGCAGATAAATTCGCACTTGAATTCCTCCCCAGACTGGCCGCGCGTGGATATAAAGTAACCGGATATAACCGGTTATATCCAGGTCAGAAAAAGGGACAGGCATCTTTCGAAGGTGTAAATATTGTTTATCTCAAAACCATTAACAAATCAGGTATTGACAGCATAATACATTCATTCAAAGTTTGCTGGCATATCATCACAAAAAATACAGCAGACATTGTTCATATACAGGGAAACAATGCCCTGTTTGCTTTAATTCTGAAAATATTCGGAAAAAAAATAATCCTGAGCATCGACGGCGGCCCTGAATGGGAAAGACCCAAGTGGAATTATATAATGGGTAAACTGGTGCTTGCCAATGCTTATGTAGCGGTTTGGACTTCCAGATTTATTGCTATTGATAATGTATTTACAAAGGAACTCTTTGAAAAAAAATTCAAAAGAAAATTTGAATTTATATCATTTGGCAGTGAAATAAAAGACACAAATGAAACTGATATTCTTCAGAGGCTTGGTCTGAAAAAAAACGAATATTTTTTATTTGTGGGCCGGTTTATTCCTGATAAAGGATTGCAGTATCTTATTCCTGCTTTTGAAAAATTGACAACTGAAAAAAAACTGGTATTGGTGGGAGGGTCACCCAATCCGAGCGAATTTGAAATCACTCTTAAAAAAACCAATGACTCAAGAATCATATTTGCCGGATTTATTTATGGAGATGATACAGTAACATTAATGAAACAGGCTTATGCTTATGTCCAACCATCCGATATAGAAGGACTTTCACCCGTTATGCTATCGGTTATGGGTCTTGGGACACCTCTCATTTGCAGCGATATTAAAGAAAATAAATACATCGCTCACCAGGACGCACTGCTTTTTAAGAAATCTGACATCGCCTCTCTCCTTTCGGCTCTTAAAATTTCACTCAGCGATCGTTGTGGGCACTTGAAATTGGCCGAAAAAGCGAAAACAAGGATTTTGAAGGAATACTCATGGGAGACCATAACTGATCAATATATTGAACTTTTCAACAAAACTGCAGGTTAGCCTTAAAACATGCGCAAAAGCTTCTGGCAGAACCTATAATCGCAATTTTAGGCAGCATAGTGAAAAATATTTGCAGAAGGCGGACGTTTTCAATATCTGTCCATTAAACCTTAACCCCAATCATGCTACAACCCATAGCTGTTAAAAATCAGTCCCGATTTGCCAAATTCGGGATTAACAGCAATTTTTTCTTTCTGCTTCTCTTCACTTACCAGACGATCGTGATATTTCAGGGGATTGACCTGGCTGATACCGGATTTTATGGCACTTTTTATCAGCAGATCTTTAATAACCCGCAATCCGTTACCTATTGCTTTATGTTCTGGCTTTCCGGTATTATAGGTGGACTTTTTGTAAAAATACTTCCATTTGCGGGCTTGTTAGGATTGAGGATGTTATGGGTCGTCGTTTTTACTATCATTATCATAATTACCTACAGGTTTTTAAAGAATTACGTTTCGCCCGGATATCTCCAAATAAGTCTTTTTCTCTTAACCCTCAACTTAAACAACGATCCAAAAGAATTCTACTACAATAATTTCTCATCATTGTTGTATGTGATCACGGCGATATTACTTTTTAATGGATTAAAAAACAAACAGTCTTTCTCCTTATTTGGAAGCGGGGTTATCATTTCCTTAAACATGTTTAACCGATTTCCCAATCTTCTGGGCGTCGGACTGGCACTTGCCATCATCTATTACGGTTATCTTGAAAAGGAAACTGTAAAAACAATTGTCAACAACATACTGGTTTTCCTTGCTGGATTCATATTGACCACGCTCTTTGTTTTACTGGTCATGCAGTTGCTGGGTCATCTGCATATATATTTAGACGCCCTGAAAATTTTGGCAGGAATTGGCAAACGTCCGGTTCAGGTCAAACCAAATCAGGATTTTTACAGCATTTCCAAAATGATCAGGACCATTATTCACCATTGGGTAGTTGCTGTTATCATGGCCGCCTTCCTGATTTTATCAGTTCTTTCTTTTTATTTTCTTGAGAACAAGTTTAAAAGATTGATTCCTAAAAGCAATATCCTGTTTAGTTTAGTCAAGATAATTGTGATTGCCGGACTGGTCATTTTGGTTGCTAAAGGTATCATTACAAATCTGACCGTATTATACTTAATTACAGGAATATGCCTAATCATAGGATCTGCGATGATTATTTTCGATTCGGACAGGGAAATAAATCTACTGCTGTTCATTGGAATTTTTATTTTATTGGTACATCCGATGGGGAGTTCGGAAGGTATAGAAACTGTTGAGATCTATTCGCTCTGGATTGCTTTCCCCATTGTCGCCGACAGAATTATTGCCGTGACATCCGGAACTGTCTTTACATTTAATGATAATATAAAGCCCTTCAGAATATCCCGTTTTATGCAGGATAACCAGTTGGCTGAAGCAAGAAAGATTATCGTTGCACTCACCATTTTCGCCAGCTTATTCTATACTTACGACTATCCTCATTCTGATATGGAAAACAGGGCAGCCATGCGATACGCTGTAGATAATAAGTACATGAGAGGAATTTTTACAACGAAAGAGAGAGCTGAAGAAATCAATCAATTGCTCGCGGCATCATCAAAATATGTAAAGCCCAACGACCACGTTTTGGCCTATGATTGCGTCCCCATTTTTCATTTCATGACGGAGACAATACCTTATACGCGAAACCCCTGGCCATGGTTATATCAAAGCAATACCTTTAAAAAAGAATTGGAAATAGCAGCAGGCAGTAACAAGCAATTACCTGTAATAATTATGCAAACAGCGTTGACACTGGGAAATGGCAAAAACTGGCCGTTAAAAAAGGTTACGCAGGATTATTTGAAATTGCCAATAAATATTGACCGCAATGAAATATTAGAGGATTTTATCAATGATCATAAATATCACGAGGTCTGGTCAAATGATTATTTTAAAATTTTAATTCCCGAAAACACGGTCCTTTAAATAAAAACATTAAAAAATAATGGCGAATATTAAGGTTGGAGTTATTGGATATGGATATTGGGGCCCCAATATTGTAAGGAATTTTTTTGCCACACCGGATTGTACAGTCCGAATGGTGGCGGATGGACGGCCTGAAAGATTAAACTTACTGGCAAAGACCTTTCCCTCCATACAAGGTGTCAAAGATGCCGAAGATATTATTGGAAGTAAAGAAGTAGATGCCATTGTAATTGCCACTCCTGTTCATACCCATTTTGAACTCGCCAAACGATCTCTTTTACAGGGTAAACATGTTCTTATAGAGAAGCCTATGACTTCTTCCGTTCGTGAAGCAGATGAATTAATCGAGTTGGCAACAAAAAAAGGACTCACTTTGATGGCGGATCACACTTTTTTGTATACGGGTGCGGTTCAGAAAATGAAAGAAATAATTCAAACGGAGGTCATCGGAACACCGCTTTATTTTGATTCTTCACGTATCAACCTCGGGCTTTTTCAACCCGATATAAATGTTTTATGGGATCTTGCCCCTCATGATATTTCCATTCTTACATATTTGATTACTGAAATACCAGAGAGTATTAATGCAACCGGCATTTCGCATACCGGAAATAAAATTGAAAATATTGCTTACCTGACGGTAAATTATAATTCAAATTTTATTGCTCATTTTGTTTGCTCCTGGTCATCCCCGGTTAAAGTTCGTCAAACGCTGATTGGCGGTGACAAGAAGATGATTTTATATAATGACCTTGAACCATCGGAAAAAGTAAGGGTATACGATACCGGATATAATCACAAAACAGAAGAAGACAGAACCCGGATCATGGTTGATTACAGAACCGGTGATGTCTATATCCCAAAATTATCCAGTCGGGAAGCGCTTGCCGGGGTGGCTGACGATTTTATACAATCGGTGATTCACAAGAAAGATCCCATGTCAAATGCTACATTGGGTAAAAGTGTGGTGAGAATTCTGGAAGCTTCCCAGGAATCCATAAAAAACAACGGAAAAGAAATCAGAATAAAATAATCTATGGAATTAGTTACAATCAATAATGATAAACAAAGCCTGAATAATGTCAGCCTTGGTAAGGACACGAAGATTTTCAACTTTGTAAATGCATATGGCTGCAGTATCGATGATAATTCAAAAATTGGAGCCTTTGTGGAAATTCAAAAGGGCGCTTTCATCGGGAAGAATTGTAAAATTTCCAGCCACAGTTTTATTTGTGAAGGTGTACATATTGAGGACAATGTTTTTGTCGGCCATGGTGTGATGTTTACGAACGATCTGTTTCCCAAAGCGACGAATGCCGATGGAAGCCCTCAAACCGAAGCAGACTGGAAACTGATAAAAACTATTGTGAAAAAAGGGGCTTCGATCGGATCCAATGCCACCATTTTATGTGGAATCACAATTGGTGAAAATGCACTGATTGGAGCCGGATCAGTTGTTACGAAAGATGTTTTGCCGAATACCGTAGTTGCGGGTGTGCCGGCAAAAATCATAAAGACCCTATAACCGTATCAATAAAATCATGAATAAGAAGATCCCCTGTCTTGACCTAAAAGGTCAACACCAGCAAATTAAAAAAGAAGTATTTGAGGCATTTGAAAAAGTTTATGAACAAACTGCATTTTCAGGTGGCCCCTTTGTAGAGGAATTTGAAAAGAATTTTGCTAGATTTTGTGGCACTAAATACGCTGTAGGCGTAAACAACGGCACAACGGCCCTGCATCTGGCCATGTTAGCTTTGGGGATAGGCGCTGGTGACGAAGTAATCATACCGGCCAATACATTTATAGCAACAGCCTGGGGTGTATCCCATACCGGAGCCACACCGGTATTTGTAGATTGTGATCCGGATACATGGGAAATGGATAGTTCCCGGTTAGAATCAAAAATCACGTCAAAAACAAAGGCTGTTATTGGTGTGCATCTCTATGGTCAGCCATTTGATATTCAGGCCGCGCAAAAGATATGCGACAAGCATAACTTATTTCTGATTGAAGATGCCGCGCAGGCACAAGGCGCCCATTATCTGGATAAACCGGTAGGCGGCTTTGGTGTAATGGCCTGTTTTAGTTTTTATCCTGGTAAAAATCTGGGAGCATGCGGTGAAGCCGGCGGCCTGACAACAAATAATACGGACTATTATAAACATCTGCAGAGTCTCCGAAATCATGGTTCTGTCGTGAGATACTATCATGATGAAATCGGTTATAATATGCGCATGGGGGGTCTCGAAGGTGCGTCGCTCACGATTAAGTTAAAACATCTGCCTGACTGGAATAAAAAAAGAAAAGAAATTGCGGGCAAATATCACAAAGGAATAAAAAACCCTAAAATTAAAATGCAGGTTCAGCCGCCGGGCCATGATTCCGTTTTTCATCTGTTCGTCGTAACGACAGAAAAAAGAGATGAATTCCTAAAATTTCTGAATGAAAAAAATATTTTTCCCGGACTTCATTATCCGGTACCCTGCCACTTGCAAAAGGCCTATGCCAGCCTGGGATATAAAAAGGGGGATTTTCCGAATTCGGAATATTTGGCCGATCATTGCCTTTCTCTTCCCATGTATGCGGAACTTTCTGACGAAGATGTAGATTATGTTATCGAGACCCTGAATAGTTATTAATAATGCTCATCGACAAATTAGCGCGGCAGGTTCGTGCACTTGAGCTGGATTTAAAAGGTAAAACCGTTCTGACTGAAGCCGCCAGCGGTGCTTATATCGTAACACCCATTTTGGCTGCTATTGCAGGAGCGAAGGTTTTTGCCTTTTCAAAAACCACCAGGTATGGTAAAATGGAAGAGATTTTTTCAAATACCAGGGCATTGGCAGATTCATTCCGTCAATTCAAATTGGATATTCATTTGATAGATCACCTGAATCCGGAAATAATAGCACAGGCGGATATTATTACAAATTCCGGTCACCTGAGGCCGTTGACTGAATCCATACTGCAGCATACCAAAGAAGAAGTCGTCATTCCATTGATGTATGAAGCCTGGGAATGGAGGGATGCCGACATGGATATTAATTATATTCGGAAAAGGGGGATAAAGATTGGTGCCACAAACGAAAGACATCCCAATGTAGATGTATTTAACTATTTGGGCGATATGGCACTAAAGCAAATATTTGATTCCGGAATTTGCCCGTATAAAAACAAATTCATATTGCTCTGCAATAACGATTTCGGCCCTTTTATCGCAAAGGTACTGGCCAATATTTGCGATGGACTGGCTGTCATCGATACGAATGAACACCGGGCCAGGTATAATGAAAACCAAATTGACTGGATTGGTGGGTTTCCGGAAATCAATATTCCGGAAAATTACAAGAATGCTGAAGCCGTAATATTTACAGCATATCCTTTTGACAAGGATTGGATCGGTGAAAAAACGCCTGTGAGCGTTCATCAGATCCAGTCACAGTTATCAGACCCTTTTATCCTGCGCTTTGCGGGCGATCTAAATGAAGACTATTTACACAGTAAAGGTTTAAGATTTTTTCCCCGGCATGTTCATAGTGGCCATATGGGCATTCTGCCTTCTGCCATAGGTTACGATCCGATCATTCGATTACAATCCGGAGGTCTTAAAGCGGGTGAAGCGTTACTTCGCGGTCAATATGATTATAAGGATATAAAAATAATGGAACTGGTATGAGTACAACGAATAATATTATTGCCATTGGCCGCTCACGTTACTTATATGACGGGATAAAATACCTCGTTTCCAAAGGATTTGTTTGTAAAGCGATCGTAACCGAAGAAGCCTATGAGGAATATGATATTAAACATACAGATTTTGAATTACTCGCAACCGAAACTGGTGCGCTTTTTTTTATGATGAAATCCCTCAACAATGAGGAACTTATTCAAATTGTGAAAGAGAACAAGATACGTGCAGCTATCAGCGTGAACTGGAAGTATACCATTCCAAAAAGCTTTCTCGATCTCTTTGAATGCGGCATTCTAAATTTTCATTTAGGGAATTTACCGGATTATAAAGGAAATGCCACCGTCAACTGGTCAATCATAAACGGGGAAAATAAAATATATGGAAACATACATAAAATGGATCCTGAACTCGACGCCGGTGACGTGATTTCAAGAAAAGCCATTCCAATAACTGAGCAAACTTATATTGCTGATATTTTGAAGCAGGCGGTTCACGATGTTCCCCTGTTATATGAAGAAGCGTTACTAAAAGTTTTTAGTAAACCCGATGCATATGAAGTCAAAGGTTCCCTGAAAGGTCTTCGTTGCTTCCCTCGGTTGCCTGAGGACAGCCAGATAAACTGGAATGAGAACGCCCAAAATATCAGCCGGTTGGTAAGGGCTTCTTCCGCACCTTATAGTGGTGCTTTTAGTTTTCTTAATGGTGAAAAAATAATTATCTGGAAAGCGGCGGAATTTAATTATGGAGAAAAATTCCTAGCCATTGCAGGTCATGTTGTAGGAATTCAAAAGGACACGAAAGCCATTCGCGTTGCCTGCGGCGATGGTATGCTGGAAATAACAGAAATAGAATACAAGGGTGCAAGAATAGCACCTGCTGAGATAATCAAAAGTATTCGTGTAAGATTCAAACCGGATAACCATGCATGATTCAAACAATCGATATGTATCCGTTATCATACCCATTTATAATGAGTATGAGGGTATCCCCTTTCTGACAGATAATCTGAATAACTTTTTCGGTGAACATCCACAATTAATCCCGGAAGTTATTTTCGTAAATGATGGTTCCAAAGATGGATCTGTTGGACGATTAAAAGAAATGGTGCATAAAAATTATCAGGCTAAAATAATCAGCCTCTCACGTAATTTCGGTTCCCATGCTGCCCTGCGGGCGGGTATCTCTATCGCTTCCGGAGAATTAATTTGTTTTAATTATGCCGATCTGCAGGATCCATTGGAGCTGATCCTTCAAATGGAGCAAAAAACCAGGGATGGCAACGAAATCATATGGGCGCATCGGGAAAGCACAAAAGTTTCCCTGGGAGAAAAAACATTCTCATCTATGTATGCCTACCTGATGAAGAAATTTGCCTTTAGTAATTTCCCCGAAAAGGGATTTGATATTGTCATGTTCAATAAAAAAGTGGCGGCCCAGGTTAAAACAAATGTGGAGGCAAATTCTTCGATCTTTTTACAAATCCTTGGTATGGGATTTCGGCAGACTTCTATTTCCTATAAAAAAAGAGAAAGAAAAACAGGAGTAAGTAAGTGGACGATGTCGAAAAAAATCAAATTATTCATCGACTCTTTTGTGGCATTTTCCTATGCTCCTATCCGCATGGTTACCCTGATTGGCATATCCATGTTCATTCTGGGTTCCCTCTGGACCGCTTATATCATCATCCGTAAACTGGTATTTCATGACCTGGCCAGTGGCTGGCCTGCTCTGATGTCCATTCTCACAATCGGGTTTGGAATTACCAATATTTCGCTTGGAATTATTGCAGAATATCTTTGGAGAACACTCGATGCCAGCCGCAAAAGGCCGGTTTTTATTATAGATGAAATCGTTGAATTATAAATAAAACTTAAAGCCGTTAAATAAAGAACGTCATGAACAATAAAGTAAAAGACAGTGTTATCCTGGTTACCGGGGGTGCCGGTTTTATCGGTTCTTATGTCATTGAAGAATTGATCCCTTTAAAACCAAAGAAAATTATAATTATAGATAACCTGATTAGGGGTGGTTATCCAAATATGAAAAACTTCATAAATAATACGCTTGTTGAATTTCATAATGGGGATATGAGGGACCTGGACCTGCTTGAGAAATGTATTACAGGTACAGACTATGTTTTCCATATGGCTGCACTGCGCATCAATTCATGCGCCGCCAATCCCCGGGAGGGATTTGAAGTTATGCTAAAATCAACTTTTGAAATCGCTTCGTTATGCGTAAAGCATAAGGTGAAAAAAGTAATCTACAGTTCAAGCGCATCTGTTTATGGACTGGCTCAGCACTTCCCTACCCCGGAAACAGACAATCCCTATAATAATCAAACTTTTTACGGCGCTGCCAAAATGTGGGGAGAACAACTATTCCGTAGTTTTAAATTCATGTACGGACTGGATTATGTGGCTCTTCGATACTTCAATGCATACGGTCCCCGTATGGATACGGACGGCAAGTATACTGAAGTCATGATTAAATGGCTTGATTGCATCCGGGACGAAAAAAATCCGCTTATTTATGGGGATGGATCTACGACAATGGATTTTGTATATGTAAAAGATATAGCCAAATCCAATATTGCTGCGTTACAGGCTGATGTGACTGATGAAGCTTTCAATATTGGAAATTGTGAGGAAACAAGCCTCAAAGAATTGCTAGCGGTGTTGTTAAAAGTAAACAATTCAAATCTTGCACCTGAATACAGAGCTGAAAATTCTGTAAACCCGGTTAGCCGCAGACTGGCAGATATCAGTAAGGCCAAAGATTTGCTTAAGTTTACCCCCACCATTTCACTTGAAAAGGGAATGAAAGAATTAAGTGAGTGGTATTTCGAAAAAAACAAAATAACTGTAAACGAATGATTCCGATAGCCAAACCCTACCTGACAAAAAAAGAAGCAAAAGCTGCATACGATACCATATTGACCGGATGGATAACGCAGGGACCGCGGGTTGCCGAATTTGAACAGAAATTCGCTGCTTATACCGGAGCGAAATATGCCGTTGCCGTTTCAAATTGCACAACGGCCCTTCATCTCGCGATGATTGTATCAGGCATTGGTCCTGACGATGAAGTAATTTGTCCTTCTATGAGTTATATTGCTACCGCCAACACTATCAAATACGTGGGTGCAAAACCCGTATTTGCGGAAATAAATCCCACAAATTATAACCTCGACGTGCAGGATACAGAAAGAAAAATTACGGATAAGACAAAAGCCATACTGCTGGTTCACCAGATTGGAATGCCCGCCGATATAGATGCTTTTAAGGAGCTTGCAAAAAAATACCAGCTGAAATTAATTGAAGACGCCGCATGCGCTGCCGGTTCCGCATATAAGGGAGCTAAAATCGGAAGTCATTCAGATCTGGTTTGCTTTTCCTTTCACCCAAGAAAAGTTATTTCAACCGGTGACGGCGGAATGATCACTACAAATAATGAGTCATATTATAACCGCATGAAGCTCCTCAGGCAGCATGGCATGTCGGTAAATGACCGAACCAGACATGAATCTTCCAAAATTATATTCGAAGATCATCTGGAAGTAGGCTACAATTATCGGCTAACTGACATACAGGCATCTGTCGGAATCCAGCAACTTGAAAAACTGGACTGGATCATAGCAAAAAGAAGAAAAATAGCACTTCGGTATCATAAAGCCTTTAAGGGTCTCAAATATCTTCAGTTACCAATAGAAAAAAAGGGATATTTTAGTAACTATCAGTCCTACAGTATTTACCTGCAGGATGACTCTCCGGTCAGCAGAAATGACATCATGCAGAAAATGCTGGATGCCGGTATTTCAACACGAAGGGGAATTATGACAACACATCGGGAAACAGCGTATAATAAGGAATATGCCAATCTGCAATTACCAGTGTCGGAAAAAGCCAGTGACAGAAGTATCATTCTGCCTCTGTATATTCCAATGAAAGAAGAAGATATTCAAAAAGTCATAGACACTTTTACTTCATTATTGAAATGACGTCTTATTTTCGCAAATATGCAGAAAATAATAATAAGCAAATGACCATAGCTACAGGTTTTTTAATATAATTAATTTATGATCAGGGTTGGAATTATTGGTATTGGGAAAATGGGTATTTCACATCTGGCGATATTGGGTGCGCATCCGGATGTTGAAGTAGTTGGCGTATGTGATACATCTAAAATGATGACTGAGGCTATTGAGAAATACAGTGGATTTCCAAGTTTTACAGATCACATTAAAATGTTGGATACTGCAAAACCAGATGCAGTGATCGTGGCTGTACCAACGAAATTTCATGCAAAAATAGTAGAAGACTTACTGAAAAGAGATATTCATGTTTTTACCGAGAAACCTTTTTGTCTTAATCCGGAAGAAGGAGGTATCCTGGTGGCGATGGCAACACAAAAAAAACTGATTAATCAGGTAGGGTATCACAATAAATTTGTCGGAACATTCCAGGAAGTTAAAAAAATTATTGACAGCGGCTGCCTCGGTGAAATCTATCATTTTCACGGTCAGGCGAATGGTCCGGTGGTTGTAAAACCAAAGCAAGATACATGGAGGTCAAATCCGGATGAAGGGGGCGGCTGTCTGATGGATTATGCCTCCCATGTAATAGACCTTATTAATTATCTACTGGCCCCGGTAACCACCGTAAAAGCAAGCGTCTTAAAATCAATTTTTTCTAAAAATGTGGATGATGCCGTTTATGCCATGCTCGAGCTGGGTAATCAGGTATCCGGCCTGTTGACGGTGAACTGGAGCGATGATACGATCAGGAAAATGTCGACGTCTATTACAATAAATGCGCAAAAGGGTAAACTGATTTCAGATGCCAATGAACTGAAAGTATTTTTCAGGGATAATCATTGTCCGGACGGATATAGTAAAGGTTGGAACATCAAATACGTTACCGAGCTCACGAAGGAAGTAGCATTTTATTTACGAGGAGAAGAGTATTCAGCACAAATTGATTATTTCATCAAGGCCGTTCAGGGGAAGGTACCCAACACAATTAATCATTTTGAAAGCGCGTGGAACACCGATAAAGCAATTTCATTAATTAGAAAAGCGCAGAATTAACATAATGGACAGAATATTATTTGGTGATAACCAGTTTTTCGCGGTAAATCATATTTCTGATGACAAATCTATGGCCCAGTCGATGCGCTTTAAGGAAGACAGCGCGATTGTCAGGACACTTGATTATGCAATGGAAGCGGGCATAAAAACTTTCATGTGTACAACGCATGACCGGATAGCAAATATCTGCCAGATCATCCGGGACGATCCGGATAAATACAGAAATTTCAAAATTTTCCCTTGTATGCCGTATGCGCATAAATATGCGAATGCGGTTACCGAACTGGGTATCGCCGGAACACTCAAACAATATGTTCCCGGGAATTTTGTCGGTTCACTTTTTAAAGGTGGGGTTGCTTTTTTATCGAAAGACTATATGGCCATAATGGAATTGCTGATTGACGCCGAAATGAAAATGTTTAAAGGCATACAAACCCCTGTTATTTTCCTCCAAAACGTAATTACTGATCTTTTGCTTGGGTTGAGAATGACAGATGTGCTGGTATCATATCACAAATATGTAGCAAAGAAGTATAATGCTGAAGCAGGCTATATAACAATGAATATGCCCATGCTATTGGATGTGCTGGAAGGAGCCGGCATTAAGAACCCCATAATCTGTTCATCTATTAATAAAGCAGGATTCAGGATGTCGGGGGGCAGGGAGAAGTATGAACATATACTCAGCACCGGACGATTCCGGGCCATTGCTATGCAGGTTCTGGCTGGTGGTGCTGTTTCAGCCCGGGAAGCGATAGAATATGTGTGCAGTCTGCCCAATATTGAATCAATCCTTTTTGGTGCATCATCAAAAAGTAATATTTATGAAACGGCTTCACTGATCAATCAATTTGACCAGGCTTCATTAAAAATAGTGAGTTAAATCAGGCTGATGAATTACCTGAATTACGCAGTTCAATATGACAAAGAGTTTGATGATTGAATTGCTTAGTTTCTGTATATCTTACCGCTGTTTTCCCGGAAAATAAATGCCGGACTTTGAATCGAATTTCAAAGTATTTCTGTAATGAATAAAACTTCATTTAATTTCTTCCGCTCCCTGCTTTGGTTATGGGATATCCTATCTCTTAACATGGTACTGTTATTTGCCAGTGTGGCCATATTCAGAGCCGATGCAATTAACCTTCCTGAGTATCATTTATTTTTTGCTGTATTCAATCTGGTTTGGATGACTTCGGTATATCTTACCCAGCTTTATATGAGCAAAAATTGGTTGGATTTTGAGATATTCTTCAAGCGAACTTTCAAATGCTATGTATTCACCATTACCCTCCTCTTCCTGTTTATATTTATATTCCATTATCAGTATTCCAGGTTCTTTATCATTTTTTGTTTCACCACTTTTGCAGCCATTTTACTTTTTAACAGGTTTATATTTAACCTGTTGGTTATTTCCCTTCGTAGTAAGTTCAAGCTTGCAAAAAATGTGATGGTACTGGGATACAATGATGTTTCCAAACGGCTCATCAATTACTTTCAGAAGGAAACAAAACTGGTAAAATTAGCAGGCTGTTTTGATGACAGTGGCAAAATCAGGGACTCTGCGGACTTACGGGTTTTAAGCGATCTGAAGGATTGCATGAAGTTTGTCAGGGAAAATGAGGTTACTGAAATTTATTCGACATTAATCCCCGAACATTACCCCTACTTGTTTGAACTGGCACAGGAAGCGGAGGCCCAATTTGTATATTTTAAATTTGTTCCCGATTATAATATTTTTGTAAACAGGAATATTTACGTGGATTTCGTAAATGATATCCCGGTATTGTCCCTGAGAAAAGAACCACTCGAGGATACCGGCAACAGAATTAAAAAAAGGGCGCTGGATGTTGTTTTAAGTACCCTCGCAATCATATTTATACTTTCCTGGCTGATTCCTCTGATTGCAATATTGATAAAACTGGATTCGAAAGGTCCTGTTTTCTTTATCCAGTTAAGATCCGGGAAAAACAATCAGCCTTTTCGTTGTCTGAAATTCAGGAGTCTTCGGGTAAACGATCAGGCCGATTCAGTACAGGTGAGTCGAAATGACAACCGGATTACCCGAATCGGCCGTATTATGCGAAAGACAAATATCGATGAGCTTCCCCAGGTATTGAATATTTTTCTTGGAGACATGTCGCTGGTAGGACCAAGACCTCACATGTTAAAGCACACAGAGCAATTTGCGGAGTTGTATAAAGAATATATGATCAGGCATTTTGTAAAACCTGGTCTTACAGGATGGGCGCAGGTAAATGGATTCAGAGGTGAAATTAAAGACAATGAATTTCTGAGAAAAAGAGTCGAATATGATACATGGTATATGGAAAACTGGTCGCTATATTTAGATTTAAAGATAATTTTTTTGACAATACTTGTTACAATCAGGGGTGATAAAAATGCATTTTAAGCGTAAGGCCTAAAGCGTAAAGCATAAAGCAATAATTGTGATAAAAGCCGCTGATTACTCAGCGGCTTTTTTTGAATAAACAGCGATATAATTGTAATTGTGCGTGCTTGCGGCGAAAAACCCATACTGTATTCCCTTAATCGTTTGAATTGTAAATGGGACAGGCTTTCCATTTTCAATTACCTGAATCAGTTCCCCGTCCATAGAATGCAGAGGAACCATAACCTGAAGGTTATGCGCAATTGTATTGACAGTAAAACTCAGTGTTTTTGCGATATTATCCCAGGCTACACCGCTGAATACAGTCCCGTTACGGTTATCGAGCCAGGTTAACATTTGTTTGGAAGAAATAACAGGTATCTGTCTGGTCATCGCAGCAGTGATGATCTGGTCCGATCCGATATGCATGGCAGTATCCGTGTGCATATTCATTACAAAAGCTCCGTAGTAACCTTTATTAATCGCATTATCCAGCAGTGTATTGATGCTGTTTGTAATATCAAGCCCGGATTCATCCGGAATTTGTGTAGGCGCCTGATAACAATCAATCATTGTTCCATTACTATCTGCAAAACGCATGGGCATACCTGAGCCCGTAAACAGCCCGGGCCGGTTCTGAACCCAGGTACTCGGCCAATAATAATAATTTACATCAAAACGGATCCCCAAAGAGCTTTCAATTTTCGGTTGTGACGCCCAGTCACTCCAGGGCATACAATGTGTTCTGTTTGTAACCGGTGGTAACATACCGGGTAATTTTGTCTCAAGCTTTGACAATTGCCTGGTCATATCATTTGAAAGCGACGTACGTGTAAAATCTTTGCAATCGGTAGTAGGATGAAACGCGATTTCAAATCCCAAAGACTGATAATGATGTACTGAATCATTGGACAAGATTATATTGTCATAAACATAAGAAGTAGCCCTGATCGCTTTCCAATCTTCCACGGCTTGTGGAGAATTGTCCATGCTCATTAACCTGTAATCATTGAAGCGGCTCGGCGTACCAGTAAATCCCGATTTCATTTCTATATTATGATCATCTCCAGTCATCACGATCGCTGCCTTTAATCCCCTGGGCAGTATCCATAAATGCGGCAGGGGCTTTCGATGCAGATTATCCAGCAGGATGATATTCGTAAACAGATACTGAAGTTCGTCGGCCTGTGGAATTTGTATTTTGTCGAAGTCGACATAGTCTGGGAAGAATAAATCGTCCGATCTGATAGGACCTGTTTGCCCGTCTCTGCTCTGCCCCGTCCAAGCCATATTTCCCTGTCTTGTAAGCACAATGGATTTCGCAAGATCGAATGCAAAAGCGATCGCTTTACCTCCTTTGTTACCAACGCTGGCACTTGTTATTGCTGGATTGCGAGTGGGTGTCGTCGCTGAAGAATATAATGTTGCGAGACTCGTGGTTCCGGGCAGCAAATCGTACAGATCAGCTACACCATGATACTGGATCGTCTGGCTTACAATTCCAGCTCCCGGTTGCTCAATTGTGGTATCTACTAACAGGTAAGTTTTTTTATAATTATCCGCTACAGAGTCCCTTGATGTTATACCCATTAATGGATAAAGTAATGAACAGGGTCGTTGAGCTATGAGTGTGCCGCCTTTGTTAGTCCATGTAATCAGAAGAGAAACATCTGACGCATTTAATTTCATCTGTCCTAATAAAATAACATCGTAACTATTCAGTATCGCAGGGTTTGCCTCCACTTCGGTAATATCTACAGCCTTGAAAGATGTATATCCCTGTGCTCTTAATATTTCTACCTGGTAACGGCCGAAAGGATTCACAGCACTGCTGACAATCAATATAGGTCCTCCGGGTCCATCATATATCGGAGTGGTTGGAAAATTCTGGGCGGAAAATCTTAAGAATAAATTAAAAACTCTGGAAGAAAGCGGTAAAAGAATCAGAATAAAAACCGTTGATATTATTTTCAGAAGTCTCCCCATTATTTTTTTCTCGTTCCATGCTGCTCATACGAGATCCAATATTAGTGAACTTCGCCAATTCATATGCAAAATACCTGAGATATTTATTCAGGGTTTTCAAGGTGAGAATCCAAAAAGTGTGGATAAGTAAAAAAGAAATGAGCCATTAAACAAAAAAAAGCCGCTGGATAATCAGCGGCTTTTATTTTAAAATTTGTATTTACAAAATTGTCATTTTCTTTACGATCACTTGTCCGAGCGCATTCATTTTATAATAATAAATGCCAGAACTCAATCCGTTCTTATTCACCGTTACGGTATACGTTCCGGGCATTTTTTCCTCATCCATTAATTGCTGTATGGGTCTGCCCATCTGGTCATATAACATCAGTTGCACACGACCGGCTTTTGGAATGACCATAGAAATCGAAGTATAATTACTGAACGGATTCGGATGATTCTGTTTCAACTCCAACGCCATACCTCCATCAAAAGTCACCGGTACAACTTTGCTGAAAGATGAATTACCATCATAATCAACCTGTCGCAGACGATAATAATAAGTTCCAGCGGGCAGATTCTGATCAAGATATTGATAATCCTTTTCAGTCTGACTGTTTCCAGCACCAGCGATAAAATTCAATACAGTCCAGTTGGATTGATCTGTGCTACGCTGTATTTCAAAACCCTTATTATTTTCTTCCGATGAAGTTGACCAGTTCAGTTGTGCATTATCACCCTGTTTGGTAACTGTAAAATTCAGTAGTGTGATGGGCAATGGAGTACTTGAATATGTAGCCACATAACTTTGTGAGCTGGCAGGAAAAAATCCGTAGGCAATTCCTTTTACAGTTTGTGTGGTAACCGTAACAGGCGTTCCACCTCCGGTCACCTGCAACAGTGTGCCATCAGCAGAGTTGAAAGGCACCATGGCCTGCAGATTGTGTGCAGTTGTTGTCAGATCAAAGCTCAACTTTTTGGCAACATTATCCCAGGCGATATTACTAAACTTTGTACCATTCCGGCTATCCAGCCAGGTCAGCATTTGCCTAGCACTGATAATGGGAATATTTCTTGCCTTCGCTGAAGCGATGATTTGATCTGAACCTACATGTATGGCAGTATCCGTGTGCATGTTCATAACAAATGCCCCATAATATCCCTTGTTAATGGCGTTATCCAGCAATGTATTGATGCTATTTGTGATATCCAATCCGGATTCATCTGGTATTTGGGTCGGGGCCTGAAAACAATCAATCAGCGTTCCGTCATTATCCGCAAAACGCATCGGCATACCGGAACCTGTAAACAGTCCGGGCCTGTTTTGAACCCAGGTGCTAGGCCAGTAATAATAATTTACATCAAACCGGATACCGAACGAATTTTCAATCTTTGGTTGAGACGCCCAGTCACTCCATGGCATGCAATGGGTCCTGTTGGTAACCGGAGACATCAAAGTGGGCAATTGTGCCTCAAGCTGTGATAGTTGGGTGGATATGGTACTTGTTAAAGATGCCGGAGTAAAATTTATACAATTGGTATTCGGATGCAATGCAATTTCAAATCCCAGAGATTGATAATAAGCTACCGAATCGATCGACATCGATATGTCGTTAAAAACATAGGAGGTGCCCCTGATTGCTTTCCAGTCATCAACAGCCCCGGGAGAATTATCAGTACTCATATCTCTGTATTCATTAAACCGGCCGGCTGTTCCGGAACTTCCGGGATAACTTCCATTGTTATGATCATCTCCGGTCATTATCACAGCCGCTTTTAATCCGCTCGGCAAAATCCATAGGTGTGGTAAAGGTTTCTTATTCAGATTATCGAGCAGAATGATATTAGTTAGCAAATGTTGTTGTTCATCTGCCTGCGGAATTTGTATTTTATTAAAATCAACCCAATTCGGGAAAAATAAATTATCGGATCTGGTTGGTCCCGTCTGCCCGTCTCTACTGGAACCTGCCCATGCCATATTTCCCTGTCTTGTCAGTATGATGGACTTTGCAAGGTCAAATGCATAGGCGATTGCTTTACCTGCACCACAATTCTTACTTGTAATTGCCGGATTAACAGTTGCTGTAGTAGCCGAAGAGTAAAGCGTCGCCAGGCTGGTTGTCCCCGCGTTCATGTTGTAAAGATCAGCATCACCATGATATTGGATAGTTTGGCTCACAATACCAGTCCCCGGCAACCCTGTTGCGGTATTTACCAACAGGTAGGTATTAGTAATATTATCTACTCTCGTACCGCTGGATGTGATACCCATCAAAGGATAAAGCAATGTACTGGGACGTTGCGCTATGAGCGTGCCTCCTGCATTGGTCCACGAGGAAAAAAGTCCAACATCTGTTGAATTAAGTGTCATCTGGCCCAACAAAATAATATCATAATCATTCAGCATCGCCGGGTTTGATTCCACTTCCGAAATATCTACTGCTTTGAAAGCGGTATATCCCTGTGCCCTAAGTATTTCTACAAGGTACCGACTATACGGGTTCAGGTTACTGCTAACAATCAATATGGGTCCACCCGATCCATCATCGGGCGGAATTGCCGGAACGGGAACTGTTGTAAAGCTCCATATAAAATCAGATACCATGGCATTGGCGGTAGGGGTCGCCAGATCTTTTATTCCTGAAGCTCCACCAGTAACCGTAGCAAAGTATTGTGTGGAATAATCGAGGGGAGATGACAAAAGTATAGTCGCTGACCTTGTGCCAACAGAATAGCTGACGGTTCCAGGTATTATATTTCCCGAACCATCTTTTAATACAAAAGTAGCTCCGGTTACCGTAGACGGGTTTATATTCTCGCTGAATGTAGCTGAAATTGAACTATTGATGTTGATATTCGTCGCACCTGATGCAGGATTATTAAAAATAACCGTTGGTGGTGTAATATCAGCGCCGTTTGAATAATCTACATCGACCCAATAGTTGGATGCCTGAAATCCATTAGTCGGGTATGCGTCATCGTAAATATATGCACCATTAACGCCCTCGTCACCATCCTTCAATATAGCCAGCGGACCATTTACAACCGGATTTGTAAAAGAATTATCGGTAGCATTGTAATATCCGGTAGGGCTATAATAAGTAGCTACATAAACAGTATTTGCCGTAATCTGAAAAGGCGTTGCAAATAAAACCTCTGCCCACTCTCCGTTTACCTGATCATGCGTAAAATTTGATGGCAGACTGGCAGTAGCTATCGCCGTTCCAGGGCTGACTCCACCATCCGGACTTATATGCATATAATGTCACGTGTTCATCTGTCGTCGCGTTATCAAGAGGCGCTTTAAAAAATCTGATTCCGTGTAATTTTACCATCAAAATCAGCTTTAAATTTTACGCCGACTGTGATGCCACCCGGTCCGATCATGTTGATTCAGATCATTATTGTTGGTCGGGCTTTGTGACGGTTGTGTATAATATAGAGCAAGGGCAGTTTGTTGGCGGTGTACCTGAAACTACTGATACTGTTACGGTATTAGCCGAACCTTCACTTCCACCGGGAGATTCCAGGTTTCCGATATCATCAAAAGCACGACTTTTTATCGTTACAGTCCCCTGCGCAGTTGGCAGCCAGGAAAAACTCCAGTTCGTCGTACCGGTAGCGGGTTGCCAGGTGAGGCCGCCATCTACGGATACTTCGACGCCTGCAACTACACCACCCACATCTGTGGCAGTTCCCGTAATATTGAAAGTTGCGCTTTCCGGTATCTGCGTACCATTGGCCGGTGATGTAATTGTTGTAACAGGCGGTGTAATATCTGTTGATTGCGTAGCAATGGTAAGCGGACTTTGAATTGTAGCCGGCTGAACGCCCATATCTGCAAACAGATTGATCGTAGCCTGCTGCATATTTCGATCGGCAGCACCACCATTACTTAGCTCATTGATATCGTGATTGGCATCTAGTCCCCAGGCCCATTGTACCGTCCCTGCACCGAATACCAGGGCTTTACTGGTTACATCTTTGTATAAGGATAAATTATGTATCCGGCCGTCTAATGTAGTGCTTGACATCCTAACCCTTCCCGGCGGATACGTACTGCTATATTGAAACCAATCCCACTCGTATCCCAATGTTCCATTGGTGAGTGTTTGCGTTACCCCGGTTCCCAGCGTGGCTACAGCTGTATTACGCCAGAATCTTAAATTTTTATAAGTATCAGGAACTGTTATTGTGCCCGGAATTCCGTCCCAGCTGATCTGCCCGGATAATGCGTTTTCAGGTTTACATGCGTCCGTCACACCGGTATAATTACATCCGTCTCGCCATAAGCCTGTCCATTCGTTTGTTGAAACATCACATTTATCTCCACAGGCATTTTCCTGGGCTGTTGGCAGTGCACCTTCTTTATAACATACCATGGTACGAAAAGGAGTACTTGTACCATCAATACTGTTTTCCCATCTTGTTTTCCAATATATTTCGTTTCCGCTGAAGAAAGCCAGATTTTTTCCAGCCGCTTTTGCTGCTTCAACGGTATTCCTTTCTTCCTTGGACCAATATTCATCATGGCCGTTTGACAGAAATATTTTATGATTCAATAAAAGATTAATATTATTTACATTATTGCGAACAAGGTCCATATCCGTAGTGTAACTGACGTCAAATCCGTTTGACTCCAGAAAACGGATCATTGGATACTCGGCATTCATAAACCAGTCTTCCCTTGCGGCACCGCCCCCACCACCTGAGCGGGTAAGAAAGGGACGATTGTAACTGACTTTTGATGCATGGTTATTCGGTAAGCCAGCTCCGACATATAAACTGTTGCCTCCATAATTATTATAAGCCTGCCAGGTAGCATCCGAAGTCTTAAAGAAAAGTGCAGAGGTATTTGTTGGAGCATCATTTCGTACGACAAATGGGATATGACTGGTCCCTCCACCGCCTGCTGCCGACCTTGTAAGTTTAGCGATATATAGTCCAGATACAGCGCCTGCAGGAACATTCCATGAAGCCGTGGTAGTCCAGTTTCCACAATCAGTAAGACCCGTTGCACCATCATAGTTACAACCACCCTGGGCGATACCGTTAAAAGTAAAGCCCGGTCCTAAATCAGCAATCAGACGCGCGCCGTTCCCCTGATAATAACCTATTCGATAAATTGAAATATTAAAAGTCTTATCAGTTCCCGTATTGACATCAATTTTAAAGTTTATCGTACCACCAACATTTACACTAATATCCGTCGCAAATCCCTGGATAGAAGAATCACCAGCATCTTTTGTTGGAATATCCCAAGTTGAAGCAGGTGTCCCTATCTGTGCATTCTCAGTAACAATCGGATTTTGGGAAAAGGAGGAATGGAAGGAAAAAAATGCAAGGAATAAAATAATAAAATATTTTATTCCCCTGACATAGGGTAAAGTTTTCTGATACATAGCGCACGAATTACTGTCTATTATGAATGTTGCTTTCTTCGAAAACGAATTTGATTTTGAAAAAGGATCTGGATGGAAACAGGCGGATTTGGAAAGTTAATAAGACAGCCGTGGACATTTATGTAATAATATCTCAGTGTCTTATTCAGTAAATAGACAGGATTGGATGCCGCAAAATAAAAACAATATCTGGTAAAGTATAGTAAATAGGCAATTATTATAAATCGATAACAAAGTCTTTGATATAAGTCGTAACAGACTGTATATCAATTAGTTCACCTTCAAATAAGTAAGAATTGTGGAAAGAATGTACATATTCTGGGAATTTCTGTCAATATCTTTTGACAGAAACTCCCAAAATATGACATGGTTCTAACGCGTTATACCTAGTGTTATTGAATAATCAGTTTTTTTACATCGATAAAACTTCCGGAACGGATTCTGTAGAAATAAACTCCCTTCGCCAGGTTACCCGTATTCAAATCGTAAACATAGTTACCTGCTTTTTTTACTTCATTTACCATAACTTTTTCCGGCCTTCCCTGCATGTCGTATAAAATCAATTCAACGACATTACTTGCAGCAATACTATAATTGATTCTTGTATTCAGACTAAATGGATTAGGATAATTCTGACCCAGGTAATTCGTGAAGTTTGTTGAATCAGACTCTGAGGCCGGTGCAATTTGAGCCAAAGCAGGATTACTGCCGGCACCAGGAGCGGTTACTGCATATGTCGCGACATAATTACCGTTGCTTGCATCAAAGAAAACATAACTAATTCCCTTAATGGTTTCAATCGTGGTATTAACAGCTAATCCGTTTTGAGTAAGTGAAATAAAACTACCCGCGGAAATAGTTTGCGGTAACATGCCTTTTAAATTCAGCGCCTTAGGATCCTGTGTTACTGTAAAGCCCAATGTGCCGTTTGACCAGGTATAATTTGAGAATGTAGAATTATTTCTTGCATCCAGCCAATCGAGCATTTGTTTGGAAGACACCACGGGAATTTGCAATGCCTGTGCCGAAGCAATGATTGCTTCCGAACCGGCAGAAGCAGAATCATCTGTGTGCATATTTGCGCAGAAAACGCCATAATACCCCTGTGCCCCGGTCGCACGAAGTAACAGTGAATCGATCGTCATGGGATAAGTCTGACCGGATTCATCAGTCATATAACTGGGCACCTGGTAGTTGTCAATCAGGCTACCGTCAGTATCTGCAAAACGCATAGGCATACCAGATCCTGTAAACATACCCGGTCTGTTATTAATCCAGGAAGGCGGCCAGTAATAATAACTCACATTCAGACGGATGCCAAGCTGAACTTCTGTTTTTGGCAATGTGGCCCAGTCACTCCATGAAAGACAATGGATACGATGTGTTGCCAGCGGATTCGCTACATAATATTCGTCTGTGAAATCTGACATCTGGCTACTAAAATAATTTTGAAGTTGGCTAGGTGTCCATACACTGCAGTTCGGATTCAGATGAAATGCAAGTTCAAATCCCTGGTTCTGATATATTGCGATCTGCGCATTAGTTATGGGAGAGAACGGATACATATATGACGTACTCCGGATTGCATTCCAGTTAGCCACATCACTGGGTGTATTTGAACTACTGAGTGCCAGGTATCTATTAAATCTGCCCATGGTTCCACCGTTCGCATGATCATCACCCGTCATCACAACAGCCGCTTTCTTCCCCTTCGGAAGGAACCAGAACCTCGGTAATGGTTTACGATCGAAATTCCCAGCCACTATAATATTCGTGAATAATCTTTGTTGTTCATCTGCCTGCGGTATGGCTACCTTATTCAGGTTTACCCAATCCGGCTGCGGATCAAAAGATGCATTGCCAAAAAATAAATTATCCGCACGAATAACGGCATCCTGCCCGTCGCGGTTCTGTCCTGCCCAAGCCGGATTGCCCTGTCTTGTATATACAACCGATTTCGCCAGATCATATGCAAACGCAATAGCCTGTCCACCGAGTGTTCCGACATTCCTGCTGGTCACGGCCGGATAAATGGTCGCCGTTGTTGCATCTGAATAAAGAGTAGCCACAATATTGGTACCTGCATTTACATTATACAGATTGGCAACGCCGTGATATTGAATAGTCTGGTTCACAATACCGAGTCCGGGCGCTGTTGCCGTATTTACAAGCAGGTATTTATCTGACATTGTTCCGCCGGCTGAAGAAATTCCCAGCAATGCAGACAATTGTGGATCCGGATGAAATGCAATCAACGTTCCGCCTGCATTTACCCAGTTTGTTAACATGGTTACCTGTGCGGCCGTTAGAGTAATATCTCCGACAACAACCACATCGTATTTGTTTATTTCTGTTGTTGTGACAGCTGAAATATCCAATGCGTTAAAAGCATTCCAACCTTCGGCACGCAGTATTTCGACTGGATAACGGCTGAATGCATTTGAGGCGGAGCTAATCAGCAGTATCGGACCACCGGGTCCGTTAGCAGGGATTGCCACGGTTGGTTTGGGAGCTGTAGTGAAACTCCAAACCGTATCTTTTGTCAAAGCGTTTCCTGCGACATCTGTAATTTTATTTGTACCAGTTCCGCCCTTTACCGTAACCGTATATACAGTGTTGGGATTAAGCGGTGCGGAAGGTGTCAGCGTCACGCCTCCTTCAGTATTATTGATCACAGAGGATGCAATGTTGGTCGTTCCATTCTGGAGGAAAACAGTATTACCTGACACAGTTGACGGATTTAATTCTTCATTGAAGAATACATTGACAGATGAATTCGCGGATACATTGGTTGCAGCAGCTGCCGGACTGGTTACTATTATTCCCGGAGGAGTTACATCGACCGTATTAACCGAACCGTTAAAAATCGCATCTACCCAATAATTAGTCTTTGAACCCGAATTCGCTGGGTACGCAGCAGCATTTCCATATACAAACACACCATTTGGCCCGTCGGTTCCGTCAGCCAGGGCGGTCAATGGTGCGTTAACAACGGCTGTATTAAAATAATTATCTGTGCTTATGTAGTTTCCGCTACTGCTGTAACAAGCGGCGATATATGTTACACCGGCAGTAATTGGCACAGGCGAACTGAATATTACCGTCTGCCATCCTGTGGCCGTTTCATTTGTAAAGACCGCCTGGGCGAGTCTTGCACCAATTGATGAATATAGTTCACCTGTATGAGTACCCGTGTTGCCGGATGTTTTATAAAAGCGAACGCCTGTAATTGTCCCGCCAACACTGCTGCGGAATTTTACACCTGTTTCAATGCCGATCCCGTCATTCGACGTGGTTACCGTTGGTGTCTGTGTAGTAAAAATAGTTACGGGTGTGGAAGCGGGAATCACATTCACGGTTACTTGTGATACACTGGCGCCACTATTTAGTGAAAGTTGAAATACATAAGTACCCTGTACCAGTCCGGTTACCAAAGTTGTTACACCACTGGGTGTTGCAATTATGGGTGTGCCCGGACCTGAAATCCTGGTCCATGCATAACTGGAAATAGTACCTGTAGATCCGCTGCCATTCAGTGTTACAGAAGACGCAGGCAAGACGATGGTCTGATTAGCACCCGCATTTGCAACGACAGTCTGTGCAGCGTTTACGGTAATGGTAACCTGAGAAGTACTTACGGCACCATTTAAAGATAATTTGAACACATAAGTTCCCTGTATTAATCCGGTTACAGTTGTTGACACGGCAGTGGGCGTAGTAATGACCGGCACGTTTGGTCCGGATACTAACGTCCATGAATAACTGCTGATTGTGCCTGTAGAGCCACTGCCGTTCAGTGTAACTGTGGAAGTTGGTAAAGTTATGGTCTGATTAGCACCCGCATTTGCAACCGGTGCAACAGGCCCGGAAGAGAATATGGCATCCACCCAGTAATTACTTTTTTGGTATGTGCTGGAAGGAAAAGCAGCCGCTGTAGAATATTTGTATACTCCGTTGGAGCCATCTGTTCCATCTGCCAAAGCAGTAATCGGACCATTCACTACTGCGGTCGTGAAATAGTTTGATGTGCTGGTATAGTTACCGGAACTGCTGAAATAAGCAGCGACATAGGTTGTACCTGCCGTGATTGCCACGGGCGAACTAAAGAGCACTTGTTGCCATCCTGTCGCCGTTTCGCCTGTAAATGTTGCCTGTGCCAACCGGGTGCCGGTAGAAGAATACAATTCTCCTATATGGGTGCCTGAATTCCCGGTCGTCTTGTAGAAGCGAATGCCGGTGATAGAACCAGCCGTATTTGTCCGGAATTTCACTCCGAGCTCAAGTGCCAAACCATCGTTTTCGGTAGGCCCCGCCGGTGTTTGTGTTGTGAATATAGTGGTGGAGGTTGAAGCTGCATTTACAGTTACGGTAACTTGAGAAACACTGGCGCCTGCATTTAATGAAAGCTGAAATACATAACTGCCCTGGATCAATCCGGTGACGGTTGTTGAAACATTGGAAGGTGTTGTAATTACCGGTGTATTAGGTCCGGAGATATTCGTCCAGCCATAACTGGTTATTGTACCCGTTGATCCATTACCATTGAGTGTAACCGATGAAACCGGTAGCGTGATCGTCTGATTACTTCCCGCATTCGCCACAGGTGCGGCAGCGGCGATTTACGATTACAGTATCTCTTGCTGTACTGACTGTTCCATTCAGAGCAAGCTGAAAAATATATGTGCCCTGAATCAGACCTGTAACAGTTGTCTTTACAGTTGTAGGAGTTGTTATAGTAGGTGTATTGGGACCCGAAACAAAACTCCAGGCATAACTGGATATGGTGCCGGTAGAACCACTGCCGTTAAGAGTCACCGTTGAAGTCGGTAACGTAATAGTCTGTTTGGGGCCCGCATTAGCAACAGGTGGCGGAGCAGGATTTACCTGTATGGTAACCTGTGCTGTGCTTGCTCCACCATTTACTGAAAGTTGGAACACATAAGTTCCCTGGATCAATCCGGTCACGGTTGTCGACACGGCAGTGGGCGTAGTAATTACCGGCACGTTTGGTCCGGATACTAACGTCCATGAATAACTGCTAATGGTACCGGTTGAACCGCTGCCATTCAGTGTTACAGAAGACGCCGGCAAGACGATCGTCTGATTAGCCCCCGCATTTGCAACGACAGTCTGTGCAGCGTTTACAGTAATGGTAACCTGAGAAGTACTTACGGCACCATTTAAAGATAATTTGAACACATAAGTTCCCTGTATTAATCCGGTTACTGTTGTCGACACGGTAGTGGGCGTAGTAATTACCGGCACGTTTGGTCCGGATACTAA
Source organism: uncultured Bacteroidota bacterium (assembly GCA_963732055.1). GTDB lineage: Bacteria > Bacteroidota > Bacteroidia > Chitinophagales > Chitinophagaceae > Puia. The sequence goes on along the minus strand of CAVSYG010000001.1, from coordinate 96,014 downwards.
CGTCCATGAATAACTGCTGATTGCGCCTGTAGAGCCACTGCCGTTCAGTGTGACACCTAGACGTTGGTAATGTTATGGTCTGATTAGCACCCGCATTTGCAACCGGTGCAACAGGCCCGGAAGAAAATATGGCATCCACCCAGTAATTACTTTTTTGGTATGTGCTGGAAGGGAAAACAGCCGTTGTAGAATATCTGTATACTCCGTTGGAGCCATCTGTTCCATCTGCCAAAGCAGTAATCGGACCATTCACTACTGCGGTCGTGAAATAGTTTGATGTGCTGGTATAGTTACCGGAACTGCTGAAATAAGCAGCGACATAGGTTGTACCTGCCGTGATTGCCACGGGCGAACTAAAGAGCACTTGTTGCCATCCGGTCGCCGTTTCGCCTGTAAATGTTGCCTGTGCCAACCGGGTGCCGGTAGAAGAATACAATTCTCCTATATGGGTGCCTGAATTCCCAGTCGTCTTGTAGAAGCGAATGCCGGTGATAGAACCAGCCGTATTTGTCCGGAATTTCACTCCGAGCTCAAGTGCCAAAGCATCATTTTCGGTAGGCCCCGCCGGTGTTTGTGTTGTGAATATAGTGGTGGAGGTTGAAACTGCATTTACAGTTACGGTAACTTGAGAAACACTGGCGCCTGCATTTAATGAAAGCTGAAATACATAACTGCCCTGGATCAATCCGGTGACGGTTGTTGAAACATTGGAAGGTGTTGTAATTACCGGTGTATTAGGTCCGGAGATATTCGTCCAGCCATAACTGGTTATTGTACCCGTTGATCCATTACCATTGAGTGTAACCGATGAAACCGGTAGCGTGATCGTCTGATTACTTCCCGCATTCGCCACAGGTGCGGCAGCGGCATTTACGATTACAGTATCTCTTGCTGTACTGACTGTTCCATTCAGAGCAAGCTGAAAAATATATGTGCCCTGAATCAGACCTGTAACAGTCGTCTTTACTGTTGTGGGGGTTGCAATGGTAGGTGTATTAGGACCCGAAATTAAACTCCATGAATAACTGGTAATTGTGCCCGCTGAACCACTGCCATTGAGAGTTACAGTTGAAGTGGGTAAAGTAATGGTTTGTTTGGGACCTGCATTTGCCATGGGTGGAGGAAGAGGATTTACAAGTATGGTAACCTGTGCTGTGCTTGCTCCACCATTTACTGAAAGTTGGAACACATAAGTTCCCTGGATCAATCCGGTCACGGTTGTCGTAACTGCGGTTGAAGTTGTGATAGTTGGTGTGTTGGGTCCGGAAACAACAGTCCACGCATAGCTGGTGATTGCGCCAGTAGAAGCACTGCCATTGAGCGTTATGGTTGACAGAGGCAAAGTGATCGTTTGGTTAGTTCCAGCGTTCGCCGTAATGGTGTTCGTATTGGTAAATACAGCATCCACCCAGTAATTTCCTTTTTGATAGGAATTAATAGGAAAGGCTGGTGCAGAGGCATATATATAAACACCATTTGTTCCGTCTGTACCGTCTGCCAGACCTGTCAAAGGACTATTTACGATTGCTTGTGAAAAATAATTGTTTGTCGAACTATAATTGCCACTGCTGCTGAAATAGGAAGCAACATAAGTTGTACCTGCAGTTATAGTAACCGGATTACTAAAACTTACCTGTTGCCATCCTGTGGCCGTTTCGCCGGTAAATGTTGCCTGGGCTAATAATGTTCCTGTATTGCTATACAACAGGCCCTGATGGGTGCCACTATTACCCGAAGCCTTGTAAAAGCGGATACCCGTAACAGTTCCGTTCAATGCTGAACGGAATTTCGTACCAACCACAATTCCGCCCGCATTATCATTTGTCACCGTCACAGTCGGGACAGTCGTTCCAAAAATTGTACATGGGCAATTTTGAGCAGTAGCGTTCATTGTAATGGTGATGGAAGGAGAAGACGCTGTTGCAGTGTAATTACCGGAATCATCAATGCCGCGAACAATCACTGTAAATGTTCCATTCCCGATAGGAGTCCAGGAATAAGTCCAACTGGTTGTTCCTGTTGCAGCTGCCCAGGTCGCACCTCCATCAAATGAGATTTCGACGCCGGCAACGACTCCACCGACATCAGTGGCAGTTCCTGAAAAACTGATAGGTGATAATGAAGTAAAGGTTGATCCAGTGGCCGGTGAAGTAAATTTGGTTACCGGGGGAGTAACATCGGTAGTTGCGGTAGCAGCAGTAAGACCTGTTTGAATACTGGCTGGCTGTACACCCATATCGGCAAACAAATTGATCGTTGCCTGTTGCATGGCCACAGTAGCGGCACCACCACCTCCCTGTTCATTACTGTCATGATTGGCATCAAGACCCCATGACCATTGTACTGATCCGGCACCAAAGACAAATCCACCCGCAGAGGACTTATAAAACGATAATTTATGGACATGTCCATCAAAAGATGTGTTTGACATCGTAATGCGACCGGGTGGATAACTACTCTGATATTGTTCCCAATCCCACTCGTAACCCAGAGTTCCTGGAGTCATAGTAGCAGTTTGGCCAGCTCCCAATGTAGCTACCGAGGTATTCCGCCAAAATCTTAAGTTTTTGTAAGTATCAGGTACCATGATGGCACTTGTGGTCCCATCCCAGCTGATCTCTCCGCTGAGAGCGTTTTCAGGTTTGCAGGCATTATCATTCGGAAAGCTGCATCCGTCACGCCACAATCCTGTCCATTCAGTGCTGGGATCACATTTCCCGCCGCATGCATTTTCTCCGGGTGTAGGTAGTGTGCCTTCCTTATAACAAACCATTGTGCGAAAAGGAGTACTTGTGCCATCCACACTATTTTCCCATCTGGTTTTCCAGTAAACTTCATTTCCGCTAAAAAAAGCCATGTTTTTTCCTGCCGTACGTGCCGCTTCAACTGTATTTCTTTCTTCCTTCGACCAATATTCATCATGACCGACAGAAAGAAAAACTTTATGGTTTGTGACAGGGTTAGTTGTGCTACGCGCCATGTCTACGTCAGTTGTATAACTGATATCAAAGCCGTTTCTTTCAAGGAAACGGATCATGGGATATTCCGCATTCATAAAGAAATCCTCGGATGCTCCTCCGCCTCCCCCGCCGTCTCTTGTCAGATACGGCCGGTTATAACTCACTTTATCGCCATGATTGAATGGCATACCGGCACCGACATACAGACTGTATCCACCATAAGGATTATAAGCCTGCCAGGTGGCATCGGATGTCTTAAATAAGAGTTGGGAAGTACTGGCGTCATTTCGAACAATAAAAGCAATATGACTGGAACCACCACCACCGGCAGCTGACCGGGTTAATTTGGCAACATACAGTCCCGAAACAGCTGTAGACGGGACAGTCCAGCTTGCGCTGGTCGTCCAGTTACCGCAATCTGTGAGCCCGGTTGTATTGTCAAACGAACAGGCATTTTGTGTGATTCCGGTAAAAGCAGTACCAAGATCTGCTATCAGGCGGGCTCCGTTTCCCTGATAATATCCAATACGGTAAATTTTAATTCCGAATGACTTATCCGTTCCTGACGTAACCGTTATCTTAAAATTGATAGTACCGCCAACGTTTACACTGATATCGGTGCCGAAACCCTGTATGGTTTTGTCTCCAAATGTGCCATTACTATTTAAAGGAATATCCCACTGGGATGCGGGAACACCAGCATTTAAATTTTCAGTGACAATTGCATTCTGAGTGTAGGCAAAATTGAATGCAAAAACTAAAAGCAGGGGTAATAGGAAATAATTCCTGAATTCAAACCGGGAATTATGAGTTAGGGTCTTAAACATACAAATACGGATAAGGTTATTAATCTATACCAATTACAATAAATTTTTAGTTATTGGAGGTCGCCTGGAGTTCCGGGAGGATCTGGATTAATGGGAGGATGGCAGGATTCTAAAAACTCGCAATCGGAGTCAAAGGAGGAATGGGTGATATTTAGATGTGATCCAATATCAATACACAAATTAAAGACTATTTATTGGTAGCTGGCGTAAAGTATTCGGGTTTTTCAAAAAAAAGTTTATGGGGCCCCAAAACCAGGGCCATTTCCTGGTTCCGAAGATAATGGTAAACCAGTTTCCCACGAGCACTTTACTTATCTATTTTCCGGAGTCTTAAGAAAGTAAGTATGTAATACAATTGATCAGGGCTTAGCTTGGACGCAACTGAATGATTCTTAGGATCTCCCTTGATATACATCGCGTTATAGTTGTCAATTTGTGTTTTGGTGAAATTAGGTACACTATCCTTCCCCTTTTTATAGATTCCATGGCAACCTGCACAATCTATTTTGTATAGTATTTTCCCCTTTTCAAACCAGTCAATCGCATTTTCCCTGGCCTCTTTTCCGTAGTGAGAAGGTATGTCGTACTCTACTTTTTTCTTGGAGGTGCATTGTATAATAATAAAAAAACTTACAAACACACATATGACACCCAGGTACTTCATTAAAATAATTTGTCTTATAAATTTTGTGTGGAAGTTAATTAAAAATGGCGGCCTTATTCAATTAACCCGTGTATTGAAGAGGTTTCAGCAGGTTTTTAACCATTTAAAATGCTTCGCCGAAATTAACGTAGAAACCTTGTATGCCGCCTGGACCAAATCCAAAATCAAAGCGGAGGTTTGTATCATGTTTTGTATCAACCCTGATACGAAGTCCTGGTCCGTATGACAAATGAAACTGATCCAGAGCAACCTGATTATATGAGCTTTGTACCTGACCGACACCGAACCACCCGACGATACCAAAAATATTCCAGATATGTAATCGAAGCTCTACCTGGGCGTCAACCAGCACATTATCGCGCAAGCCGCCCTCATAATAACCGCGCATCTGGTTATCGCCGCCTAATTTGGAAAGCTCATAAAACGGAACATCCCCATTTGCATATTCCGTGGTAATCTGTCCTGCTAAAACATTTTTTTTTCCCCACGGAAGATACTTTCTCGCGTCAAGGCCAAATTTGGAAAAAGCATATGGCCCCCAGCTGCCCGGAAAAAATGCAGCTGTTCCAAGAATATAAGAGCCGTGCCTGGGATTGTAACGATTATCCCGGGTATCGTATGCCGCCGCTAAACCAAGACCAACGCTGGTTCCCCCTTGCAATCCGGCGACACTATCTTTTTTCAGAACACTGTTACTATCCGCAGAGATGTCGAAATAATCGGCTACTTCAAATGGCACACCAACATAAAAATCTTTGGCAACCAGACGCAATGCTGTTCCGGCGAAAACAAACCGGTTTACAATATCCTGATCCGGATCATCTGTGATGGTATTGCCGATATCCCAGATATATTCAGGTGTTTTTTTATAATTCACATAGCCGATGATTACATATTTATTTTCATCAAAAACCAATTCTGTGGCGATGGAAGCATTCACCCGACCGAGGGTAGACGTTGTAAACACACCGGATAACTTAGAAGCTTTTGATATCGTATCTTTCTTCGATAAGTTGATCACATTAAATTTTGCCAGGCCATAAATATTTCCCGCTTCAGGAGAATATGAGTAAATCGGAACCGGCAAAATTTTGAAAAGGCGTTCCGCTTTTGTATTAAAATGGTCGAAACCTGAACTGTCTTTCTTGGCAGGCTCTTTAGATACCGTGTCCTTTTTTGATTCCGTTGAAGTTTGAGCAATGATCTGGTCACAGCAAACCAGGAGCATGCATATGACTAAAAATTGCTTCAAATGAATGGATTGTAGTGAAGGAATACCCGAAATATGAATATAATTCATTTTATGAGATTCCTCTTCACACAAATGAATCAAGTCAAAAATTCATCAGACTTCTTCTTTATTAAGGTAAGCGGACCGTGTACATTAACCAAAATCACCCAAAATCAGGAATTAAACCGGGATTCATATTGTCAAATCAGTAAGTTTTGAATTTTCGAATATCCTGAACAGGATTATAAAATGCAATTAAAAACAAAACCCCGGCTCGTTAGAAAATTGTACTTTAAATTTTTATAATTTGATCGGCTTATCTGTAAAAAAACATGCTCGTAACCGGAATTGTTATTTTGATCATTACTGGAGCGGCTATATTGTTCATCAATGGGACACCTTTCGGTTCACTCCCATCTTTATCCGATTTAAAAAAACTTCAGCGGTTGTCATATTTTCGGGGCGGACAGATTCAAAACCTGACGCCCACACCTTCACTAACGGAAGGAGCCGGATTTTTCAATGTGTTGAAGGAATTTCTTTTTGATAAAAGCAAACGGAATACCCCACCAGCTCCTCTTCCATCCCAAAAAACAGACCTGCTCCAACTTGATCGAAATAAAAACATACTTGTTTGGTTCGGGCATTCATCCTATTTTATGCAGATTGATGGCAAGAGAATCCTTGTCGATCCGGTTTTTAGCGGTAATGCATCTCCCCTGCGTTTTACAACAAAGAGTTTTACCGGCTCGGATATTTATAATGTATCTGATATGCCGGATATTGATTATTTATTTATAACGCATGACCATTGGGATCATCTGGACTATCCGACTATTTTGCAGTTGAAGAACAAAGTAAAAAAAATAATCACCGGACTGGGAGTTGCCGCCCATATGTTGTTTTGGGGTTTTGATAAAAACAATATTGAAGAAATGGAATGGGGCGATCAAATAAATCCGGAAGAAGGATTTTCAGTCAATGCCGTTACCGCCAGGCATTTTTCCGGTCGCGGATTACGGAGAAACAGGAGTCTGTGGACCTCCTTCATCTTAACTACAAGAGATAAAAAGATATTTATCGGAGGTGACTCCGGATATGGTAGCCATTTTGCTGAAATCGGGAAACGATTCGGACCGTTCGATTTGGCGATATTGGAAGATGGTCAATATAATAAGAATTGGAAATATATTCACATGATGCCGGAGGAAACGGTGCAGGCTGCCATTGACCTGGGCGCAAAAAAGTTACTGCCGGTACATTGGGCAAAATTTTCCTTATCCCTTCATGCCTGGGATGAACCAATTATCCGGATAAAAAAAGAGGCTGACTTAAAAAACGTGTATTTGCTACATCCGATGATTGGCGAATATGTAGACATTGATACCCATCAGATATTTACTTTATGGTGGGAAAGGATTCAGTAATTTTCAATATCTTAATCGGACCAAGATAAAAGTCATATGAAAAAAATATCCGCAATCAGATTTGCTTATTTTTTACTTTTTGTTTTTTGTATTTCAAACGCATACGCCATTTCGAAAGAAAAATTTTTCGAATCCCCGCTGGAAGGCCGGTATGATCTTACTTTATATAATGCGGGAAAGACTTATCCCGCCTGGCTGGAGATTCATCATTCCGGAACGCGTACATTGGTCGGCCAGTATGTTGGACAGGGAGGTAGTGCCAGACCTATCTCAAAAATTAATTTCATCAATGGAACCGTCAGTTTTTCTATCCCGCCCCAATGGGATACCGCTTCCAGTGATCTGGTTTTTGAAGCCCAATTTCAGGGTGACAGCCTATTGGGATGGCTCACGATGCCGGATGGTAAAAAATTTACTTTATCCGGTACTCGGGCACCTTCTTTGTGGAGAACAAATGAACCCTCATGGGGAGAACAAATCAAATTATTTGATGGCACAGATCTGAAGGGCTGGCATGCAAATGGAACTAATCAATGGATTGTGGAAAATGGAATTATGAAAAGTCCGGCTTCGGGATCGAATATCATCAGCGACCAGTTATTTAAAGATTTTAAATTACATATAGAATTCCGCTACCCCGCAGGCAGCAATAGCGGTGTTTATTTAAGAGGGCGTTATGAAATTCAGATTGTTGACAGCAAAGGAAAAGAAGCATCCAGGGATTATCTCGGAGCAATATATGGTTTCATAGCTCCTCATGAAATGCTTGCCAAAGATGCTGGTGAATGGCAAAGTTATGATGTTACACTCGTGGGCAGACTGGTAACCCTTGCTGTGAATGGCAAAACCGTCATATTCAATCAGGAAATTCCTGGCATTACGGGTGGTGCACTGGATAGCAGGGAAGGTGAACCAGGTCCCATTATGATGCAGGGTGATCATGGTCCGGTAGAATTTCGGAATATTCTGATTACACCGGCGAAATGAAAATTTGCAAATCACTAACGACATGGCGTAATGTATTACTTCAAAAAAACATGACTTAAATTATATTCCTCATTCAATGCGATGCCAAACATTTAAAAACCGGCTCTCAGTAAATAGTATTATTTTTACTACCGTTTAACAGTAAAACCATTTAAAATGAGTCGTTCTTAAGTTATAACACCGAATTTTATAACTAATTAACTATTTATGAAAAAAACTATCGTCTTATCCGTTGTGCTGTTCTTTATCATGGCTGCAGGATATTCGCAGCATTTGTCAGTCAATGCCTTTGGTGGGTATACTTTCCGGGATAAAATCAATTTTAGCAATGCCTACACTTATATCAATGCCGGCGGAATGTGGGGTGCTTCCATAGAGGGTGTGAATGCCCAGGGTACCGGTTTGGAAATATTATATCAATATCAAAGCACTGCAACACCCACAACTATTTATATCCCCAGTCAAACATTCAGTTCTAATACCATAATTTCATACCTCTTATTGAATTTCGAACAATATTATACGAATAACCCAAAGATTGAGCCTTATGGTGGCCTCGGTTTGGGTGCGGCATTTTATAAAAGCGACTATCAGGGATCGACATCAGAGACCAAGTTTGCCTGGGATATTAAAGCCGGTGTAAAATTTCAAATGTCCAGTTCAGTTGGTTTAAAAATCGGAGCACAGCTGTTGTCCAGCTCTCAGGCAACGGGAACGGCATTCTATTACGGGTATGTGTATAACACGTATGCGACCATACTTCAATTCGGACTTACCGGTGGTTTGGTATTTGATTTCGGAGGACATAAATAAACCGTCTTTTTGACACGTAAATCCTGTCTTTCAAAAATAAGTTTTACTTTTAGGAAGAGCCCTTTAAGATCCGGAATTTTAAAGGGCTTTTTTTTACAATTCGTTTAAAAGAACAATACCCAGAACGGCTATAAGAATTTTCTCCGAAGAATTTATTATTCTTATGAAAGAAAAGGGACCTTTCACGACAGTAGATGAATACATAGCATTACACCCTCCTTCCGTGAAAGCAGGATTAGACTTACTAAGAAAAACCATAAAAACAGCAGCACCTGGAGCAGAAGAAATGATCAGTTACCAAATGCCGGCATACAGATTAAAAGGTATGCTGGCATTTTTTTCAGCAGCAAAAAAACACTATGGCTTCTATCCTACTGCCAGTCCGATTATCGCATTCAGGGAAAAACTGAAATCTTACGAAACTTCCAAAGGAGCCGTCAGATTCCGATTGGACAAACCCATTCCTGTAAAACTGATTACTGCAATGGTTAAATGGAAAGTCAGAGAGAATCTGGCAAAAGATATAATAAAGAGAGAAAAATAAAAAGGACTATATCAACTTTTTAAAAAAAGGTGCAAGTTCCTTTGCAAGTATTTCGTGGTCCTCAACACTGGGATGACCTCCACAACCCCGGGCAGTCATCGGCTTGAAGAAAAACAGAGCCACCTTTTTTTTTGACGGGTATTTTTTTTCAATACGGGCTTTCACAATCATAAGACAATTTTGCAGTGTCATTCGTTTGTTTCCATTTAACATTGGACTGCTGAGCAGAGCCAGCTGGGCGCTTGGATATTTCGACATAACCAACTCAATCAGCCGGATATAATTATTTATAAATACAACGCTGTCGAAAGGCAATCTGGGTGTCCTACCATCTCCGTCACTAAAATCATTCGTACCAAGGGCAATACTCACGACACGGGGCGTATACGTTTTGAAATCCCAACTTCTTGTACTATTCAAAAGGAAGTCCGTTTTTTCGTAAACCTGTAGCATGGACGGCCCTGCCGTGTTCCAGGTTCTGTAAATTCCGATTCCGCTCACACTGCTTAAAATAAAATTCATGTTGAGCATTCTGGCTACCCTTGGCCCGTATGCATAATAGGCATTATGCTGATCATGATATTCACCTGCACCACAGGGAATCTCTGATGGATCTGCCGCTGCGCCACAGGTTATACTATTACCGATGAATTCAATTAAAGGTCTGTTGGGAACTTTCAGAGCAATAATTTCATGGCCTACAATTTTCTGTATGAAAATAGGACCGGTGGTCGCTTCAGTCGCCTTATAAACCCAGATGGTATGTTCACCCTTACCGAGACCGACGATATTATAGGAATGGCTGATATTACCTGAAACTTTTATTCGCCGGTAATAAATACCGTCCACGGTATACTGTAAATAGTTATGAGCTGTCGGATCAGATAGGGAAGCAAATATGCTACAGTAAGGGCCTGTAAAGCGAAAACCAAAGTGCACAGCAGAGCTGATCAATTCGAGATTTCCATGGGGATTTTGACCATATCTTCCATAAGGTCGAAGTGAATTAGCATTGAGTGTGTCTTTTGATGCAGCAAGTGAAGAGAAACCAAAAAAAGAAAAACAGCTGATAAAAACAACCATCAAAAGTTTGTAACTATATTTCATTTTCAATACCGGATTTATATTCCCATTCCCAAACATCCCCGTCTTCAGGATCTGTAACATTCCCTATAAAGTGAAATTTGTTTTTCTGAAGGATCCTGGCCGAATAGTTATTCTCAGGCAATGTCCTGGCGGTAATCCGGATGGCTGGATCTGTTCGCAAAGAAAGATTCACTAATATCTTACAAATTTTAGTTCCGACTCCCTGGTTTCTGAATTCTTCAAATGTGCCATAAGCTATTTCAATCTGCCCGTTAACCGGCTTTCCTTTAAATCCGGCAGATCCTACCAGCATTTCATTTTCCTTTACGTAATAACCGATCCATGGGCGCGAGAATCCTGTCTTTTTATAAAAGTCAACCGTCATCTGCAGGCTTTCCTGGCAGCGTGGGTTATTTACAAATTCCGGATTTTCATCCATACGCTCCAGAACAGGAATCAGTTCCAAAATTCAGATTTTAAAATTCCTAAAAATATACCAAAAATAATGATTCAATAAGCTATGGGTGTTCTGTGAAAAGGGTTCTCAGATTGACCATTAGCTGCTCAGTAGCATCCAGATTTACAAATCCCTGGCGGGGCTTGTCCAAATCAACAACCAGATAAAGAGCCAAAGTAGTTACCAATGCAAAGGCAAGCACCAGCACTTTATTTCTTTCAAGGCTTTTGCTTCCATAACCGGAAAGAAAGGCAGACACAATAATTAAAGTACACAAAACAATTAAAATCATTGATGGTACTGTAGATCTCCGCGCCGATTCCCGGGTTGTTGTGATATCAATCATCGAATTTAGGGAAGGAACCATTTGTTCGCTGGCGACACGATTATTCAAATCATGCGAAAGTACTGCAACCCGTTTCCAGATAATGGTTGAAATAGAATCTGACTGCTCCAGCGTTTTTTTAATCATCTCTTCGTCGTCTCCCACGTTGTAATAGGCAATTCTTGTTTCCAGGTAATTTTTGAAGTCGGATCTTAAAAGATTCCGCACACTGTCGGGATACAAATCACACCGTAAGATGGATGTACCTATATAATTGGTTTCAGAAACAATATGCTGCCGGCGTGTTTCATATTTTGTGGCCGACATACCAAAAGTAAAGGAAAGCAAAAGCGCCGTTAAACCAAGCAGGGATCCTTCTGTAGGTCCGATACCTACATGTTCAATTCCCGGGAATTTTCTGATATGATATCCTTTAAACCGATATCCCAGATAGTTAACCAGGATCAGTAAAAATAAAAAAGGGACCGCAAGGTAAAAAGCTGGTATTAAATCAAAATGGCCGGGGTGCATATAAATATTTAAATTAGTTCCATCCACCACCGAGTGCTTTATAAAGAGAGACGATAGAATTCAATTTTTGCTGAGTAGTTGTGGATTCCAGCAGCTGGGCATCAAATAAATTTGTTTGCATGATGATTACTTCCAGATAGGACGTATATCCGTTATCATATCGGGCCTGTGAAAGCGTAAGCGCTTTTGTAGCAGCGGCAACCTGGATTTTTCTTGCCTTGTCTTCTTCATCCAGGTTCCTGTATGCAGCCAGTGCATTATCGACATCGGAAAAAGCATTTAATGCAGTTTGCTCATATTGATAGAATAATTGTTCAGTTCTTCTTTTTTCTACCTCAACCAGTTTCTTATTCTGACCCCAGTTGAACAGTGGGCCCACCAGCGATCCGAATCCATTGGCGACAAAACCATTACTGGTGAGAAGTGTAGATAACTGCGGACTGGCAAATCCAAGAACTCCGGTTAAACTGATCGTTGGAAAACGGTTTGCCTGGGCCACACCAATTCTTGCAAACTGGGCCTGCAGTGCAAATTCGGATGCGACAATATCCGGCCTTCTTTCCAGCAACTGGGAAGGCAGGCCAACCGGTATATCCGGAGATAATATCTGATCATAGTTATTTGCACCACGCACTACATGACCGGGTCCCAGTCCCGTTAGTACGCGGATTGCATTTTCAGTCTGAATCATTTGACGACGGAACCCTGGAACAGAGGCTGCCGCAATCGCTTCCTGTTGTTGCGCCTGCAGCAGGTCCAATTCAGAAACATATCCGTGTTGGAATTTATCTGAAATAATCTTTGTGTTTTGTTTCCTTCCCTCCAGTGTGCTCTCTGAAATCTTTATCTTGTTATCCAGATCCCGCAGCAAAAAGTAGTCAGTGGCCACTTCGGCTACTAAACTTACCTGTAAGGCATCCCGGTTGGCCTGACTTGCCAGAAATTCGTCCTCAGCCGACTGAGTCTGAAGACGCAGTTTACCCCAGATATCAAGCTCCCAGCTTAACACACCAAATACATTCAACAGACCTCCATCTACACCGCCAACTACCTTGGTTGCATCGGAACCTGCTTTGCCGCCACCTCCTTGAGCCTGATAGCTTAGCTTAGGATGCATATTGGCCTTCACTGCACCAGATAATGCGAGGGCCTCCTGCATACGCGAAGCCGCAGCGAGCAAATCCCGGTTACTATCGATGGCCATTTTAATCAGGGTTTGCAATGCCGTATCATGATAGATCGCAAACCAGGTTGCCAGAGAAGACGTATCCGAGTTTGTAGCATTCGGGTAGCTAATACCTGATGGAGTTGTCGGCTTCTCGTATTTTTTCCCGACCATACAACTGGCGAATAGTAAAACAGCCAAGACCAGCAATCCATATGTTCCTTTCCTTTTCATTCTCTTATACATGTTGGTTTGAATCGGATGATTTCGTTTCTTCTGCTTTGGCCTTTATTTTCTTCTTTCTTTCAATCAATACAAAAAAAGCCGGAATCAGGATAACGCCGAGTGCGGTAGCTGTAATCATCCCGCTGAACACCGCCATGCCCATTACCTTTCTGGACTCAGAGCCTGCTCCCGACGCACGTACCAGTGGAATCACTCCCAGTATAAATGCAAAAGATGTCATCAGGATGGGCCTGAATCTCAATTTCGCACCTGCAATCGCCGCTTCCATGACCGTCATACCACCTTCCTCAAGTTTCATTTTTGCAAATTCCACGATCAGGATGGCATTTTTTGCATTTAATCCGATCAGCATAACAAGTCCGATTTGCGCAAATACATTATTTACATAACTATCCGAAGATAACCGGCTTAAAAACAATCCCAGCATGGCACCCATAATCGCCCATGGAGTACCCAGCAATACGCTAAAGGGCAGCGTCCAGCTTTCGTACTGGGCGGCCAGGATAAAAAATACAAAGACAAGCGCCATGATAAATACAAATCCACTCTGGCCTTCAGCTGCTTTTTCCTGAAAAGACATATTACTGTATGCAAACCCCACCCCTTTTGGTAAGGATTCATTTGCCGCCTGAGCCAATGCATCCAATGCCTGCGAGGACGAATATCCAGGTGCCGGCGATCCGGAAACTTCGGCTGAACGGTAAAGATTAAACCGGTTTGTATACAATGGGCCAACGGTATCTCTGACAATTGCAAGCGTTGAAAGCGGGACCATATTACCATTCGGATCGCGGATGGAAAACTGGCTGAGGTCACTGGGTTTCATTCTGAAAGGTGCATCGGCCATAATATAGGTCTTGTACTGCCTGCCGAATTCATTAAAGTTATTTACAAAGGAACTTCCCAAAAGGCTTGAAATGGCACTATTTACAGAATTCAGGCTCAAGCCGAGTTTTTCTACTTTATCCTTATCGATAATGATACTTTTCTGGGGAACATTTGGACGAAACAGGGTATAAATACTTCCAATTTCCGGATGTTTTCTGGCCGCCAGAATAAATTTCTGCGCCTGATCTCCGAGAAAGGTTGGAGATTGCCCTGACCTGTCCTGGATTTCTAATGTGAATCCTGCCGCATTACCCAAACCCGGAATGGGCGGAGGGCTCACGGCGATAATCGTTCCTTCCGTTATTCCCACGGCGCATTTTTGATTCAATTCCCTGATCACTTCTTTTGATGTCCTTTTTCTGTCATGCCATGGCGCCAGTTGTACAAAAACAGTCCCGGAATTATTTGAATTGGTGCTTGAGAGTATACTATATCCGTTAATGACCGTAAAAGATTGAATTTCCGGTATTTGTTTGATTATAGCTTCTAATTTACGCGTGAGGGAGTCTGTTCTTTCAGAAGAAGCTGCATCGGGAAGTAACGCCCCCATGAGAAAATATCCCTCATCTTCTTCCGGAACAAATCCTCCGGGTACTTTTTTCAGCAGGGAGCCGGCAGCCACCGTGATAATACCAAGAATAATGAGCGAGACGATTAATTTTCTCGCGAAGAAACCTGCCACCCTGGTATACCCGTTTGTAAATTTGTCAAATCCCCTGTTGAATGATCCGAAGAAGCGTTCCAGCAAATTCTTTTTCTTTCCTTCTTTTTTTGGACGAAGGAGCAGCGCCGCCAACGCCGGACTCAGAGTAAGCGCATTGAAGGCAGACAAAAGCACAGAAACTGCGATGGTAATCGCAAATTGCTGATATAATCTTCCGGTAATACCACCCGTCAGAGCAACAGGAATAAATACGGCTGAAAGAACAATGGCAATAGCTACGACTGGTCCGGCCACTTCTTTCATCGCTTTACTTGTAGCCTCTTTCGGACTTAACCCATGCTCAATTTCATGCATTACAGCTTCTACCACTACAATAGCATCGTCCACCACGAGCCCGATTGCCAGAACCATCCCCAACAGGGACAACACATTCACTGAAAATCCAAGCAGCGGGAAAAATATAAAAGTACCGATAAGGGATACCGGAACTGTCAACAAAGGGATCAGGGTGGCGCGCCAGTCCTGTAAGAATATAAATACGACGAGAATAACCAATATAAGCGCCTCGACCAGGGTATGCATAATTTCATCAACGCCCGCGCTGACTGCCAGTGTCGTGTCTAATGAATATGTATAATCGAGATCATCCGGAAAATTTTGTTTTAGTTCCGCCATGGTCTTCCGTATACTGGCGGCCAGGTCAAGTGCATTACTGCCAGGAACCTGGTAGATCGTGATAGCCGATGCATTCCGGCCGTTATAACGACAGGATTGCGAATAATTTTCAGTTCCCAGTTCTACTCTTGCAATATCACTAAGTCTGACCAATGCTCCGCTTGCATTGGATTTCAGTATGATCCGGTTGAATGCTTCAACACTCACCAGCCTCGATTGTAACTGGGCTGTATAGGTATTTTGTATTCCCGGAAGTGCCGGGTTATTACCAAAAGATCCACCTGGATAAATATTATTGTAAACTTTTAATGCGTTGGTTACATCTTCCACCGAAATACCCAGAGTATTCATTCGGTCAGGTTTTAGCCAGATACGCATTGCGTACTGGGCTGCACCGAAAACAACCACATCCCCCACCCCTTTCAGGCGTTTAATCTGATCGACGACATTGATATAGGAATAATTATTTATGAATTGCGCATTATAAGTATTGTTGGGTGAATACAATGACACAATCATCATAGGAAATGCCAGAGATTTCTTGGTGCTTATTCCCAGTTCTTTTACGGGGCCAGGCAGACTGGGCGTCGCAATGGCAACCCGGTTCTGCGTCAGCATATTGGCATTATCCAGGTTAGTTCCTACTTCAAAGGAAACCTGGATGGTTGTGCTTCCATCATTGGCGTTGATGGATTGCATATATATCATGTTTTCAACTCCGTTCACCTCCTGTTCAATCGGCGTAGCGACGGATTGTTCCACATTCACAGCATTGGCTCCACTGTAAGTACCGGTGATTTTGATCATCGGAGGTGTAATGCTCGGGTATTGTGAAATGGGTACTCCTTTTAGAATCAAAACACCCAGGATAATGGTAAAAATGGATATTACCATTGCAACGATCGGCCTCCTGATAAAAAACTCACTCATAAATTATAGTTGGAACTTTTTTATACTGGATCTTCATTCCTTCGACGTGGAATCATAGTTCCATTTTAACATGACCGGTTTGACTACCATTGTTGGATTTAAAAAGGTACTTCCAACTATGACAATTTTGTCTCCTTCTTTAATCCCGTCAGTGACGATCCAGTTGCTCCCCACCCGGCTACCCACTTTGATCAGCGTTGGCTTTAATTTATTACTATCTGTAAGTAAAAAAACCTGAAAGACATTCTGAAGCTGGTTGACAGACTGCTGAGGGATCAGTATCGCATTTTTGAATTCACCGCTCCTGAACCTGACCTTAACATACTGTCCGGGTCTTAGTACACCAGAACTGTTTTTAAATAAGGCCTGGATCAGGATAGATCCGGTATTTGGATCTATCTGGCGGTTGGTTAATTGCAAATTTCCTTTTTCACCGAAAACAGTACCATCGCCCAAAATAAGTTCCACCGGAACATCGCGAAAATTATTGGATTTGGGATCTTTCTTGTATTCGCGCTGAAAATTCAGGTAATCGTTTTCTGAGATCGGAAAACGAACCCTGACATCACCCAGAGATGAAATCGCATTGATACCGTTACCTGCGGAAACCTGCTTGACGTAATCACCGATCTGCACCTTGGATATACCGATGATTCCGGTGATTGGCGCTGTGATCCGGGTATAACCCAATTCAATTTGTGCATTAGCCAGTCTGGAAGTAGCGATTTGCACCTCGTTTTGAGCTGCAGCATAAGAAGCTTTCGCATCATCCAGATCACGCTGACTCAGTGCATTCATTTCAGCCAGTGGTTTTACCCTGTCGAGTTCAGAACGCTTATTCTCCATAAGCGTCTGTGTTCTCGCCACTTCAGCCTTGGCAGCGTCTACCGAATTAAGAAAAGGCTGGTCGTCGATGGTATATAACAGACTTCCCTTTTGAACCAGGGACCCTTCCTTAAAGTAAATGCCCGTTATCCAACCCTGAACCCGGGGATCTATATTCACATCCGAAAGGCCATAAACCTCTCCGACATACTCATTATATACAGGAATATTATCCTTTCCGGCAACGACGACGTTCACTTCCGGAGAAACTTCGGGTTTTTTTTCTTCTTCTTTACAGGAACTGATAAGTATCAAAAGACAACCGGCCATTAGTCCCTTCGCTAAATTTCGGGGCATGCAGAAGATTTTAATTAAAGATATCTTTATTAATCAAAACAAAAATCGGTTTCCCCCATTTATCCGTTAAATCAAAATGGACAAGTACCAGACTCTTGGAAATGTGAATTTATATCATAATTCAGCCTCCTTCAACCATACATCAAATAATCTGTATCCGAGAGAAAGAATGACGGCTCCCGTGAATAAACCCGACGAATCCGGAATATATAAATCCTCCCGAGCGAACCAAGGAAAATGATAAGCATCGGAACGGGTGCCCCTTTTCCCATCATAATCGGTTTCAATATATTATCCAGCAGTCCTACCGGTATCATCCAGATCGTAAGCAGGATCGCTGTTGTTGTATTACCAGTTGTCCATATATAAATCAGCACGCCCAGTGTAACCGGCATAATACCGACTTGAATAATGGCAAGTATAAGACATAAAAGCGTCCAAATGCCAGCATATGGGATACCGGCAATAAAAAATCCGGCACCGGCACAAAGGCTCTGAATCAGTGAAACACCCAGAATACCCCGAACGACATTCCGGATGGTAACCGCCGCTATCGAACTGATATCAAATTGGGAACTGTTTATTAACCTGCTGAAAAACTTCCTGGCATATTCTGCCGACTCCGCAGAATAGCAAAGCAATACACCACTTATTATAATGGACAGTAAAAAAAATAATATAGCCTTACCCGAAGAAGTTACCATCTCGAGAACGTAGTTGCCTGCACTTTTGATCTGCTCGGGATATTGTTGAAGGAAATTCTCCACCCCCCTGGATAACTGAGTCCAGGCCTGGAATATTTTATTTCCAACCAGAGGCCAGTCTTTCACTTTTTCCGAGGGCGGCGGTATCTTCAGTTTTCCTTCCTGGAAATTGGATATTTTATCTTTTATTTCTGTGCCTGTTCTGAAACCCAGCCAACTGATAACAGAAATAAAAAAAAACAGGAAAAATGCAGTCATCAGGATGGCGGCTAATACGCCCCTGCCCTTTAATAACCTTTTTAGTTTCTGATGCAGGGGAAACATAGAAACCGCCAGGATGGCGGCCCAGATGACGGGAGTAATAAATGGGGCCAATATTTGAAAACACCATATGAATAGAAATGCCAGAGCCAACATTTGAACGGCTAAATGAATAATCTGTCTGGATCTGGCAGTGAAGGATTTGGTTTGTTCGGGGTCATTCATATATAATGGCTATTTAATTTTTAATTCTGCGAACTTCCATTTTTCTTCATTTTCCATCGGGAATAATAATCTGGCAATTAATGCAGTCCAGCCTGTCTGATGTGATGCTCCAACACCTCTTCCTGAATCTCCATGAAAGTATTCATAAAATAAGATATAATCTTTAAAATGCGGATCGGTTTGCAGTTTCTTCATTCCCGTCAAATACGGCCCGTCTTCCATTTTCATCCCTTAAAAAAATACGGGTCATACGTTTTGCCAATTCTATAAAAATTGTAAAAAGGTTCATGTAGTTTCCTGAATGTGTTGGATATTCCACTTTAAAGTCATCCCCATAATATTGATAAAACCGCCTGAGAGATTCCAGGATCAGATAATTCATCGGCATCCAGATCGGCCCGCGCCAATTCGAATTCCCGCCAAACATAAAACTATCCCCTTCGGCGGGAGTATAGCGTGCTGTCAGGATTTGCCCTTGCAGGGAAATGGCAAAAGGGTTTGCCTCATGGCATTTACTTAAGGATCGGATACCATAGGGAGAAAGAAATTCAGATTCATCCAGCATCCTGACCAATATTTTTGTGAGTCTTTTACCGCGTAAAAGCGAAAGCAAATGTTTTTCACCCGGATTTTTTTCATTCCAACGGGAAACAAGGGAAGCCAGATCAGGCCGGTGATCCAGGAACCAATTCAGCCTGCTTACAAATTCTTTCTGCTGTAAAAAAATGTCATCTTCCAAAACTTCTACAGCAAACAGCGGAATCAGTCCGACCATTGAACGGAGTTTCAGACTCAGTGATCTGCCGTCATCGCTATATAACATATCATAATAAAACTCATCTTCACTATCCCAAAGCCCTTCCTCTTTTACGCCATTTTTAAACATGGCTTCAGCTATATACAGGAAATGTTCAAAAAATTTTGTGGCCATATCCTGATATACAGGATTTTCCTTTGCCAGTTCCAACGCGATACGCATCATGTTAAGTGAATACATCGCCATCCAGCTCGTACCATCGGATTGGGCAAGCGAAACACCCGGTGGAAGTGTTTGATTTCTGTCAAAAACACCAATATTATCCAGTCCCAGAAATCCGCCCTCAAAAAGATTATTTCCTGCTTCGTCTTTACGATTCACCCACCAGGTAAAATTGAGTGATAGTTTATGAAACATGGCTTCCAGAAAACTCCTGTCTCCCGTTTTTTTATGAAATCTTTGTTCGCCACGGTAAACGCGCCAGGAAGCCCATGCCTGAACGGGCGGATTTACATCTCCAAAATTCCACTCATATGCAGGCATCTGCCCGTTGGGATGCATATACCATTCTTTTGTAAGAAGTAATAACTGATTCTTTGAAAAGTCTGGATCTATCGGCATGAAAGCAACGGCATGAAAACATAAATCCCAGGCAGCAAACCAGGGATATTCCCATTTATCGGGCATACTGATAATACTCGAATTATTCAGATGTCTCCACTCCCGGTTTCTTCCCTTTTTTCGTTCGGCCGGTGGTTCAGGCTGCGCCGGGTCACCTTTCAGCCATTGATGTATGTTGAAATAATAAAACTGCTTGCTCCATAAAAGACCAGCGAAAGCCTGACGCTGAACATTCCGGGCATCCTCCGATTCGATTCCTTGCTGTATTTCGCCATAAAATAAGTCAGCCTCCTTTTTTCTTTGCGTGAAAATCGAATTGAAAGATTCAAAAGGTATTTTATTTTCTGTTTTTGATAAACGAAGCGAAATGATGGCAGATCGGCCACCTGGTACTACTACGTCATAATTGGCAGTGGCCTTCGTGCCGCTCATCGATGGATTAACTGATAAATCTCCCTGGACAATATAATTATTGATTCCGTCTTTGAAATATCCGGGTAGTCCTTTTACTGCATATAGTTTTTCGTTGTTGCTTTCATTATCCGTAAAAACTAACTCAGGTGACCCGTCGCAATAGAGAAAATAATCGCCATATTTCTGATGACTAATATGAATAGAAGACGGGTCCAACATTGTAAGAACCGGCTTATAAGAATCATAACCCCAGGCCCAGGTATTGCGAAACCAGATGGTGGGTAAAATATTGAGGCTGGCTTCTTCCGAAGAACGATTAAAAATCGTGATCTTAACCAGGATATCTTCCGGGTCATTTTTTGCATACTCGATGAAAATGTCAAAATATTGATCCTGATTGAAGATGCCGGTATCCAACAACTCAAATTCCGTTTCGTTTTTACCTCTCTTTTTATTTTCATCGATCAGTTGCTGATAGGGAAATTCCGAATGCGGATATTTGTACAGCATCTTCATATAAGAATGCGTGGGCGTGCTATCCAAATAATAATAACATTCTTTTACGTCTTCCCCGTGATTGCCCTCATTACCGGTGAGTCCGAAATATCTTTCTTTTAAAATCGGATCCTTTTTATTCCACAGGGCAATAGCGAAACAGAGGAATTGCTGTTCATCGCAAATACCCGCAATTCCTTCCTCACCCCACCGATAAGCTTTGCTCCTGGCCATATCGTGACTGACAAATTCCCATGCGGCTCCGTTTCCGCTATAGTCCTCACGTACCGTTCCCCACTGACGGTCGGTCATATAGGGCCCCCACTTTTTCCAAAGTGGTTTATCAATACGGGCTTGTTCGGGATTCATCATTTCTTATCCGTTAGTTGTAAATCCGGGATATAATGTCATTCCTCCATCCACAAATAGTGAAGTTCCATTTACATAATCGCTGTCATCGCTGCATAGCCATACAGCTGCGTTACCAATATCATCCGGTTCACCGATCCGCTGATAGGGAATCAGCGTTAATAATGACTTTAATGCTTCAGGAGTATCCCAGGCTGATCGGTTGATCGGTGTTTGAATAGCTCCCGGACAAATACTGTTGACCCGTATTTTTTTCCATGCATATTCCTGTGCAAGCGTCTTCATGAGCATCAGGATGCCGCCTTTGGAAGCCGCATAATTGGCATGGCCTGCCCATGGAATCACTTCATGCACACTACTCATATGAATAATTTTTCCAGCGGACTTGGAACGCGCAGGAACTACTCCCCTTTTCAGAAACTCCCGGATGGCCTCCCTGGCGCAAAGAAATTGACCTGTGAGATTCACGGAAATCACATAATTCCATTGTTCAAGTGTCATTTTATCAAAGGGTGAATCCCTCTGCAACCCCGCATTGTTAATCAGAATATCTACAGTTCCATATTTCTGAATGGTATCGGAAAACATCTTTTGCACTTCTTCTTCCTTGCTGACATCACAAAGGGCCGTAATACCGGTTCCACCAGCAGCCACGATTTCTGCGAGTACAGCTTCCGCAGCATCCTTAACGGGAGCCACCGGATAATTAATAACTACAATCGCTCCCGAAGCCGAGAGAGACTTGGCAACGCCGGCTCCGATACCGCTACTCGCTCCGGTAATGATGGCTACCTGGCCTTCTAATTTTTTTTCCATGCCATTCTGTTTACATCTTAATCACCCAAGTTATCTTGTTTAAAAATCAAAAACCCTTCATAGAGGCATTTAACGGTAAAATAACTTGCAAGCTCAAAGCCGAAAGCTTAATGCTTAAAGCGAAAGTGAAAGAAAGAAGATTCAGACTAAAGACAGGAATATATAAGGGGAGATTGCGGATTATAAAATCTGATTAATTTTCATGTATTGAAGCAGCATGATGGTTTTTGCATCCCTGATTTCACCGGTAGCGATCATCCCATAAGCCTTATCGAAAGAGATCTCGAGCACTTCAATATCTTCCTGTTCATGTTCGATACCACCCCCTTCATGCACTTTCATCGACGGCGTATATTCAGCGATAAAAAAATAAAGAATTTCACTAACGGATCCCGGAGACATATAAGAATCAAAGATTTTCCTCACATCCTTAATGCGGTATCCGGTCTCTTCCTCCGTTTCCCTTTTTATGGCTTCTACCGGATTATCCTGATCCAGCAACCCGGCGCAGGCTTCTATCAGGACACCCTTTTTATTTCCGTTTACAAAACTGGGTAATCGAAATTGCCGTGTTAGAATAACTGTTTTAAATTCCTGATTATAAAGCAATATGACGGCTCCGTTTCCCCGGTCATAAACCTCTCTGGTCTGTATCTGCCGGATTCCATCCTGTTTTAATATTTCGTAAGTATATTTTTTTAGTGTATACCAATTGTCAGATAATAATTCTTCCTTAATAATTTTGATTTGTTCCATAACGTTGAATCAATTTGTAATATAAATAAATCAATTATATTCAACCATACACAATGTCCCAACGGTCAACATTTGACAAAATTTTCTATATCATCCGCACATCACTCAATGGCGAGCAGCGCGATTATACCCAGGGGAATTTGTCGAAAGCCATTTTTTTACTGGCGATTCCTATGATTCTCGAATTGAGCCTGGAAAGCGTTTTTGCCGTCGTAGATATATTTTTTGTAAGCAAACTGGGACAGCATGCTATTGCCACGGTTGGGTTAACGGAAGCTGTGATATCACTGGTTTACTCTATTGCCATAGGTCTGAGCACGGCTGCCACGGCAGTGGTAGCCAGAAGAATTGGCGAGAAAGACCCGGAAGCGGCTTCCCACGCTGCGGCACAATCATTAATCATGGCGCTGATCGCGACTCTCTTCGTCAGTATCCTGGGTGTTGTATTTGCCGGTAACATTTTATCCCTGATGGGTGCTGATGCCAGGGTTGTAAATGAGGGCGCCATTTTTACAAAAATCATGTTTGGTGGCAGCCTGGTGATCATGTTACTGTTCCTCATCAACGGAATATTTCGCGGGGCAGGTGATGCCGCAATGGCCATGAAAAGTTTATGGTTCGCCAGTATCATGAATATTATATTATGCCCTGTATTTATTCATTACTTCGGATTGAAAGGTGCAGCCATCGCAACCGTGATAGGGAGAACTGCAGGTGTGTTATATCAATGTTATCATTTGTTCCGTGGAAAGGGAATCATCCGGCTGAAGGCAGTTCATTTTAATTATGATCCAAAACTTTTGAAATCAATTGTTACTATTGCCTGGCCTGCAACTTTGCAATTTCTCATCAACAGCGGCAGCTGGATTTTTCTGACAAGGCTGGTTGCTGAAACAGGAGGCACCGCTGCCTCTGCCGGCTACCAGCTGGCGATCCGGAATTTTATTTTCTTTCTCTTACCTGTCTGGGGATTAAGCAATGCGGCTGCTACATTGGTAGGGCAAAACCTGGGAGCAAAAAATCCGCAAAGGGCAGAACAATCAGTATACATGACGGCAAAATACTGCGCGTTTCTCATGGGCATTGTGATGTTCATTTTTATTTTCCTCCCGGGTTTTATCTTGAAGATTTATACCCATGATGAAAACATCATCCGGTATGGAACACTAACTCTTCGATGGTTCGGATCCGCAAATATTTTTTATGGCATCAGTATGGTCATGATGCAGGCTCTCAACGGAGCCGGAGATACAAGAACACCAACCATTAATCAATTTTTTCTGCTTCTGGTTATTTCAGATACCGCTTGCCTATATACTCGCTTATAATTTTCATTTGAAAGCAACCGGTGCATTCATTGCGGTTCCGGTGGCTGAAACATTGATCGCACTGGTTGCCTGGTATTATTTCAATAAAGGAAAATGGAAAACGATTAGCGTTTGAAGCGTAAAGCGTAAAGCGCAAAGCGTAAGGCCTGATGATCATCGGTCAATGGTCATTGGCAATTAGCCCGACCGTTATAAAATAAAAGCCTATTGTTTTTGCAGGGTCGTAACAACAGTTGCCGTCTCATGTTGAGAGAGGGTTTCACCACCTCCTTCATCCTGAACTTTATCCTGGACAACATAAGAAGTGAGCGTTAAAACATTTCCGGAAATAGAGAATTTTGCTCCCGTAGCGGCAGGTGTTCCGGATCCGCCGGATCCAAATAGATTTGATCCTGTATAATGAATAGAATCTTTTCCTATGATCTCGAATTCGGAGGAACTATTGGTAGCAGGTACTGTAAATGGAATTGAAGTTGAAAATGTGTCGAGTAATATATCATTTTCATATTCAGTGGCAAATGCTATGATATTGGCAGCATAAGTAATACCTGTGCCCGTCATGGTATTGCCGGAAATGGCTACAGTACCTCCGTTTGCGGTTGTTTTATAATCCGAAGTGGTAACTATTTTGGAATTGAATCCACCCCCATTATCTATGGCGGTCGCTGAAGTAGTGGCATGCATACCCATAAAAGTCCAGTTCCCTGATAAGCTGGGTGCGTCTGTACTGGAATTATTGTCTTTTTTACAGGCAGTAAAACAAAAAAAGATCGCAGAAAGAATTATAAAGCCGCCGGATTTTCGCATGAAAAAGATTTTCATAAAAACGAAAAATAGCGTCTGATATTGCCATAAAATTAACCTGAAAGATGCGCTTTAATTACAGAGAATTAATAAGATATACGCCATACATATAATTCCCTGATTTGGAAATAAAATTATACGCTGATTAACGCGATGACAGCCGGGTGCGTTGGCTTTAAGCTTTACGCCTTACGCTTTAAGCTCTAAATGTTTCCTTTTTTCAGCTCACCGACGCCATAATCCACAGCCCTGGCAGTCAGAGCCATATAAGTTAACGAAGGGTTTTGATTTGCACTGGACGTCATACAGGATCCGTCAGTTACAAAAAGATTCGGTGCATCCCACAACTGATTATGTCCGTTTAAAACAGAAGTTTTCGGATCCCGGCCCATCCGGGCCGTACCCATTTCATGAATACAAAGTCCCGGATTGGCTTCCGGATCATTGAAGGTGTTTATATTTTTCAAACCTGATTTCTCCAGCATTTCGGCCGCACTATTCATCATATCGGCACGCATGGACAATTCATTTTCACGCCATATGCAATCAAAATCCATCAGAGGCAAGCCCCATTTATCTTTTCTATCCTTACTTAATTTTACCCGGTTGTCAGGATGCGGCAAATGTTCCCCCCATCCTCCCATCCACATGGACCAGTCTCCGGTTTCTGTAAGTTTTGCTTTCAGGGATTCACCAATCCCTTCCAAATCGGTTACCCTTCCCCGGTAGGCTCCGCCCTGATATCCAAATCCCCTTACATAATCCTTCTGAACGGTATGATCATTGATATTCCGAAATCTTGGAATGTATATTCCATTCGCTCTTCTTCCATAAAAATAACGGTCCTGAAATCCATCAAATGTCGCACTCGCACCTACATGATAATGATGATCCATTAGATAACGACCCAGTGCGTCACTGCCATTTCCAAGTCCCTCCGGATGTGCATCTGAAACAGATTGCATGAGTATCGCTGTTGTTCCGATGGTCGAAGCATTCAGGAAAATAATTTTTGCAAAATATTCTTCCGTTTGCATGGTATTCGCATCGATGATCCGGATACCTTTCGCCTTTTTTTTATCCTTATCGTATATCACTTCTTTTACAATCGAAAATGGTCTGAGGGTCAGATTGCCCGTAGCATTTGCAGCCGGAAGTGTAACACCATTGCTGCTAAAATATCCGGTAAACGGACAACCTCTGTCACACAAATTTCTATACTGGCAGGGACCCCGGCCATTCAGTCCCTTGCTAAGATTTGCAACCCTTCCGATGATCATCCGGCGACCGTCTGAGAATTTTTCACCAATCTTTTCAGAAATATGCGTTTCGAGACAGTTCATTTCCATCGGTGGCAGAAATTCACTGTCAGGTAACTGCGGTAAACCTTCCTTCGATCCGCTGATGCCCACGAATTTTTCAACATAACTATACCACGCTGCGATATCCTTGTAGCGGATTGGCCAGTCAACCCCGTGACCGTCTTTTAAATTGGCCTCAAAATCCAGATCGCTCCAGCGATAACATTGCCGGCCCCACATCAAACTTCTTCCGCCTACATGATATCCGCGAATCCAGTCAAAAGGTTTTACCTGCGTATAGGGATGTTCCAGATCGTTTACAAAAAAATGCTTATTGGTTTCATTGCAAAAGCCACGAATCTGGATATGCTGTACCTTTTGCATTTCCTCAGTAATGGCCCCATGGTGATCTAACTGCCATGGCGCAAGAGTAGCCGTGGGATAGTCTTTGATATGCTCCACATTCCTGCCTCTCTCCAGAACCAAAGTTTTTAATCCCCGTTCACAAAGTTCCTTCGCGGCCCAGCCACCGCTGATACCGGATCCTACTACAATGGCATCGTAAGTGTTTTGTTTTAAGGATCTGTTATTAATCCTGGGTGAATCGGGTGGCATAGCATGTTGATGTTGCGGTATGAATATAGATGTTATCAGGTAAAATAAAAAAAGCACCGCTTCAGCAGGTGCTTTTCCTTTCCCTTTTTATCCACATAATAGTATTTAGAACTATGATTGACCAATCAGGTGTCGTATTAGAAAGAAAATACCTACCAGGACTGCAATGACCAGCATGATCAGCAATACAATTATCAATTTGAATTTAACTCGATTTCGGTTGGCCTTCAGAATGCTTTCTTCCCTTACTTCAGCCGGCAAAAATTTGATGGCTAAATTAAGCAACAACGGAACCACCACGATATCGTCGATATAACCAAAGAATGGAATAAAATCAGGAATCAGGTCGATAGGACTGAGAAGATAAATAATTGACAGAATAGCAGGCAACTTTGCCAATATTGTCGTTCGACCATCCCTGAAAGCAAAAAAAAGAATAAGAATCTCCTTTTTGAGCATCCATGGTTGGATCTTCGGGCTTTTAACAATCATGATATTAACATATATAAGAATCTTTTCCTGTTACATCAAAAGTTACACCACATACATTGTATAATTTTATATTGTGACGCTCAGACGACCTACAGTCATATCACTCAACTAAATTCAAAAAATACTATTGACAAAGACAGCTTCAGACCCGGTAACAAGTTATGAGTCCCTAACCATTGAAAATATCCGGGAAGAAGCGCATAATTTTAAAACTTTCACTTTCCGGGAAGGACATTCAGTCAAATACCAGTCCGGTCAGTTTATAACCCTGGTAGACAATTCCGGGAAACAGGAAATTCGGAGATCTTATTCGATCAT
Source organism: uncultured Bacteroidota bacterium (assembly GCA_963732055.1). Lineage (GTDB taxonomy): Bacteria > Bacteroidota > Bacteroidia > Chitinophagales > Chitinophagaceae > Puia. Next base: position 68,136 of record CAVSYG010000001.1, on the reverse strand, counting down.
CTCATCGCCTGCTTTGAACGAACCGCTTGCCATTGCTGTTAAACGTATTGACAATGGGTTTTTTTCAAGAAAACTGGTGGATCATACACGGATTGGCGATCAGGTTTTCACAACAGGTGCAGCAGGATTCTTTCGTATTCCGGAAAATATCAAATCATTTAAGCATATTTACTTTTTTGCTGCCGGAAGCGGCATTGTACCCATTTTATCTTTAATCAAGACTGTGCTACATGACTACCTGGATCTTTTTGTATTCCTGGTCTACAGTAATCCTTCGATCGATTCCACGGCATTTCATGACTTATTAAAAGACCTCGAACATGATCATCCCCAACAATTACAGGTACATTTTCTTTTTAGCTCTGAAGCTGATCTGAGAAAGGCGCGTTTAAACAGGGAACTTCTTCTTGAGTTTTTGACAATCAAACAATTCGACCGGGAGAAAATATTGTTTTATACCTGCGGACCGGAAAATTATATGCGAATGATCATTTTCCTTCTGCTCGAAGAAGGGTTTCCAGGTGAAAATATCAAAAAAGAAGATTTTAACCCGGGTAATAAAAAGCTGGCCCACCGTGCCCCACCAGATAAAAATACTTACCAGGTTACGATTGAATTAAACGGTGTAAGTTTTCAATTTCCTGTGCATTATCCTGATAGCATCCTGCAGGCGGCAAAGAAATTAAAATTGAATCTTCCATATAGTTGTGAAACCGGTAAATGCGGAAGTTGTGCAGCCATTTGCAAATCCGGAAAAGTATGGTTGTCTAATAATGAAGTGCTGACCGACAAAGATCTGGACAAGGGACTGGTATTAACCTGTACCGGTCATCCGCAAACGGGCGATGTGGTTTTAAAAATCGGCTGAAGATCGTCAGTTGCCACTTATCTTATCAAAATATAGATAACGATCTCTTGTTTTATCAGGCGCCCGATGCGTATCGAAACCAATATACATAATGGGATCCTTTTGCCAGCTTTGATACAGGGGCCAGTAGGGCAGTCCCGTTCCGTTGGGATTTTTGGTCCTGATAAAATTGACAAAATAGTCCTGCATGATCGTTGAAACCATATAATCCGAAGGCTGCCAGTCATACACCCGGTTAGTGGGAAGATTGCCCAGCGCATATTCAATTTCTGCTGAATGGACAGCTCCCTGGAAAAAACCGAGACCACTGAATTTTTTTTCAGTTGCTTCACCCTCAGAAGGGTCGTTGCTTGTCGACTTATTGACATCTGCCATCAACCCCGGTCTTGCTTTTGTAAAGAAGTAACGATAAACTGGACTATTAGTTTTTGTATGCAGGTCAACCCATCGCCAGGATCCGAAAGCATTTGTACGATCAGAGGCCAGGGAAGTTGCAACTACAATAACATCAGAATCGCTGTTGACAGCATATAATTTCAAAATCTCATCTGTGTTTGAAGGATATAATTTTTTGACTGCATTCGTATAATTTTCTTTAGTCGGTTCTGCATCTCCCAATATGGATTTCCAGTTCGATTCCTCAGAGTTCCATCCGATGACAACCGGAACCTTGGCCACCCTGCCCGTCTTATATAAGGTAACCGGTGATTCAGGAAAAAAATACCCATCAATATCCAGTGGAAAATTATCAGGGGCCGGTTTAGCTGTTGCATTTAATAATTGTTCAGCAGGCATGGCACGAAGTTCTTTCAGGGAATTTGCCGACACCGTTTTAGAAAATGCAAGACCGATTTTCTCGGCTTCCTTCAGGGGGACAACTTCATTTATCTTCAGAATTGAACCGCTTTCTCCGATAGCTCCTGCGAATAAATTTCTTGCCAGCGGAGAAACAATCTGTGCACAAACCGAAGATGAACCCGCAGATTCTCCTGCGATCGTAATATTATCCGGATTTCCTCCAAACGCTGCAACATTTTTATGCAGCCATCTGAGCGCTTCTGTCTGGTCCATAAGTCCATAATTTCCTGAACCATGAAATGCTGACTCCTGGCTGAGTTCGGGATGGGCGAGAAATCCAAATACGCCAAGTCTGTAATTTACTGTAACTGCTACGATACCCTTCCTGGCCATGGATTGCCCATCATAACGATATTCTGATGCATCTCCTGCTTTCATCCCACCACCATAGAAAAAAACCAGTACCGGCAATTGCTCGTTACCGTTTTTAGCCGGCGTCCATATATTCAGGTAAAGACAGTCTTCGCTGACACCGGGCGATCTGAATTTCATGTCGCTGTATACAGGTAATTGCATTGGCCTGGCGGAAAAATGATCAGCCCTTAGTGTTCCTTCCCAATTTTTCACTGGCTGCGGTTCTTTCCATCGTAACTCACCTACGGGCGGTTGTGCAAAAGGTATTCCTCTAAACATGGCTATGCCGGAAAGCTGCGTTCCCTGCAGAATACCATTAGCGGTCTTTACTGTAGGCAAACTGCCGTCTGATGTTATCTGACCAAATGAGATGACGGTAACCAGGGAAAAACAAAATAGCAAAGCAAACGGTTTCATATATACAGAATTGAAAACGAAGTTAAACTTTTTAGGATTTTATCCCTTATATGCTTTTTTAATATTAGAAAGCACTTTTCATATTTTTCTCTGGGCTGATCCAAAGAGTCGCATTTCGCCCCATTATCGCCGTATTCACACCATCCATTTTTATTTAATAACAATAGTTTTGTGTCTCAAACATTTACTATGAGGAAAGTAATTTTATTTATGCACATGTCGCTCGACGGTTTTGTGTGCGGTCCCCATGATGAGCTGGATTGGGCAACCATGAATGATGATGAAATCGGAAAGTTTCTGATTCCCGATTTACAAAAAAACGTGAACACGATGCTGGTAGGCCGGGTTTTGTACCAGGGTTTTGAACAATACTGGCCGACGGTTCCGCATGATCCTAAGGCACCGCCCGAGCTCGTTGAATTTTCGCATTGGATGGCGGATACGCCAAAAGTGGTTTTTTCAAATACTTTGAAAGAAGTAAAATGGAAAAATTCCAGACTCGCTACAGCCGATCCGACAACTACGGTTCAGCAAATGAAAAACGCACCAGGCGGAGATATGGTCATTTTTGGGGGTGCCGCTCTGGCCGCTCATTTTACAAAAAACAATCTGGTAGATGAATACAGGCTCAAACTGGAACCGGTTGTATTGGGAAAAGGAAAATCGTTGTTTAAGGATATGAGCGATCGCGTAAAATTAAAACTGGTCAGGTCAAAAGCATTTGAGTCGGGAGTCACGGGACTTTATTACGAAGTGATAAAATAAACCGCGTCATCCGTTGCCTCCGCGGCAATCAATAGGTATAGATCTCCCACCGGATAAATTGCGTCGCGTTATTATCACCAGTAAATAGTTGGTATAAATTTCCGGCCTGACAAAATGCGTCGCCTTATTATCACCAGTAAAAAGTTGGTATATATTTCCGCCTTGATAAATTGCGTCACTCTTTATATCACGATTAATCAGTTGGTATAGATTTCCCGCCGGATAAAAATGAATAACTTTATCTGGCCGGATCCTTTCAAACTTTCGGCCAGAAAATAATGCGCATCGTGTCTTGCAAATTCTTCGATTATATTTTAGTAATTATTTTAGTTTTCCCTTTTCAATATTGTGCTAAGGGCCAATCGACGTCTCCTTCATCCGCCACGGGAAAATATACTAAGCTGGTATGGCAGGACGAATTTGATAATCCTGGTCTCCCGGATCCTTCAAAATGGAAATATGATACCGGCTTTATCGCCAATCACGAACTTCAATATTACACGTACAACCGCACCGAAAATGCCGTTGTAAGCAACGGTCTGCTGGATATCACAACCAGAAATGATTCAATTATTTCCAATGGTCATGTTTATCCAATTACTTCCGCCCGTATCAAAACACAGGGAATAAAAGACTGGACTTATGGCAGGATGGAAATTCGCGCCAGGATTCCTTCTTCGCTTGGAACCTGGCCTGCTATCTGGACACTGGGCAGCAATATTGACAAGGCTGGATGGCCCTCCTGCGGGGAAATTGACATCATGGAACATGTCGGCTTTATGCCCGATACACTGCATTTCAATGAACATGCAGCCGGTACCAATGCCGGTACACGTATCTACTATCATTCACCGGAAAAAGATTTCCATATCTATGCGATAGAATGGTATCCTGACCGTATTGATTGGTTCTTTGATGGCAATAAGGTTTTTACTTACACCAATGAGCATCGCGGAGAGAACGCATGGCCATATGATAAACCGCAATTTATTATTCTGAACCTGGCCTTCGGGGGTGACTGGGGTGGAACGAAGGGTGTGTCACTGTCATCGCTTCCGCAACATTTTTATATTGATTATGTCAGGGTATACCAATAACAGTCTTTCATCACCACTATAGTATGGAAGAATGGAAGTATGGAAGTGGAAGCCCGTGTATCAGTTAGTGTTTGTTTGTTTTCTTACTTCCAGACTTCCAGTCTTCCACACTTTCATACTTGCCTTTCGATTTCCTCGAACTTGATCCGTATGTGTTGGTTCCTGTGTTTGAGAATAACGAATAGTTCCCCGAAACTCAGCTGGATCGTCGGTCTCACAATCGCATCGCGGGAAATCCGCCAGTCCGTTTGTTTCTCGACATAATTCCTGAGTTTATCCTTGTACTTCCTGTTCACGAGGTTTTCCAACTCCTTCGCGCTGCGAACCACTGCAAAAAACAACCGGTATCCGGAGTCAGCCTTGAGCATCTCCTGCATTTTTTTCAGGTGGGATGGATTTTCAAGGTCAATGATCGCCGCGTAGCGGTCCTTTTTAACCGCGTTTACATGGAGTTTCGCTTCTCCCAATTCCATGTAATCGGAAAACAATAAGTTCATACGGCGACAAGTCGGGTCCTTCTCCAGTTCCCTGACCCTGCAGTATGTCTGGGACACGAGATATCGCCTTCCCAATTGAATGAGCCGCGGGAGATAACTGGGTTTGAATTCCTCGAATGGTTGTAGCATCACTTATTCACCAGTTTGGAAGTCTGGAAGTATGGAAGTCTGGAAGTAGAAGTGTATCAGTGGGTGTTATTTCTTTTACTTTCATTCTTCCATACTTCCATTCTTCCATACCGTTGTTAGTTCTTTATCCTAAGAATCTCGCTCATCCTGGTTGTATAACGGGATGACAGATAATCGGTCTTCAACCGGTACGGCCGCTCAAATCCCTGAGTAGCAGTACGCACAATCTCCTTCCCGGTCGATTGATTTATCTGATCGATCGTCCGCATTACACGCCGGTCCTTCTCGCGGTCAGCCCCGTCAAAAAAACTGCCCTGCACAGAGGATTCCGGAACCAGGTCCATTACCGTCACGCCGCATTTCATATATAAGAAACCAGGTTTAAAAATCAGATCCAATCCCCGAAGGGCTGCTTTAATAATCTCACCACTGTGGTTGGAAGCCCTGTCCAGGTCAATGTCGATCGAACGCAGGTATTGCGCTTCATCCGTTTTATGGGGATTTGTCTGAATGAATACCTGGAGACTGCGGCAACAGGTTTTGTCCGACCGCAGTTTGGTCGCGCAACTGGCCGCATAATTTGCCATCGCTTCCGCTATCTGTTTTTTATCGGAAATCCGATTGCCAAATGACCGGGATGTACAAATGTTTTGACGGGCCGGTTTTTCCAGTTCCCATGCTATTGATGGAATTCCACGCAGCTCAAACAAAAGGCGATGACCGACCACCGATAAGTTTTTCCTGACCCATTCCTCCGGTGCTTCTACGAATTCGGCGGCCGTTTTGAATCCCGAGCGGGATAAAAAAAGCGCATGCTGATGCCCGATACCCCAGATATCTGCCACCGGCGTGACAGATAACATTTCCTGAACCAGCGCCGGATTGGCCGCCCAGAATACCGATGCATGTTTGTAATGTTTTTTGGCGTGACGGTTGGCCATTTTCGCCAGTGTTTTTGTGGAACCGATACCGACGGAGACCGGAATGCCCAGATTTTTCTTTATGGTCTTCCGGATGTCGTATCCAAGCTGGCAGAGGTCGGTCTTCCTCATCTCCCCAAGGTCCAGAAATGCTTCGTCGATCGAATACAACTCGATTTTTGGCGCAAATAAACCCAAACTGTCCATGATTCTCTTGCTCATATCACCGTACAAAGTATAGTTGGAACTAAAGACCGCAACCCGATGCTCATCAAGGAATTTGCTCATGATAAATGCAGGCGCGGCCATGCCGATCCCGAGTGCTTTGGCTTCATCGCTGCGTGAAATCGCGCAGCCGTCGTTATTCGATAGCACGATCACCGGGCGGCCCTCCAGTTTTGGATTAAAAACCCTTTCACAGGAACAGTAAAAATTATTGCAATCCACGAGCCCGTACATAATGTCGAATTGAATTTCCACCTGCCTGTCTTTTTTTCAAATATCCGGACGTTGTTCGGTCAACCGGTTGGTCTTTCATCTCATGCATTTTCGTAAATCCTGCGTATCTGTGATGATATAGGTAACCACACCCCAAACCTGCATATCCATGTCCTCACTAATTTTTATCTCCGGGTATTTACTGTTCGCCGGCACCAGCCAGCAGATATGTTCATTTTTTCGGAGGAACTTGACCGTAAACTCGCCATTAAGAACGGCAACGACAATATTGCCATTCACCGGTGTCAGTGAACGGTCCACCAGGAGCCTTGCCTTGGGCGGAATAAAAGCTCCCATCATGGAATCACCCGTGCATTCAACAATAAAGGTCGAAAGTGGATGGCTAATCAACTCCCGGCTCAAATCAATCCTTTCCTCCAAATAGTCCAGCGCCGGCGAAGGAAAACCAGCCGGCACGGCCGTTTCATAGTACAATAGCTCCATCTGGCTCCATTTTAATCGATCATTTCCATAACAAATTTACTAAATATTTTAGTAATATAAAATTAAATGAATGCTGATTTTATCTCCCATAAGTAAATTTTAAAAATGCGTTTGTATAAAGCCTGCCCACCCGTCAATTTTGGCTAATTTTAAAAAACGAAAGGAATCCCTTTAAATGAATGAATATGAAAACCAGGCTAATTCTTTTTGTTCTTTGCCTGGCAACATCAGGCTTTTGTAAGTTCTCCGGATTGCGCGGATCCGTTTTTGAAATCCGGATGAAAAATCAGGCTTCGGGGACTCACCCGGGAATTCTACAGGTCGGGGTGAACGAGACAGGTGTGCCTGAGCCCTGGACTGCCAGACAACTTATGGCCCCGGCCGACCTGGCAGCGATCATCAATGACGCCAATGCAAAAAAACCGGTCATCCTTTGTGTAGGACCCGGAGCATTGATTATGGGATCCCTGGATATGGGACCTACTAAAGAAAAAATAAATCTCGAGAAATTGAAACAGCATTTAAGCAAACTTCCACGCGACACGAATGTGGTAATCTATTGTGGATGCTGCCCGTTTGATCACTGCCCTAATATCAGACCTGCGTTTAATTTATTAAATGAAATGAAATTCAGTAACGCTCATCTGTTGAATCTCGAACATAATATCAGGACCGATTGGGTCGCCAAAGGATACCCCCAAGCTTAAAGCGCAAAGCAGAAAGCGTAAAGCATTACAGGAAAGGACCTACATAGACGCAGGGAATACATAAAATGTAAACATTGCATTGACCTTCCGAATAAATACGTTTTATATAATCCCAGCAATCCAGGTAATTCGGCTTTACGCTTTACGCCTTAAGCCTTCAGGTTGTTTAGTGTTTTCGCCAATGACCGGCTACCCAATATTCACCGTATTCATGTTTCTTCCAATGACCGGGAATCCACACCCAACCCGGATGAGGAGGCGCAGCCCAGTATCCGCCGGAATAAACGTAACCACTTCCATTGGGTTTCCACTCTTCGGCAATCCAGACATGATTCGGACTGGGCGCAACAGGTCTTACGACGACCGGAGCTACCGGCCGGATCTTTACATAAATCGTCTGCGCAGACGCAGATAAACTAATTCCGGTTGTTAAAAAGCCAAATACAAATAGTACAGATAAGAGTTTTTTCATAATGCATATTTTGTGTTTGACCATTTCCTGTAGAAATGGTTTAATACGTACAATATGCATAACGTCTCCCAAACGAACACTTGTGTAAACCGGTTGTTAAGCCTTGGTTTATGGTAGTTTTTGAATCAGCGAATCATAATAATTTTTAGTGAAAATCACATCCGGAAGATTGTGATACCAGTTGGATTCATGTTCGATAGAGAGCATCCCATTAAAATTTTGTCTTTTTAATTCGGCCAGCACAGCCGGAAAATCTACAACACCCTTGCTGACAACTGTATCAATCGCTTTTGGATTGTTAAACTCCACAATATCCTTCAGATGGACGCCTATGATATGACCTTCTAATTTTTTAAGACAATCCACAGGGTTCAAACCATTTCTGGCCCAATGTCCCACATCGGCGCAGGAACCAATATGTGTGTGACCCTGGATAGCTGCCAATACGGAATCAGGGCTCCAGTACATATTCGGTTTAGGATGATCGTGAATGGCTACAGGAATTCCGTACACACCTGCCAGGCTGTCCACCAGATCCCATTGATTTTTTATCGGTTCCGCCGTGATATAACTCATCCCTAAATTCTTTGCTAATTCAAAAGTCTTAATCCATTCTGCTTTATTCTTTGGAACGATCACACCCATAGCTACAGCCTGGATACCGTGTTTATTCAATAAAGCTTTCAACTTGGCAAGTGTTTGGGGGGACATGTCCAGACCATATTTGCCAGACATTCCGCCACCAAGATTCTGTCCTATAAAGGCCTCAATATTTTTAATTCCAGAACTGTCTACTTTGTCTAGTGCATCACTGAATGAAAACATCCGGAACGTCCACATCTGTACACCTAATTTAAATCCGGCGGTGGAACCTGTATTTGCCTTACTACTGTCCGGCTTTACTGCGCTGCTATCGGCCGTAGTGGTCGATAAGAAGAAGACCCGTTGCATCCGATCATACAATAGATAACCAGAATAGATAAAAAAATGGAAGCAAACCGTTTCATTTGTTACTTTTTAATGAAAAAATATCATTTCAGTTTTGTAAGGTCGCCATTTTACAGGAAAAAAATGACCTTAATGAATTAAAAAAAATGGGTAAAGAATTACTCAATATTCTATTAACAAAAATTATAAACCACACCGTCATCAGGTTTACTGAAATTGAGTAACTTGAATGCCATTTAAACCATTATTATTTAACCACACAACGACTTTCATATGAAAAGACGAATTTTTATGAGGCTTTCAGTTTTTATTTTTATCGGCCTGTTAGTAAGCAGTCATTCGTGGGCGCAGGGTGATAAAAGCACGAGACCCAGTCCGCCGGCAACTGCCAAAGGAAAAATTAAAGACGCCAATATCACGATTGACTATAGTAGTCCTTCGGTAAAGGGAAGACAGATTTGGGGTTCCCTTGTGCCTTATAATAAAATCTGGAGGGCGGGTGCCAATGAAGCCACCATTTTTACGACAGACAAGGATATCACGGTGGAAGGCAAGAAACTTCCGGCTGGCAAATACAGTCTTTTTATGACACCGGGGGAAAAAGAATGGACTGTTATTTTTAATTCCCAAACGGGTCAATGGGGCATTAAAAATTCCGGTGATGCAAATCTGGATCCCACAAAAAATGTCCTGGAAGTAAAAGTAAAACCCAAAACAGAAAAAGACGTGCAGGAAAAACTGACGTATACGGTTGAGGATAAAATGATGGATAAAGGATTTTTCCTGAGATGGGATAAGTTGAAAGTATTTGTGTCCATCAAATAGCTTCGACTATCTGCAAAGATGCGTTAGGCGTTAAGCTTTAGGCAAAAAAAGCCAGGATAAAATCCTGGCTTTTTTTATGATATCCGGGCTTTTTTTCATGAGAGCCATTGGCCTTCAAATTCTTCAAATTCCTTGTATATTTTCTTGAAACTTTTTTTATAAGCCAGTAATCTTTTTTTTAAAGGATAGCGGTTTTCTTTATTAAATATTTTATAATCAAATGGTTGGGGTTCCCTTGAAAAAGCGCCCAGCTTCATTTTTACCAATTGCATTTCATGGCGGATATCATCTATTTCGGTTCTCAGTGCATGAAACTCTTTTTCAAAATAATCGCCTTTTGATTTCACTTCCGGTTCTTTACGTTTCGTCCGTAATTCTGTCAGGTAGTCCCCAAAAATACGCAGCACGATGATATCGAAGTTTAATTCTGCGATCACTAAACGGTATTTAAGATGGAGACTCATTACGGAGGGAGCAGCCGGCATACAATGGTTTTATTTTACAATTTAAACAAAAAACCACTAAGCTTAAGTCTAAAGTGCAAAGCTTAAAGCCCATAGGTTTCCATCTCCCCTGCATTCGTAGTCTTGTTTTAATAATGATCTCCAACACAATAATGCCTTACGCTTTGCGCTTTACGCTTGCTTATGCAATAATGCCTTACGCTTTGCGCTTTACGCTTTAAGCTCCTTAGGCATAGCATTTGATAATAATATAAGATCTTTTCGAAATCCGATTTAGTCAGATCCATGATCCTGTAGAATTAAACATAAGTTAAGTAAAACCAGCTTTTTGAGAACTTTTGATGAACTATCAGGCGGGAGCTTTCAGAATCGGATATTAACCAGTATTATTTTGAGTTGGAGAGAATGCCTTGCAATTTTTGTACCAGGGTCTGGAAACCATGTATATTGGACGGCTTTACAAAATAGGCATAAGCGCCTATGGCCAGGCACTGTGTTTCAAAATGAATCGAGTTGGAAGTGCTCCAGATTATTTTTGGTACAGCAAGTAATTTTTTATCGTTGGCCAGTGCGATCAGGATTTCATAACCGCTGACAGACGGAAGATTGTAATCCAGAAGAACCAGTAGAGGAAGGCGGTTTCCCGGAAGATTTTCAAAAAAAGAAATGACTTTATCTCCTTTGTTTATTACCAGCAACTCGGGTGCTTCCGGCAGGTCACCTAAAAATGACCGGAGCAGGGACACATCGTCTTCATCATCTTCAGCGATCAACATATATTTATCAGGTAAAGATGCATACTCAATCTCTATTCCATCATTCATATCATATATTTGGGAACTGCTACATAAAAAATCGAACCCTGTTCAATAAACCCTCATTAACTCAACAATTTAATTCATTAAAACTATGAATTATAAAAAAAAGGACTCCGGAGTCGTCAGAAACAAAGAATGGTAAATCCGATCTGCTTGATAAGCCACCTGGTAAAAAATGGAAAAAAATCCGGTGTGGGCAATAAAATATCCAACGGAATAAAATTAAAAGAAACAAAGTCGGGAAATAATGCTAATGAAGAGAAATCTTTTTTAAACAGTCGGGAATTTCTGCGTTTTCTTTCAGAAATGCGTAACGGAAATTTCAGTGTCCGTTTACCGGTGGAACATATGGGTCTCGATGGAAAGATATGTGACACGATGAATGAGATCATCTCCCTGAATGAAGTGCTGATGCTGGAACTCACCAAAGCCGGAAATATTATCGGGAGGCAGGGTAACCTGACGCATCGTATCATGCTTCCAAGGATAGCTGGCGGACAATGGAGCGACGGAGTGGACTCCATCAATGAATTAATTTCTAATCTGGTTCATCCGACCATTGAAATTGCACATGTAATCAGTTCTGTGGCCAAAGGTAATCTTTCAGAAGAAATGCCGCTGCAGATCGGGACTCATAAACTACAGGGAGAATTTCTGCGAATAGCGAGAGAAGTAAATGATATGGTGAAACAGTTGAACCTCTTTTCAATGGAAGTAACGCGTGTTGCCCTTGAAGTAGGTTCGGAGGGTAAACTCGGAGGTCAGGCAAAAGTAAAAGGCGTTGCAGGTGTGTGGAAGGATCTGACGGATTCGGTAAACCAGATGGGTAGTAATCTGACAGCCCAGGTAAGAAATATTGCAGAAGTAACGACCGCGGTTGCGAAAGGAGACCTTTCAAAAAAAATTACGGTTGATGTACAGGGTGAAATTCTGGAACTCAAGAATACCATCAACACGATGGTGGATCAGCTGAATTCTTTTTCTTCTGAAGTAACCCGGGTTGCCCGTGAAGTGGGAACAGAAGGCAAACTGGGGGGACAGGCAGAGGTAAAAGGCGTGGCAGGTACATGGAAAGACCTGACGGATTCGGTAAACCAGATGGCTTCCAACCTCACCGGCCAGGTAAGAAACATTGCAGAAGTAACCACAGCGGTTGCCCGTGGAGACCTGTCAAGAAAAATTACCGTTGACGTAAAAGGAGAAATACTGGAACTTAAAAATACCATCAACACGATGGTTGACCAGCTGAATTCATTTTCAGCTGAAGTTACGCGCGTGGCCAGAGAAGTGGGTTCAGAAGGAAAGCTGGGTGGTCAGGCAACAGTAAAGGGTGTAGGTGGTGTTTGGAAGGATCTTACGGATTCAGTAAATCAGATGGCTTCAAATTTAACGGGGCAGGTAAGAAATATCGCGGAAGTAACAACTGCGGTGGCAAACGGTGATTTATCAAAAAAGATTACCGTGGATGTTGAAGGTGAAATACTGGAATTAAAAAATACCATCAACACGATGGTGGATCAGCTAAACTCTTTTGCATCTGAAGTAACCCGTGTGGCGCTGGAAGTGGGAACAGAAGGGAAACTGGGCGGACAGGCAAAAGTACAGGGTGTGGGTGGTACCTGGAAAGACCTGACGGATTCAGTAAATCAGATGGGATCCAATCTTACCGCACAGGTAAGAAATATTGCTGAAGTAACTACGGCCGTGGCAAACGGTGATCTTTCCAAGAAAATCACGGTGGACGTGGCCGGCGAAATCCTGGAATTAAAAAAGACCATCAATACCATGGTGGATCAACTAAATTCCTTTGCGTCTGAAGTTACCCGTGTGGCACTCGAAGTGGGAACAGAGGGAAAATTGGGCGGCCAGGCGAAAGTGCAGGGTGTGGGTGGTACCTGGAAGGATCTGACGGATTCGGTAAATCAGATGGGATCCAATCTTACAGGACAGGTAAGAAATATTGCAGAAGTAACGACAGCGGTCGCAAGGGGTGATCTCTCCAGAAAAATCACCGTGGATGTAAAAGGAGAAATTCTGGAGCTGAAAGACACGATCAATACCATGGTGGATCAGCTGAATTCATTCGGATCAGAAGTTTTCCGCGTGGCGAGGGAAGTGGGTTCAGAAGGTAAATTAGGCGGACAAGCTGACGTACCCGGTGTGGAAGGTCTCTGGAAGGATCTGACAGATTCAGTAAATAAAATGGCATCCAACCTGACTTCACAGGTTAGAAATATTGCAGAAGTCACCACGGCAGTTGCCAATGGCGACCTCTCAAGAAAAATTGAAGTGGATGTGAAAGGCGAAATCCTCGAATTAAAAAACACCATCAATACGATGGTTGAACAATTGCGCGGTTTTGCTTCTGAAGTGACGAGGGTGGCGCGGGAAGTGGGTACGGAAGGAAAATTAGGAGGCCAGGCAAATGTACCGGGTGTTGCAGGAACATGGAAAGATCTTACTGACTCCGTGAACCAGATGGCTGGAAACCTGACGGCACAGGTTAGAAATATTGCAGATGTGGCTATCGCTGTTGCAAATGGTGATATGTCAAGAAAAATAACTGTGGATGTAAGAGGCGAAATTCTCCAGTTAAAAGAAACGCTCAACACGATGGTGGATCAGTTGCGTGCATTCGCATCCGAAGTAACCCGTGTGGCACGCGAAGTGGGAACAGACGGAAAACTCGGCGGGCAGGCCTTTGTACCCGGAGTCGCCGGAACATGGAAAGATCTTACGGATTCAGTAAATCAAATGACGGGTAATCTGACCTCACAGGTAAGAAATATTGCAGAAGTAACGAAAGCCGTGGCTTCCGGAGATTTATCAAAGAAAGTAACCATCGATGTAAAAGGAGAAATCCTGGATTTGAAAAATACCATCAATACCATGGTGGACCAGCTGAATTCATTTGCCTATGAAGTTACCCGCGTGGCCCGTGAAGTCGGTACCGAAGGAAAATTAGGCGGACAGGCACAGGTACAGGGTGTCGGTGGTACATGGAAGGATCTGACAGATTCCGTTAACATGATGGGCTCCAACCTGACTAACCAGGTACGTGGGATCGCGAAAGTCGTAACAGCTGTGGCCACAGGTAACCTGAAACAAAAATTATCAATTGTATCACGCGGAGAAGTAGCCCAGCTAACCGATACCATCAATGAAATGATTGATACGCTGGCGGTGTTCGCGGATCAGGTAACATCCGTTGCACGTGAAGTAGGTGTGGATGGAAGACTGGGTGGTCAGGCGAGTGTGCCGGGTGCTTCTGGTACCTGGAAGGATCTGACAGAAAACGTGAATCAGCTCGCGGAAAATTTAACAACGCAGGTACGCGCCATTTCGGAAGTGGCTTCCGCAGTAACAAAAGGCGACCTCACACAAATGATCCGCGTAGAAGCAAAAGGTGAAGTGGAAGAATTGAAAGACACCATCAACCAGATGATCGCGAATCTGAAAGAAACAACCCTACTCAACCAGGAACAGGACTGGTTGAAATCGAATCTTGCAAAATTCACGCAGATGCTGCAGGGTCAGAAAGATCTCAATACGGTAACACGCAGGATCCTGTCTGAACTCGCACAAGTGGTCAATGCGCAGCAGGGCATGTTCTATATTTTTGAACAGGATGAAGCCATGCTGAATCAACATCTGAAATTATTTGCCGCTTATGCTTACGACAAGGAAATGATCATTCAGAAAGAAATTTCCCTCGGTGAAGGATTGGTTGGACAGTGCGCGCTCGAGAAAGAAAGAATTCTTATTGACGAATGTGCCTGAAAATTATATCAAGATTAAATCCGGATTGGGCAACTCCTCTCCCGTTAACCTGATCGTATTACCCGTATTGTTTGAAACAGAAATAAAAGCAGTCATCGAGCTCGCTTCCTTCGAACCGTTCAATGAAACCCATCTGGACTTTTTAAGTCAGTTAACAGAAAGTATCGGGATCGTTTTAAATACGATTGAAACAAATTCAAGAACAGAAGAACTGTTGGAACAATCCCAGTCACTGACAGATGAACTGAGAAGAACAAACGAAGAACTGCAGGACAAAGCCCACCTTCTTGCTAAACAAAAGGAAGAAGTGGAAGACAAGAACAATGAAGTGGAAGAAGCAAGAAAATCACTTGAAGAAAAAGCGGCTCAGTTGCAACTGACATCAAAATATAAGTCAGAATTCCTGGCGAATATGTCGCATGAACTGAGGACTCCGCTGAATTCTTTGCTTATTCTCGCGCAACAATTATTTGAAAACCGGGAAGGCAATCTGTCCGAAAAACAGGTTCGTTATGCAAAAACAATCCATAGTTGCGGAGACGATCTGATCCAGCTTATCAATGATATTCTTGACCTTTCAAAAATTGAGTCTGGATATATTTCGACAGACTTCATCAAGGTTAAACTAAATGAGATTACTTCGTTTGTTGAAACGACATTCAAACATGTGTCAGAAAGCAAAAACCTTCGTTTTGTAATTGACCTGGATGAAACCCTTCCTGACAGTCTTGAAACCGATATACAAAGATTGAATCAGATATTAAAAAACCTGCTTTCAAACGCTTTCAAATTCACAGAAAAAGGAGAAGTCAGGCTCCACATTTATGAAGCAAAAAGAAACTGGAAGCAAACGACTACCAGTCTTGACAATGCAAAAAAAGTGGTTGCATTCGAAATCCGGGATACCGGTATCGGAATTTCCAGAGACAAACAAAATATAATCTTCGAAGCATTTCAACAGGCTGAAGGATCCACAAGCCGGAAATATGGTGGTACAGGGCTTGGCCTTTCTATCAGCCGCGGGCTGGCGGATCTGCTGGGTGGTTCAATAGAACTGGAAAGTGAAGTGGATCATGGGAGCCGGTTTACATTGTTTCTGCCGCTGGAATACGATCCTATCCATGTCAAGAGGGAAAAACAAAGCAGCTTAACTATCAGCGAATATAGATTGCTTACCCAGGATAGCGATGACTCAGCCATTCAATCGGTCCCCACGGTTAAACTTCCGGAGACAAGGGAACTGGATGTAATCAGCGAAATAATAAATGAAACAGGAGACGACAGGAATCTCATAAACGATGACGATCAGGTAGTATTAATCATCGAGGATGATATTCGATTTGCAAGGATCATTATTGAAAAGGCACACGAGAGAGATATGAAAGCCGTCGTGGCAACAGGTTTTTCAGATGTATTTACACTGGTTAATAAATTTAATCCGGTTTCCGTAACACTCGACGTTAAACTGCCGGATGCCAGTGGATGGCGTATCCTGGACCTGTTTAAAAATGATATCAACTTCAGACATATTCCAGTGCATCTGATATCAGGGGAAGAAAACAAATTGCTGGGTATGCAAAGAGGTGCCAGGAGTTTCAGCCTGAAGCCTTTAAAGAATGAAGCACTCAATATGTTGTTCGATGATATCCAGAACTATCAAAGACAGCATCCAAAAAAACTTTTGCTGATAGAGGATAATGAAATCGAATCTTCCACGATTGCAAACTTATTGGACAATCAGGGACTGGTGGAGGTTCAGATTGCATCGAGTGGTCAGGAAGGTCTGCGACTTGTCAGAGAAAACGTGTACGACTGCGTTATCGTGGACTATATGCTGCCCGATATTCCCGGAATGGAAATCATTATTGAAATAAATGAAATTAAGAAGGTCCAGATGACTCCCATACTCATTTATTCAGCAAAGGATTTCACTTCAAGGGAAAAGACCCAATTGAAGCAGTATGCAAACAGGATACTCGTGAAAGACCTGAATTCCCTGGACCTGCTGTTCGAGGAAGTCGTCATGCACCTGCATCTGAATCATAAGGATCTGTTACCTGAACAAAAAAAGATCATTGAAAATTTAAGATCCAGAGAGGATATTCTAACCAATAAAACCGTGCTTATTGTGGATGATGATGTCAGGAACCTTTTTGCGCTAACAACTGCATTTGAAAGATATAACATGAATGTAATAACTGCAGAAAGTGGTCAGGAAGCCATAGATATTTTGAGTGAAGGCAAACACGTGGATATGTTATTGATGGATATCATGATGCCGGCTATGGATGGTTACGAAACAACCCAGAAAATCAGAAGGGAACATAAAAACAATAACCTGCCCATTATTGCTGTAACCGCGAAGGCAATGAAGGGCGACCGTGAAAAATGTATTGATGCAGGTGCCTCTGACTATATTACCAAACCGGTCAAAATTGATCAGTTATTGTCTCTGATGCGTGTATGGCTTTACAAATAAATTCAGATGAAAACATTTGAGTCCGAAATTCCAATCAGGGAGAACCGATCTGCTTACGAAGCGAAAATTCTCGTCGTAGATGACCGGGAAGACAATCTCCTGTCCATTGAGAGCATTCTTGAAAAAGAAGGATATCATATTTATAAAGCCAATTCAGGGATGGCAGCATTAAAACTGCTCTTAAAAGACCAGGATTTTTCTCTGATCTTAATGGACGTGCAGATGCCGCAGATGAATGGACTGGAAACCGCTCATCTCATTTATGAACGGGACCGGTTAAAACATATTCCCATTATTTTTATTACGGCCCATCGCTATGGAGAAGACCTCATGTTTAAGGGATTTAAAATGGGAGGTGTCGACTATATCCACAAACCGGTGGACCCGGCTCTTTTAAGATTTAAAGTAGGCGTATTCGTCGAATTATATCGGAAGACGAAGGAGCTGATTATCCAGGAAGAAAAACTCAGATCAACCAATTCTTATCTCGAGTCTGAAATTGCAGAAAGAAGAATTTCAGAAGAACGCATAAATCTTTTAAATCAGCAGCTGGTTAAAAATAATGAAGAATTACAACAAATAAATCATGAACTGGACCGCTTTGCTTTTGTCGCTTCACATGACCTGCAGGAACCTTTGAGGAAAATATTAATATTTAACGATTTAATCAGCAAGAGTCTCGAATCGGCGGATATGGGAACCATCCATGGCCATTTGGAAAAAATAAAAAAAGCGACCGGTCGAATGCAGATTCTGATCAATGATCTCCTATCCTATTCGCGACATATACAAACAGTCGATCACTTTGAAATGACTGATTTGAATGAGCTGTTGTCGGACGTCATATCTGATCTGGAAATAGATATAAAAAAAACAAATGCAACGATCAATATAGAACCCCTGCCTTCATTAGTAGTGATTCCGACACAAATGCGACAGCTGTTTCAAAACCTGATCAGCAATTCCATCAAATTTGCAAGTCCCGGAATTTATCCGGATATCCAGATCCGGAGTGAATGTGTTGAGCCCGCGGATCATCAGGATTTACCGCTGGGCATTCCGAGATTATATAAAATTATGATACGCGATAACGGCATCGGCTTTGATCAAAAATTTGCCGAGGATATCTTTGTCGTATTCAAAAGACTGCACAGCTATCATCAGATTGAAGGAACTGGTATCGGGTTATCGATTTGCAAAAAAATTGTAGAACTGCATCGAGGTGAAATCAGGGCGGAAAGTGCACCTGGCAAAGGCTCTATGTTTGTTATCAGTTTGCCCGATCTTACGCCTAAAGCGTAACGCCCAACGCCTAAAACTTCTTATACGCCCAAAGCCTAAAGCCCAAAGCCTAAAACTTTTGGTTATAAGAACTTATGCATTCTTTAATTATCTTCTTCAACAGGTTTTATTCTTTATACCGCATTGGTTTTAGGCTTTGGGCTTTAGCCTTAGCTTGTATTGATTATCTTTAAACAAAAAACATAAATGCATTTTGATACCATTTCCATACATGGTGGACGTCCGGATGATCAGATTGGTTCTGTGATGAGTCCGATTCATGTTACAACCACTTTTGAACGCGATGAAGCCGGAAATATAGGTGGCAAGGGTTACGTATATACCCGTTGGGATAATCCAAACCGACGGCAGCTGGAAACTAAATTGGCACTGCTGGAGGGTGGTGAAGAAGCATTTGCATTTCCTTCGGGCATGGCCGCCGCCATGGCCCTGGTCCAAACCGTTCTGGAACCAGAATCACATCTCATCATTCCGGACGATTGTTATCATGGAATTGCACATCTTGTAAAATCCATGCTGCCCAAATGGAAGATCGCTTATACAGAAGTCGATATGTCGGATGCAGAGGCAATTGAAAAAGCCATTAAAAAAAATACGCGGCTGATCATCATTGAAACGCCGTCAAATCCTATGCTGAAAATCACGGATATCGCAATGGTTTGCAAACTTGCAAAATCAAAAGGTATTCTGGTAGGCTGTGATAATACCTGGACCACTCCACTGATTCAAAGACCATTTGAATTGGGTGCTGATCTGGTTTTCCATTCTTCTACAAAATTTTTCGGAGGCCATTCTGACGTGTTGGGAGGTTGTATTATAGTAAATAAGAAAACTGAGTTGGATGCCCGTATACGTGAATACCAGGTAATCGGGGGCTCTGTGCCTTCACCGTTTGATTGCTGGTTGTTAAATCGAAGTCTTTCGACACTTTCACTTCGTCTCGATCGGCAAATTCAAAACGCATCAGCGATTGCCGCTTTTTTAAAAACAAAACCCCAGGTTGAACAGGTTTATTATCCCGGACTTCCGGATCATCCAGGGCACGACATCGCCAAACTACAGATGAATGGAAAATTTGGATCTATGATTTCGATCGGCATTAAGGGCGGCGAAAAACAGGCGCTGCTTTTTGCCAGCGGTATGAAATTATTCAAACACGCCACAAGTCTGGGAGGAGTAGAAAGCCTGATCGAGCACCGCCGCTCCGCAGAAGGAAATTCGCCCAGAAGCCCGGCCAATCTGGTGAGGCTGTCAGTCGGCGTTGAATATATCGATGATCTGATCGCCGATCTCACACTTGGATTTGAAAAAATAAAATCCTGATATTACCTCGCGCGTTACGCGTTGGGCGTTAGGCGTTAGGCGTTGGGCGTTTAGCGTTTGGCGTTTAGCGTTAGGCTTTTCGGACCCTACTCATAAACCGTATACAAAGAAAAATGGAGGCCAATGTAAGGCCCACAATTAATCCAAGCCACATGCCCGCTGCACCCATATGATAGTGGAATGCGAACACCCATCCGAAGGGAAGACCGATGACCCAATAGGCAAGAGTAATCAGAATAGTCGGAATTTTTACGTCTTTGATGCCACGCAACAGTCCGGCACCCGTGGCTTGAGTAGCATCTGAAATCTGGAACACAGCGGCGAATAATAACAGGAGGGCCGATAAACTGATTACTTCCGGGTTCTCATTAAAAATCAACGGCAGCTGCCACCGGAAAATGATAAAAATAAGTCCGCAAAAACTTCCGTATAACAAAGCGGTAATCAGTGTTGTTTTTCCAATCACACGTATTTTGTTCCAGTCCGATCTTCCAAATGCATTACTGACGCGGATGGATCCAGCCTGGCTTAGTCCCATGGAAACCATAAAGGTAAACGCAGCACAGCTCAGGGCAATCTGATGAGCAGCCTGCGAAACGGCACTGATTGTTCCGATAATGATACCGGAAACCGCAAAGGCACATACTTCCACGCCCAGCTGTATACTGCTGGGAATTCCGATACGCAGCAATTCCCGGATAGTATTAAAACTATATCTCCACTGGCTTTCGCTGACGGCGATAAAACGTCGAAATGTTTTATGTTTTAATACGATCCATGCGAGCACAACAAATATCACGGTTCGGGTAATCAGTGTCGCGTATCCCGCACCCACCAGTTCAAGCCTGGGAAAGCCCCAGTGACCATAAATGAGTAACCAGTTCAGAAATATATTGATGGGCATGGCAGACAGAGACAGCATCATAGCAGTCTTCGTATATTCAAGACCGTCAGTAAATTGCTTCAGCGTCATGAACAGGAGCATGGGGATGATCGAAAGTCCCACCAGCGACATAAAGGGCAGTGCAAGTTCAACCACCTGAGGATCCTGGTGCAGATGTCTTAGTATGTTTCTTCCGAATACCAAACCTCCGGAAATGACCAGTGCAAAAAAAGTGCATAGTAGAAATCCATTGAAAAGATAATGTGAAATCAATTGGTGGTCACGTCGCCCGTTTGCCATAGAAACCAATTGGGAAACGGAGATGGTCATCCCGATGCCAATCACAAATGGAATGTTGGCGGCCGTCATCACCAGCGAAGCCGCCGCCAGGTGTTTGTAACTAATTGCTCCGACCATGGCCGTATCAATCAGGTGCAAACTCATCTGGGCCAACTCTCCCATGATAATGGGAATCGCCAGTTGAATTGTTTTATATACCTCTTTGTCTTTCCAGTTCGCCATATTTCGAATAAAGCCTGCAAAGGTAAGAAAACACCCAACGCTGAACGCTCATCGCCGAACGCTGAAATACCAAAAAATAATAGTATACCGAAGATCAAAGGGAAAGGCGTTCAGCGTTAAGCGTTAGGCGTTAGGCTTTGCCGAAGGGTAATTCTCATAACCGATTATTTTCGAAATGCCTAAATTGTATAAAATATTAGATGGAAACCATTCGCTGGGGCATTTTGGGTTGTGGCCGCATAGCGAGGAAATTCGCCTCTGACCTGATGATGGTTGAGGGGGCAACGCTTTCTGCAGTCGCCGCGCGCCGCCTGGACGATGCGCGTGCTTTTGCAAAAGAGTTTCCTGCACAGTATGTTCATGGCAGTTATGAGGAACTGGTTTCCAATCCGGATGTGGATGTGATTTACATTGCTTCACCACATGCCCTGCATCATGAACATACCCTGCTCTGTCTGAATCATCAAAAAGCGGTGTTATGCGAAAAGGCCTTCGCATTAAATCTCCGGCAGGCAAAAGAAATGGTATCTGTTTCGCGTAACAGGAAGGTTTTTCTGATGGAAGCACTGTGGTCAAAATTTCTTCCACAGTACCAAAAGTTACAGGAAATGATCGCTGCAGGTGAATTGGGAGAGATCAAAAGCATACTGGTTAATTTCGGATTTATTCCCCAACAACCAGTGCCGGCACGACTTTTTGATCCTGAACTCGGAGGAGGTAGTCTGCTGGATATCGGCATATACAATGTATTCCTGGTTCTTTCAATTCTGGGAAGGCCCGATGCAATTGAAGCATCGATGACAGCGAGTCCGGAAGGTGTGGATATACAATGCGCAAGTCTTTTCAAATATAAAAACGGTGCTTTGGCGCAGCTTTTTTCATCCTTATCATCTAACCTCGGGACGGACGCAGATATCAGTGGCACCAAAAGCAGGGTACGATTGACCGCTCGTTTTTATGCCCCGAGTGCTACGATAGAATTATATACCGGAAGAGAGGATAGCAGGGAAATAATTCCTGTCCACAAAGAAGGCGGATCGGGTTATCAATATGAAGCAAGGCATGTCGGTGAATGCCTGCGGAAAGGCTTAATAGAAAGTCCGGTCATGAGCCACAACGATTCTTTACTGATCATGGAAACATTAGACCGGATCCGGTCTGCTGCCGGAATACATTATTCGGCAGATAATTTCTAAATATCAACCGCTATATGTGGAAAATTTTTCGGATGAGTAATCGTCCGGGGCATGCTATTCTTTATAATGAAACATTTAATTTTCATACTCATTTCTTGTATTACTAACCTGTATGCATATACGCAGAGTAATCTGCAGCAAGATACCAGTAACTCTGCCATTCATCACAAATTAAAAGAGATCCGTGCAGTACGCATTGATAAATCCCTGAACATAGATGGTATCATTAATGAACCCGAATGGACGCTGGCAGCTCCCTCACCACACTTTACCCAGGTCGATCCTGAACAGGGCAAACCCGCCTTATTCAATACTCAGGTGAAGGTGCTTTATAATCAGCAGTATCTCTATGTGGGCTTTTTCGCAATGGACCCGTTGGGAAAAAAATCAATCAGGTCAACAGATTTTATCCGCGACTTTGATTTAACCAGGCACGATCTGGTATCACTGGCCTTTGATGGATTCAATGATCATCGCAATGCGATGGCTTTTGCGTCAGATGCATACGGTGTGCAAAGAGATCTGCTCTCCTTTGATGATTTATATTATGATTTAGACTGGAATGGTCTCTGGCGTGTACGGACCAATAGGACCGATTCAGGATGGACAGCTGAAATTGCCATCCCATGGCAAACACTCCGCTATCCTAAATCAAAAGATTCTGTGCAGTCCTGGGGTTTTAACGTATTCCGGAACCGGAGAATGACCAATGAACTCAGTGCATTGTCAGAATTTCCACATGCTTACACCACCCTGCGTATGAACTATGCCGGATTACTAACCAACCTGCAACCTCCGCCCCCAAAACCAAATATTCTTTTTCAGCCTTATTTCCTGACACAGTATGATCATGAACAAAATATTATTCCCGATACAAAACAGGAAAATATACATGCGAAAACAGGTGGTGACCTGAAATGGGCCATCAGCCCAAATAGCATCCTGGATCTGACAGTAAATACCGATTTTGCACAAGCCGATGTGGATCAGCAGGTAAATAACGTGACGAGATTTTCAGTTTTTTTTCCGGAGAAACGTCAGTTCTTCCTGGAGAATGCATCACTGTTTGGTGTCAGTGTGCAACAAAGTCCGGATTTATCAGGAGGCCAGATGAGAATCCAGCCTTTTAATAGCCGCACCATCGGTTTAGATAGTATGGGAAATCCAATCCCCATTATCGGTGGCGCCAGGTATGTTCATCGTTCTGATAAATTGAATTATGGTGCCATTGTGATGCGTCAGGGAAATGCCGGCGGTTATCCCTATACCAACTTTTTTGTCGGAAGAGTTTCTGAAAATTTTGGCCAGCTGAACAGGGTCGGTGTAATGACCACCATAAAAAACAACCCAATGGGATCAGGCGTTGAAAATACAGCCGATGGTTTCTTCCGTCTGGGAGAAGCGCATTCGCTCAATACAATTCTAACCCATGCTTATTCAACCACAACCGGTAAGTCGGGATTTGCAGGAGCCGCACAATATTTTTACTCCACTAACAAAATGAAAATTTGGTGGACAGAATCTGTTGTTACTAAAGATTTCAATCCGGAAATGGGATTCGCCTCACGTACAAATGTAATCGCAACCACACCCGGCATTTATTATTTTTATCGTGGAAATAAACTGCCTATAAAAAAATATCTGCTTGCCTTTGAACCCAGTTTCAGCCCGGAACTCTATTTACAAGCCACTTCAGGAAAACTGATAGAAGCCACATATACGACCTTTCCCATCTGGTTTAATTTTAAGAGTGGCGCATATTTCGGATATGGATTCATTCCAACGTATGAAAATTTAATTGCGCCATTCCAACCCCTGGGTGTTAAAATAGCGGTTGGGGAATACCGTTATATGCAGCAACAGATCTGGGCCAGCACCAATCCATCCAAAATGCTGAACATGCAACTCATTTATACATGGGGCCCTTATTATAATGGGCGGCTTAACGCAACGGACTTAAAACTGCAATTCGCACCGATACCGAATATTTCCCTCACGGGAGAATATAACCGGAATAAATTTTTTGGTGTCGGCGAATCAAAAAGCTATTCGAACGTTGATCTGTATATTTTACAGGCAAGACTGGCGCTCAATCCACGTTTGCAGCTGACAGCGTTCTACCAGAAGAATACTGACAACAGTACACAAAATTATTATATCCGGTTTTCCTGGGAATACCAGCCCCTGTCATATGTTTATCTGATATTTAATCACCAGGAATTCAATCCGGTTGGTTCAAAAGCAGTATTCGATGATAATGCGATCGTGAAAATTAATTTCCTGAAACAATTTTGATCAGGCATGATACCTGTGGCTGGAGGCAGGAAGCAGAAAGCCAAAAGCTTGAAACAAGAAGTTTAGTATACAACTGAAGATATAACTTAAGGCCTCACGCGTCCTGCGTCCTGCGTCCTGCCTCCTGCACTTTCAACCACGCGCTGATAAACTTCTTCGTTTATGGCTTTTTCAGATTTGGAGATGACTACTGTCGCCACAGCATTTCCAATGAAATTAATCAGGGCCCTCCCCTCACTCATAAACCGGTCAACGCCGATCAGCAGAGCCAGCCCCTCCAGTGGTATTACTTTCATCGCCGCGAGTGTGGAGGCTAATACAATAAAACCACTTCCGGTAACTCCGGCTGCACCCTTGCTCGTGATGAGCAGGATACCAATGATTACCAGCTGCTGCTCCAGGCTTAAATCAACATTAAATACCTGTGCCAAAAAAATCACACTCATACTCAGATAAATCGTTGTGCCATCGAGATTAAAACTATAACCCGTTGGAACGACCAGACCGACGACCTCCTTTTCGCAGCCCGCAGCTTCCAGTTTTTGCATAAGGGAAGGTAATCCCGCTTCGCTGCTGCTGGCACCAAATACAATCAGGATTTCATCACGTATATATCTCAGCAGATTCCAGAAACTAAATTTATAATAACGGCAGATAGCATTGAGGACGACAAAAATAAAAAGCAGGCAGGTCAGGTAAAAACATAACATCAGTTTACCCAAAACAAAAAGAGTTGCGAAACCAAACTTCCCGATCGTAAATGCCATACCGCCGAAAGCACCGATGGGGCTGAGTTTCATGACCATCTTCAGAATATTGAAAACGATCTGGTTGATTTTATTCAGTCCGTCAATAATGCTTTTGCCAGAAGGACCTAATTGCTTCAATCCGACAGCAAACAGAATACTAAAAAATAAAATCTGGAGAATATCACCCTTCGCGAAAGATTCAACAATATTGGACGGTACTATATGTGAAATAAAATCTCCCCAACTGAATGTTTCAGCCTGTTTGGCAATTTCGCTCACTTGCGAAGTTTCTGCTGAACCATGCGACAATACCCGCTCCTGGTTTGATCAGGTTGGCAACAATCAATCCAATCACAAGCGCCAGTGAAGAAACGATTTCAAAATAAACAAGGGCCTTGATGCCTACCCTGCCCACTTTTTTCATACTTCCGGCACCCGCTATTCCGGTAACGATACTGCAAAAGATCACCGGCGCGATAATCATCCGGATCATATTGATGAATGTATCGCTGATGAGTTTGGCTGTAGGTGCAAAAGATGGAAAAAGCCAGCCGCATAAAATGCCGAGCATTATGCCAATAAGAACCTGAACGTAGAGGACTTTTAAATATTTCATTTTTGTGCTGAACGCTCAACGCCCAACGCATAACGCCAGACGAAAAGTAGGTGTCTTATTAAATGAAGTTAGGTATTTACACAAGTTAAAGTTTTGCACCAGCGTTAGGCGTTAGGCGTTAAGCGTTAAGCCTTGAGAGCGTTGTCAACAATTTGTTGCGCTTCCTGTAGCATCAGGTTCAAATGGTCGCGTCCCCGAAAACTTTCGGCATAAATTTTATAAATATTTTCAGTTCCCGATGGCCGGGCAGCAATCCATCCATTTTCTGTTTCCAGTTTGAGCCCGCCGATAGAAGCTCCGTTGCCGGGTGCCTTTGTCAGAACGGCTGTGATCGGTTCACCCGCCATGGTCTTTTGTTTTATATCATCAGGGTTCAACTTTGATAATTTCGCCTTCTGCTCAGGATTGGCAGGAGCTTCCACACGATCATAGGTTGAATGTCCCAGCTCATCGGCCAGCGATTTATATATTTCTCCCGGATCCCTTCCAAGAGTAGCCGTCATTTCAGCTGCAAGTAATGCGGGAATAAATCCGTCTTTGTCTGTGGTCCAAACTTCCCCGTTCTTCCGCAAAAAACTGGCGCCGGCACTTTCTTCTCCCACAAAACCCAGGGAGCCATCTATGAGACCGTCTACAAACCATTTGAATCCGACCGGAACTTCATACAGCGGATGATGCAGTTTTTTAGTAACACGATCAATCATGCGGCTGCTCACCAGTGTTTTGCCGATGGCGATATCCTTTTTCCAGGCAGGACGATGTTGCAGCAGAAAAAAAATACAGGCAGTCAGGTAATGATTCGGCGGCACAAGACCCACGCTTTTTGTAACCACACTATGGCGATCGTGATCTGTGTCACAGGCAACGGATATATCATATTGATCCTTCATGCCAATCAATCGTTGCATGGCGTAAGGGGAAGAAGGATCCATCCGGATCTTTCCATCCCAGTCCACCGACATAAATCGGAATGT
Organism: uncultured Bacteroidota bacterium; assembly: GCA_963732055.1. Classification (GTDB taxonomy): domain Bacteria; phylum Bacteroidota; class Bacteroidia; order Chitinophagales; family Chitinophagaceae; genus Puia. The sequence goes on along the minus strand of CAVSYG010000001.1, from coordinate 40,936 downwards.
TGGATCTACGATGTCATTCACGACATGCAGGTTCAATTTATATTTTTCAGCGATAGGGCCCCAATAATGAACACCGGCTCCTCCTAACGGATCTGCTCCGATATTGATCTTCGAATCCCTGATAATGTCCAGGTTGATCACGTTTTTTAAATCATCCACATAATGATTAAGATAATCGAAGCGGTGGGTAGTGCTGACGCGCAGTGCTTTTTCATAACGCATACGGATCACCGCTTTGAGTTTGTTTTCGAGTATTTCATTCGCCTTTTGCTCCACCCACGAAGTAATGTCAGTTCCGGCCGGTCCTCCGTGTGTCGCATTATATTTAAACCCGCCGTCATCAGGCGGATTATGGGACGGGGTAATGACGATACCATCTGCCAATCCTTCCGTCCTGCCTTTATTATAAGTCAGGATAGCCTGCGATACGGCTGGCGTGGGCGTGTATTCATTGTTATCGGAGATCATTACTTCCACTTCGTTACCCGCTAAAACTTCCAGTGTAGTAACTGCGGCAGGTTCAGACAATGCATGGGTATCGATGCCCAGAAAAAGTGGCCCCTCGATTTTATTTTGTTTCCTGTACATACAGATGGCCTGTGTGATGGCCAGAATATGCCATTCGTTGAAAGAATTTGTCAATGAAGAACCGCGGTGACCGGAAGTTCCAAAAGCTACTTTCTGGGCAGGAACGGAAACATCCGGTTGCTGCGCAAAATAAGCGGTGATTAAGCGCGGAATATTAGCGAGAATCGATGGGTCGGCAGGTTTGCCTGCGGCAGGACTTATTTCCATATGACTAAGTTTAAATTTTTCGATGTGGTGATGAGGGCGCTATCCTTTAAAGTTCTGAAGTTCCTGAATAAAAAATCAATTAAAAAGGGAAATAAAAACAGGAAAATTCAGATTATTCGGATAATTCCTATATTTACTACACAACAATTGCTTTTGAGAAAGTCCGCAGCCATTATTCTCCTGCTCATACTCCTGTTTAATATAATAGGATACCGTGTTTGGTTTTACTATGCCGAACAAAAAGCAGATATCGTTCATGGAATCCAGGCTGGATAAGGATCAGTACGATGCAAATGAACTGATTTCCATTACGGTTCCTCTTGATAATCCTTATCAGCTCGAACAAAGAAATTTCCAGCGTGTCGATGGTGAAATTAACTTCCAGGGTAAGAATTTCAAGTATGTCAAGCGTAAAGTTTCTGATGGAAAACTGATCCTGCTTTGTATTCCCGACGCCCGTAAAATGGTTCTGAAGAAAGGCAAAGCAGAATACGGAAATGCCGCCAATGATATAAACGGAAACAGCAAGGGTTCCTCCCGCCCCGGCACACAAAAAAGTTTTAGTGGCAACGATTACACTTCCGAAACTTTCCAACTCTCTACTTCCATACTTCCATTCTTCCATACTTCCATACTAAATGAAGTTGTCAATGCAAAATTAGTGAGCGCCTGCATCCCTTCCCCGGGCAAACCACCCCGGCACTGCATGGCCTGATCCATGCGTTAGTTCCCTATTTTTCTTCTAAATTAATGTTGTCATGTCGCGATTATTTTTAATAATCGGCATAATTCTGTTAATAGCTACAGAAATATTGCGCGTTTATTATATCATGCCCTTTCCGGGTAGTCAGCAATCGAATACGATCGATTGGGCTTATAGTATCGAAAAATATAAATGGCTCATTCGGATCATTTTACTGGCACTGGTTGCGAAACCGGTTTATCGGGTGTTTACGGGCAGGAAACTTTATCCAAAGATCCTTCTTTCACTGGCGATCATTATTTACGGAATTATTTTCTTCTTTTTCAATTTCAGGTTTGAGGCTGATAAAATGTTTTACCAGCCATCTATTAAAAACTTCTCGTCTGGTTCAGGAAATACCATTGACAGCAATAAACTCATCATCGGAATTGATATCCATGGCGAATCAAGGGCATATCCTATTCAGATCATCGGTTATCACCACCAGGTGAAAGACACTGTAGGCAATACGCCTGTCATGATCACTTATTGTACCGTTTGCCGCACAGGACGCGTATACTCTCCCGTTGTGAATGGTAAGACTGGAAAAATTCAGACTGGTAGGTATGGATCATTTTAATGCCATGTTTGAAGATGAAACCACCAAAAGCTGGTGGCAGCAGGCTACCGGTATTTCAATCGCCGGCCCATTGAAAGGTTACCGCCTGGAGGAAATCCCCTCTCACCAGGCGTCCCTGGCTTCCTGGATGCGGCTTCATCCGAACTCAACCATTTTGCAACCCGACAGCAATTATAAAGAAGACTACCACGACCTCGCCGATTTCGATAAGGGCACGATCAAGGGACATCTGGAAAAACGGGATTCGGCTTCATGGAAAATGAAATCATGGGTGGTCGGAATAAAAACAAACGGATTTGAAAAAGTATATGACTGGAACGACCTATTGAAAGATGATATAATAGAGGATACTATCGGAAGACAACCCGTATTACTCGTGCTCGAAAAAGACACAAGTAGTTTTCATGCCTATAGCCGTGTGTTGCAGGGACAAACATTGTCCTTCTCCCTGAACAAAACATTGAACCAGCTCACAGACACAAATACGCATTCCATATGGAACCTGAATGGCTATTGTATCAGTGGCCCTTATAAAGATAACCAGCTTGAAACGCTGGCGGCCTACCAGGAATTCTGGCATAGCTGGAAACAATTTCATCCGAATACAACACTATATAAAATGTAGAGATATGGCATACATCGAATTGAATAATCGCTTACCGGGTATCACAGGCTTATTGGAAAATCGCATCGACACGGCTGCTCCGATCCGTGAACTCACCCAGATTATTTTGCGGGGCAGGAATACACTTACGGAAATGGAAAGAGAACTGGTTGCCACCATCGTCTCTTACAAAAATCAATGCCGTTTTTGTACGAATGCCCATGCTGCAACCGTGATTGCTCTGGGTGGCACAAAGGAATTACTGGACAAAGTATATCATGACCTGGAGAATGCACCACTTTCTGAAAAAATGAAGGCATTGCTCGTCATCGGATCCAAAGTGCAGGAAATCGGCAAGGCTGTCTTGCCGGAGCATGTGAACCGGGCAAAAATAGCAGGCGCCACCGATACAGAGATTCACGACACGGTTTTGATCGCAGCGCTTTTCTGTCTTTATAACCGCTATGTGGATGGCCTGGGAACCTTTTGCCCGGAAGATCCGGTTTATTATCAAAAACTTGCCGCAAGACTGGTTACTATCGGTTACGACAGACCGAAAGACGGGCTGGCGAGAGTTGGTGAGGATCAATACAAATAGATAAATATGAATGGATCTGCAGAATTGTCTTTAACAAAACCGGTTGGATTTCAGAAATACAAGCGGTCACTATTTCTCATTTGTTTCTTCAGCAGCATGTTTGGCGGAACGGTATCTACATTGATGTCCGTTTACCTGCCGGATGCAATCAGGGATCTTTTACACAATTCAACAACCAAAAGCACTGACAATATCAGTGCGACCATCAATTCCATTTTCATATTCGGATGGACGGCCGGCGGAATCATCTGGGGTATATTCTGCGACACACTCGGACGGAAAAAGTCTTTTATCTATGCAACCCTTTGTTATGGATTATTTACGATTCTGACAGGATTATCACCCACCTGGTTCCTGGTGGTACTCTGCCGTTTTCTTTCCGGATTTGGTATCGGCGGTGTGCTCGTCATAACAACCATGCTGGTATCTGAAGGATACCAGGAGAAAAAAAGAGAGGTATTGCTGGGTATCCTTTCCATCTCTATTCCCGTCGGAATATTTTCTGCCGGCCTGCTGACTTATTTTGTTTCGCAATGGCGATATGCATTTATTGTTGGCGCCATCCCTGTGATTCTTTCCGGAATGGCCATCCTGTTTTTTACAGAATCTGAAAAATGGGTGAACGCAAAGAAAAAAGAAAATGAAGCCATGCAAAATCTGAACAGGCTATTCAGTCCTCAGAATAGTAAAAACCTGATCATGGGTTCACTGGTATTCGGCGCTGCACTGATTGGTCTCTGGGCAACTTTTTCCTGGCTCCCATTCTGGATTCAAAACCTTGTGTCGGGAACTTCCGGACAAAAAGAAAGAGGACTTGCCATGATGACGATGGGCGGTGGTGGCTTATTGGGCGGATTTATTTCCGGCTGGGTTGTTCATGCATTGGGTTTGAAAAGAACCCTGCTGATTTGTTTTGGTGCCAGTTTTATTTTGGCTTTCATTTTATTCAGGCTTACGACAACACTATCGCTGGGCACTTATCTGCAGATTGCATTCATAACGATCTTTTTTGGAATGAGCCAGGGCGCGTTGTCCATGTATATTCCGGAACTCTTTCCTGTTTCACTGAGCGCTACGGCTACCGGCGTCTGTTTTAATCTCGGTCGAATCATTACGGCGTGTTGCTGTTTTTTTTATCGGATCACTGGTGGAAATGCTCGGAGGATATGGAAATGCTATTTTCTATTTCGATTTTGTTTTTCTCATTGGCTTTATCATCACGCTCTTTAATAAACAAACAAGACACGATGAATATGTTACTGAAATAAGTTCGATCGAATAATTAACAATTAAGAATTGACACATTAAGCTTAAGCTTAAAAAGATGGCTTACATCGAAGTAGAAGAAGACGTTCCCGGCATCCGTAGTCTGTTTAATTTCAGACCGGAAACCGGCAAACCACTATGTGAACTCGCGGAAGTGTTACTCAGGGGTCCTTCCCCTTTAAGTTCTGGAGAACGTGAGCTGATCGCTGCTTATGTGTCTCACAGAAATGGTTGTATGTTTTGCAGAAACAGTCACGCTGCGGCAGCGCGCTGCTGGTATGACGATCAAAAACATATCGTAGACGAACTGCTGCATGAACAAAATGCAGATTCTCTTTCAGCAAAAATGAAAGCCCTGCTGCAGATCGCGGGTAAAGTACAGACAAGTGGCAAATCGGTCACGCCTGCTGATATTAAAGCCGCAAGAAAAGCCGGCGCGAACGATGCTGATATACACGATACGGTTTTGATTGCAGCGAGTTTCTCGATGTTCAATCGATATGTGGACGGACTGGCCAGCTACACGCCCACCGGTGAAGCGGCTTATGAAGAAATGGGAAAGAGAATGCAAACCAGGGGATATCATATTTAGAAAAATCTAAAAACCAGAAAAATGGCATGGATTGACTTACAAAATGATTTGCCGGGTATCCGCGGCCCGATGATTTACCGCCCCGACACCGGTGCGATTTTGAATGATCTGGCAGAAGCTTTATTACACGATGAAAATAATTCGCTGAGTCGTGGTGACCGTGAAATGATTGGCGCCTATGTATCCTCGGAGAACGATTGTTATTTCTGTCAAAATGTGCACGGGGCCATGGCTCAGTATTATTATCAAAGCGACATGTCGTTCATCGACAGCATTAAAAAAGATTTTCAACGCGCAGATATTTCTGAAAAATTAAAATCACTGCTGACCATTGCCGGGCAGTGTACAAATCGGCGGTAAGAATGTGACGGAGGAGCAAATCGAAAACGCAAAAAAAAACGGAGCAACGGATCGTGAAATTCACGATACGGTTCTGATCGCAGCGGCTTTCTGTATGTTCAACCGTTATGTGGACGGGCTCAATACCTGGGCACCGCAGGACCGCCAGGTGTATATCGATCGTGCACCCATGCGGGCCAGGGAGGGGTACTCTCAAGCTGGCCTCACTAAATAGTATGAGAGTATAAGTTTGAGAATGTGAAGAACTAAATAACTTATTACTTCCATACTTCCATTCTTCCATACTTCTATACTTTAAATAGTTTTTTAATCAATAAATTGAAAATATGCCTTACATCGAATGTAGATAAAAATCTTCCCGGCATCCGGTCACTGATGGCCTTTCGTCCGGAAACAGCTGAACCACTCAGCGCACTGGCTGAAATATTATTACGGGACGATGTCGGACTCAGTCCGTACAGACCGCGAATTGATCGGGACCTATGTTTCTTATCTGAACGATTGCTTCTACTGTCATCATTCACACGGTGAAATTGCAGTCTGTTATCTGAATGGTGACCGTGACCTCGTGAATGCCGTAAGACAGAATTATAAAGAAGCACCCATTTCTGACAAACTGAAATCTCTTTTACAAATCGCGGGTAAAGTGCAGAAAAGTGGCAAAGCCGTTTTGCAGGAAGATATCGACAATGCCCGCCAGCAGGGAGCCACCGATCGCGATATCCATGATACCGTTTTGATCGCCGCAGCTTTTTGTTTATTCAACCGGTATGTTGACGGACTCGCTTCTGTTGCACCCCAGGATCTTGTCAACCTACCCGCTGCGCGCAAAACAAATCGTAGAGCACGGATATGGATCATCATATTTTTTCACAACCACAACCCGTTTAAGCCTAAAGCGCTAAAGCTTAAAGCGTAACGCCAAGATGCCTTAAGCTCACCGTCAACCATAAACAACTAAATCAAAAACTAACAACTTGACAATTAACAATTAACAACATTAACAAAACAGCTTTATGAGTAAATCACAAATTAATCACCGCCTTTCTAATCCTCTGTGTCGCCGGGATGCCTTTTTTCAGTGAGGCACAGGTAAGACCCATCACAGGAACCGTGCTGGATGGAAAAAACCATCCGGTCACCGGAGCAAGTATTCTGATCCAGGGAAAATCCCAGGGTACCGTAACAGATGAATCAGGAAAATTTAAATTAAGTGTTCCGGAAAATGCAACGCTGATCATCACTTTTACGGGATACCGGAGTCAGATCGTACAACTGGAACGGTTCACCCGATATAAAAATTGATATGGTAGAAGACGTTGCCCGCCTGGATGAAATCGTGGTGACGGGATTGAGCACGACGTGTAAAACGAAGAAACCTTGCCAATTCCGTGGCCACCATCAGCGCGACACAACTGAATGGTGTTGCACCTTCCCAGACATTTGACCAGGCACTCAGTGGAAAAATTCCGGGCGCAACCATCAATTCAAATACAGGCGCACCCGGCGGCGGGCAGTCTGTCAAACTGCGCGGGGTGACTTCTATTTACGGAAATACACAACCACTCTATGTGATCGACGGTGTGTTCGTAGATAACTCTTCCACCTCTGCAGGTCTGAACTTTGTAACCGGTGCATCTGGCTGGTGGCGCACTCGACGTCAAACCAGGATAACCCTTCCGGAAGAATTTCTGACATCAATGCCGAAGACATCGAAAATGTTGAAATATTAAAAGGTGCATCCGCCGCTGCCATTTATGGTTCAAGAGCAGCGGGTGGTGTAATCATCGTGACAACGAAAAAAGGACATGCGGGAAGAACGCATATCACATTTTCGCAGGACCTGGGTTTTATTAAAGTAAGTAAACTGCTGGGCGTGCGGCAATTTACTGCAGAAACCGCCGCGGGTTTATCAAATGATAGTTTGACAGGTTTAAAATATGCTGCTGAATTCACCGCAGCCAAAGCTTCCGGACATCTTTATGATTATGAAAAAGAGGTATTCGGAAATACAGGTTTCGCAAGGAATACACTAGTTAGTGTAAGCGGTGGAAATGACAGAACAACTTTTTATTTATCTGCTGGTCAGAAGGATGAAACAGGGCATCGTAAAAAATACCGGTTACCGTAATACCAGTCTCCGTTTTAATATTGATCATCATATATCCGACAACCTGAAAGTGGGTATCAGTACGAATTATCTGAATACATCCGCTAACCGCGGATTTTCAGGAAATGATAACGCCGGTGTGACACTGGGTATCGCACTTTCTTCCACACCACAATTTGCACAGCTGCATCCGGATCAGTTTGGAAATTATCCTAACAATTCATTCGCGGCTTCCAATCCGTTACAGACCGTTGCCCTGATGCAAAACCATGAAGGTGTAAATAGGTTCATTACCGGCATCGGACTCGAAGCAGTATTTCAACGTTCTGAAAAAAGTATAACCAAATTTGTAGCCGGTGGCGGTTTTGATTTTTATAGCCTGGAAACGAATGTTCTTTTCCCAAGCACATTGCAATTTCAATCTGTAAACAAAGGAACTTCCATACAGGGTTTTACCAATAGTCTCAATGTGAATGCCATTCTTTCCCTGGTAAATACATACAATGTTTCAAGAAATCTGATACTGACAAGTTCTGCAGGATTTACACTGGAAGACGGTAGCTACAATAACTTACTCGATGCTGCCACGCAGGTTATCTCTGGTCAGTCGAATGTAGACCAGGCCGGATCATTGACCTCGACCCAGGTTCGCACACAATTTCAGAATCAGGGAATATATATTCAGGAAGAAGCAAGCATCATCGATGCGATCACCGCTACAGCAGGTGTTCGATTTGACCGCTCTTCCAATAATGGAGATGCCACCAAATTTTATGTTTACCCGAAAGCCGGTTTGTCATGGAACCTGACGCATAGTGGTCTCCTGGATCCTGATGGATTTTTCAACAACTTCAAATTGAGAGCCGCATACGGAGAAGCCAATAACACACCGGCTTATGGCTCCAAATTTACATCTATGAATGTTTCGAATATCGGTGGTCTGCCCGGTTCAATCATCGGATTGCAGGAAGGTCAACCGAATATCGAACCTGAAAGACAAAGTGAATTTGAAACTGGGTTGGACTTCAGTGTACTGAAAGGCCGCCTGAGTTTTGAATTTACTTATTACAAGAAAAAAATCTATAATTTCCTCATGCAGAGCAATCCTCCCTCCTCCTCCGGGTTTTCAACGAGTTGGGTGAACGCAGGAGATTTACAGAATCAGGGAGTGGAACTGAGTTTGAATGCAAGACCCATTCAGAACAGAAACATAACGTGGAATACAACCATTTAATTTCTGGTTTAACCGTTCGCTGGTTACACGCCTGATCACAAATCCGACACCGCAGGGATCTTTTGGATATGTATTGGGAACCTATCAGATTCAACAAGGCGCATCGGCCACGCAGATCCTCGGTCTCTCACCTACCGGGATCGTGAAATGGGGTGATGCTGAACCCACGTTCCAAATGAATACATACAATGAAATCACTTTCCAGAATAAAATCAGTTTGCGCTTTCTGCTGCATTGGAAAAACGGCGGACAAAATGTAAACCTGACAAACCTGGAAAATGATTTTGGCGGAACCAGCGCAGACTGGGATGCTCAAACCATTAAAAAAGGTGTACCGAACGGAGCATACCGCATCAGCCAGATCGGTACGAGTGCCCAGGAATTTGTACAAAATTCGGGATATGTGAAACTTCGTGAAATCGGTCTTTATTATTCATTTAGCACTTCCCGCGACAATTTCTTAAAAGGACTCCGCGTAGGTGTGTCCATGACAAACTTTTTTGTCTGGACAAAATATGCAGCCTACGATCCTGAAGTTTCAAATTTCGGAACAGGTTTCTCCAGTGGTGTGGATGTAGATCCTTATCCTGCAACCAAACGTGCTGATTTTCACATTTCACTGGATTTTTAAACCCATTAGATCTACAATTATGAAAAAAATTATTTTAAATAGCCTGCTTAGTCATCTCCGCGAGCACATTATTCATTTCCTGCCAGAAGGACTATGGAAATCTGAACAGCCCGACGGTTGAAAGCTTTTTAGTCAAACTCCTCAGCGAGTAGTCTGAATAATCTCGTGACCGGTTCCGAATCGGGCATGCGTACAAATATGGCCCTCTATCTGGATGATGTGGGAACCATCGGAAGAGAAAACTATCGTTTCTCGGCATCTGAACCCCGTTACGTTACAGATCTGCTGGGCGCAGACAATGCCATACTCAGCAACAGTAATTTTTATATCACCAATACCTGGGCCTCCAGATATCGTGTAGTAAAGAATTGCAATACACTCATACAGGCTGCAATCAATTCAACACTGATTACTGCTGAACAGAGATCCGGTTATATCGGTTTTGCGCAAACGATCAAAGCCTATCAGCTCCTGTTGTGTTTGAATCAAACCGACTCAAATGGTATCCGTATTGATGTAAGCAATCCGGCAGCACTCGGCCCGATTGTAGGGCTCAATCCCTGTCACTGGATGCCATTCAGGCTTTGCTGGATTCGGGTAAAACCGCGCTGGCTGCAGGGAACCGTTATTTTCCCACTCTCCTCTGGCTTCAGCGGATTTTCTGATGCTCCCGGATTGATACAATTCAACCGCGCTTTGTCTGCCAGGGTGCAGGTATATCGTCAGGATTGGACCGATGCTTTAACTGCGCTGAATCAGTCTTTCTTCAGTCTGGCCAGTGATTTTAACCTCGGTGTTTTTTCAGTGTTTTCGGAACAGGATCAGGCGATCAATTGAACCCCGCTTTTATTCCTCAAAGACAAACAGGTGAAGTACGCGTGGCAAATCCTTCTTATGCACAGGATATCCTGCCCAACGATGACCGGATTTCCAAAGCCACCTTAAGACCGGTTGCATCGCTCAATAACCTGAGCAGCGACCGCGATGTATGGGTATATACTTCCAGTACGGCGCCGATGCCAATTGTCCGAAACGAAGAACTGATCCTGATTTATGCGGAGGCAAATATTCAGACAAATAATTTTACTGAAGCAGTGAAAGCAATAAATGTCATAAGGGAGAAACATGGCCTGGCTGATTATTCAGGCGCCCTTACCAGCCCTGCCCTGATCAATGAAATGTTGTATGAAAGAAGATATTCGCTTTTCATGGAAGGTCATCGCTGGATTGACGTCAGGCGTTATAATATGCTGAACACTTTACCGCTCGATCGTCCCGGAGATAATGTGTGGAGTCTGTTCCCTTTGCCGGTTTCAGAGCAATAAACGACTTGGTGGTTAACGATGAGGCTGTTCAAAGAAATTTGGGCGGCCTTTTTTTATTATTTTTAATGATGGTACCGGGCATTATTTTTTTCACACTCTTCAATTTTAATATTGCCGGAGATACTATGCGACTACCCATTAATGGGGGAAAGATTTTAACCCTGGAAAAATCTGCACAAGCTCATCGCGGGATATTCATTCAACCTTCAAACGATTTTAATGTAAGATCCTGTTCCGATGGAAAAGTACAGAGCGTATTTAAAGTGGGTTCTGACTGGGCCATGGTGATCATGCAAAATGACACCAGTTATGCATATGCCCAGATGGACAGCGTATCATTAAATCCCGGCGAGTTAGTAAACAGAGGAGATTTGATCGGACAAAGAAAATTAATTCCCAACGATTATCAATCGATCATATTTTTCGTTCTGAAAGGAAATAAAGAATTGGACCCGGAAAAGTTTATTGTTTATCAGAAATAAGATAGTCCTCACCTCCAAATTACTTTATCGGTGGCATCACAGTTTTTGACACCACTGAATACCTGAGAGTACCATTTAAATCATGCTAAATAATATAACACGCACACTTTTCTTTCCCCAACAGCTCTTTAATTAGCGCGAGACCGTTAATTTCGTAGCTAATTATGTCCCTATTCATCGCTTCCCTGAATTCAGGTAGTAACGGAAACTGCTATTATATCGGCAACGGCGATGAAGCCGTCTTCGTGGACGCCGGTTTATCCTGCCGGGAAACGGAAGCCAGAATGAAAAGACTGGGTCTGAATATGAGCCGGGTGAAGGCAATTTTTATTTCCCATGAACATAGTGATCATATTTTAGGCGCCAACCAGCTGGTGGCGAAATATCAGATCCCGGTATATGTCAGCCAGTCTACCATGAAAGAAGCTGGTTTCTGGAAGATCAGGAAGTTTACCTTTCATTTTACTGAACAACAGCCGGTACAAATCGGCGGCCTTCAAATAACCGCCTTTCAGAAAAAACACGATGCCTGCGATCCGCATAGTTTTGTTGTCAGCGCAGCCAAAACCAATATTGGAGTATTCACGGATATTGGGGCACCCTGCGAACGGCTGATCCATTATTTTAAACAATGTCATGCCGCATTCCTGGAATCAAATTATGATGAAGACATGTTGGAGAAAGGCCGTTATCCGGCATATCTGAAAAACAGGATCAGGGGTGGAAATGGCCATTTATCAAACCGGCAGGCCCTGGATCTGTATTTAAATCATCGGCCTTCGTTTATGAGTCATCTGCTGCTCTCTCATCTTTCCAAAGAAAATAATTCACCTGAACTGGTTGAATCATTATTTTCTTCAGCTTCTTTTGATACGCAGGTTGTCATTGCCAGCCGGTACCGCGAATCTGCTGTATATGAAATTGCCCTCAAAGAACATCCATTGCGGATGCTTCTTCCAAAAATCATTTATAGCAAGAAACAACAGTTGAGTTTATTTTAGGCTAAGGCATAAGGCCAAAGCCTAAGGCTAAGGCCTAACGCCAAACGCGTATCGGTCAACGACTCTACTGTCAACTGTCAACTGCCAACTGTCATCCGTCAACCACCAACTCTCAGATATTTCACCAAAGAAACCAGCGAAACAACAGCCCATACACCCTCCAGAATCACAAAGGGGAAATAGGAAATCAGGTAACTGGCAAAACAGGCAATACCCGCCCCGATGAAGTTGAGTAAAAGATAAGACAGGCTTTCTGTCTTGATGAATTTCAGCATATTAAGCACGAAGGCAAGCAAAAGAATAGCTACTCCCAAACTGCCCATTATCTCGGAAAAACTCATAAAAGAAGTGATTCGGCCAAAATTAAATAAAAAGGTCCCCCTGAGAACAAGGAGACCATACGATTGCTAGTCCACGAGATAAAATCTAAACTCAAACTGTTTCCAAGAAATACAGATAAGGATAAAGTAATGGTTATAATGTCTTTTTTAATGCAGAGCCTGAGGAACAAACTTACAATCACCCGCACACGCCAAAAAGGGGATAAAACAGGATTCTGATCCGGGTATTTTTCCCGGTATCCAGGGGATAAATCCCGTTTCTTTCTCGTCCAGGCGCGAAGAATCCGGATTCTATGTATTTTCAGAATCAAAACCAATCATATGACTCTTAAGCCTTCAATCCTCTGCACATTCCTGTTCTTTTCATTCTTTCTTTTTTCTTTCAGAAACATCGATATGTCCCCAGCCAAAGAAGGGCTCAAAAGCTCTTATAATGAACAAAAGGAAATCCGTTTGGATACCGGACGAATCGTGAACCTGGATTCGATCCAGTCATGTCTGACGAATTATACGAAACTGATGAAAGATCATGGATTTTCAAACCCGGGAGGACCAGCCCTTCACACAAACGATCTACCACAACGGCTCAACTAACAACCGGTGAATCATTCAGCGGAGCAGATTTACGTGACTGGCTAGATGCCACCGCAACCGCTTATGCTCAGGCTGGTAAAACCTTTTCCATCCGGGTGGAATTTGGAGTGTACGATATGACCTATCTGAACAGATATGAACCCGATCCGACTAAAAGGGCCAAAAAAATTAACCGGATAGCGATATTTTTAGTTCCTTACGATGCTTCTTCCGGCCAAACTTTACAACCACAGGCGAATATTGCCGGAGGAACACCATCCGGAGGCGGAGGCGGTTATGATTTTGGTGGGCTACAACCATAAACGATGCATATTGCCTGGTTTGAATATTTTCAGATTCTTAGTCTTATTACAGCCATTTACTGCTGGAAAGGACTAAAATCCTGTTCTCTGCTTGGATTTATTCCCCTGCTGGTGATCGTAAATGCGACGGAATTGATAGCAGATAATTATCGCGCTTTTGGATGGTCCTCCAATTATCGTATATATAATTTGTATCTCCTGTTATCTACGCCCTTCTTTTTCTACTTAGCAGGCAAAATGCTATTTTTAACCAGGAAGGAAGCGATCATCTTTTTTATAGTCTGCATTTTATGCATGGTGCTCATATGCATAAACTACGGATTTATACAGGGACCCTTACAATTCAATTCCTATTCCCTGGGGTTGGCAGATATTATGATCATCGTTTTTTCGAGCCTTTGTCTTGTGCGTTTGACGGTTTTTGACCAGGAGGAACTGAATTTTATGAAGGAGCCTTATTTCTGGATCAATTCCCTGAATTTACTTTCCTGTCTCGTCATATTAGTAGTTCTCGGTCTTCAGTCATATATCCTGATCAACAAAATTGAAATTGCCAATATAACCTTATACCATGCCATCTTACCAGCCGTAAACGCTATTGTGTACGGAGGATATAGTTACGCATTTACTTTATGCAGGACGCAAAGAGCCAGGTCATCTTTACCATTATAGCAGTAGTCGTTATTCTGCTTTTCCTGGGCGTGCTGTTTCTTGTTATGCTGTTTTATTATAACAACAAAAAAGGACAAATGAGCAAAGAACAACAACTCATGCGCGCTACTTACGACAAACAATTACTTGAATCCAAACTGGAAATACAGGAACAAACTTTCGATATGATCAGCCAGGAAATTCATGACAATGTCGGACAGATCCTGAGCCTGGCGAAAGTGCAGCTGAGTATTATGGAACAAAAACAGTCTGTGGAAGGAGAATTGCTGACGAATGTCAAAGAAAGTATCAGCCTGGCGATGACTGAACTGCGGGATATCGCCAAAAGCCTGAGCAGTGAACGATTACAAAAACTGAGTCTGCAGGATAGTATTACGCAGGAGATACGCCGGATCAACCGCAGCGGTCTGATCAAAATAAGTTCTGATGTGGAAGGCGCAGAAAAATATATTCCTGATCAGCATAAACTCATTGCGTTTCGCATTGTGCAGGAAGGATTCCAAAATATCATCAAACACGCCGGTGCTACCGATGTGAAAGTTTCGATCAGATATCTGGATGAATGCATGTTTATTTCAATTTTCGATAATGGAATCGGGTTTAACCCTGAAGCAGAATTAAAGAAACGAGAGGGTCTTGGACTGCAGAATATCCTGCGCAGGGCAACCCTGGTCGGAGGCAAAGCGGATATCATGAGTAAACCGGGGGAAGGAACCACACTTCAAATTCAAATGGCTTATGCGTGAAAGCAGAAGGCGCAAAGCCTGCCTGCCGGCAGGCAGGCGTAAGGCTTAACGCATGTTGAAACGATTCGAGGGCATGATTGACTTGGAATGAAATCAATGGTTGATCTGAAACAAAATAGAAGCATGTCTGACCTGAAATATATTGCACTGGTAGATGATCACACCATGTTCCGAAAAGGATTGGCGGTGCTGATCGATTTATTCCCCCGATATAAAGTCTTAATGGATGTGAGTAATGGCCGGGAATTTATTGATCAACTGGATCCCGATCATTTACCCGATATCGTTTTACTGGATATTCATATGCCGGTCATGGACGGATATATGACAGCTGCCTGGTTGCATGCAAACCATCCATCCATCCGGGTGCTTGCACTAAGCACGATGGATAATGATGCCACGATTATAAAAATGATTCACCAGGGTGCCCGGGGTTATATTCTCAAAGATGCCGATCCAAAGGAACTGCAGGTGGCATTTGAAGAAATCCTTGCTAAAGGATATTATTATAATGAAATGCTGACGCGGAAAGTAATCCAGTCGATCCACCATTCCGGAACAGATTCTGCGAACGCATTTGCTCATTTGACGGATCGTGAAATGGAATTTCTGAAACATGCCTGCAGTGAAAAAAACTATCAGCAGATTGCCAATGATATGTTCGTCAGTGAACGTACGGTGGATGGCTACCGCGAATCCCTCTTCAAAAAATTCAACGTCTCCAACCGCGTTGGATTAGTTCTTTATGCTATAAAGAATCAGTTGGTACAGTTATAAGCGCAATGGTCAAAGCGCAAAGCTTAAAGCGCAAAGCTTAAAGCCAATATAAGCCCAAAGCGTAAAGCCCAAAGCCTAAAACCATTTCAGGTTCAACACCCAAAGTGTATTTCAACAGGTTAATATAAATGCATAATTTTCTTCCCGAAATTAAAACCGTCAACCGTTCCCGCACGTGCGGGATCAACCGTCAACCATAAACAACTCTCCATATGAAACGAAGGGACTTTGTAAAAAATATTTCCATTGCAGGTGCGGGGATCTCGCTTTTTAATCCTTCTCCGCTCTTCGCCCGCTCAGCAGAAACAAAAGTTCGCCTGGGCATTATCGGAACAGGTCTCCGGGGACAAAATCATTTGTGGAATGCACTGCAGAGATCTGATGTGGACGTCGTAGCCATCTGTGATATTGATGAACGCAGCCTGCAATCTGCCCAAGAGCTGGTTACAAAATCCGGTAAGCCGACACCAAAAATATTTACAGGTGATCCGCATGCATATAGAAAACTGCTGGCAGAAAAAGACCTGCAGGCGATCCTGATCGCGACGCCATGGGAATGGCATACCCCGATGATACTGGATGGTATCTCTGCGGGTATCAAATATATCGGAACAGAAGTGGTGTTGGGTATTACCCTGCAGGATCACTGGAACGTGGTGAATGCTGCTGCCGCCAGTGGCGCCAACGTTATGATGATGGAGAATGTTTGTTACCGAAGGGACGTGATGGCCATTTTGCAAATGGTCAGACAGGGGCTTTTCGGAGAACTCATACATATGCAGTGCGGATACCAGCATGATCTGCGTGGTGTAAAATTCAATGATGGTAAAACCCCTTATGATAGTGGGGCGGAATTTGGAGCAAAGGCTTTTTCGGAAGCCCGCTGGCGTACCAATCACAGCGTACATCGTAACGGTGATCTGTACCCGACGCATGGCATTGGCCCGGTTGCGGAAATGTTGAATATCAATTATGGGAATCGTTTTGTTTCATTGAGTTCTTTTGCAACCAAATCACGCGGATTGCATGAATATATTGTGAAGAAAGGCGGTCCCGAACACCCGAATGCGAAGGTGGAATTCAAACTCGGTGACATCGTAACTACCCAGATCCGCTGTGCCAACGGAGAAACCATATTCCTGCAACATGACACCAATCTGCCGCGCCCCTATTCACTGGGATTCCGCGTGCAGGGTACCCGTGGAATCTGGATGGACGTCAATCACTCTTTGTATATAGAAGGTGTCAGTGCAAAAGCTGATGCCTGGGAACCGGCTCAACCCTATCTGGATAAATATGATCATCCGGACTGGCAGCGTTGGGGAAAGGAAGCAGAAAATGCCGGCCATGGCGGGATGGACTTTTTTGTTCTCCAGGCATTTATTGAATCAGCCAAACAACAAACCACTACGCCGATGGATGTGTACGACGCCGCTGCCTGGAGCTCGATCACGCCCTCTGAGTGAAATGAGTATTGAATTGGGAAATCAAACAATCGAAATGCCCGATTTTACCAGCGGACAGTGGATGTTCAGAGTCAATAAATTTTAATGCCGCACGTGCGGCATTAAAATTTATTGACTGCTCAAAGCCTAAAGCGCAAAGCTTAAAGCATTTTCAATTAACAATTAACAATTGACAATTAACAATTCCTATCGAATCCTGAATTTCATAGTGACTCCATAATTATACGGGTCGCCCAAACGCGAAGCCCCAAAATCATAAGCATAGGCAATATATTTTGTATTGGTAATATTCCGCATCCACACAGAAATACTAAAAAAGGAATAGGAAATGCCAACACTGGTATTCAACATCTGATAAGAAGTTTGCACCTGTTTATTCGATAAATCAAAATACTGTTTGCCGAAATAGTACCACTCACCTCTGATAAATCCATTTACACCAATCAGTTTCGGTAAAGCACCTGAATATTCCAGCACAAGCATCGATGTCATGTCGGGAGTAAATAGCTGACGCTTTCCATCCAGATTGACCGCGTCACCGTTCGAAGAAAGGTTGCCACTGGTATATTTCGCATCCGTATATCCGAAATGATAAGTCATCTGCAAACCCTTTACTACAAGGCCTTCCAGCTCTGCTTCAAATCCTTTGCTTGTCAGACCGCCTGCATTTTTTATCACCGTGATCGCATCCGGCAATATCAGCGTGGGTACCTGCACATCCTTCACCGTATTATAAAAAACGGCCAGGTTTGCATGGAACCGGTTTGCAAAATAATTTCCCTTCCATCCAAGCTCATAGTTATTACTGAATTCCGGCTGGTATGGATACAGCGGCGGTTGTGATGGATCACTGGATAATTGGGTTAGTCCGCCGGTACGATACCCCTGCCGGTAACTGGCATATATATGCGCATTTTCGCCTGCGCGATAGGAAACAGAAAGCATGGGTGTGACCGCGTGATAAGAAGTTTGACCGGAGGTATCTGCCTGTGTCGGAAATCCGGTGCTTGAACCATCCGGAACGAACAATCCGGAAACCTCTGCATTGGATTGCTGATAGTCATAACGCAATCCGCCGGCCACACTGAATCTTTTCGACAATGCATATTCCAATTGTCCGTAAAAAGCCAGGCCTTTATTCTTTATCTGCGTGGTATTGATGATTGTATAATTGCTGTCGGGCGATCCGGCCAATGAGGCATCTGCACCAAAATGAACACCCTGTTTATTCGGAGCTGATTGTACAAATAAATAAGATCCGATGGCCCATTTCAACGGAGAGACAGAAGCCGTCGGAGAAGAAAGACGCAGTTCTTCTGTCCATGCATCAACCTTATTCCAGGGCTTGCCATAATCATTTACAATGCTGATGATATCCAGTGGCGAAAAATCTCCGTCTACAGGATTCTTATAATACCGGTAATTTGATTGATAAGCCGTCAGGGAGGTAAAATCCATTTTTGCACCGGTATACCGGATCTGTAATGATCCATTCAAACTATTGTCGACCATTTGTCCGATGGCATTCTGATCAAGATGGAAGGGATTTGACAGGGCCATTTCTGTTGTCGGAGACAGGGCAAATGCGCCATTATTACGGTTCCAGAGATTTTTCATATTCAATGAAAAGGACCACTTGGGATTTAACAGGTATTTCAAGGAAATATTATCAGCCGTACGGTGTTGTCTGTCAAAATTACTGTTGTTGAAATCGTTGATATAATATCCATCCGAAGCCTCGTATAAAACCGCGGCACCGAGGTATAGTTTCCCTTTAATCAGCGGGGTGCTAAAATTAAATGAATACCGCTCCAGTCCATAATTTCCGTTACTGATTTCAAATGCTACATGCACCTGGTCATCCGGTTGTTTGGTAAAAATATTGATCACACCACCCATGGCATTGCGACCGTACAAAGTACCCTGCGGACCTTTCAGGACGTCGATATGATCGATATCAAAGAGCTGCGGTATGTACGTGTCCAAAGTAAACTGCGGCACGCCATCTATATAGGTAACTACCGCCGGGTCATAGGATGTGGACGTGATACCGCGGATAGAAATAACATTTCTTCCATCCCCGGGATTTGCGGAATATAGATTCGACACGATTCCTTTCAGGTCCGAACTTGCCCAGAGTCTGTACGCCTGGATGTCGCGGGTAGAAAGCGCAGTAATACTTACAGGAACATTTTGAATATTCGATTCCTGTTTTTCGGCCGTAACTACTACGGCATCCAATTGCTTTACTGAAGGAGACAATATGATGATCAGCGAATCCGTACCCAATGGAAATTTGATTTTCTTTTCGACGCGGGCAAAACCAATGGATGAAATTTCTGCTGAATACACACCGTCCGGTAAGACCGGAAACTGAAATAGACCATAGTCATTGCTGATAACGGAAACTTCTGTATTGAGCAGATGAATCGTTGCGCCACTGACCGGTTTCCCTTTTTCATCTCTGACGGCTCCGGAATATTTTGTTTGTGCAGGAGAAAGAAAATGACAGAGAACTAAGAACACTATTCCTGTAATGATTTTCATTTGTTTCATCGTTGGCAGTTGATCGTAGATCGTGTATCGTTAATCGTAGATCGATATGCGATACACGCTAAACGATATACGAATTATTTGGCTTTACGCTTTACGCTTTGCGCTTTAGGCTCAAGAGAAAGTATGTACTGTATAATTTGATTAAGATCTTTTTGTGCCAGATCAGGATGTGCCGACATGGCCACATCTCCCCAGACTCCCCCTCCACCTTTTATTATTTTCTGACTCAGATAAACCTTCGCATTTTTATCATGCGCATATTTTTCTGCTACACGCACAAATGACGGACCGATCGAAGGGCTGTTTTCTTTATGACAACTCTTACAATCCATGATCTGTGTTAATGCATAACCTGCAGCATAAGGACCGTGCGCGGAAGCGGATGTATCAGCCGTCGCCGCCGGAGCTGCAACTTCCGCATTTGGCTTCTCATGATAATCAATACGTGAAAGTCCGGCATCGGGATTCTTCTGAAACCAGGCGGTACCATATTCCAGCAGATATATTTTTCCATCCGGCCCCGCCTCCATATCAATACAATTGTGTAAAACAGTATGTGGCATGAATGGTTCCATTTGTTCAAAGTCACCATTGGGCTGCATCGTGACTACTTTTATCCATCCCCGGATCCAGTCGTAGATAAAAAGTTTGCCATTATAATAATCCGGATAACGGGTTGCCGCCGGATACATGTCAGTATAATAAACAGGACCCGCCATGGCATTTCTGCCGCCCGTACCCAGTTCCGGAAACTCCGGCGACACGGCATAGGGATACCAGATAAAGGCCGGTTGTGCTGGCGGCAGTTCCGTGATGCCTGTGTTATTGGGAGAATGATTTTCCGGTTTGGCAGGATTAAATGCATCGCCCGAAACACCCGTCAGATAATTATACTGGCGATAAGCATAATTGTTTCCAACGAAAAACGGCCAGCCAAAGTAACCTGCTTTTCTGGCCTGATTCACTTCATCGTATCCACGCGGACCACGCGTTGCAAAACTATCATTGGCCGCATCCGGACCCACTTCACCCCAATACAGATAACTATTTTTCTGATCCACAGAAATACGATATGGATTTCTGTTTCCCATTACATAAATCTCAGGTCTTGTTTTCGGAGTTCCCGGCGGAAATAAATTGCCCGCAGGAATTTCATAGCTGCCATCAGCACGCACACGAATACGCATGATCTTTCCCCGCAGGTCGTTGCTATTGCCGGCAGACCGCTCGGCATCATATTGCAAATGACCCGGAGCAGAATTCAGAGGAGCAAAACTATGACTGACATACTTCTGACCAGGCTCATCAAACGGCGTTGAATTGTCACCGGCTGAAAAATACAAAAGACTATCGGGGCCAAATGCAATGGAACCTCCCGTGTGACAACAGATCTCACGCTGAGATTTTACTTCCAATATTACTTTTTCAGAAGAATTTACAATCGTATCGTTTTCCAAACTAAAGCGTGATAACCGGTTCACCGAACTATCGGCCGGACTATAGTAAATATATACCCAATGATTTTTACTGAAATCCGGGTCCTTCGAAAGACCCAGCATTCCTTCCTCCACGTTGACTCCCTTTACTTTTGCCAGAAAATATACATTCAGGAAACCGGCCTGTTTTACTGTTCCTGTCGACTGCTTATACAACATGATTTCACCACGACGCTGTAAGACCAATATATCCAGGTTTGGAAGAACGGTCATTTCAGTCGGCTCAAAAAAATGATCCTGTATTAATATCTGTTTTGTAAAATGATTTTCAGAAGGTGGATAAGGAGTGCTCACTTTACTATAGTCCAGCGGTTCATAATGACCGATGGCATATTCTATTTCATTCAGCATGTTTTTCAGGAAAGATTCATCCTGCACATTTTTGGAAGTCACACTGTCACAAGTATAAGACGCTCTTCCGTTTTCATATTTCTGGTGTATGAATGAAGTACAGGAGTCTCCGGAAGATCCGATCATTCTTCCATACCAGCGCCAGTTAAATGTTTCCGCATTGGCATGTATACCTGCAAAGCCTCCACCTGCCTGCATGAATCGTTCAAGCGCAATTCTTCCCATATAGCCCAGGCGCAGGCCGGAACGATTCAAAAACATCACGGCCGCATAATTTGACAGAGAATCATCTGTAAAGAGTGTGCTCGTATCGGTTACATTAATTGAAAATCCGTTCATCTCGCCGAGATGCCGGACGGCCTGTGCAATCGAATCCGCCTCCGGACCTGTTGTCGCATTTGTGTAAATCAATACCCGGGGAATGCCGGTTCTTTTTTGTCTGCAGGAAATGGAAAGTAAAACGTAAAAAATAAAAAGCAGAAAATAACCTTTCTTCATTGACCGACCAATTATTAAGAAGCAAACTTAAGTATTAAGCGCTAAATACAAGTATGGAAGTATGGAAGAATGGAAGTATGGAAGTGTTTTTTACAAATCGTTACCATTTCTTAAAGATAAAGAATACGGCGGCTACGAGAAAACCAAATCCAACCAGGTGATTCCAGGCGAGTTTTTCTTCTTTAAAAAAAATCAATGTAAAAGCCATGAATACGATGAGCGTAATGGCTTCCTGTATGGTTTTTAGCTGAACCAGAGTGTATGGCCCGCCGTCTTCTTTGAATCCGGCACGGTTGGCAGGAACCTGGAAAAGATATTCGAAAAAAGCCAGCCCCCAGCTGATGAGTATGATGGTAAACAGCCCCATATTTTTTCCCCATGAAAACTCTTTAAACTTCAGATGTCCATACCAGGCGAAAGTCATAAACGTATTCGAGATCAGTAAGAAAATAACCGTCTTTAATCCCCGCATATCTTTATCTGAATTTTATCAATTACTCTTTAAAGCATAACGCCTAACGCTTAACGCCTCTAACGCTCGCAACGCTTATTCAGTGTGGTTGACTATGCAAAATTTTCATAAGTTCAACAGGTAAAAATTTTATCAGTTCGCCGGTGCCAGTAGTTTCAGCACGCTGATGCTTTTCTCAATACTTTCCCATGGATCTTTCGGCATATCATGTTCGATAAAATAAAATTTCAGGCCGGCGGTTTCAGAAGCAGCAAATATTCTTTTAAAATCTATTGTACCACTCCCAACCGGAAGAATATTCTTGTACGTGTTATCAAGATCTTTTATATGCCATAGCGGAAATCTTCCGGGATTCTGATTGAATAATTCAACAGGATCCTGTCCGCCTTTGATTGACCAGGCCAGATCCAGCTCCATTTTCACATTCGTTTCTTTCAGGAACAGGCTGTACGGAACTTTCCCTTCCACCGCATGAAATTCTGCATCGTGATTATGATAGGCAAATCGCAGACCTGCTTTTTTGCAGGCTTCATCGGTTTTATTCAGGACTTTGATGGAAGATTTGATATCATCCATCGTATTGATGGGCGTGTTGGCACAAACAAGATATTCCACACCTCCTTCGACAGCTTCGTCAACGAGAGCCTGCATATTATCCCTCAGGTTTCGGACCTTTCCAAGGCTGAGTGGTTTTCCGTCTGCACCTACAGGCATTTTCATTCCCGGAGGCATTTTGAAAGGAGCGCCCAGTACATGATGCGATTTCCATACAAGTCCCAACTTTTTTACCAATGCCGCAAATTCTTTCACAGTATAACCGTAATAACCTCCCTTTTTGCTGAATGCAGATTCTATTTCAACGTAACCGATTTTCGCAATACGTTTTAAAGTACCCTCTACATCGGCATCGATCACATCAAAAAATGTAAACAACTGTATCCCGGGCGGCGGATAAGAAGGAACAAAAAATGATTTTGCAAAAGACGGGATGACTAAACTTCCGGCTGCCAGGCCGGCACTGTTGCGAATGAAATGTCTTCTGTTTTGCATATGGCTTTTTGGATGACGGTTGATGGTTGATCCCGCACGTGCGGGAACGGTTGGCGGTTGACAGTAGCTTTACGCTTTACGCCTTAAGCTTTACGCTTACTTAACTCCTTTCTCCGGATTCCATGATTTCTGCAGCTTTCTGATAAAAACGATTTGCCCGGTATGATATGCATTATGTGTGCTGATATGCCCGATAATTTCGTACCATTTTTCAAGTTTTGTTTCATCGGCTGCTTCAATCGCATTTTCCCAGGCAGTCAACACACTATCCGCTCTTTTTACTGTTACGGGCCAGGTTTCTTTTGTTACGGGCGAAAATGTTTCATTATTATTTCCGGAAAAATTCGGCACCGGTTCACCCAGAAATTTTGAGAGATTTTCCTGATTCCAGAATATGATATGGTTTGCAAGCTCGGCGATCGAATGATCCGCGCCTTTCGGCTTCCAATTCGCCTGGTCAGCAGTTATTCCTTCAATGGCCACATTCAGCGGCGCAAACCACTCCTCTTTATTATGGGTGGTTTTCAGTTGATTTAATAGTACTTGTTTCAATGTTAACGGTTGTGCTGTTTGAGATTTTGATACAGTCGCCAAAGCGAACAACAATATTAAACTTAGAATGTTCTTTCCCATAAAATAAGCTTGAATGGTTTTGAATATTTAAAGGTACTTATAAAGCTCAAAGCGTAAAGCGCAAAGCGTAAAGCTCTACGGTCATCGATCTACGAATTATGCCTAACGCCTAACGCCCAACGCATAACGCTTAACGCAACTGTCAACCATCAACTGCCAACCGCCAACCATCAACCGTCAACTAAAATGACTTTTCCGCAATAGACTTCCCCGCAATAAACCCACTCGTCCAGGCATGCTGAAAATTAAAACCGCCGGTAATAGCATCCACATCCATGATTTCGCCGGCGAAGTATAATCCAGGCCTGATCCGGCTTTCCATAGTATGATGATTGATCTCTGACAGCCTGATACCACCCGCTGTCACAAATTCTTCTTTGAAAGTCGTTTTGCCTTCCACAGGAAAAGACTGGTTTGTGAGCAGCTGAATCAGTTTATTTTGCAATGCGGCCGGCAGATCGGCCCAATGAATATCTTTTATCCCGGCCTGTTCCAGCAACCATTCCCAAAGACGCTGCGGAAGACCGAATGAATTTTTTTGCCTGATTTTTTTTCCACCGGAAGATTCCCTGGTCATCAGCATTTCATCACGAACAGATTGGTCCGATCGATCGCCCAGCCAGTTCACCCGTATTTCAAATCGATAATCTTTTTCCTTTAATAACCTGGCGCCCCAGGCCGATAATTTCAGAATGGCCGGTCCGCTCATTCCCCAATGGGTAATCAGCAAAGGACCTCTTTCCTTCAGGGATTCACCGGAAATCTTTACCTGTGTATCCGGAACAGAAACACCCATGAGGGTATTAATGGAATGGCCGGGCATATTAAATGTAAATAGCGAAGGCACCGGGTCTTCGATGGCATGTCCGCTTTGGAGTATCCATTCAAACATGGAAGATTTGGGATATCCGCCACAGGCAAGACAGATAAAATCCGCATCTAATCTCAATTCATTGCTGAAGTGAAGCGTAAAGGAATTAGATTCTGTTTTATATTCTATGTTTTTTATTTCATGGTGCAAACGGATTTCCACCTGGTATTGATTTGCTTCCTGTAAAAGACAATCAATTACCGATTGCGAAGAATTGCTTTGCGGAAACATACGGCCGTCTTCTTCCGTTTTCAGATGCAGTTTTCTTTCTTCAAACCATTGAATGGTATCCGTTGTAAAGAATTGATGAAAGGTTTTTTTTACAAACTGGGCACCGCGTGGATATTTTCTTACCATATCCGGAATGGAAAAGCAGGCATGCGTTACATTACAGCGTCCGCCACCGCTGACCTTTACTTTGGATAAAAGTTTTCCGGTTTTTTCCACCAGTATTACTTTTAACTGCGGATTTAAGCGTGCGGCTGTTACAGCGGAGAAAAATCCGGCTGCTCCGCCACCTGCCACGACTAAGGTTTTTCGCATCATACTATTTTTCCGGCTGCGAAGATGGCGCTTTTTATATTAAATGAAAATCCCTCCGGGAACGGAGGGATTTTTTGATCTAAACCAAAAGACTAGTGCTAAAATATTTGAGAGATCAGTTATTAGTATTTTTTGGTAAGGCAAACCTGTGCCAGCCATTGCCGCCTTCTGTTGTCAGCGCGATGGTTTCGTCAGCATTTTTTAACCGGATATAATAGTTAACGCCTTCGTCATTGGTAATCTGAAAAAGTTCAGAAACCCAGTAATTGGAATAACGTTTTTTAATATCCTTGCTGAGATCAGCAGGCAGATCGCTGGTCAGCATATGATGTACCACACCGATCAGGTTCCCCTGAAAATCATAATATGCAATCTGTGTTTCATTGCCCATCATAAATGTGGCCATTACATAATTGCTTGTAGAAGCCCAGCTCACATCGGATGCTTTGTTGAAATCTTTTTGAAAAGCAGCTACTGCGCGATCGTTGATACTGTCAGGTTTTGCAAATGCTGTAGTGAACACAGCCAGTCCGATTGCAAGTGATAAGATTATCTTTTTCATTTTTAAATGTTTTATAAGTTGTTGGTTAATGTCTGTTAGATAAGACGCAGGTTTTTCGATCATGTTGCAGCGCTGAAGAAAAAACATTTTTAAAAAAATCTGTGTCGGCTCTGACAAGTATAATGCAATGCCATGCCAAAACATTAAAACATTGTAAATCAATAACCACGCTGTTTCCGGGTCAAAACGACTGTACGGAACCGAACAGTTACCGCCTTATAAACAAACAGAATAAAATGTTAAAGGAAAATATTACTATTAAAATAGCTGTATAAAGGCCAGTCCTGCACCGTGATTTTCCATTACAGGGACAATCATTTTGCTTCCGCATGACTTTGGAAAGAAAGTTCTTTTTAAAAGTGGATAAAGCCAGTAACTCAGTTCGGTTGAAGCAATGCCGAATCCGGCGCCTGCAATTACATCGTGCAGCCAGTGTGCGTCATTATATATTCGTAAAGCGCCAACCGTTCCTGCAACCAGGTACCCGCCCACACCATACCAGATGGAAACATTTTTATATTCCTCATACAGAAAGGTGGCAGACACAAAAGCTTCACCGGTATGCCCCGAGGGAAACGACTGGTATCCTTCACCGTTAGGCCGCGGTATATGACTCCAGTTTTTTATTGTTGTCACAAATCCTTCCATAATCAGATTCGACATCAGGTAAATCATAGAACGGTCCACGAAATTGTGTTCACCTTTTATTCCGGCGAGATTCAACGCATAGACGGCAACCGCCGGAGCAAACTGGAGATAGTTATCAGCCGTTGTCTTGTTATGCGGATGATCATCCCATGTTTCTTCCTGAATCCTTTCACTGATATCAGTTAACCCATCTATATGAAGAGCCGCAAATCCATAGGCGATCATGATAGCCGGGCCGATAAATTTCTTTGCATCGAATTTTTGATAACAACCGGGAGGATAAATAATGATGGAATCTCTGAATGCATAGGTTCGGGGCATTTGTGCATATAAAGCCGAACTACTAAAAACCAGGCTGAACAACAGGATAAAATTACCGGAGAATATTTTCAAAGGAGTACTGAAATATTTCTTATAAAAATAGAGTTAAAAATCCTATGGCCGGCAAACAATCGGATCATTAACAATTTACTTCTACTAAAGCCTGAAAATTTTGAGGAATCAGTTAACTTTGCGCAAACATCGTTTATGTCACTTATCCCAAATAAGAAAAACAAAAAAGACAACCGCCCGGGCGGCGGTGGAATTGGTAATACAAAACCAAATCAGCAAAATCAAAAAGTAAAGGTTAATACGAAGGGACTTTCAAGGAACACCAAGCTCACTGGTGGATCGCAGCGCGGATCCTGATAGTTATTAATTATTAGTTATTAGTTATTAACTAACGAACTGGCGTTGGGCGTTAGGCTTTAGGCGTTATGCGTTACAGCTTAGTACCGGATCCCATCCTTTCTCGTACTCCCTGCTCCAAAGTTTCATGGCTTCTTCATCCTGCAGGATATGACCGTTTTTGTCATCGCAGTTGAGTGCGCGGCCGGTTCTTTGAGATATGTTGGCGAGATGACAAAGAAGTACAGATTTCTGCGCTTCGTTTACAGGCGAATTTAATTTCGCTTCTCCGCGGATACTATTGACAAAGTTTTCGAAATGGTAGAAGTCGAGGTTGCCGGTCGCACTCACCGGATTCGCCGGGTCTGCTGCCATCTCCCCTTTCACCTGTTTCACCACTTTATTATTTGTATCATATATGGCATAATCAGCGGCCCCTACATTAACGAGCGTTCCCTTATCGCCATATATAATAAAACCTCTGCCGGAGCCTTCCACCGGAAATTTATTACAGCTCCTGCCTTCCCAGGTGATGGCTTTTTTTGTTCCGAATTCAAATGAGGCAATTTGTGTGTCGGGCGTCTGCCAGTCATCCTGGAATGCATATCGTCCTCCGGAAGAAACCACCCGGGTCGGATAGTCCACTCCCAGGAACCAGCGACAGCAGTCGATTTCATGGGTTCCGTTGTTACAGGCTTCTCCTGTTCCCCAATTCCAGAACCAATGCCAGTTATAATGAATCAGGTTGTTTTTATATTCCTTTCTTGGTGCAGGTCCCTGCCAGAGTTCATAATCGAGTGTTGCAGGAACCGGCACTACGATTCCTTTGCCGATCGATTTGCGGTCATTCGCATACCAGGCTTTTCCGAGGTAGGGTTCGCCGATCGCTCCTCCGCGTACTTCTTTCACGGCATCAATCAATGTAGGCATTGACCTTCGTTGATTGCCCATCTGGATAAGCTTTCCATAACGGCTCATGGCCTGCACAAGCATCTCACCTTCTGCAGGATTATGACCGCAGGGTTTTTCGACATATACATTTTTTCCATGCGATACGCCCAGGATCGCTGCCGGTGTATGCCAGTGATCCGGAGCGGCAATCACCAGTCCGTCGAAATCATTTTTCTTTACCAGCTCCCGGATATCTTTTACGAGGATTGGTTTGCGTGCAGCACTTTTCAAAGCATCAAAACCGTTTTTGATGGCGCCATCTTCCACATCACAGATATAGGCGATCTCCACGTTCGGCAACTGCGCATAGGACTTCGCGAGGTAAGCGCCCCGGCTGTTCACACCCATCACGGCCAGTATCACTTTATTGGAAGGTGCGTCTTTACCGAATATCGGGAAATTCAGTATCTGAATACCAGCGGCAGTCGCCAGCGTCCCGTTTTTAATAAAGTCTCTTCTTTTCATACTAAAAAATTAAAAAACTCCACTTCCATACTTCCATTCTTCCATACTTCCATACTTATTCCAGTGTTCTCGAGTTTAATACTCCTGTAGCTGACCTCGTTCCCATGATCCTGCAACAGGATATGTCCCTCCGGCGCTTCCCCGAAATTGGGCCAGATTTTAAATTTACTAACGGCCACCAGTGCCCGAAAAGCTGGTGATCCCCGTTCGTATTCCAGCACTTTCACTCCGTTCAGGTAATGTTCCACGTGATTATTCGGATATACGATGACCCGTCCCGTATTCCACTGACCCACGGCATGAATAAATCTTTTCTGTTTGGCCGCCGGTATCAGATCATATAAAGAGGCCAGCGTGCGGTCGCCATTGATTCCGAGTTTGGCATCCGGATGTAATGAATCATCCAGCACCTGGTATTCCAGCCCGATGGCTGATCCTGTATTGTTTTCTTTCAGTGTTACAAAATATTTTACACCGCTGTTGGCGCCTGGTGTAAGTCTGAAATCAAATGAAAGATCGAAGGCCTTGTATTGATCCAGCGTTACGATATCACCTCCATTACCACCCTCTTTTCCTTCTGTATTAAGCACCGTGATCATACCGTCCTGAACCTTCCAGTCCTTTTCAGGAAAACCATCCTTGTAAGCACCACGCCAGCCCTTGGAATCATCGCCATCAAATAAAAGTTTCCAGCCGCTTTTCGTTTCGTAATCCGTTAAAAAATTCGGAACGGTATTCATCACATAGATTCCTTTTGGAAAATCCGTGAAAGTGGAAAGGGATTTAATCCGGATATTCCGGAAATAAACTCTTTGCCCCGCGAAATGCCGGATTGGAAACGGCATGCACCTGCAGGGCGATGAATCCGTGGTAATCGGTCATATCCACCAGATAGGCTGCCGGTACATTGTTGATCCATGTGCGCGTTTCATTTCCGATACATTCTATTCTGACTTTGTTGAATTCTTTTAAATGGAATGCTCCCTGCGCCTTCGGATTCAGCGACATCGGATAGAGCCAGTCCCTGCGCGCTTCATCATAGATACCAGCAGTCCAGCGCCGTGATGAAGGATCCAGTTCATACTGGTAGCCATACACACGGCCGGCGCCGTTATTACCGCTTTTATCAAAATGACTCCTGAACTGAATTCCGGAATTGAATGAGGTATCATCCATCATGACTTCCAGTTCCAGTACAAAGTCTCCGTATTCTGCTTCCGTGCATAAAAAACTATTCGGAGAATTGGGAGCCGATACACCCATGATGGTTCCGCGAAATGGCTGGAACGTTGCCTTTCCGGTCATTTGTTTCCACCCGGTCAGGGTGGTTCCGTCGAATAATGGGGTCCAGTTTTTTTGAGCGCAGATGTGTCGTTACAGAAAAAATAAAAATCAATAAAGGCGCCAGGCAAAATCTTTTCATATGTCAACAAATTATTTATTGTAAGGCAGGATGAAGTTAAACATTGAACGCGATTTCAATCCTGGTTTTTCCTTTTATTCATGAGCCTTTCTGAAATTTTTCATATAAATTGAAAGATGGTACAGGAAACACTCTTATATGTTATTTCCCTGTTATTTGCCGTAATGCTACTGGTGATCCTGGGACTGAAACTGAAGATTGCCTATCCCATTTTCCTGGTCATCGGCGGACTACTCATCAGCCTGATTCCCGGAACGCCACGGGTGGGGATCAGTCCTGATTTAATTTTTCTGATTTTTCTTCCGCCACTGCTCTATGAAGCAGCCTGGTACACGTCCTGGCCCAATTTCTGGAAAATGCGCCTGCCGATTATATTACATGGTTTCGGACTGGTGATTGTTACTTCCGTGATCATCGCCTATCTCTCGGAAAAACTGATACCACGTTTTACTTTATCCATCGGATTATTGCTTGGCGGCATCATTTCGCCGCCGGATGCAGTGGCTGCCAGTTCAGTACTGAAATATTTTAAGATCCCTAAAAAAGTAAAAACGGTTTTGGAAGGAGAAAGCCTCGTGAACGATGCGGCGAGTTTGACTGTTTTTCGATTTGCATTGGCCGCGGTTATTTCAGGAACTTTTGTAGTTGAGAAAGCTGCCGGGGCATTTGTGATGGTAACGGTCATGGGTATTTTTTTCGGTCTGGTGATTGCACAGATCATATTCTTTATACATAAATTATTTTCCACCACCACAGAAATTGCCACTGCGCTCACGCTGATCACGCCTTATATCATGTATCTGACCGCGGAACATTTTCATTATTCAGGGGTGCTGGCTGTGGTAAGCGGCGGACTGTTTCTTTCGTCCCGGTCGAAAGAAATCCTGAATCATAAAGCCAGACTTCAATCTGCCGGCGTATGGCATACAGTGGCCTTTATTCTAAACGGATTAATTTTTATCCTGATCGGTTTGCAGTTGCCTTCCATTATAAGTGGATTGAAGTATTACAGTATTCAGGATGGGATACGATACGGATTAGTCGTTTCGCGTACTTATCATCATCATTCGGATGGTCTGGCTTTTTGCTACAACCTATATACCTATTTTCCTCAGCAGGAAATTCAGGGAAAGTCCTATGCGTCCAAACTGGAAAGAAGTGTTCCTGGTCGGCTGGGCCGGCATGCGGGGTGTTATTTCGCTGGCATCTGCATTGGCCATCCCGGTAACCCTGGCGGATGGGAAGGAATTTCCGGAGCGGGACCTGGTTTTATTTATCAGTTTTATGGTTATCCTGGTCACCCTGGTTTTCCAGGGGCTGTCGCTGCCATGGATCATAAAGAAATTGAATCTCAGCGAGGACATCCGCGAAATACCGATGGATGTACAGGCCCAACAGATACATCTGAAACTGATGAAACTTTCACTGGTCAGGTTAACAGATAAACATGCCAACCTGATACAATCCAATATGCTGGTCAAAACCCTGAAGCAAAAGTTCGAAAATGAGGTTGGGTTTGCCAAGCTGAATATTAGAGTCCCTGAAGATTACAGACGATGAAAAAGAACAGGTAAAAGAATACAATCGTGTTTTATTGGATATCCATGACTTCCAGCAGAAAAAACTCTCCAGTCTGGGTATGCATACCCTGTATGATGAAGATGTGATCCGCCGCGAGGAATCACGTATTGATCTGGAACAGAATAAGATAGGATGATTTTATTTATTTAAATTAGAATTAATAGGTGTTGTATCATAAGGGATATATGTCTTGAAATATTTTGGTACAATTTCTAAAATATGGAGATAAAGCGCAGTTTTGTGCCGATTGAATCTCTTTCACGTGGAACCGGTGACCATGCCTAGTATCTACAAGACGCATATTTATTGCATTATAT
Organism: uncultured Bacteroidota bacterium; assembly: GCA_963732055.1. Taxonomy (GTDB): domain Bacteria; phylum Bacteroidota; class Bacteroidia; order Chitinophagales; family Chitinophagaceae; genus Puia. The sequence continues at coordinate 8,632 of CAVSYG010000001.1, read as the reverse complement.
CCAGGCCATAACAAGGACATAACAGGGGGTAAACAGGGCCTGGGGCCCTGAAATTTTCATGTTATTCACCTGAGTTTGGCCCCTATTTTGCGGCAAATACTGGCGCGTTTTCTGTTTAAATTATTTAAATCCTATCCTATGGGAAATTTATTACAGGGCATCAACGGGCCCTTTTCCGGAAAAGTCGGAACAGTCGTTGGATATATGTGGAATGACGTTGCGGTCATTCGGGGTCCAGACCAAGTAAGAGAACAAAACCCTTTTCTGATAAGGAATTGAATCAACAGGCCCGGTTCGCCTGATGAATCAATTTCTGATTCCGGTTAAAGGATCTGCTCAATATCACGTTTTGCCCATCTGGCCTACCGGATGTCGGGATTCCATAAAGGCTTTTCATACAACGTAAAAGCAGCCATCCTGGGTATCAGGCCCGATCTCAGCATCGACTATCCCATGGTACTTCTGAGCCGTGGCGATCTGGCCAAAGCGGAATCTGCTACCGTGATATCGCACTTCAGCCGACATACTTTGAATTTTAACTGGACCGACAAAGCGGAACAGGAAATGCACCGGAACGGATCAATTATTCGTAGCTGTATTTAATCCTGATAAAAACGCTGGTTTCTACAATTGAATATGGCCACACGAACTGCAGGAAGTTTCACGCTGGAATTAAAAAAGGTTGTGCTTGACCCATCCCCTTTCGAAGGAAAACCATTGCATGTCTATATGGGTTTTATTGCCGCAGACGGAAAAGACGCATGCGACAGCGTATACCTGGGCATCGTGAATATGCCGGCGAATTGAGTGAAAATCAGCAGTTTTCCACATATCAACATTCCGCGATAATTAATTTGCGCATAGCCCATTTTCCTCTATTTTTGCACGCTCAAAACAAGGGGTAAACGCCTTTTTTGAACCAAGCTCATTCATTGCAAAATGATGTGCAGATTCCGTAGCTCAGTTGGTAGAGCATTACACTTTTAATGTAGGGGTCCTGGGTTCGAGTCCCAGCGGGATCACAAGTTATTCTCAATTTTCTTCAAGAGCCTTCAAATATTGCAATTTGAGGGCTTTTTTTATTCATATGGCCTCAATCGGCCGATAATTATCTGAACCTGGAATGGTATTATCACTCTAAATGAAATCCCGCAGGATTTGTATTTCACGAACATGAAAAGACCTCCCTCTTTTATTCGCATATTGGTGTCAGTTAAACGGAAGAAAAAAGGCTCTGTAGAAAAAAGCGTGTTTATGATAAAAAATAGTATTTTTACTATAATAGAACCCCGCATGCGAATATTTCATTTTCTTAATTATGTTTTGTTGATGGTCCGTGTTTTGATTATTTACAATTGATTTATCTAATAAACGAACCCGGTAAAAATGAAAACAACCGCCATCATCTTCTTTGCACTCACCTTCTTTTCAACGCACCTTTTTGCTCAGATTCATCCGGATGCGGATACTATAGTCCCTTCTAAGGGTAATATTGAACAACAATTGAAAGATATCAGAAAGCGTCAGATTCTCCTCTATTCCGACTCTGCAGGTGCAGGAAATGTGCCCAAAAAATCAGCACATATCGACTCCACAAAAAAAAACAGATACAATGATCTTCTTGACGATGATCCCCAATACAACAAAAAATCCTCCATTTTGAATCCCGCACTACAGGTAGTTGCTATGAATGTAGTTCTGAATATAGTGGATAGATCCGTTTTTAATCTCGAATTTGCGAAGGTCGATTTTCATACCTGGAAGAAGAACCATATCGGCCGGTTTTCCCTGGGGAAGTGGATGGGAATGGGATCAGGACAGGTTTGGAAATAATTTTCTTTCACATCCTATGACGGGCAGTTTTTATTTTAATGCAGCGCGTTCTAACGGGTATAGTTATTGGCAATCCGCCCCCTTTGTGTTTTACGGGAGTTACATGTGGAAAATCTTTGGCGAAAAGGTGACGCCGGAACGCGAAGACCTGATCAATACAACTTTCGACGGAATCGCTTTGGGTGAAGTCATGTACCGGTTAAGCTCAAATATCCTGGATGACCGCGCGGTAGGAAGTGAAAGGGTCTTTCGGGAAATCTTTGCAGGACTGGTAGATCCGATAAGAGGTATAAACCGTCTTTTTCAGGGAAAAACTTTTAGGAGAACCAATAAGGAAGTTTATCAAACGGAACCTCTGAACATTACTTTTTACGCAGGTGTTCATTCTGTAAATAACCAAAGCCTAAAACTTTTCTCAGGGCAAAATGTTTACATGATGAATCTGCAGCTTGACTATGGCAATCCGTTTGAGGTGCGTCCGAGAAAGCCTTTTGATGTTTTCAGGTTTCGCACTGAATTGAATTTTGGCGAGGGAAGAAAAATAGTTGATAATATAACAGGCTATGGAAATTTATTTGCCGGGAATGCGAAACTGGGTAAAATAGAGATGCTTTACGGTCTATTCCACTATTATGATTACTTCGACACGCAAATATTTGAATTGGCAACCACCTCTTTTGGCGGCGGATTGCTTACGAAATTACCGTTAAGTAAAAAAACCAATCTGTATACCAATTTTCACCTGGGAGTTGTGCCTTTCGGGGGCGCAGCGTAGGTCCTGTGTCTGACACTGCACAGTCCCGTGACTACCGTTTTGCCTATGGAGTACAGGGTAAAATGGAAACAGGCGTTACTATTGGAAAATACGCGACCCTCAGTTTCTGGTATTATTGGTATTGATTCATGCGTTTGATAATACCGGCAATGATGAGAAACGTCCAGGGACACTTGGAACAAATGTCATTCAAATGATAAAACCCAGGATAACGGTGCATCTGTTCAGAGATCTCAGTTTCGGCATGGAACATGACGTGTATTTTAATAACCATTCCCAGCGCTCTTTTGAGACTCAACGTTTTGTACACTCGGAACAAAGAATATTTCTCATGTTTTATTGGGAAGACCCGCAGCGGAAAGGGCACTACAATTAGCATGACGGATGCGATCTACCTGAATCTATAAACAATCCCCGGCATTATTACGCCATCCATATAATTTAAGCTGAAACTGAGCGTGTTTTTCTTTTTTGCATTTTCCAATTTCGCATATCGGTGATAGTTATTTACTACCTGTCTTCCGCATAGGTAACCAAGGGCCGCACCCACCAGCACATCAGAGGCCCAGTGCGCATTTTGCATAATCCTGCTCAGTCCAATCAAAGAAGAAACGGAGTAAGCAAGTATGGGCGCCCATTTGGTGTCTTTATATTCCATCGCAAAAACGGTTGCAGCAGCAAATGCTACGGTGGTGTGACCCGACGGAAAGGATGTATAGGAATCTGGCGGGGGTTTGTTCCGTTTTTATCTGTTGTAAACTGATAAAAAGGGCCATGAAATATGTTATTATTCTGATGGGTAACAGGATCGTAGTAAGACGGACGCTGTCTGCCTGTCAAATACTTCATCGTGGTTTCTATTAACGCCGCTGACAGATAGGCCTGCGTTGCAAGCCAGGTGGTGGTTTTTGTTTTTTCTTTTTAAAAATATAGCCATAGGCTGCAAAGGCCGCCAGGGTATATGCCTCGTATGCTCCGCCGAAGTTGGTTACGTAGGTACTGACTGAAACCGCCGTACTGTTTTCATTTCGGATATTTACGGCAAACTTGTTTATAGGCTTATCGGCAAATAGTGAAACAGCTGTTATAAATGCTGCAAAACCTCCTACTTTTATCCAGTCACTACCGGTGGCCCTGAATGGAGCAGTCCACTGCTGCTTTACGTCACTTATCAGTAAGGTAAAATACACCCCGGTTGTAATTTTGGTAGTTTCATTATAAGCTTCCGGAACGATAACGTTTTTTTGTTTGCCGCCAACACTATCTGTTTTATTGGTCAGGCTATCCAGCTTTTTAATCAGCGTATCTTTTTGTTGAGCGATTAACAATGAAGGTATCAGTATGAGAAGGGGAATTAAAAACCGGCTTTGTTTGCTCATTAACAATCTGGAATTAGATCAATAAAAGGTATTATTAGAGTACGACCCACTATCACAAGACCATAGATAGCAAAATACAAGCCCGCACTGTTATTTACATGAATGTAATTATCTGACTTAGTTTAATTGAAATTGAGCAAATATTTCTACATAGAAAAAAATGAATATGTCAATTATGTTCAAATTCTGATTTTACTGATCTGCCAGTTCAAGTTCGGCAATAATGTTGTTGATACTGTTCATGATTGTTAGGTTTAATGCCTGCCCACCCGAAACTTCAATGCGTTGTCCATTTATCCAATAAGCATCTTTTGTTGCAGAGAAATGCAACCACACCACCAATATCATCAGGCAAACCGACGCGACCCAAGGCTGTAAGACCTGCAATGCGTGCATTAATTTCCTTGTTGTCACGTGTGCGGCCACCACCAAAATCGGTTTCAATAGCTCCCGGTGCTACTATATTTACTCGAATTTTTCTTTCCCCTAATTCTTTCGCCAGATAGCGGGTAAGAACTTCAACTGCTCCCTTCATGGAAGCATAAACAGAAGAACCGGGAATGTCAGTCGCGCCAGGCCAGATGAAATATTGATAATTCCGCTCCGTCATTGATGTATGGCAAAAATTTTTGCGTTAAGAAAAACACACCTTTGTAATGAATATTGAAAATGTCGTCTAACTGCTTTTCGGAAGTTTCGGTGGCCAATGCATACAAGGCCGTTCCTGCGTTATTGATAAGAAAATCAATTTTGGGGCTCCGTATGTTCTTGTAAATACTCCGTTGTATGTTTGACGAAAGTTATCAAACCCATTTATTTTACTTGTGTCCAGCTGAAAAGCGACCGCTTTTTGTCCAAGCGATTCTATTTCGGAAACAACCTTGTCGGCCGCTTCTTTGTTGGAATTATAAGTAAGTATTACGTCAATTCCTTTTTTGGCAATGGCCAATGCCATATTTTTTCCCAGTCCCCGGCTGCCTCCTGTTATCAGGGCAACTTTACCTTTTGTATCCATTTTCCTTTTGTTTTAATTTCTGAAAGGATCTTAAGCTATTTAAATTCGCTACAAATCAACAATCAGGAAACAAACTTGTTCATGAATTACTTTAAGAAATTAAACGAAAAAACCAGGCCTTACATTTATGATATGAATAATCAACGGCAGGAAGTCATTCAACATATCCTTCCGTTACAGGCAATGTCCCTACGCACCGAAAAGCATCAAAACATTCTTACTCTTTTTCAAACAGCTCTTTAGAACAACAATTGGCTATATGGGACCATGTGGGGAAATTTGGATGATTTCTGGGTAAGGGTACACGCGTTCTTTTTCTTGGAACAAAACATGAATAAACCCGGTGCCTTACAAGCTATGTGGCCGGTCATCGAGAAATGGCAGGATCAGGTGGATGACTGGCCCCTGTGCGACGCACTGGCTAAAATCTATACAAAGGTTCTTGTTGTGGATCCTGCGAAAGTATATGCACAATTAAAGAAATGGAATAAGGATCCCGATCTATGGAAACGCAGGCAATCGGTTGTTTCATTGTTATATTATAGCCGCACAAAAAAAACTCACCTTTCGTTTAATAAAATTGAAAAACTGGTAACGGCGCTCCTGTCGGACAAAGAATATTATGTCCAAAAGGGAGTCGGGTGGACTTTACGCGAAATGTATCTGTCTATCCGAAAGAAACATTTCCCTACTTTGTTAAACATATAAAATCGATCAGCAGTATCGCCTTTACCATTGCTATCGAAAAAATGAGCAGCCAACTAAAAATACAATTGAAGACGCTGAGAAAGTAGGTTCATATTTATTATTTTAAAATAGTTGAATCCGTTGACACATTGTGACAATTATACTGATTATGATAACCACGATGCCAACCGCCGAAATGCATCAAAATACCATTTGCAGCAATGAACAATACAATGGACAGTATCGCCGCCACCTTACTGATTATCGCCAATGTCTTTGTTTTTGAAAAATTTCCAAATACATATCCTATTACAAACACCATACTTGCAGCGAACAGGATCCTTATTAAAATGATTGAGAAAAACATAATTTTAGATTTATTGATTAATAAATTATTTGACTGGTTCTACTACAAAAATACCATCAGCGTGAGGAGATCAAATCGATGTATCGACAAGCCGGCCATTTGTGTCGTCAAAAAAACAAAAAACGGTCAATAAATCGACCGCCTGCTGAATTCATTTTAACATTTAAATAATTTTTATTGACCCGGATGGCCAGCGGCCTGTACTTCTTTCAGTATTCCGCTCAGGATATAGGTTTCCGGAGCCTGCCATGGAGGAATTTTTCGGTATGACATGAGTTCTGAGAAAGGGATATATGTGCTTTCATGTATGTCCTTCGATTAATTTTCCAACTATCCCATACATTTCATTTGTTACTCCTAAAAAATCCTTCCATACTCCATCCGCTGAATGTATATGAGCTAAGAACACATTATTTAAAGTAACCTGGTAATATCCCCGATCCTGTTTATTTGGCCGTAATTCGCGCGAATTATTTTTCCATAGTGTTCAAAATCTATAAAAAATGAAGGAAGGTATTTGTCTTCTTCATGGAATGTATTTGATGGATACCATGAAAAGGCTTTCTGCTTTCGGGCATGATTACTAATTTATTTAGCAAAGGTTAGAAAAGACTTTCCATTTAAAAAAAAGTAATTTTAAAATCATCTGGCAAATTGCTTACAGAAGTTTATCGCATCAATTTAAAAGCTGCCAACTAATTTGAAACCAGAAGACCTGGAAGAAAATGGTTACGTCCTTCTGGACGAAATGAACCATATGGACATTGTGCCCTTTGTAAGAAAATTCCTCCATAAACGCACATGGTTTTCATCATTTTACTATATAAGTACTATCGTCTCCTTTTCACTTCTTATTTTCTTTTGTATAAAGATTTACCATTCGGGTAGCTACGGCATCATTCAGATACTGTTTCAGATTTTACTGGGGGTCCTGCTCACTATTGCTTTAATCCCCTTTCACGAATGGATCCATGCCCTGGCCTATAAATCACAAGGAGCAAAACAGACATCATTTGATGCTAATTTAAAAAGCTTTTACTTTTTGGCCATCGCAGATAAGTTTGTAACAAATAAACGGGAATTTATAATAGTTGCACTTGCTCCGTTCCTTATCATTTCTTTGGCACTATTAATTACTTCATTTTTAACCGGCGAAGTGTGGAAAGTCACGTTGTTCACCACGCTTATGATACACACCATGGCTTGCGCAGGAGATTTTGCTTTATTGAGTTATTTTGAATTTAACAGGAAAAAGGAAGTGGTGACGTATGACGACAAAGAAAACAAAGTCTCATTTTTCTATGTCAAGAGTAAATAAAGATCCATTGGATTATAATATCAAGTGTCTTAAAAGCCTCCATTTAGCTAACGAAACAAGAATAAAACTTAAGCTTACTAATACCATCAGGATAATTTCTAAAAGCTTTTTCATATTGCTGATTCTCTAAAGGGTCAATGGAATATGATTCTTCGGAAAGAAACCAGGATCTAATGATCTTTCAGAACCCGCTCATATCAATTGTACCAAACTGCATAGCCCTGCCTTCTTAAATCCAGCGCCAGTTTTTCCTCCATGATCAAAGCCTGTTGTCTTGTCATCGGTTTCAGATTGATATGGTCGTACAGGCTGGGACGTAAATAGATTCCGTATTTCTGAACAATATTGGCAGATAGTTTATGCCCCTTCTTGTTTACATACCCGGTTTTATGCTGTTTAAACCGCTCTGCCGGTGTCTTGCTGGTCATGCCCACATAAAGGCATTCAAGCACCCCGTTAAATTGTGGATTGGCCGTTCGAAATTTTGTATTTTCTGTAAAGACCCGTTTTGACAGCTCTATAACATATACCTGATACCCCATCATTTATTAAAAGCTGAATATAACAAAGTATGCCCGTTCAATTCGAAATCGAGCGATAAATTCTAATATTAGGTAATCTTACACTCGGGCATTATTTTTACATTTAAATTTCTTGTTAAATACGAACAGTAAAGTTGATATCGTAGATTACCACTCAAATACTCAAGGATGGGACAATTTGATATACAACATATTGACCGGCAGTATACCATTACCGGAGAATCGTATATCACAGATGATAAGCCACCATATACCGATATGAACATAACGGCCATTACAGAGGACGGTTGTATATGGCGTTTGAATTGCCTGATGAATCTAAAAGGAAGCTCTTCTTCGGAGTTCACAGAAGATGATTTTTACAGGCATCTTTTACATCCGTATTTTATGGAAGAACTGAAAAAAGGATTAAGAAGTTTTTAAAAGGATTAAACCGGCTTGTTTAATAGACTACTAACACATCCACCCAATAGTTACTGGATTTGAACCCATAGATGGGGAAATCAAGGATATCGGTATATCTCAATACACCATTTAATCCCAGTGTACTGTCGGCCAGGGCAGTCAGCGGACCATTTGTTATGGCATTTTTTAAACCGTAGAAGGTTGCAGAATAATTTCCCAGGCTGCTATGATAGGCAGCAACGTACATCGTGTTTGCTTTAATGGGCACAGCAGTGGAAAAAAGCACAGTCTGCCAGCCACTATCGGTTTCA